>JBFWNN010000041.1:0-53535 GCA_050251035.1 Parvibaculaceae bacterium
GCAGGTCTCCTGACTTGCGGCTCGGGCGGATGCACGCGGCCTTCCCGGTTGCCCAGTGGCCAATTCTGCGTACGTCCTCGCCGCTCACAGTTGCGGGGGCAGTCACGGTTTTGGCCCCGATTGGGTCATCCGCACCGTGTTCCCTGTTCGGTTTCTAGCCTTTGGGCATCGAAACACCGCGTCCCGCATGCGTGCCACGGCTGTAACCGCCCGTCAAGCTTGAGCTTTTTTCGACCGCTCACAGCAGTCTCTTCCTATTGCCTCTTGGTGACTGGAGAGGCTATATTGACTGAACGTTCAATTAGAAAAGGAGGGTCCACAATGAACGCGATCGACTTCGTGACGCCGAGCCGTCTGACCGACGACGAGCGCGCGGGCCTTCCGCCCTGGACCTATTTCAACAAGGAGCTCTTCCTGATCGAGCAGGAGGAGCTGTTCCGCCGCCATTGGCAGCTCGCCTGCCATGTGAGCGACATCCCCAAGGACGGCGACTGGACGACCTTCGACATCGCCGGCGAGCGTGCCCTGATCGTGCGCGGCAAGGACAATGTCGTGCGCGCCTTCCACAATGTCTGCCGGCACCGCGGGTCGCGCGTGGTGGCGGGCGACAGCGGGCGCTGCAAGAGCGCCATGGTCTGCCCGTTCCACGGCTGGTCCTACAATCTCGACGGCACGCTGCGCGCCGTGCCCAAGGCCAAGACCTTCCCCAAGCTCGATCCCGTGACGCACGGTCTCGTGCCGGTCGAGCACGAGATCTGGCACGGCTTCGTCTTCGTCCGCTTCAAGCCGGGACCGCAGGGGTCCGTCGCCGAGCTCATGGCGCAGCATGTGGCCGAGGCCGCGGCCTACCGGCTTGCCGAGATCAAGCCCTATGGGCCGCAGACTCGCGACGTCCTCGAGGTGAACTGGAAGGCGGTGCGCGACGTCGACAATGAAGGCTATCACGTGCCGATCGCCCATCCGGCTCTGCACGACCTTTATGGCCAGCAGTATAAGGACGGCCGGGGGACGACCGGCGTGTCGCGCTCGGAAGGCCGCATCACCGGCGTCTCGCCGCGCTTCTGGAGCGTGCGCAATTATGTGAAGCACCGCCCGGTCATGGAGCACCTGCCGGAAGACGCGCGGGGTCGCTGGGTCTATCTCGGCATGTTCCCCAATCTGGTGATCATGCTCTATCCCGACCTCATCGGCTTCTATCAGGAAGTGCCCATGGAAGTGGGCAAGACCGTGCAGCGCATGGCCTATTATGCGCCCTCCGACGACAGCCGCCAGGCGAAGGTGGCGCGCTACCTGGCGCATCGCATCGACCGCGTGACGGGGGCCGAGGACGCACAGCTCATCAAGTGGTCGTGGGAATCGATGCAGTCATCGGGCTTCTCGACCATGATCCTGTCCGATCTCGAGGCCGGCGTGCGCGATTATCACGACATGCTGCGCCGGACCATTCCGGTCTCGGCGCTTGCCGACGAGCCGGCCAAGGGCCAGGTCGAGACGATCAACCAGACGCTGCTCGCCGCGGCGCGCAACTAGCTGCGATATTCACCCGCCCCGATTTGTCGGGGAGGGCGGCGCCCCCCTTGCAGGCTAAAAGCCGGGCATGGCACAGTCATGCTCCAACAAAAAACCCAAGGGAGGGAAAAGTGAAGACCGTGAAATGGACGTCCGTCGCGCTTTTGGCCGGCGCGACGCTGCTCTTGGCTGCCGGCATGGCGCAGGCCGCCGAGAAGATCGTGATCTCCAACTGGGACGGCTATATGCCGAAGGACCTGCCGGAGAAATTCAAAGCGGAGACGGGGATCGAGGTCGAGGTCGCGGTGCACGCGACCAATGAGGAGATCATGGGCAAGGTCGTGGCCTCGAAAGGCGAGGGCTATGACGTGCTCTTCGTCTCCTCGCCCTTCGCCGAAGCCCTGAGCAAGCTCGGCATCGCCGCCAAGCTCGACCATGGCAAGATCCCCAACATCGCCAATCTCTATCCGGAAGCCGCACAGCTCAAGCACGACCCGGGCAACACCTTCTCCATCCCCTATGCCTGGGGCACCACCGGTCTCTGCTATCGTTCTGACGTGGTGAAGGCCGAGCCCCAAAGCTGGAACGACCTTCTCAAGCCCGCCGACGACCTCAAGGGCAAGACCACCATGCTCTCGACCGACCGCTGGCTGATGGCGGCGGGCGAACTGGCGCTCGGCATGTCGGTCAACGAGACCGACCCCGCCAAGCTCGACCAGGTCAAGGCGCAGCTCATCGAGACCAAGAAGACGCTGCTCGCCTATGACGACACGACCTTCTACTCGAAGCTCGTCTCGGGCGAGGCCTCGCTGGTCCAGGCCTGGGACGGCTGGTGCAATTACGGCATCGCCGAGAAGCCCGAGATCAAATATGTCATCCCCAAGGAAGGCTCCGATCTGTGGGTCGACACCATGGTCGTGGTCGAGAGCTCGAAGAACAAGGACGCCGCTCACAAGTTCCTCGATTACATCCTGAAGGCCGACACCGGCAAATGGGTGGTCGAGAACATCATGTACAAGACGCCCAACAAGGCCGGCATGGAGGCGATCGACAAGTCCATGCTGGAGAAATATCCGAACATGGCGATCGCCCCGGCCGACCTCCTTAAATATGAGCAGTTGCGCGACCTGGGCGAGGGCATGAAGACCTTCTCCAAGGTCGTCACCGAAATCCTCTCGGCGAAATAAGGATCAGCCCCGGCGGAGCGATGCGGACTGGCCGCATCGCTCGCCTTTTTTGGGTGTCATGCCGCAAAGACTGGCGTCTCTCCTTTTGATGCTTCCGGGCCTTCTCTGGCTGGGCCTCTTGATGGTGGTGCCCTGCGCCATCATTCTCGTCACCGCCTTCTATGAGCGCGGCATCTATGGCGGCGTCGACTGGTCGGTATTCACCTTCGCCAATTTTCTCCGCGCCGGTGAATGGCTCTATCTCTCCATCTTCCTCGATTCCGCCCGCATCGCCGGCCTCGCCGCCATCTTCGCGCTCATCGTCGGCTATCCCGCGGCCTATGCCATCTCGAAGGCGGCGCCGCAGCGCCAGACGGCGCTCCTGTTCATGGCGATGCTGCCCTTCTGGACGAACTACCTCATCCGCACCTATGCCTGGATCGTGCTCCTCAACCCTTCGGGCCTGATCAACAATTTCCTCAAGTCGGCCGGACTTATCGATGCGCCGCTGCCGATTCTCTACAATGAGTTCGCGGTCATATTGGGCCTTGTCTACAACTATGTTCCCTTCGTGATCCTCGCGATCTATTCGGCGCTGCAGCGCCTCGATCCGTCCTATGCCGAAGCCTCGCGCGATCTCGGCGCCTCGGCGGCGACGACCTTCTGGCGCATCACCTTGCCGCTGACCGCGCCCGGTGTCGCCGCGGGCGCCGTCTTCGTCTTCGTGCTCTCCATCGGCAATTTCGTGACCCCCGACCTTCTTGGCGGCGGCAAGCTGCAGATGGTCGGCAATCTCATCTATGACCAGTTCCTGACCGCGCGCGACTGGCCCTTCGGCTCGGCGCTCTCCGTCATCCTCATCGCCGTCATGCTCGTGCTGCTCTTCGCCCAGGCGGTCGCCGCCAACCGGGCGCGCGGGAAGGGCAAGGCCCATGCGTAAGGCCTATCTGGCGCTCGTCTATATCTTTCTCTACACGCCGATCGCCGTGCTGATGATCCTGTCCTTCAACAAGGCGGGGCTTCCCACCGCCTGGACCGGCTTTTCGACCGAATGGTATGGCCGGCTGATCGAGAGCCCCAAGATCATCGCCGCGGCGAAGAATTCGTTGATCGTCGCTGTCGCTTCGACCTTCATCGCCACCGCGATCGGCACGCTGCTCGCGCTGGGCGTCGAACGCCGCAGGGCCTCGGCCGGGCTCGATGCGCTTCTCTTCACGCCGATGATCATCCCCGACATCGTGCTGGCGATAGCGCTCCTGTCCTTCTTCACGCTGGTGAAATTCACGCTCGGCCTTCACTCCATCATCCTGGCGCATGTCGTCTTCAACATCGCTTTCGTCTGCGCCGTGGTGCGGGCCAGGTTGAAAAGCTTCGACTGGTCCCTGACCGAGGCCTCGCGCGACCTCGGCGCCACGGCGCTCTCGACCTTCCGGCATGTGACCTTCCCGCTCATCTGGCCGGCCGTCCTGGCGGCGGCCTTGCTCGCTTTCACCTTGTCGATCGACGAGTTCATCATTGCCTATTTCACCGCCGGCGCCGGGCAGGGCTCGACGACCTTGCCGATGCAGATCTATGCCATGATCCGCTTCGGGGTGACGCCCGAGATCAATGCCATGGCGACGATCGTTTTGCTGGTGAGCTTCGTCCTGGTGCTGCTGGCGCAACGTTTCAACCGCGGCGGCATGCCGGGCACGTGATAGTCTGTTAGGAGACACGGAAAGGGGTCAGAGATGGCAAGGAAGACTGTGAAGAAGAAGCCGACGGCAGCGAAAAAGCCGGCCGGGAAGAAAGCCGTCCGCAAGGCGGCGAAGAAGCCGAAGAAAGTGATAGCGCTCTTCCCGGAAGCGGCCTTCGGTCCGGCGCTCAATTCGGTCGGCATCGGCCAAGCCTTGGAAAAGCTCGGCCACAAGGTGGTGTTCCTGTCCGATCCGGGCTTCCTCGACGTCTACAAGGGCTATGGTTTCGAGGCTCATCCGGTGAATCTGTCGGAACCGCTGCCGCCCGAGGAGATGGCCAAGTTCTGGGTCGATTTCATCAACGGCCACATCCCCAACTTCCGCAAGAGCCCCTATGACCAGATCGACAATTACGTGAAGGGCTGCTGGGGGATGATCGTCGAAACGGCGAAATGGGCCGAGAAGGATTTGCCCGGCGTCCTCGACATGGTGAAGCCCGACGTCGTCTGCGTCGATAATGTCATCCTGTTCCCGGCGATCAAGCGTTATGCCCGCGACAACGGCAAGCCCTGGGTCAGGATCATCTCATGCTCGGAGAACGAGATCGAGGATCCGGATATCCCGCCGCATCTCTCAGGCTGCGGCGAGAAGGACAAGCAGGGCTTTGCCCGCTATCGCAAGCGCTTCAACCAGGTGATCAAGCCCATTCATGACAATTTCACCGGGTTTCTGAAGAGCGTCGGCGAAAAGAAATACCCGCTGGGACAATTCTTCGAGGCCTCCCCGCACATGAATCTGCTGCTCTATCCGTCAGCCGTGAAGTTCAAGCGCCGGCACAGGCTGCCGGCCAGGCAGTTCCAGTATCTCGAAGGCTGCGTGCGCAAGGAGGTGCCGTACAAGGTGCCGAAGTTCAAGAAGAACAACGACAAGCCTTTGCTCTATGTGAGCTTCGGCTCGCTGGGCTCGGGCGATGTCGACCTGCTGAAGCGGCTTATCGTGACGCTGGGCAAGATGCCAGTCAGGGCGCTGGTCAATGTCGGCGACTACATGGATCAGTACACGGATGTTCCGCCCAATGTGATCATCGACAAATGGTTCCCGCAACCTTCGGTCATCCCGCAGGTCGATGCCGTGATCCATCATGGCGGCAACAACTCCTTCACCGAATGCCTCTATTTCGGCAAGCCCGCCATCATCATGCCTTATGTCTGGGACGGCCATGACAATGCGACGCGCGTCCAGGAGACGGGCCACGGCTTCAAGCTCGACCGTTATGAGTGGACGGATGCCGACATGGCCGACCGCATCACCCGCATGCTCACCGACAAGAAGATGAAGGCGAAGCTCAAGAAGACGTCGAAGGACATGCGCAGCAGGAAGGGGCCGGCCAAGGCGGCCAAGGTCATCGACGGGCTCCTGCGCCGCAAGCAGGCCGCATGATGAGCAAAGGCCTGGCGTCGACCGCGCCCCATATCGCCGATCCGGCGCATTATGCGGGACCGCTCAAGGATTGGGGCCACCAGCCCGATCCCATCGCCGGCAACTCCAAGAGCGACGGCGTGCTCTTGCACAAGGGGCCGAACGGACAGCCGGAAGTAGGCCTGTGGCAATGCACGCCGGGCACCTGGCCGCTGACGATCCCGCGCGACGAGTTGTGCTATTTTGTCTCCGGGCGCGCCACTTATACGCACCAGTCGGGCGAGACGATCGAGATCGTGCCGGGCACGGCCGTGCTCTTCCCCGCCGGCTGGACCGGACTCTGCGTGGTCCACGAGACCATGCGCAACGTCTATATGTTGAGCTAGCACGTAGTGTCCTCTCAGACAGGAGAAAGAATGCCAACCAATCTCAATTCATCGGCGCCTCACATCGTCGATCCGGCGCGCCATCCGGGTCCGTTCAAGGACTGGGGTGTGATCCCGACCATGATCGAAGGCCAGTCGCACACTTCGGGGCTCGTCCTGCACAAGGGGCCGGAAGGTCAGAGCGAGACCGGTATCTGGATCTGCACGCCAGGCTTCTGGAACTGCCACGTCACCAAGGACGAGTTCTGCCACTTCCTGCTGGGCCGCTGCACCTATACACATGAATCGGGAGACGTCATCGAGGTCACGCCCGACACGACCGCCTTCTTCCCGCGGGATTGGAAGGGCACCTGCCGGGTGCATGAGACGATCCGCAAGGTCTATATGATCCGCTGATGACGTTCGCTCCCGAAGCCGGCCACATCTTCCGCGGCAATGAGTGGCTGACGCCGGCTGGGGTCGGCTTCCGCGACGTTGTCAATCCGGCCGATCTCACCATCGCCGGGCGCATCGCGCTCGCCACCCCGGCGCTGGCCGAGGAGGTCGCGCGGGAGGCCCTGGCGGCGCAGCGCTCATGGAAGCGGGTCGATGCCAAGACGCGGGCCAAGGCGCTGCACGACATAGCGGATTCGATCGCCAGGGCGGACATGCACGACGTCGCGCGCCTGATGGTGCTCGAAATGGGCAAGCCTTACCCGGAAGCGGTCGGCGAGCTTCTCAATGTCGCGCCCGCCTTCCGCTATTTCGCCGAGATGGCGCGCGACGAGGCCGGCAAGGTGGCGGGCACGACGCAGGCGGGCTCGTTCCAGTTCGCACGCTACGAGCCCTATGGCGTCTCCGTCCACATCATGCCGTTCAATTTCCCCATCCTCCTGATGTGCTGGACGGTGGCGGCCTCGCTCGCCGCCGGCAATGCTTGCATCGTCAAGCCGGCCGAGGCGACGAGCCTGTGCACGCTCGCCTTCATGGAGCTTTTCGGGAAAGGTCTGCCGCCGGGCCTCGTCTCCTGTCTCACCGGCGGCGCCGATGTGGCGCAGGCGCTGATCCGCTCGCGCAGCACCCATGCGGTGGCCTTCACCGGCAGCGTCACGAGCGGCCGCGCCGTCGCCATGGCCTGCGCCGAGCGGTTCAAGCCGTGCATCATCGAGGCCGGCGGCAATGATCCCATGATCATCTCGGAGCATGCGCCGCTCGCCGTCGCGGTGCCGGGCGCCGTGATGGCGGCCTTCCATCTCTCGGGGCAGATCTGCACCTCGGCCGAGCGCTTCTTCGTGCATGAGAAGGTGCATGACGCCTTTGTCGAGGGAATGGCGGCCATGGCGCGCCAATTACGCATCGGTCCGGGCCTTGGCGAGACGGAGATCGGCCCGCTGGTGTCGGAGGCGGCGCGCGCCAAGGTCATCCGTCTCATCGGCGAGGCGGAGGAGCAGGGGGCGCGGATCGTCTGCGGCGGCCGGGTGCCGCCCAACCGCAATGTCGGCTGGTTCTATGAGCCGACCATCCTCACCGGCTGCACGCCGCAAATGTCGGTGATGCGCGACGAGATCTTTGGGCCGGTGGCCGCCATCTGCAAGGTCTCGTCCTTCGATGAGGCGCTCACTCTCGCCAATGACAGCGATTTCGGCCTCGGCGCCTCGGTCTTCACCGACGATCTCAAGGAGGCGATGTCGGCCGCCGAAACGCTCGAGGCCGGCATGGTCTGGGTCAACAACCCGCTGATCGACAACGACGCCTTGCCCTTCGGCGGCTGGAAGATGTCGGGCCTCGGCCGCGAGCTGGGCCGCCAGGGCCTCGACGCCTTCCGGCGCTCGAAGATGGTGGTCATCGACCACGATCCCGCGATCCAGGACTGGTGGTACCCCTATCCGCAGGACTGGTTCTACAAGGGCAAAAGCCGCGTCTGACGGTCAACCCTCGCCCGAGCAGGGGAGAGGAGATGTGTGCCCTCACTTCACCAGGATATTGGTGAACTGCCAGGGATCGCGCTTGTCGATATCCTCGGCGAACAGCGTCTGGCGGTCGGTGAGCGGATTCCAGTCGGTATAGACTCCGGTCATCTGGCCGAGATAGGGCATCTGCACCTCGAGGCAGCGGCGGAAATCCATCTCGTCCGTCTCGACCACGCCGGCCTTGGGGTTCTCGATCGCCCAGATCATGCCGGCGAGCACCGCGCTCGTCACTTGCAGGCCGGTCGCATTCTGGTTCGGCGCCAGCCCGCGCGCCTCCTCGATGGTGAGCTGCGAGCCGTACCAATAGGCGTTCTTCTTGTGCCCATAGAGCAGCACGCCGAGCTCGTCACGTCCGTCGACGATCTCGTCCTCGTCGAGGATATGGATATGCGACTGCTTCTTGCCGCCGCTGCCGAACATCTCATGCAGCGAGAGCACCGCGTCGTTGGACGGGTGATAGGCATAATGGCAGGTCGGCCGGTAGGTGACTTTGCGACCTTCGCGGAGCGTGAAGTAGTCGGCGATGGAGATCGCCTCGTTGTGGGTGACGAGGAAGCCATATTGCGGGCCGGGCGTCGGCGTCCACGACCTGACTCGCGTATTGGCGCCGGGGCTCGTGATATAGATCGCCGCGCCGCAGCCGTCCTTGTGCTTCTTGCCGCCGGGCGGCAGCTTTTTCTCATGCGTGCCCCAGCCGAGCTCGGACGGTTGCAGCCCTTCCGAGATGAAGCCTTCGACCGACCAGGTATTGACGAAGGTGTCGAGCGGCTTCGGCTTCTTGGCGCGCTGCGTGTCGCGCTCGGCGATATGGATGCCCTTGACGCCGAGGCGCTTCATGAGCTTGCCCCACTCTTCGCGCGTCCTGGGCTCCTTGATCTTCACCTTGGTGGCTTGGGCGATGTCGAGCAGGGCCTGCTTGACGAACCACGACACCATGCCGGGATTGGCGCCGCAGCAGGAGACCGAGGTGTGGCTGCCCTTGTACTTCTTCTTGAGCTCGAGGACATGCTCGCGCATGGCGTAGTTGGTGCGCGCCGCATTGTCGAGCTTGCTGTTGTAATAGAAGCCGGGCCACGGCTCGACGACCGTGTCGATATAGAGGGAGCCCGTGGCCTGGGCCAGCTTCTGGATGTCGACGGACGACACGTCGACCGACAGGTTGACGATGAAGGCCTGGCCCTGACCCTGGGTCAGGAACGGCGTCAGCAGGGACTTGTAGTTCTGCCGGGTGACCGCTTTCTTGACGAAGGCGATGCCTTCCTTGTCGGCCAGGTGACGGTTGTGCTCGTCGGGATCGATGATGGTGAACTTGCTCCGGTCACAGGCGATATGGCGCAAGATGAGGGGAAGTGTGCCCCGTCCGATCGAGCCAAACCCGATCATCACGATGGGGCCGTTCCAGGTCGCGTGTTGTGGCCAAAGGGTCATTTTATGCAAGCACTCCGTTGAAGCTGACGATGGCCGCTCTTTAGCGGAGAGTTTTGTCGCATAACACAAAAAATTGCCGTGTTGAAAACCTGAAGCTCCGCCCCTTGACGGGTGCCCCCACACGTGACGAAATAGCCTCGAGCAGGGGATCCCATGCAGAAAACCGTCACTCTTCTTCTGGCCGCCTTGGCCTTGAGCGCATGCGCCGGACGCTATGGCCATGACGAGCAGAGCTACAAGCAATGCGTGCGGCTGGCGCGCGAGGAGGGGCAGGTCATCAAATACATCGACACGACCCTGCAGTACCGGCGCAAGCACTATCCCGGGCCCGAGATCGAGGAGGAATGGCGGCGCGCCAAGGAGGAGCGGCGCGCCATCCATGCCGAGCGGCGCCGTCTCGGCTGCATCTGACAGCCTCCGGACTTCCGGAAAACCGCATTTTTGCCCCGCTTTGTGTAAAACTTGTCCTTGATTTGACGCGATAAACCCTCCCTTAACCTAAACGCGGCATTGTTGCCCTGTCAGTTGGTTCTTGGAGTGTAGGTATGCGTTCCTCTCCCGTGCGCGCCGTCGGTATCCCGTCGAAAGCGTCGCTTCTCTTCAGCGTTGCGGCTGCTGTTCTGCTTTCGGCCTGTTCCGGCTCGGTGGACCGTTTCGCCGATTCCTCCTCATCCTCTCAGGATTCGCTCTACACCGCCTCGGTGCCGAAGAAAGTCCAGGGCAGTGGTGGCGGCGGCGATGTGGGTGACACGGATGTGGCGTCCAACGACCGCGACACGGTCACGCGGCGGCCCTATGTCAGCAACACCAGCAAGGCCGGCCAGAATTACGCCAGCAACGGCTACAATTACCAGCAGACCTACAAGCCGGTTTACAAGCAGCCGTCCTATCAGCCCAGGGGCGAGCAGGCGGTCGAGACCGAGCCTTCCGCCAACGACCAGCCGAGCATGGCGGCAAGGTCCGGCACGGTTCGGGTCGAGCCCGGCATGACGCTCTATTCGATCGCTCGCGCCAACCAGTTGAGCGTCGGCGAACTGGCACGCGCCAACAACCTCGCCGCCCCCTATTCGGTCAGCGCCGGCCAGACGCTCGTAATTCCCGGCCGCGGCAATGCCGTGGCGCCGCAGCCGGCCTATGCCAAGCCCGAGGGCACGCTGGCCACAGGCGGAGGCATGCACACCGTGCGGGCGGGCGAGACCCTCTATTCGCTGGGCCGGACCTACGGCGTCCATCCCTTCACCATCGCCAGGGCGAACGGCCTTTCCAACACTGTGGCGCTGCGCCAGGGCCAGACGGTGCGCATTCCGAAGAACGGAGCGGGCGGCGCGCCGGCAGTGGCCAGCCGGCAACCCACCCAGACGCCTCCCGCCATGAACACCAACGCCTCGGCGGGCATGAATGACGATGCCGACGTCGACCAGCCGGCGAACGATGTGGCGACTGCCGCGCCGAAGCCGGCCGAGCAGCAGCCGTCGCAAATGGTGGACACTCAGCAGCCGGCGCAGGAAGCGGGCAGCCTGTCCTTCCGCTGGCCGGTCAAGGGCCGGGTCATCTCGGGCTACGGGTCCAAGCCCGGCGGCCTGCGCAACGAGGGCATCAATATCGCCGTTCCGGAAGGAACGGACGTCCGCTCGGCCGAGGCCGGCGTCGTCGCTTATGCCGGCAACGAGTTGAAAGGCTACGGCAACCTGGTCCTGATCCGCCATGAAGGCGGCTGGGTCACCGCTTATGCCCACAACAAGGATCTGTTCGTGAAGCGCGGCGACACGGTGAAGCGCGGCGACGTCATCGCCAAGGCCGGCCAGACCGGCTCGGTGTCGAGCCCGCAGGTCCATTTCGAGGTACGCAAGGGCGCGACCGCCATGGATCCGATGCGTTTCCTCAACGCCGCGACCGCCGCCAATTGAGCAAATCCCGCCAAAGTTGAAGACTTTGGCGATCAGGATTTGCTCCAACATAGATTTGGCGCGAGTCCTTTCGGCGAAGCGAGTCCGCTTCGCCGGGACGCGCGCTAGACACGCCTCCCTATCGACTGACACAATGGCCCGGCTCACGCCGGGCTATTGCTTTTCACGGGAGAGGGTCATGATCGAGGTTTGGGGACGCCGCAGTTCGAGCAATGTGCAGAAGGTCGTCTGGGCGCTGGACGAGATCGCTCTGCCGTTCGATCGGCACACGGTGGGCGGCGGCTTCGGCGGCACGCGCGAACCGGCCTATCTCGAGATGAACCCCAACGCCCTCGTGCCGGTCCTCAGGGATGGCGACGTCACCATGTTCGAATCGAACGCCATCGTCCGCTATCTGGCGGCACGCCATGGCGAGGGTGTCCTGCGCCCGAGGCAAGCCAAGGCGCTGGCCGCCGCCGAGCAGTGGATGGAATGGCAGCAGCTCAATGTCGTGCCCCATATCTCGGTGATCTTCTGGAACGAGGTGCGCGTTCCGAAGGCGGAGCGCAATGCCAAGGCGATCGCCGCGGCCGAGGCGGGCCTGGCGAAAGCGCTGCCCATCGCCGATGCCGCGCTCGCCCGATCCGAATGGTTCGCCGGCGACGGCTTCTCTTTCGGCGATATCGCGTTGGGCGTGCTCTATTGGCGCTATTTCAAGCTCGGCGGGAAAACTCTCGGCCTGCCCAATGTCAGCCGGTGGTTCGCGGCCCTGCAGCGGCGCCCAGCCTATCGCAAATGGATCATGGTCGAGTTCGGCTCGAGCCCCGAGGAATGGGCAGCCCATGAGAAGGCGCTGGGCTAATCCTCGGTCTTCACCCCGAGCCGGCCGGCGAGGTCCTGCACGAACTGCCAGGCGACGCGGCCCGAGCGGCTGCCGCGTGTCGTCGCCCACTCGACGGCTTGCGCGCGCATCTCATCCGGCTTGACGTCCAGCTTGAAATACCGGGCGTAACCCTCGATCATCTCGAAGAATTCGTCCTGCGAGCAATTGTGGAAGCCGAGCCACAGGCCGAAGCGGTCGGAGAGCGACACCTTCTCCTGCACCGCTTCTGAGGGATTGATGGCGGTCGAGCGCTCGTTCTCCATCATGTCGCGCGGCAGGAGGTGCCGACGGTTGGAGGTGGCATAGAAGATCATATTCTGGGGTCGGCCCTCGATGCCGCCTTCGAGCGCCGCCTTGAGCGATTTGTAGGACGTGTCCTGGGCGTCGAAGGAGAGGTCGTCGCAGAACACGATGAAGCGCAAGGCCCGTTGGGCTCGGATCAGGGTCATCAGATGCGGCAGGCTCTCGATGTCCTCGCGATGGATCTCCACCAGCTTGAGCGTGCCGCCGGCCTCTTCGTCGATGAGGTGATGGGCGGCCTTGACGAGCGAGCTCTTGCCCATGCCGCGGGCGCCCCAGAGCAGCGCGTTGTTGGCGGGAAGGCCTGAGGCGAAGCGGCGGGTATTGTCGATGAGTGTGTCGCGGGTCCGGTCGATGCCGCGCAAAAGGCTCATCTCGACGCGGTTGACCCGGGCCACGGGTTCGAGCCGCCGCGCCGTGGCGTTCCAAATGAAGGCGGCGGCGGAATTGAGATCGGTCGGCGGCACGGGGGCAGGGGCCAGCCTTTCGAGAGCGGCGGCGATCCGGCTCAAAGTGGCCGCAAATTCGTCATTGGAAGGGTCTTTTGGCATGGCGCCGGTCCATAAACCCCGGAGGCTTCAGGGGCAAGGCACCCCTTCGCATGGGAAGCGACATATGGTTGCAATGGCGGTTTTCGGCGCTATATACCGCTAAACCCAGAAACGAGCGGCCTTATTCCCGCCTTCACCCGCCCAGAGGAGACCCCCTTGATGTTCATTACCCCCGCTTTTGCCCAGTCCTCGGGGACTCCCGGCACCGGCGATTTCATCGGCATGATTCTGCCACTTGTGATGATCATGGTGGTGTTCTGGTTCCTCCTGATCCGTCCGCAGCAGAAGCGGCAGAAGGAGCATCAGGAGCTGATCGGCAAGGTTGCCCGCGGCGACACCATCGTCACCTCCGGCGGCCTCATCGGACGGGTATCGAAAGTGGTCGACGAGCGGGAGCTTCTGGTGGAAGTCGGCGAAAATGTGAAGGTCAGGGTGGTGCGCAGCGCCATCGCCGAGGTCCGCGCCAAGGGCGAGCCCGTCAAGGACGACGCGGCCAAGAAATAAGATCGGCTGACGATGCTCTATTTCTCCCGCTGGAAAGTCTTGGCCATCCTGGCCGTGGTGCTTGCCGGCGTGATTTTCGCGCTCCCCAATGTCCTGCCAAAATCATGGCAGGACGTGCTGGGCGATTACACCGGATTGCGGTCGATCGCCCGAGGCCTTGATATTCAAGGGGGGACAAGCGTCCTGATGGAAGTGGACGGCAAGGACCTCGCCAGTACCTTGATTTCGCAGCAACTGGGTGATGTTCGCGCCAAATTGCGGGATGCGCGCATCGGCTACAGGCTGGACCGGACGGCCAATGGTTTGACGGCCTGGATTGCGGACGAGGCCGAGATCGACAAAGCCCATGATATTTTGCGCAATCTAACGCCGACGGTTGCGACCGGCATAATCGGCTCCGGGGCCGCGAAGCAGATATTCAATCTTGAGCGAGCGGGCCAGCAGTTCACCTACAGCTTCGATGACGAGGGACTGAAGGCGCGCATCAGCCAGGCGACCGAGCAGGCGCTCAAGGTTCTCGGCGATCGTCTGAACGGCTTCGGCATCAAGGATGTTTCTGTCCAGCGTCAGGGTCTCGATCGCATCTTGATTCAGATGCCGGGAGATGAAATGACCGACGAGGTCAAACGCGCGCTTGGCCTGATCGGCGTCTTGGCATTCCAGGTGCCATGCGAAAAACAGCCTTCCGGCGCGGACGACAATCCGCCTGAAGAATGCACGGCCTTTCCGACAAGGCAAATACCGGGACAAGTTCTATGGGTTGCAGCGATGACCTCCGACACACTGGATGGGCGTGACGTCGAAGAAGCTTCAGCCTCGGTAGAACCGGTAACCAATGAGCCGATCGTCAATTTCAAGTTCAATCAGCGCGGCACGGAGCGCTTTGCCCGGCTGACCCGCGATAGCGTTGGCAAGTCTTTGGCCATAATCCTCGATCAAGAGGTGATCAGCGCGCCGCGCATCATAGAGCCCATTCTCGGTGGCTCGGGTCAGATTTCAGGCAATTTCACGATTGCCGAAGCCAACAACCTGGCAATCGCCCTGCGCTCGGGCGCCTTGCCGGCACCCATCAGCTTCATCAGCATGACAACGAACACGCAAGGCCCGTAGGATGCTTTATTTCTCCCGCTGGAAGGTCATCGCCATCCTGCTTTCGGTGCTTGCCGGCATTGTCTTCGCGCTGCCCAATATCCTGCCCAAGAACCTGCAGGACACGCTGCGCCAGAGCACCATCCTGCGCCCGGTGACCCTCGGTCTCGATTTGCAGGGCGGTTCCAACGTCCTCATGGAGGTCGACCGCAAGGAGCTGGTGAGCACGCTGATCGTCCAGCAGATGGGCGACGTGCGCGCGGCCCTGCGCGCCGCCCGCATCGGCTACAAGCTCAATCGCCTGTCGAACGGCGTCACCGTGCAGATCACCGAGGCCGCCGATGCCGACAAGGCCTATGACGTCCTGCGCGGGCTGACCCAGCCGATCGACACCGGCCTCTTCGGCACCGGTGTCGCGAGCCAGATATTCAATCTCGAGCGCTCCGGCCAGCAATTCACCTTCACCTTCTCGGACACCGGCCTCGAGGCGCGGGTGAGCCGGGCCGTCGAGCAGTCCTTGCGCATCATCGAGAACCGCGTCAACGGCACCGGCATCGCCGAGGCCTCGATCCAGCGCCAGGGCAGGGACCGCATCGTCATCCAGCTGCCGGGCGTCGGCGATCCCGACCAGGTCGTCAAGATGATCGGCCAGACGGCCAAGCTCACCTTCCAGCTCGTTTGCGAAAGCCAGCCCGCCGCCAACACCGACAATCCGCCGCCCGACTGCGCGTCCTATCCGCTGAAGGAGAATCCGCAGCAGAATCTGTGGGTGCAGACCGCGAGCGCCGCGACCGTCGACGGCGCCGATCTCAACGACGCGCAGGCCGGCTTCGATTCGCGCAACAACGAGCCGATTGTCAACTTCCGCTTCAACCAGAAGGGCGCGCTGCGCTTCGGCAAGCTCACCACCGACAATGTCGGCAAGCCTTTCGCCATCGTGCTCGACCAGCAGGTCATCTCCTATCCCCGCATCAACGAGCCGATCCTCGGCGGCTCGGGGCAGATCTCCGGCAACTTCACGGTCGAGGAGGCGAACAGTCTCGCCATCGTGCTGCGCTCGGGCGCCTTGCCGGCGCGGCTGATCCCGGTCGAGCAGCGCACCGTAGGACCGAGCCTCGGCTCCGACTCGATCCGCGCCGGCGCCATCGCCTCGGTCATCGCTCTGGTCGCCGTCATGGCCTTCATGCTGCTGGCCTATGGCCTGTTCGGCATATTCGCCAATCTCGCGCTGATCGTGAACCTCGTCCTCCTGATCGGCATCATGTCGGTGGCGGGCTTCACGCTGACCTTGCCGGGCATCGCCGGTATCGTGCTCACCATGGGCATCGCGGTCGATTCCAACGTGCTCGTCTATGAGCGCATCCGCGAGGAGTGGCGCCACGGGCGCACCGCGCTCAATTCGATCGAGACCGGCTTCCGAGCGGCACTCGCGACCGTGCTCGATTCGAACATCACCTCCTTCATCGCCGCCGCGGTGCTGTTCGGCGTCGGCTCCGGCCCGGTGCGCGGTTTCGCCATCGCTCATGCCATCGGCATCCTCACCACCCTGTTCACCGCCTTCACCTTCACCCGCCTCATCGTCTCTTGGTGGGTGCGAACGACGAAACCCAAAGAGGTTCCGCTGTAAGCGGATATTTCATATGTTCAAGCCCATTCGGTTCATCCCGGACGACACCAAGATCAAGTTCATGCTCTGGAGCCGTTACGGCTACTTTGCGTCCGGTCTTGCCTGCCTCGCCTCGATCCTCCTCTTCGTCTTCGTCGGCCTGAATTACGGCGTCGACTTCAAGGGCGGCACCGTCTTCGTCATCCGCACCGAGCAGCCGGCCAATCTCGACGAATTGCGCGAGAAGGTGAACAGCCTGGGCTTCGGCGACGCCGAATTGCAGGAATTCGGCGACTCAGGCCATGAGGTATTGATCCGCTTGCCGACGATCGAGGGCGGTGAGGACGTTCAGCGCACGGTCCAAGACAAGGTCAAGGAAGTGCTGGGGACGGGCGTCGAATATCTCTCCATCGACGTGGTCGGCCCCAAGGTCTCGGGTGAATTGGCGCAGCAGAGTATCTTCGCCGTTCTCATCGCCATCATCGGCATCCTGATCTATATCTGGTTCAGATTCGAATGGCAGTTCGCCATAGCGACGGTCATGTCGCTGCTGCATGACGTGATGCTGTCGATCGGCTTCTTCGTGCTGATCCGGATCGAATTCAACCTGCAGATCATCGCCGCGTTGCTTACCATCGTCGGCTACTCGCTCAACGACACCGTCGTCGTGTTCGACCGCGTCCGCGAATATCTGCGCAAGTACAAGCAGATGCCGCTTGCCGACCTGATCGACTTCTCGATCAACAGCGTGCTCCCGCGAACGCTCCTGACCTCGGTGACGACGCTTCTCGCCCTCATCTCGCTCTACATCTTCGGCGGCGAGGTGTTGAAGGGCTTCACGCTCGCCATGATCTGGGGCGTGATCGTCGCTACCTATTCGTCGATCTTCTCGGCCGCTTCGCTCCTGGCGCTGCTCGGCGTCAACCGCGACGCGATCCAGATCCAGCCGAGCGGCAGCAAGGCGGCCGCGGCACGCCCCTGATGAGCGACGACCCTCATCCGCCGGGTGAGGGGGGCCGCTTTCTCCCCGAGCGCGCGCCCATCGCGTCCTATGGCAATGGCGGCTTCCGCTTCGCCGGCATGTCGCATCAGGGGTCCCTGCTGATCCTGGCCGACGGCATGCATGCCTGGCCGGCGCAGCGGTTCTCCGAAGTCACGCCGAACCACTTTGCGGCCGTTCTGGCCGCCGGCAGGCGCCCGGCCTTCCTGCTCTTCGGCACGGGCAGCCGGATGCACTTCCCGTCGCCCGATCTCAGGAAGGCCTTTGTCGAGGCCGGCATCGCGCTCGAGGCCATGACGACGGGTGCGGCGGTGCGCACCTACAATATCCTGCTGGCCGAGAAACGCGATGTCAGCGCCGCCTTGCTGGCCGTCGAGACGGTGAGATGAGCGTCGACTATTGCCACGATCTCGTGCGCGCCGGCGACAAGGACCGCTATCTGGCCGCGCTCTTCGCGCCCGATCACCTGCGGCCCCGGCTGCTGGCACTCTATGCCTTCAACATCGAGATCGCCCGCATCCGCGAGACGGTGAGCGAGGTCATGCTGGGCGAGATTCGCCTCAAATGGTGGCATGACGCCATTGAAGGCCTCTATGCCAGCACTCGGACCGGCCATCCCGTGATCGAAGCCCTGGCGCCGGCGGTCGCCGAGGCCGGCCTGCCGAAACAAGCCCTCATCGGCATGATCGCCGCCCGGCAGTTCGATCTCTATGACGATCCGATGCCGAGCCTCGACGCCCTCGAAGGCTATCTCGGCGAGACCGCGTCCATGCTCATCCAGCTCGCCGCCATGATCCTCGCCAAGGACCAGGCCCGGGCGCTCGCGGATGTGTCGGGGCTCGCGGGCGTCGCCATGGGCGTTGCCGGCCTCATGCGCGCCTTGCCGATGACCCGGGCGCGCGGCCAATGTTTCGTGCCCAAGGACACGCTCGAACGCCACGACCTGTCGCCGGCCCATCTGCTTGCCGCCCGCAACCCTGAAGGTCTCGCGGCGGTGCTGGCCGAGCTGCGCGCCCATGCCGCCAAGCGGCTCGCCGAAGCCAGAGCGAAGGCCGCGGCCATAACGCCGGAGGCGTTCCCGGCCTATCTGCCGGCGAGCCTCACCCCTCTCTATCTGGCGCGGCTCGCCAAGCTCGGCGCCCGAAGCCTCACCGAGATCGCCGAGGTGCCTCAATGGCGCCGGCAATGGGCGCTCTACCGCAATGCGCGGTCGCAGACATTGTAGTGCCATAATCGCCCGGTCACACTCGTTGTTGTAACGCCACGGAGCCTACATGAGCCTTGCCGGCCGCCTGAGCCGCCTTGTCCCGGATCTGTCCGAGACTCTGGCGCGCTTCCCCGTTCCCGCGCTGATTTCCGTCCTGCTGGTCGTCTACGCCAATCTCGATATCGCCGATATCGCGGACGATGGCAGCCAGTCCGGCAACTACGTCTATCTGGGAGGTGCCGCCGCCTTTCTCGCGGCCGGGGCCGCGCATTATTTCGCCCAGAGCCGCACCCTGCCGAAGCTCACCGAGATCATCATCGCGGCGCTGGCGGCCATCGTCGCCGGCGTGCTCGCTTATTGGGACACGGGCCTCAGGACCTCGCATCTCTTCCTGTTCGCTGGTCTCGTGCCGCTCTTGATGATCGCCGGCTTCCTGCGCGCCGATGCCAAGCAGGGGGCGCTCTGGCTGTTCAATCTGAGGCTCGGCCTCGCCGTGCTCCTGGCGATCGTGGTCGGGCTCATTTTCTCCGGCGGCGTCTCCGCCATCATCGAGAGCCTGAACTTCCTGTTCAACGTCGATATCCCCTGGCGTGCGCATGAGCATGTCTGGGCGACGGCTGCCACCCTCATCGCGCCGCTCTACGGCCTGGCGCTGGCCCCGACGCGGCTCGACGAGGAGGTGACCCTGGCCCAGACGCGCGACACGCTGATCGAGCGCGGCGTCTCGGTGCTGGTCAATTACGTGCTGGTGCCGATCGCCGTCATCTACACGCTCATCCTGCACGCCTATGCGGTCAAGATCCTGATCGGCGGCGTCCTGCCGCAGGGCCAGATCGGGCTCATGGTCACCATCTTCGCGCTCGGCGGCACGGCGAGCTGGCTCGTCGCCTGGCCCTGGCGCGAGACCGGCACCTGGCTGCTGCGCGTCTTCATGCGCTACTGGTTCTGGTTCACCATCGTGCCCGTCATCCTGCTCGCCATGGCGATCTGGGAGCGCGTCTCGACCTATGGGGTGACGCCCGAGCGCTACGGCATCGTCATCGTCGCTCTATGGATGGCCGCCGTCACGCTCTATCTGGCCATCCGCCGCAATCGCGCCGACATGCGGGCGCTGCTCGGCAGCTTTGCGCTTCTCGTCCTCATCGGCTCGGTGGGGCCCTGGGGCGCCAACAGCGTGTCGATCTCGAGCCAGTTCGGCCGCCTGGTGGATTTCCTCCATAGCGAGAAGCTGCTGACGCCGGAGGGCAGGATCGTCGACCAGATCCCCAAGCTGAGCGATCCGGGCAAGCGCGAGATCGACGCCACTCTGGGGGCGCTTCGCTATATGGGCGGGCTCGACAAGGTGAAGCCGTTCTTCGCCGGCCGCAAGGACGATCCCTTCTCCGGCGGTGCGACCGACTGGGACGCGCTGACGAAGATCCGCAAGATCCTGACCCTCGACCAGTGGACCCCACCGCCCGACCAGGTGAGCTTCAGTGTCGGCGCCCCGATCGTCCAGGATATCGCGGGGCAGGGACGGCTGATCGGCCCGATCGTGGCCCAGCCGCGCCTGGACAAGCCGGTCGACGCCGGCCGGATCGCCTGGACCGAGGGCCAGTCGCTCGTCATCCGGGAAGGCGCGCGGCAGTGGACCGTGCCGGCGAAGCCGCTGCTCGAAAGACTGAAGGCCGTCCCGCCGTCGTCACAGCAGCAGCCGGTGGTCTATGACGTCGAAGCCGGCGTCAGGCTGATCGTGACGGAGACCTATGGCACGCTGAGCGAGCCGCCGACGCTGCACCGCGTCACCTTCTGGCTTATTCTGCAGCAATAGCTGCGGCGCATCACCCGGATTTCCCCCTCTCTCGTCCACAGGATGGGAGAGGGTGGCCGAAGGCCGGGTGAGGGTTCTTCCTTCGACCAGCCGCAATCTCGTGGATGAATGACGAGATCGCGCGACAATGCGAGGGGTCAGACACTCCGTTGCAATCGTGCAAAAGTGCCCGCATCCGCCCTTCGGCCTCCTTCTCCCACGCGTGCCGTGCGGGAGAAAGAGAACATTTGTGAAAAGATCATTCTGCGGCAATAGCGGCGGCGCGGCCGAGCCACTGGTCGAAGTCGCGCAAGGCGCGTGACGTGTAAGCGTGCTTGCGCGCGATCTGCTTGTCCTTGCCGCGCGGCTTCTTGCCGTCGGGCCACTTCGGGATCTCGACCGGCGGGAACAGGCCGAAATTGACGTTCATCGGCTGGAACGAGCCGGTGGTGTTGTCGGTCGTCTCGATATGGCCGCCGGTGATGTGGTTGATGAGGGCGCCATGGGCAGTGGTGGCAGGGGGCGGTACGAAATCTCGTCCCTGGCGCTCGGCTGCGGCCATCCGCCCGGCCATGATCCCCATGGCGGCGCTCTCGACATAGCCTTCGACGCCGGTGATCTGGCCGGCGAAGCGCAGGCGCGGGCAGGCTCTGAGCCGCAGACGCTCGTCGAGGACCTTGGGGCTGTTGAGGAAAGTGTTGCGGTGAAGCCCGCCGAGCCGCGCGAAATCCGCATTCTCGAGGCCGGGAATGGTCTTGAAGACGCGCAGCTGCTCGCCATGCTTGAGCTTGGTCTGGAAGCCGACCATGTTGTAGAGCGTGCCCAGCTTGTTGTCCTGGCGCAGTTGCACCACGGCATACGGCTTGACGGTGGGCTGATGCGCGTTGGTGAGGCCGCGCGGCTTCATCGGCCCATGGCGCAAGGTCTCGGGGCCCCGCTCCGCCATCACCTCGATCGGCAGGCAGCCGTCGAAATAGGGCGTCGACTGTTCCCACTCCTTGAAGTCGGTCTTGTCGCCCTCGATCAGCGCGCGGATGAACTCTTCATACTGTTCGCGGGTGAGGGGGCAGTTGATATAGTCCTTGCCGGTGCCGCCCGGGCCCTGCTTGTCATAGCGCGACTGGTACCAGGCGCGTCCCATGTCGATCGTGTCGCGATGGACGATGGGCGCGATGGCGTCGAAGAAGGCAAGCCCCGCATCGCCGGTGAGGCTCTGCACGGCCTCCGCCAGGGCAGGGGAGGTCAAAGGTCCGGTGGCGATGATGACATTGTCCCAATCCGCGGGCGGAAGCCCTGAGACCTCGCCGCGCGCTATGGTGATGAGCGGATGGCGCTCGAGCGCCTCGGTGACGGCCGCCGAGAAGCCGTCGCGGTCGACGGCCAGCGCGCCGCCCGCCGGCACCTTGTGGCGATCGCCCATGTCCATGATGAGCGAGCCCGCCCGGCGCATCTCCTCATGCAGGAGGCCGACCGCGTTGGTGGCGACATCGTCGGAACGGAAGGAATTGGAGCAGACGAGCTCGGCCAGGCCTTCGGTCTTGTGGGCGTCGGTCATCCGCGCGGGGCGCATCTCGTGCAGGACGACCGGCACCTGGGCCTCCGCCGCCTGCCACGCGGCCTCGCTGCCGGCCAGGCCGCCGCCGATGATATGGATGGGCTTTGTGGTCATGGCCGGGGACCTATCACACCGAGCCTGCAAACTCCAAGCTAGCATGTTTGGCGCCTCCCGGCATCATGGCGTTTACGTGCACGTTCGGAGCCGCTAAGACGAGTTCGGTCTGTGGGAGGATGAATGTTCAAGAAGATCCTGATCGCCAACCGGGGCGAGATCGCCTGCCGGGTCATCAAGACGGCGCGCCGCATGGGCATCAAGACCGTCGCCGTCTATTCCGATGCTGACGCTACGTCTCTTCACGTGGAAATGGCGGACGAGAAGGTCCATATCGGCCCGCCGGCGGCGGCTCAGTCCTATCTCCTCATCGAGAAGATCGTCGCCGCTTGCAAGTCGACCGGCGCCGAGGCCGTCCATCCGGGCTATGGTTTCCTCTCCGAGCGCTCGGCCTTCCCACGCGCTTTGGCCGAGGCCGGCATCACCTTCATCGGCCCCAATCCCAAGGCGATCGACGCCATGGGCGACAAGATCGAATCCAAGAAGGCGGCAGCCGCGGCCAAGGTGTCGACCGTTCCGGGCCATCTCGGCATCATCGCGGACGAGGACGAGGCGGTGAAGATCGCGAAGTCGATCGGCTATCCGGTGATGATCAAGGCTTCGGCCGGCGGCGGCGGCAAGGGCATGCGCGTCGCCCATTCAGACTCAGAAGTGAAGGACGGCTTCGCCAGGTCGCGCTCGGAAGCCAAGTCCTCCTTCGGCGACGACCGCGTCTTCATCGAAAAGTTCATCGTCAATCCGCGCCATGTCGAGATCCAGGTGCTGGGCGACAAGCACGGCAATGTCATCTATCTGGGCGAGCGCGAATGCTCGATCCAGAGGCGCAACCAGAAGGTCGTCGAGGAGGCGCCTTCGCCGCTCCTCGATGAGAAGACGCGCAATGCCATGGGCGAGCAGGCAGTGGCGTTGGCCAAGGCGGTCAATTATGATTCCGCCGGCACCGTCGAGTTCGTCGCCGGCCAGGACCGTTCCTTCTATTTCCTCGAGATGAACACTCGCCTGCAGGTCGAGCATCCGGTGACCGAGCTCGTGACCGGCATCGACCTGGTCGAGCAGATGATCAGGGTCGCGGCGGGCGAAAAGCTCGAGCTCGTTCAGAAGGATGTGAAGCTCAAGGGCTGGGCGGTGGAAAGCCGCGTCTATGCCGAGGATCCCTATCGCAATTTCCTGCCCTCGACTGGGCGGCTCATCAAATACCGCCCGCCCAAGGAAAGCCCGCATGACGGCGTCACGGTGCGCAACGACACCGGCGTCTTCGAGGGCGGCGAGATCTCGATCTATTACGATCCGATGATCGCCAAGCTCTGCACCCACGGGCCCGACCGCGCCTCCGCCACCGCCGCCATGAGCGCCGCCCTCGATGAGTTCTATGTCGAGGGCATCCAGCACAATATCCCGTTCCTCGCCGCGATCATGGAGAACGAGCGCTGGAAATCGGGACAGCTCTCGACCGGCTTCATCGCCGAGGAGTTCCCGCAAGGCTTTTCCGGCAACGAGCTCACGCCCGAGGTCAAGGCGACCTTGTCGGCCGTGGCCGTCGCTGCCGATCATGTCGAGAACCGGCGCAAGCGCCGCATCGGCGGCCAGATCAACGGCAAGGCGGTGAAGTTCAGCGATGCGCGGGTGGTGCGCCTCGGCAATGACTGGCTGCCCGTCACCATTGTCAGCGAGGACGAGAAGGTGGTGACGCTCGACATTGGCAAGGAATGCTTCGTGCGCGGCGCCTGGACGCCGGGCAACCCGATCTGGCGGGGCGAGATCGACGGCAAGACGGTGTCGGTTCTCCTGCGCCGCATCCTCAACGGCTACCGGCTGTCGCATAAGGGCGTCACCCTCGATGCCTATGTGTTCAACGGCAAGGAGGCCGAGCTCGCCCGGCTGATGCCGGTGAAGAAGGCGGCCGACACGTCGAAGAAGCTCCTATGCCCGATGCCGGGCCTCGTCGTCTCGATCGCCGTCGCCGAGGGCCAGGAGATCAAGGCCGGCGAGCCGCTCGCCATCGTCGAGGCGATGAAGATGGAGAACATCCTGAGGGCCGAGCGCGACGCTTTGGTGAAGAAGATCCATGTCAAGAAGGGCGACAGCCTCGCGGTCGACGCCGTCATCATGGAATTCGCGTGACCAGGGTGCTGCATGCCGCCATCACCGGGCGGGTGCAGGGTGTCGGCTATCGCGCCTGGACGGCCCATGAGGCGCGAAGGCTGGGACTGGTAGGCTGGGTGCGCAACCGCCGCGACGGGTCGGTCGAAGCGGTGTTCAAGGGGCACGAGAAGGCGGTGGTCCGTATGCTGAGCGAATGCCGGCGGGGCCCGGCAGGGGCAAGGGTGGCCGATGTCGTCGCCACGGCTGTCGTCGATGAGGATTGGCGGGATTTTTCCGTCAGGCCGACGGCCTAGCGCATGATCCGGAAAAGTGGCTACCGGTTTTCCGAAAAGATCATGCGCAAACTAAAAGATAAAGCGTGATGGTGATTCCACCTGAAGCCATCACGCTTTAGCCGGGCTTTCGGCCGGCCTATCCGAAGATGTCGCGATAGGCGGCATGGAGCGCCAGATCCGCGTCCGCCATCGTGACCGGCAGCCCCAGATCGACCAGGCTCGTGACGCCGTGGTCGCGGACCCCGCAAGGGACGATGCCGGAGAAATGGCCGAGATCGGGATCGACATTGAGGCTGATGCCGTGGAAGCTGACCCCTTGGCGCACCCTGATGCCGATGGCGGCGATCTTGTCCTCGATGCCCGGACCTTTCTCGGGCCGCCTGACCCAGACGCCCACCCGGTCCTCGCGCCGCTCGCCGGTGACATTGAAAGCGGCGAGCGTGGCGATGAGCCAGCTTTCGAGGCCGGCGACGAAGGCCCGGACATCATGGCCGCGCCGGCGCAGGTCCAGCATCACATAGGCGACCCGCTGGCCGGGACCGTGATAGGTATATTGTCCGCCGCGGCCCGTTTTGTGCACCGGGAAGCGGCCGGGCGCCACGAGGTCCTGGTCCTTGGCGCTGGTGCCGGCCGTATAGAGGGGCGGGTGCTCGAGAAGCCAGACGAGATCGGGCGCCTCGCTTTTGGCGATGGCCAGCGTCTCTTGCTCCATGCGCGCAAGCGCATCCTCATAGGGCACGAGCCCGGACGCGATCTCCCAGCGGGCGGGAAGGCCGGTTTTGAGGGCCAAAGCGAGGCTCGAGCGCGGGCGCATGGGCCTTAGATAATCCCCGGAAGGCCGCAGGAAAAGGGTCCGTTCACGGGGGTTGATTTCGCCAAATGTGCCTGTTACACACCGCCCGCTTCCAATGATTTGCGGTCGTGGCGGAATTGGTAGACGCACTAGCTTGAGGTGCTAGCGAGTAACATCGTGGAGGTTCGAGTCCTCTCGACCGCACCATATCTTCAGTAATCTCAATCGATTACATTTGAGCCTTGGGATGATCTGAGCGCCCCCTCGGGGCCTCGGCCGGGGCTCGCCGATGCCCCCGGCGCTCAAAAGGAGGCTCTCATGCACATCGTCACCGCCGACGCTCAGCCGCGCGAGGAATGGCGCCCCGGCGTCGAGACCAGGATGCTGATGTCGGCCCTGACCGGCGCGAAGCACCTGTGCATCTTCGAGCAATGGGTGGCGCCGGCCAAGGGAACGCCGGTCCATTCCCATCCGGTGGAAGAGGTGCTGACCGTGCTTGCGGGCGAGGCCGCCATGTGGATCGACGACCGGCATGCCGTCCTGAAAGCCGGACAATCCTTGTTGGTGCCGGCGCACCGGAAGCACGGATTTCGAAATGCCGGCGAGAGCCTGTTGCACATGCATGCCGTTCTGTCCGCGCCGATCTTCGAAGCCCTGGTCGAAGGCCAGGATGAGCCGGTGCGGCGCTGGCTTGCCGAGCCGTAGCTCAATGCGGCGCGTTCCGAAGGGTGCGGTTTAGGGCACCCGGTCACCGACGGTGGCCCCATACCATGATAACGAATTTTTTGGTTGATATTGCCGATAAAAACGTATAATTTGGGAAATATTAGGATCGAAGATGTTGCGCCTCGATCAGCAAGTGCCGGCGTCCTGCGTCGAACCGCTCCTGTCCCTCTCATCACCACCACGGCACTCGGCGACAAGGAGGAAGCAGAAGTTTGGCGATCCCCTGGCTCCAGATTTCATTGTCGATCTTCGCTGAGCTGCTTATCTGGCTCTGCGCCGCGCGGAATTCGATCAGGGGGCCCGGACGGGGCCTCGGCGAACGGCATCGCGGACTCGCAGAGCCGGCAAGAAGCGCAAGAAGTGTGGAGATCATGCGCGGGGCTTTTGCCGAAGTGCAGCCGCAGTGCTTGCGGATCGCGCCGGCTCTCTCGGCATTCGGGCACGGCCGGCGGCGTCACCGCCGATGCCTTCGGCGAATACGATCGACCGACCACTCGTTTTGCCTGAGTTTGGACGGGCCTCTCTTCCGTCACGTAAAAGTCGTAGGCTGGCTGGGAGACTAGGAATCGAACCTAGATTGACGGAGTCAAAGTCCGCTGTCCTACCGTTAGACGATCTCCCAAGATCTTGGCCGTTCATGGACGCGCGCGGGCTGGCCGTCAATTGCCGATGGCATGCGGTATCGGCCCGCGCATGATCACCACCGGCAAGACCACGTCTTTCGCCAGCACGAGTTCGGCCCGCGCGACGGGAAGCAAACCGAGCGACCTGTAGAAGGGCTCGGCATTCAGGCTCGAACAGGCCTCGAATATCTGCGCTCCGGCGCTTTCGGCAGCCGGCGCGCATTGGCGAAAGATGGCGCGCCCCACTCCGTTTCTTGCCGCCGCCGGCTCGGTCGCGAAATGACGCAGATGCGCCACTCCGGACGTAATGTCCTTCGTGCCTGGACGTTCGCGCGTCCAGCCGCCGCAGCCCAGCAGGCGTCCGGTCGTGTCGTCTTCCACGACATAATATGTGCCGGACTTCAATAGCGTGAGATTGGCCTTGGTCAGGAACGGCAAGGCCGCGGCTAGGCTCTCCGGGTCATAGGCCGGCGCCATGAAGGTGGAATAGGCGCGTTCGATAAGTCGGTTGAGGAGCGCCCTGTCCTCTGGGAATGCCCGGCGGATCCTCACCCGTTCAGGCCGTGAGCAGCCGATCGAAATCGCGGATCCGGCGGAACCGCTTCCAGCCCGACGTCGTCTGGACCGCAATTGTCCCATCCTCGAGGGTGAGGACCGTGTGGTCGCGATAGGTCCCCTCCTTGACGATGGGCGGGTCGCGGCGCGGGCTGTAATCGGGAACATTGGCGAAGATATCGCGTGCCGAGCCGGCGGCGGGGGCGCCGTCCTCGTCCTGGTGCCTGATATAGTCGAGCAGGCGCGCCGTGTTGTCGGCCACGCGCTGGTTGACGGCGATGAGTTGGCCGAAACCCACGGCAATGATGCCGGCCGAGATCGCAGCCGCGGCCTGGGTGATGAGGAAGGACCCGATCAGCGCGAATGGCTGCCCGCGCGCCAACGGCGCCAGCGCCACCGCGATGAGAACAAGACCGATGACAATTCCGATTGCTCCGACGATCCGCAGGATGCTCGCCATGTCGACAACCCCTTTGTCCCTCGCTGGGGATCGTGCACGTGCCGCTGGACTAACGCAAGTGTGGTCGAAATGGGACAGCCTACGGGGCCTGGGCGAGGGTGCGCCGGCGCCAGATCTCCCACAGGCTTTCCATGATCCCGGCCCCCGAGATGAGGACGATGCCGATCACTTCGCGCCAGCCGAAGGGGTCGCCCGACCACAGGGCCGCGGTGATGGCGCCGACGCTGATCTCGGTCATGAACAGGAGGCCGACAAGGCCGGGATTGAGCTTGGGCGTACCCCACATGGAGGCATAGACTCCGGTCATCACCACGATGAGGAGCGCCGGCACGAGCCATGGCAGTTGCGCCAGATAGACGTCGAGGGCGGGAGAGGTCGCGAGCGCCGGCCCGAACAGCAGGAGGAGCGCGGTGGCGAGCACGGCCGACCAGAGGAAGTTCTGGATGACGAGGTCGATGGCGGCGCTCCCCTTGTCGGCGCGCAGCAGGATCGAGGCGACCGACCACAGGAAGCCCGCGCCGAGCGCGATCCAGTCGCCCGGCCGTTCGGGCAGCGGAATGCCGCTGTCGGCATGGAAGATGACCAGCATGCCGAGCAGCGCCACTGCCATGGCGAGCCAGCGCAAGGGCGTGATCGGTTCGCCGAGGAAAAGCCGGGCGAGGAGCGTGCTCCACAAGGGCGTCAGATAGAAGAGCAGCGTGGCGCGCACGACGTCGGTATAGAGGATCGACACCGAATAGAGGACGAGACTCATGGCCGGCACCAGACCCAGGAGCTGCAGCTTGAGACCGCCGGCGATCGTCGGGCGCCATCTGAGGAGCAGCGCGGGGAGGCTCAAGGCGAAGGGCAGGGCGTAGAAATAGAAAGTCGCCCACAGGCCCTCTATGCCGGCGGCGTCGAGCGCGCGGATCGGAATCCAGAACAATCCCCAGACCATCCCGGAATAGGCACAAGCGAACTTCGCCAGCGTCTCGGTTTTCATAACGGCCTGGCCACGGCCGATTGCTACAGATTGCGCTCGATCTCGCGCACGAAGACAGCGATGGTGGCGCCGGTCTTGGTGTAGGAGTTGTGCTGCGTGCCCTGCTTGAGCAGCACGAAGTCGCCGGGCCTGTAGACATAGCCGTCATTGTCGATGAGTTCACCCTCGATCATCAGGAACTGCTCATGGCAGGTATGCTCATGCGGCTGGCTCGAGGCGCCGGGCTCCATCCGATAGATGTAGAATCCGGCACTTTCCGGGAACGTGTCGTCGAGTTGCAGATAGCTCTGGTCGGTGAGCACCTTGCCGTCCACCACATAGGACTTGAACTTGGTGGTCTTGATATTGGTGACGATCCGTTCGGCGTCCGCGATTTTACGCATGATGGCTCTTGCTCTTGAAAGGGTCCTCTGAAACTGTGCCATGGAGTGCGGTCAAAAGGCAATCGGCGGGCAAATGGCGGACATCACCACGGAGAAAGATATCCGCGACGAATGGGGGTCGCTCGCGCCCGACTTCATTGCCGCGATCCAGGCGGCGCTCGGCGCCGGCGACAGCGAGGCGCTGCGTGCCGAAGCCAAGGACCTGCACGCCGCCGACCTGGCCGATCTCATCGAGGCCCTGGAGCCCGACGAGCGGGTCGCCTTGATCACCGCGCTCGGCCGGTCCTTCGAGGGTGAAGCCTTGGCCGAGCTCGACGAAGGCGTGCGCGACCAGCTCATGGCGGCCTTGCCGGCCGACGTCATCGCTTCCGCCATCCGCAAGCTCGACACTGACGATGCCGCCTATCTGATCGAGGATTTGCCCAAGGAAGACCAGGAAGAGATCCTGGCCAGGGTCTCACGCGAGGACCGGGTCGCCCTCAACCGCGCCCTCGAATATCCCGAAGGCACCGCCGGCCGGCTGATGCAGACCGAGTTCGTCGCCGTCCCCGAATTCTGGACGATCGGCAAGACCATCGACTACATGCGGGGCGAGGCGGATCTGCCCGAGGACTTCATCGAGATCTATGTCGTCGATCCGAGCTTCCATCTGACCGGCGTCGTCCCGGTGAGCCGCATCCTGCGCAACCAGCGCGACCGCAAGATAGTGGCGATCATGGAAAAGGAGCAGACGGTCTTCTCCGTCACCGACGAGGAGGACGAGATCGCCTTCAAGTTCAAGCAGTACAATCTGGTGTCGGCGGCGGTGGTCGATGCCGATAAGCGGCTCATCGGCGTGCTGACGGTCGACGATGTCGTCGACGTCATCGAGGAGGAGGCGGAAGGAGACATCCTGCATCTGGGCGGCGTTGCCAGCGAGGAGACGATCAACGACAGCGTCTGGCGGACGACGAAATCGCGTTTCTCCTGGCGTCTGCTCAATCTCTTCACCGCGATCCTCGCCTCCTGGGTGATCTCCTGGTTCGACGCCACCATCAACCAGATGGTGGCGCTCGCCGTGCTCATGCCGATCGTCGCCTCGATGGGCGGCAATGCCGGTACCCAGACGATGACGGTGGCGGTGCGCGCGCTCGCCATGCGCGATCTCGGCCCTTTCAACGCCTTCAAGGTCACCTTGCGCGAATGCGCATCGGGCCTGTTGAGCGGGCTCATCTTCGCGCTCCTGGTCGGCGGCATGGCCTTCTGGTGGTTCGGCTCGGACCGGCTCGGCCTGATCATCGGGGCGGCCATGATCATCAATCTCTTCGCTGCGGCGCTCGCCGGCATATTGGTGCCCTTGACGCTCGACTATTACGACATCGATCCGGCGATCGCCTCCGGCGTCTTCGTCACCACGGTGACCGACGTGGTCGGATTCTTCGCCTTCCTCGGTCTGGCGGCGCTATGGCTGGTGTGATCCGGGTGACGCAAGCAGGTCCTGCCGACAAGGCAGCCTGGCTCGGTCTGTGGCGCGAATGGCAGCGCCACATGAAGGGTGCCGTCCCGGCCGAAGTCACGGAGCGGACCTGGCAGCGGGCGCAAGCGCCGGGCAAAGACCTCACGATCCTGCTCGGCTTCGCGCCAGGGGGCGAGGCCGTCGGCTTTGCCACGGTGAGCCTCACCTTCTTTGCCTGGACGGGGTCGGACATCGCCTTCCTGCAGGACCTCTTCGTCCTGGACCGGGCGCGCGGCCAGGGTGCCGGGGATGCCCTGCTGCGGGCCGTCTATGCCCATGCCGACGCCCAAGGCGCCGCCCAGGTCCTCTGGATGGTTGATGAGACGGACGAGAAGCTGCACCGTTTCTACGGCAGGAGCGGCGTCCGCACGCCCTATCTGCGCTATATGCGCGAGCCCTGGCCCTGGTGAATGACGCAGAGCGCGACGAGGGCCTCGGCCGCGAGAGGCGACAGCACGCCATTGTCCATTTCCGCCAGGATCGCCGTCTCGCCTTGGCCGATGATGTGGCCGGCAAGCGCCAACTCTCCGTCGATCGCATGGACGAGGCGTACCGAGCCGTCGCCGGTCAGGGGCAGGGGCGCCGTCAGCCGCTGGCAGGCGAGCGATCCGCGGCCCTTGTGCCGCGCCACCATCAGGTTGAAATCGCGCACCGGCCCGTCCCTGAGCTTGCCCGCGACCGTCCAGTCGCCGGAGAAGGCCGCAGGACGGTAAAGGACGAGATCGATGACACCGTTCTCATCTGTCTCGAGCCGCATGCCTGCGCCGTCGAGCAGCATGATATGGCGGTCATAGCCTGCGAATTTGGAGAAGGGGCCGTCGCTCGCAACGTCGGCGATGCTGACGCGCCAGTCGAAGGCTGCGCCGGCGAAACCCGAGCCCTGGGGCGAGACCCAGATCTCGGTCGTGACGCCGCCGCCGTTCTTCCACGGCATCACCTTGTAGTCCTCGCGCCTGAGTATCTTCATATTAGCCAACCTCACCCCGAGGTGGCCGCGAAGCAGCCCTCGAAGGGTTCTTTTCATCCTGAAGGACGCTTCGAGGCTTGCTACGCGAGCATCTCAGCGTGAGGATATTGGAGAGACACCTCATCGACAATCGCTCAATGCCGGGCGCGCCCGACGGGCTCCGCATGGGCGATCACCCGCTTGATCCGGGGCTCCTCATGCTGGAGCTCGGTCTCGATCCTGTCGATGATCTCATGCACCGTCTCGATCGCCTCCTCGGGCGCGAAGCGGCAGTGGTAATGCACGAAGAGGCCTTCGCTGTTGCGTCGCACCCGGACATTGTGGATGTCGCTGATGCGGCTCTCATTGGCGACGAGCTTACGCAGCATGGTCTCGATCTCTTCCCTGCCGCGGGCCGGAAGGTCCTCGCCGGGCAACACCCTCTCGGGCAGCGGCTCGATGTGGCTTTCGACCTCGACATCGTGGCCGAGCTCGCGGCGGATGGCCGCCTCGAGCATCGTCGCCTTCTCATGCGCCTCTTCCAGCGTCATCTTGCCGTCGACCTCGAGATCGAAGCTGACCGCGGTGCGGATGCCGACGCGCTGCACGGTGAGGTGATGGATGGCGAGGTTCTGGCGCTGGGCCATAAGGCGCACGCGCTGCGAGATCGATTCATCATCGAGCGCCACCGGATCGGCGGTGACGGTGACATCGGCATTGGGATAGCGGGACTTGATGTCGCGGGCGATCCTCTCGCGCAGCGCGGTCATGTCGTCGATCGGCATGGTGCGCGGCACGGTGACGAGGACGCCGGTGAAGAGCGTCGCCCCGGCGGGGCGGATGCGCAGGCGCGCGAGCGCCAGGACGCCGTCGGTGCCCTCGACGATCCTGCGGATGTCCTCGGTGGCGCCGCCGGGTGCCGCGTCGAGCAGTGTGTCGAGGGTGCGCTTGCCGAGCCTGAGGGCGGCCACCATCATGACCCCGGCGACGATCAGGGCGGCGATCGAATCGGCGGCCGGATAGCCGAGCCATACGGCGCCGAGGCCGATGAGCACCGCGAGCGAGCTCCACATGTCCGAGGTGAAGTTGAGGGCATCCGCCGCCAGCGCCTCGCTCGATGTCGCCTTGGCGACCCGGCTCAGGGCGCGGGAGCGGAAGAAATCGATCACGATCGAGGCGACGATGACCGCCGCCGCCCACCAGGTGAGCAAGATCTCGGTGTCGCCGGACAGGAGGCGGTGGATGGCTTCATAGCCGATCCAGCTCGTCGTGCCGAGGAGCAGGCCGGTCTCGGCCAAGGCGGCGATGCTTTCGAACTTGGCATGGCCGTAATGATGGCGGTCGTCCGGCGGCTGGTCGCCCAGGCTCACGGCGAAGAAGGTGATCACCGTGGCGCAGAAGTCGGTGAAGCTGTGCACCGCCTCCGACAGGATGCCGAGCGAGCCGGTGAGGAGGCCGGCCACCAGCTTGGCGATGGCGAGGCCGGCGCTGGCGGCCATGGAAACCAGGGCGACGGACTGTTTTTCGGACGGGGCCATCGCCGCTGTTTAGAGGCGGACAACCGAAAGGGGAACCCGGTTTGCTGCAGCAATTGCGCGCAGATTTATGCACGAAGCTATGAAATGGAACCTCGTCTTTGGTGAGGGCGATTCACCGGCGGACGCGCTGAATCCGGCCGCCGCGGACCTCAGCCATGAGGGCGGCGCATGCATGATGTGTCAGGATATTTCTTGCGAATCCTCAGGTCCCAATGCTTTTGTCAGCCGCACCTCGAGTTTTCCCGCCTATGGCTTCCGAAGCCTCTTCGCTGGTCTGGACTGGGGCACCGCCCAAACGCGGCGCTCTGGCTTTCGCCTCGCTCTTCGCCGTCGAATCCTTCGCCCGCGCCCTCATTTCCACCGTCGTCTCGGTGCAGGCCCATGATCTCCTGCTGTCGAGCCAGAAGGTCAGTGTGCTGTTCACCTGCGTGAGCCTCGCGGTCCTGGTCTCGACGCTGACGTTGCCGCTCATTTTCCGTTATGTGCCGCGCCGCTGGATCTATACCGGTGGCGTGGTTGGCCTAAGCCTTGCCTCGCTGGCCTTCGCCACCGACGTGCTTCCCGGGCAGGTCGCCGGCATGTATCTGCGCAACGTCGGATCGGCGACGCTCAATATCGCGCTCGCCCTCTACATTCTCGACCATATCCGCAAGGCCGATCTCGTCAGGTCCGAGCCCTTGCGGCTGGCCTTCTCGGCCGCCTCCTGGACCGTCGGTCCCTTTCTCGGGGTCTGGCTCTACGAGACTTACGGTCCCTGGGCGCCGCAGGTCCTGTGCATCGCCGCCTGCTGCCTGCTGGTGGCCTTTTTCTGGTATTTGCGGCTCAACGACCATCCCATCATCCGCGCCGCGCGGTCCACTCCGCAAAGCCCCTTGGCGAATGTCGGCCGCTTCGTCAGCCAGCCGCGCCTGCGGCTCGCCTGGATCATCGCCTTCGGCCGCTCCTGCTTCTGGACGACCTTCTTCGTCTATGGCTCGCTGCTCATGATCGAGGGCAAGCTCGGCAAGGAGGCGAGCGGGATACTGATCTCGCTCAGCCAGCTCTCCCTCGGCATGGCCTATTTCGCCGGCAAGATCTCCGAGCGCATCGGCGTCCGCAAGGTCATCACCGGCGCCTACGCCGTCGCCGCTACGGCTGTCATCGGGGCGGGCTACGCCGGGACCGCCGAGCCCATCATCGCCGCCGTCCTCCTGCTCGTCGGCGCCACCGCCAATTCCGTCCTGGACGGGGTAGGGGGCATTCCCTACCTGCGCTCGGTCAGGGCGCATGAGCGCCCGCAAATGACCGGCGTCTATCGCAGCTATATCGACCTTTCCGATCTGCTGCCCTCGCTCATCTATTCCTTCGTGCTGCTCGCTTTCCCGCTGGGCAGCGTCTTCTACATCCTGGGCGCCTGGCTCATCATCGTCGGCGTTGTCGCCTGGCGCTATCTGCCGCGCTCGATGTGAGAAAGCGCACAGCGGCATGGTGAATGCCATGTTAAGAGCTGCTCCACGTCTGCTTAACGATCTTGTGCAATGGTCCTGAGGTTGGGAGCGTGTCATGTTGCGTATGCGTACGAAGGTTCCGGCGATCTTCTATCTCTACCTGCTGGCCATTGTGGCGATGGGCGCAGTCGCCTTTTCCCGCGTGGGCCCGCTGTAAGCGAAACTCTCCCCGTCTCTTGAATCTTATTGGTGCTTGACCGCTGCGCGCCCCGGCGCGACTGTAGCCGCCTTTCGGGAAGGCGCATGCCGCAGAAGATCATCCATGGCTACAAGGAGCTGATGGCGAAAGCCGAGGCCGAGATCGAAAGCATCGCGGCGGCCGATGCCCGGGCGCTCGCCCGGCGCGACGACGTGGTGATCGTCGACATCCGCGATATCCGCGAGCTCGAGCGCGAAGGCCGCATCCCGGGATCGTTCCATGCGCCGCGCGGCATGCTGGAATTCTGGGTCGATCCGGAGAGTCCCTATCACAAGCCGATCTTCGCCGCGGACAAGACCTTCATCATTCACTGCGCTTCTGGCTGGCGGTCATTGCTGGCGACGCAGGTCCTGCAGAACATGGGCCTGCGACCGGTCAAAAACCTGGCGGGCGGCTTCACCGCCTGGAAGGACGCGGGCGGATCGGTAGAGAAGCTGCCGGAAAAAACGAGCAAGTAGGGAGGCCGCCTTGGCGAAGCTCAATCTCGTCATCGGCAACAGGAACTACTCCTCCTGGTCGCTCAGGCCGTGGATGGCGCTCACCATGGCCAGTATCCCCTTCGAGGAGACTGTCATCCAGCTCTACCAGCCGCAGACCAAGGCGCGCATCGTCGAGCATTCGGCGGCAGGGCAGGTGCCCGTCCTGCATCACGGCAAGCTGACGGTATGGGAGTCCCTCGCCATCCTCGAATATCTGGCCGAGACCTTTCCCGAGAAGAAACTGTGGCCGGAAGGCAAGACGGCTCGCGCCGCGGCGCGCTCGGCGGCGAGCGAGATGCACAGCGGCTTCGCCGCGCTCAGAAACGCCTGCCCGATGAACCTGCGCCGGCCGCGCAAGGCGGTGGCGCTGGGCGAGGCCGTGACTGCCGATATCGCGCGCATCGACGGCTTGTGGCGTCACTGCCGCAAGGCGCATGGCCGGAAAGGCAAGTTCCTGTTCGGCTCCTTCGGCAATATCGATGCGATGTTCGCGCCGGTCGTGACCCGTTTCGACACCTATGACATCGAAGTCTCGAGCGAGAGCCGCGACTACATGGCCGCGGTGCTCGCAACGCATGCATTCCAGGCCTGGAAGAGGGCGGCCCTGGAGGAGTCCTGGACCATTCCGCAGGTGGAGATCGACTGACGGTTCAGTTCTTGAGCAGGAAGGTCACCTTCATGTTGACTCGCCATTCGGCGATCTTGCCGTTCTTCACCGTCGCCTTGATGTCCTGCACCCAGACGCCCTCGACCTGATCCAGCGTCTGGTCGGCGCGCTTGACGCCCTGCTCGATGGCGTCTTCGATGCTTTTCGCCGACGCGCTGGTGAGTTCGATGACTTTGGCGACGCTCATGGTCAATCTCCCGGTTATTCACAGCATTTGCGGAAAACCGCTGTGCCGCCGTTTGCCGCTTGCCGGATGGTAGCATAATATGCCGGGTTTCAAAGAACGACAGTGATCAATGCCTCTCCACATCATCAAGCTCTCCGTCGGCAGCGAGGATATCGACGACATGTATCGCTGGCTGAAGGACGCGAAGGCCGGCCGCGACAAGTTCAGCCACACCACGCGCATGTTTCCGCGCCGCAAGGAGGAAATCCTGCCCGGCGGCTCGCTCTATTGGGTCATCCGCGGCGTCGTCCTGTGCCGCACGCCCATTGCCGGCCTCGTGCCGGTGACCGGCAAGGACGGCATCGAGCGCTGCCGCATCGAGTTCAGGCACCAGGTGGTGCCGGTCCAGCCGATCCCCCGGCGCGCCTTCCAGGGCTGGCGCTATCTCAAGGATGAAGACGCGCCGCGCGACCTGCCCAAGGGCGAACGCGGCAAGGACATTCCGCCCAAGATGCGCAAGGAGCTGATCGAGCTCGGCCTCCTATGAGCACGGTCGCGATCCGCAGGCTCGATGCCGGCGACGATCTCGGCCAAGCGTGCGGTCTCCTCATCCGCTTTTTCCGCGAGGAGGGTTTCGACACGCCGGACGCGGTGATCCGGCGCCACACCGCCGTCATGGCCGGCCTCGACACGTGTGGCCTCTTCGTCGCCGAAAGCGCCGGGCAGGTGGTCGGCGTCGCCACGGTGTCGCTCGAATTCGGCATCGAATTCGGCTGGGGCGCCGAAATGGGCGATCTCTATGTGCTGCCCGAATGGCGCGGCAAGGGCCTGTCGCGCCGGCTCGTCCTCGCCATAGAAGATTTCCTCAAGGACCGCGGCGCGACGTTCTATCAGGTGACCGTGACGCCCAATGCCCAGGAGGCGCACGACCTGAAGTCCTTCTACGACCGTCTCGGTTTCGACAGCGAAGGCCGGTTGATCCTGGCGAAGACGCTCTAAACCGGGATATTGTCGATGAGCCTTGTCGTGCCGAGCCAGACGGCGGCGAGGAGCCTCACCGGCTCGTCCGCCGAGCGTGGCAGGGCCAGCGTCTCGGCATTGCGGGCCGCGACATAATCGACCCGGAAGCCCCGTGTGGTCAAAGCGCGCCTGGCCGCCGCCGTGGCCCGCGTCGGCTTCTGGCCGGCCCGGATCTTGACCGCCGCCTGGCTCAAGGTCTGGTGGAGGGTTGCCGCCTGCTTCTGTTCGGCCTTGCTCAGATAGGCATTGCGCGAGGACAGAGCGAGCCCGCTCGCTTCGCGCACCGTCGGCACGCCGATCACCGTGATCGGCAGGTCGAGATCGCGCGCCATGCGCTTGACGACGAGAAGCTGCTGATAGTCCTTCTCGCCGAACATGGCGAAGTCGGCTGCCGACTGGGTGAAGAGCTTGGCGACGACAGTGGCGACGCCGTCGAAGAAATGCGGCCTGAACTTGTCCTCGAGCCCGGCCTTGGCCGGTCCCGCCATGACCAGGCTGGTGGCGAAGCCCGGCGGATAGACCTCATCCGGCGCCGGTGCGAAGACGAGATGCGCGCCGGCCTCTTCGAGCTGCGCGACGTCCGCTGCCTCGGTGCGCGGATAGCGCCCCAGATCCTCATGCGCCGCGAACTGCTTGGGATTGACGAAGATCGTGGTGACGACGCGGTCGGCGTGCTTGAGGCCCTCGCACACCAGCGTGACATGCCCTTGATGCAAAGCCCCCATGGTCGGGACGACGGCACTGGCCAGACCCTGCGCGCGCCAGGCCGCCGTCTCGCGGCGCAGGTCTAGAATGTTACGGACGATCTTCAGGGTCATTTCGGATTTGCGAAAGAGATGCTAACCAGTGGCGCCCTTTCAACCATGTCCGGCATCATGACCACATCTCCAGCCCTTCCCAGCCGTGCCCCGATCTCGAAGCTTCTCTTTGCGGACGAAACCGCGCTCGTCAAGTCGCTCAGTGCCGATGCCCAATTGTCCGCCGAGCAGTCGCGCCAGGTTGCCGAGCTCGCCCGCCAGCTCGTCGCCGCGGTGCGCGCCGGGCGCCGCCAGCAGGGCGGCATCGACGCCTTCATGCAGGAATATTCGCTCTCTTCCGAAGAGGGCGTGGTTCTGATGTGCCTGGCCGAGGCGCTCCTGCGCATCCCCGACGGCGAGACCGCCGACAAGCTCATCGCCGACAAGATCGGCGGCAAGCAATGGGACCGCCATGTCGGCCAGTCGGAATCGCTCTTCGTCAACGCTTCGGCCTGGGGGCTGATGCTCACCGGCCGCTTCGTCGAGCTCGGCCGCGGCACCACCACCGATATCGGCAGCTATCTGAAGCGTCTGGTGTCGCGCTCGGGCGAGCCTTTCATCCGCAACGCGATGAAGCATGCGATGCGCATCATGGGCAAGCAGTTCGTGCTCGGACGCACCATCGACGAAGCGCTCGATATCGCCAAGCCCCTGGAAGCCCAGAACTACCGCTTCTCCTTCGACATGCTGGGCGAGGCGGCCTTCACCGCCGAGGATGCGCGCCGTTATCTGAAGGCCTATGAGAACGCGCTCGCCGTGGTCGGCAGCCGCGCCGGCTCGGGCGGCGCCGACGGCATATTCGGCAAGCCGTCGATCTCGGTAAAGCTTTCGGCGCTCCATCCGCGCTACGAGGAGAAGCAGGAGGCCCGCACCATGGCCGAGCTCCTGCCGCGCGTCGTCGATCTCGCCCGCCAGGCCAAGGCGCTCGATCTCGGCCTCACCATCGATGCCGAGGAGGTCAACCGGCTCGATCTGTCGCTCGAGCTCTTCGGCAAGCTGGCGCATGAGCCGGCGCTCAAGGGCTGGAACGGCCTCGGCCTCGCCGTCCAGGCCTATGGCAAGCGCGCCAGGCCGGTGTTGCAATGGCTGGCCGACCTCGCCAGCCGGACGGGACGCAAGCTGCCCGTTCGCCTGGTCAAGGGCGCCTATTGGGACACCGAGGTCAAGCGCGCCCAGGAGGCGGGGCTCGTGAACTATTCGCTCTTCACCCGCAAGGTGTCGACGGACGTGAGCTATCTCGCCTGTGCCAAATACCTGTTGTCGCGCCGCGACGTCTTCTACCCGCAATTCGCCACCCACAATGCTCATTCGCTCGCCGCGATCGCGGTGATGGCGGGCGACGACCGCGCTTACGAGTTCCAGCGCCTCCATGGCATGGGCCATGCGCTCTATGAAGAAGTGGCGCGCATTCCCAGGATGCGCCAGCCTTGCCGCATCTACGCACCGGTCGGCAGCCATGAGGATCTGCTCGCCTATCTGGTGCGCCGGCTGCTCGAGAATGGCGCCAACACCTCCTTCGTCAACCGGCTCGCCGATGACGAGGCGCCGATCGGCGAGATCATCGCCGACCCCATCGAGCAGGTTCACGGCCTCAATTCCATCCCGCATCCGCGCATCCCCTTGCCGCGCGACATCTTCGCGCCGCGCGTCAATTCCAAGGGCTATGCGATGTGGGACGACGCGACGCGCGACACCATGCTGGCCGAGATCGGCAAGGTGCTGGCGGCGCCGGTGACGGCTGAAGCGCTGGTCAGCGGCAAGCCCGCCAAAGGCGGCCCCGTCCGCGCGATCACATCGCCGCATGACCGCGGCGTCGCGGTGGGCGAGGTAGCCGAGGCCGACGACAAGGCGATCGCCCAGGCGCTTGCCGATGCCGCCAAGGCGAATGCCGCCTGGGACCGCACGGGTGGTGCCGCGCGCGCGGCGATACTGGAGAAAGCCGCCGACCTCTACGAGGCCAATACCGCGCGCTTCATGGCGCTTCTCATCCGCGAGGCCGGCAAGACGCTCGACAACGCCCAGGCCGATCTGCGCGAGGCGGTCGACTTCCTGCGCTATTATGCCGAGCGGGCGCGCAAGGAGTTCGAGGCGCCGCAGCGCCTGCCGGGCCCGACCGGTGAAGCGAACGAGATCTCGCTCCATGGCCGCGGCGTCTTCGCCTGCATCAGCCCGTGGAACTTCCCGCTCGCCATCTTTACCGGCCAGGTCGCGGCGGGCCTCGCCTCCGGCAATGCGGTCATCGCCAAGCCCGCCGAGCAGACGCCGCTCATCGCCGGCACGGCGGTGAAGCTCCTGCACGAGGCGGGCGTTCCGCCGGACGTGCTGCATTACCTGCCGGGCGATGGCGCCCGCATCGGCAAGATCCTGCTCGCCCATCCGGCTTTGTCGGGCGTCGCCTTCACCGGCTCGAACGAGACCGCCGCGATCATCAACCGCGCCATCGCCGCCCGCGACGGCGCCATCCTGCCGCTCATCGCCGAGACCGGCGGCATGAATGCGATGATCGTCGATTCATCGGCGCTCCCCGAGCAGGCGGTGCGCGACGTGCTGGCCTCCGCCTTCGACAGCGCCGGCCAGCGCTGCTCGGCGGCGCGGCTGCTCTTCGTCCAGGAAGATGTCGCGGGCCGGCTCATCCCGATGCTCGAAGGCGCCATGGCCGAGCTCACCATCGGCGATCCCCTGGATTATGCGACCGACGTCGGCCCGGTGATCGACGAGGATGCGCGCCGGGGGCTCAACGAGCACAAGGTGCGCATGGCGAAGGAGGCCAGGACCATTCTCGACATGCACTTGCCGGCGGCGACCAGGGCTGGGACCTTCGTGTCGCCCGCGGCCTACGAGATACCCTCCCTCTCGCTCCTCGAGCGCGAGGTCTTCGGCCCCATCCTGCACGTGGTGCGCTTCGCCGGAGATCGCCTGGGCGAGGTGTGCGACGCCATCAACGCGACGGGCTTCGGCCTGACCCTCGGCCTCCACACCCGCATCGAGACGACGGTCGATGAGGTCCGCGCCCGGGTCAGGGTCGGCAACATGTATGTGAACCGCAATCAGATCGGCGCCGTGGTCGGTGTCCAGCCCTTTGGCGGCGAGGGCCTTTCGGGCACCGGACCAAAGGCCGGCGGCCCGCATTACCTGCATCGCTTCGCCACCGAACGCGTCTGCTCGATCGACACCACAGCCTCGGGCGGCAATGCCGCGCTGATGAGCATGGGCAGCGGCGAGCGAGGCCATGAGTGAGCCCGATTGCGATGTCGTGATCGTAGGAGCGGGGCTCGCCGGCGCGGCGGCGTCCTGCGTCCTGGCCGCGCGTGGGGTGTCGACGGTCATTCTCGAGGCGCGTAGCCGCGTGGGCGGGCGCGGCTTCACCCGCAACTTCACGGATAGCGAAGACCTCGTCGAATTCGGCGGTTCCTGGATCGCGCCCTGGCACGACCGCATCCGCCACTATGCCGGCAAGGCCGGCGTCACGCTCAGGCCGACCCATGCCGTCGGTGAGCATCGCCGGCACGACGGCAAGACGTTGCGCCAGGGTCCGCCGCCACCGGACGCGGCGCTCGACGCCATCAGGGCGCATGCGCTTCTCTACAAGGCCGGAAAACCCTACCCCTGGCAGCCGCCTTTGACGCTCGGCCAATATCTCGACCGCATCGATGCGAGCTCCGAGGTTCGCGCCTATGTGCTCGCCTGGTGGACGATCTCGGGCAATGGCGATCCTGACCGGATTTCGGCCGGCGAGTTCCTATCGAGCTGCGCCTATGGCGACGGCTCGCCAGAAGGCATGATGACGGCATTGCGCCACACGCTGGTTCCCGGCGCCGGCATTCTGGCCGAGCGCATGATCGCAGCATCGAAGGCGCGCCTCGAATTGAATGCGCCGGCCGCCGCGTTGTGTCAGGACTCGGGCGGGGTGACCGTCATCTGCACCACCGGCAAGCGGGTGAGGGCGCGTACCGCCATTTGCGCCATGCCGTTGAATGCGATGCAGGCGGTCGATTTCACCCCGGCGCTTTCGGCGCGCAAGCGTGAGGCGATCCGGATCGGTCACGGCGGGCGGTCGCTGAAGCTCTGGCTCAAGGTCACGGGCGTCGATCCCGGCATAGTGGCGAGCGGCGGCCCCGGCGGCCTGCGCTGGCTGTTCTCGGAACGCCGGGCCGCCGACGGCACGACACTGGTCGTCGGTTTCGCGCTCGCCGATGAGACGCTCGATCCGTCCGACCGGACCGCCGTCGCGGCGTCGCTGGCGCGGTTCTTCCCGGAAGCGGAGCTCATCGCCTGGGACTGGCATGATTGGATCGGTGATCCTCATGCCAGGGGGACCTGGGTCGCGCTGCCGGCGGATGCGACCTGGATCGGCGATGCCGAGGTCTGGAGCAGGGAAGGGCGGGTTGCCTTTGCGACCTCTGATTTCGCCGAGCATGCCGCCGGCTGGTTCGAGGGCGCCATACGCTCGGGCGAGGCCGCGGCCCTGGGCGTTCCCGCAAAATAATCCTTTGAATTGTGCTAGGCTTACCTATCTGTAGCGTCGTTTTGAGGAGACGGCGGAAATGGCAGGTGCCAAGTCCACGACGCCGGTGAAAACCGGACGGGCGCACACCGAGGTTTCGGCGGCGGAGGACGTCTCGTCCTTCCTCGAGCAGGTGAAGCGCATGCCGCCGGTCGAGAAGCCGGCCGGCGAGCGCGGCCGGCTGGTCTTCGCCATGGATGCCACCATGAGCCGGCAGCCGACCTGGGACCGGGCGCTGCAGATCCAGAGCGAGATGTTCATCGAGACCGAGAAGATCGGCGGCCTCGACGTCCAGCTCGTCTATTTCCGCGGTTTCAATGAATGCCGCGCCTCCAAATGGGTGAGCGAGCCGTCCGCCCTGGCGCGCGTGATGACCGGCGTCGACTGCCGGGGCGGCAACACCCAGATCGGCAAGGTGCTGAGCCACATCCGCCGCGCCGCCGCCGAGGGCAGGATCAATGCCGCCGTCTATGTCGGCGACGCCATGGAGGAGAATGTCGACCATCTGTGCCGGATGGCAGGCGAGATCGGGCTGCTCAACGTGCCGCTCTTCATGTTCCAGGAAGGCAATGACGGCGTGACGCGCGAGGCCTATCGCGAGATCGCGCGGCTGACGCGCGGTGCCTATTTCAGCCTCGATGCGTCCTCCGCCCGGCAGCTGCGCGAGCTCCTGGCGGCGGTCGCGGTCTATGCCGCGGGCGGGCGCAAGGCGCTCGCCGACCATTCCAAGGAGAAGGGCGGAACGGCTCGCCTTCTCCTCGAACAGTTGCGATAATTGCCCATGCAGAATCTCGTGATCGCGCTGGTGATTGCCGTCGGCGGCTATTGGCTGTTGCGCCAGTTCGTGTCGACGCCGTCCACCCAGGTCGCCGGCGTCGCCCGCAAGGCGGGCGGCTTCGCCCTCATCGCCATTGCCGGCTTCCTCACCTTGCGCGGTGCCTTCAACGCCGCCATCCCGCTTTTCGTCTTGGGATTGGGGCTCCTCGGCAAGTCGGGACTGTTCCCGGGCGGTTTTCCCTGGGGGCAGAAATCGGCCGGCCAACGCTCGCGCGTCGCGACCAGCCTGCTTGCCATGGAGCTCGATCACGATACCGGGCGGATGGAGGGAACCGTGCTCGCCGGGCCGTTCAAGGGCCGGCTCCTGTCGGCGCTCGGCGACGGCGAGCTGCGCCAGCTGCATCAGCAATGCACCGCCGTCAACGACCAGAGCCGGCCCTTGCTCGAAGCCTGGCTCGACCGCAGCAAGGTGGGCTGGCGCGAGGCCTGGCAGGCGGGCCCGCGCGGGAACAGCGGCGCGCCGTCGGGCGCCATGAGCCGCGCCGAGGCTCTGGCGGTGCTGGGGCTGAAGGAGGGCGCCACGGCCGACAACGTTCGCGCCGCCCATCGCCGGCTGATGAAGGAATTCCATCCCGATCACGGCGGCTCGGACTATCTCGCCGCCAAGATCAATCAGGCCAAGGACGTGCTGCTTTAGAGCATCGGACCGAAAAGTGTAGCGGTTTTCGGATAATCCGATGCGTAAACAAAGAGCTAGAGTGCCAGAGCGATTCCGTTGAAGCGTCTGGCGCTCAAGTCTAGCCTTCCGGAGCCAGCGGCGCGCAATCGACGCCCTTGCGCGACAGCGTCTTGCAGGCGCGCTTGGCGGTCTTGGCGTTGAAGCCCGACATGCGGGCGCGGAACTCGGTTTCCTCGCCCTTCTTCACTTCGACGGTGAAGGCCTGCTTGTTGGCGAAGAGCTTGGGGCTCATCTTGCGCGCCAAATAAAGGGCATCCTGCGCGGCCTGTTTCGTGGGATAGGCGCCGATCTGGATGTTCCAGCTCGCCAGCACCGAGGCGACGATGACCTTGCCGCCCGTCGTGTCGCCCGCCTTCTTGACCTTGAAGGGGAGCGCGGCGGGCGCGGCCTGCACCGGCGCCACCGCGGCGAGCTTCTGCGGGGCCGCGTCGGGATTGGCGACCTCGCCCGAGACGCGGGCCAGATCGGCCTGGTCGGCGGTCACATTGGCATAGGTTGTGCCGGGCAGGTTGGCGGCGCTTTCGGCTTGCTCCGCCAGTTCCTCATTGTCGAAGCCCGCGGTGTCGCCCTCGGGCTCCGCCGTCTGCTCGGGTCCCTTGCGGCGCGGCTTCACGCGCTTGGCGATCGCTTCCTCGTCCTCCTCGCCAGCTTCCGCCACTTTCACTTCGGTGTCCGTGAGCCTGGGACTGGTGCCCTCCACGGCGGCGGCGAGCGTGGTGCCATTGGTGCATTTGGGGAAGGCCTTGTTCAGCATCGCGATCATATAGTTGTCGCGCGACCGGCCGCTGCGCCCGCCCATGACGACGCCGATGATGCGCTTCTTGCCGCGCCGTGCCGAGGTCGTGAGGTTGAAGCCCGACGCTCTGATATAGCCGGTCTTGATGCCGTCGGTGCCCTCGAAGCGGCCGAGCAGGCGGTTATGGCTGCGGATCGTGCGCTTGCCGAACTTGAACGAGGTGGTGCGGAAATAGGGGTAATATTGCGGGAAGTCGCGCTGCACCCTGAGGCCCAGTGTCGCCATGTCGCGCGCCGTCGTGACCTGCTTGGGATCGGGCAGGCCGGAGGCGTTGCGGAAAGTGGTCCGCGACATGCCGAGGGTGCGCGCCGTATTCGTCATGCGCCGGGCGAAGGCGGTTTCGCTGCCTTCGATATTCTCGCCCACCGCGACCGCGATGTCGTTGGCTGACAGGGTGATGAGCGCCTTGATCGCATCGCCGACGCTGACCGTCTGGCCGGCCTTGACGCCGAGCTTGGTCGGCGGGCGGCCCGCGGCATAGCGTGAGACGGTGAGGCGGCTGTCGAGCGTCAGCCGGCCGGCCTTCATCTCCTGGAACAGGATGTAGAGCGTCATCACCTTGGTGAGGGATGCGGGATGACGCAGACCGTCGGCATCGCTCGCGAACAGGATGTCGCCCGTCCTTGCGTCAACCGCAAGCGCCGAGAACTTCGCCTTGGCCGCCGCGGTGTCGATGCCGCCCGCGCTCACGGCAAGCACCAGCGCCAGACCGACCATCATGTGGCGAAGAGCCGTCAACACCATCTTCAATTCCCCTGAAGCGGATCGAATCCGCTCCCTTTACCCATTCTTACGCTACTCGGCGACGGAAATCGGATCAACTTTTAGAGTCTCCGGTTTTCCGCTTTTAATCCTAGACCGGCCGCTGCTGGCGCCAAAGGGCGATTTTTGCTCAGCCCGGCTTACTATTTTGTAAAACTGAAAAATTTCACCGCTATGATAAAATTGTGCACTGCAAAATAAATCTTGACATCCATTGTGCACTGCATATATTGCTCTGCATCAAAGTTGAGTACCGACCCCATTCACCCAGGAGATTCCCCCAGATGATCAAGTCGTTCGAAGATTTCCAGGCCATCGGCAAAGACAGCGTCGACGCTTATGTCGCTTCCGCCACGGCCTTGAGCAAGGGCTTCCAGACGATCACGGCCGAAGCCGTCGATTTCTCGCGCAAGTCGTTTGAGCGCGGCACCGAAGCCTTCGAGAAGGCGAGCTCGGCCAAGTCGTTCGACAAGGCCCTCGAGGTCCAGCAGGGCTATGCCAAGGAAGCCTATGAGGCGTTAATCGGCCAGATCAACAAGTTCGGCGAGCTCTATCTCGCGACCGCCAAGGAAGCCTACAAGCCCTTCGAGTCGAAGCTCGCCGGCATTGCGCCGAAAGTGACAAAGTAAGTCTGGATTTCAGTCTAGGCTTTTTGAGCCCGGGGACGCTCGTCTCCGGGTTTTTTCTTTTTTGTGGCATATGATCTGGCGGAAAATGCGCCAAATTGGCGTGTTTTGGTCCGCGTTCGGCGAGCCATGCGGCAGAAGTTGCCGGCTGACGCAAAATCGCCGCCTTTAACCTCTCCCATTTGGCCCCTCAGCGCATATATAATTGGTCTCATGAGCCAGCGAGACTCGAAACACGACAATGGACAGACGGGCGTCATCACCCGGACGTCGCCCAAGACGAAGAAGCCGTCGCTGTACAAGGTGCTTCTGCTGAATGACGACTATACGCCCATGGAGTTCGTCATCGTCGTGCTGGAACGGTTCTTCAACAAGGGCAGGGACGAGGCCACCCGCATCATGCTGCATGTCCATCAGAAAGGGGTCGGCGTGTGCGGCGTTTATACATTCGAAATCGCGGAAACGAAGGTGACGCAGGTCATGGACTTTGCCCGCAAGCACCAACATCCGCTACAATGCACTATGGAAAAGGAATAGGAGCTCACGCGAGTGCCCACATTCTCCCGCAGTCTAGAGAAGGCTCTCCATCGCGCGCTCGCGATCGCCAATGAGCGCAGCCACGAATATGCGACGCTCGAGCATCTGCTTCTCGCCTTGACCGATGACAAGGACGCCGCCGCCGTCATGCGCGCCTGCAGCGTCGACATCAACGTCCTGCGCCGCAACCTCGAGAGCTATATCGACAACGAACTCGCCAATCTCATCGTCGACAATGTCAAGGAGTCGAAGCCGACCGCGGGCTTCCAGCGCGTCATCCAGCGTGCCGTGATTCATGTCCAATCCTCCGGCCGCGACGAGGTGACGGGCGCCAATGTGCTGGTCGCGATCTTCGCCGAGCGCGAGAGCCACGCCGCCTACTTCCTGCAGGAGCAGGACATGACCCGCTACGACGCGGTCAATTACATCTCGCATGGCATCGCCAAGCGCGCCGGCCTGTCGGACTCGAGGCCCGCTCGCGGCGTCGACCAGGATCAGCAGAACAGCGAAGGCGAAACCGGCGACGGCAAGAAGAAGAACGAAGCCGATGCGCTCGAGGCCTATTGCGTCGATCTCAACAAGAAGGCGGCCGAGGGCCATATCGACCCGTTGATCGGGCGCGAGCAGGAGGTCAACCGCACCATCCAGATCCTGTGCCGCCGGCAGAAGAACAACCCGCTGTTCGTCGGCGATCCGGGCGTCGGCAAGACGGCGATCGCCGAAGGCCTGGCGCGGCGCATCATCAACGGCGAAGTTCCCGACGTGCTGAAGGACTGCACCATCTACCAGCTCGACATGGGGGCACTCCTCGCCGGCACCCGCTATCGCGGCGATTTCGAGGAGCGTCTCAAGGCAGTGATCAAGGAGATCGAGCGCCAGCCGGGCGCCATCATGTTCATCGACGAGATCCACACGGTGATCGGGGCGGGCGCCACGTCGGGCGGCGCAATGGACGCCTCCAACCTGCTCAAGCCGGCGCTCGCCGGCGGCAATCTGCGCTGCATCGGCTCGACCACCTACAAGGAATACCGCCAGCATTTCGAGAAGGACCGGGCGCTGGTGCGCCGCTTCCAGAAGATCGACGTGAACGAGCCCTCGGTCGAGGATGCGGTCAAGATCCTGAAAGGCCTCAAGCCCTATTTCGAGGAATTCCACAAGGTCCGCTATACGGACGACGCCATCGAGACGGCGGTGCAGCTTTCGGCGCGCTATATGAGCGACCGGAAATTGCCCGACAAAGCGATCGACGTCATCGACGAGACCGGCGCCTCGCTGATGCTTCTCCCCGAGAACAAGCGCAAGACGGTGATCGGGGTTCCCGAGATCGAGGAAACCGTCGCCACCATGGCGCGCATCCCCGCCAAGACCGTGTCCAAGGACGACGCGACTGTGCTGCGCGAGCTCGACAAGGAGCTGAAGCGCATGGTCTTCGGCCAGGACAAGGCCATTGGCGCCTTGGCCAGCGCCATCAAGCTCGCCCGCGCCGGCCTGCGCGAGCCCGAGAAGCCGATCGGCTGCTATTTGTTCTCAGGCCCCACCGGCGTCGGCAAGACCGAGGTCGCCAAGCGCCTCGCCGATGTCCTCGGCGTCAAGCTGCTGCGTTTCGACATGTCGGAATATATGGAGCGTCATTCGGTCTCGCGCCTCATCGGCGCGCCTCCGGGCTATGTCGGCTTCGACCAGGGCGGCTTGCTGACCGACGGCGTCGACCAGAATCCCTATTGCGTGCTGCTCTTGGATGAGATCGAGAAGGCGCATCCCGACCTGTTCAACATCCTGTTGCAGGTGATGGATCACGGCAAGCTCACCGACCACAATGGCAAGACGGTCGAGTTCCGCAACACCATCCTGATCATGACCACCAATGCCGGGGCCCAGGATCTCGCCAAGGCCGCTTTCGGTTTCACCCGCAGCGTGCGCGAAGGCGACGACCAGGAGGCGATCAACCGGATGTTCTCGCCCGAGTTCCGCAACCGGCTCGACGCCACCATCGCCTTCGACCATCTGCCGCCCGAGGTCGTGCGCAAGGTCGTCGAGAAATTCGTCCTTCAGCTCGAGGCCCAGCTCTCCGAGCGCCAGGTCAATATCGAGCTCTCCGAGGAGGCGGCGAACTGGCTGGCCGACAAGGGCTATGACCAGCAGATGGGCGCCCGGCCGCTGGCCCGCATCATCCAGGAATATGTGAAGAAGCCGCTCGCCGACGAGGTTCTGTTCGGCAGGCTCGTGAAGGGCGGCACGGTGCGCGTGCTCCTGGAGAAAGCCGAGGACGGCGAAGGCAAGCTGCATTTCGACTATCTGAGCCGCGACGAGGAAAAAGCTTTGCCGAAGCCGCCCGACCGCAAGGCGCTGACGCAGAGCAAGTCCGGCCCATCCAAGCCACGCAAGACACCGAAGAAGAAAGAGAAGCTGAATTAAGGAAGGAGGCGAGCCGCTTGGCCCTGCGCCAGCAGCAGCTCGACCGCTTGTTTGTCGAACGAGATGAAGGTATTGCCCCCTAACCAAAGGCCTTCATAGGCGATAACGCCATCTGCGAAATCGCCGCCAGCTTCAAGGATAGCCAAGCCTGCATCGACGGCAGGGCGGTTCATCACGACATTGCTGGCCGCCATCAAAGAGCGAATTGCTTTGGAAGTATCCTCCTTCGAAAGTTTCGCTCCACGACGCAGCACCCATGTCAGCTCACAGAGGCACGGCAGTGAAACTGCAATCAGCGATGCTTTGAGGAGTAGTTTGCTTGCGGTCCGTGCTTGTCTAACGTCGTCTTGGAGCAGGGCTCGAACGAGGACATTCGTATCGACAGAAATGTTCACTTCTTGCCTGCCCAACCGGCGGCGGCGATTTCGTTTATTTCCTCGATCGTGAGAGGCTTCCTTGTTTTGCCGGCAAACAGGCCGATGAAATCATCGATCGTGCCGCTGGGTTCCGCAGCCTTCAGCATGGCTCGACCACCAGGCAATAAATCAAGATCGATCTTCTCACCAGGTTTGATGCCAAGATGTTGCAACACATCTTTCCGGAAAGTGACCTGACCCCGGGTCGTAACGGTCAACTTCGTCATAGGACAATCCTCCAAACTTGGCATCTTCATATAATGCATTTTTGCATTACTTTCAACGCTGCCCGGAAACCCAGACGGGAGCTGGAGTTGCGCTATTTCAGCCCCAGCATGTCGCGCGGCGGCCCCGGGAAGTCGGCATAGGCAGGAAGATTGGCGGAATGGCCGAGAAGGTCGCGCACCGCGCGCGCCGCCTGATCGATGGCCGAATGCACATAGGCATAGGCACCCGAATCCGAATTGGCGATGGCGATGTGCCCATGGCGCTGGCGCGCGGTCTCGATCGGCAGGGGGCCGTCCGGCCAGAACCTGTCCCAGGGCCGCATGTATTCGCGCGCATAGCCATGCGCCCAGCGATGGATGGTGATGGCCTCGATATCGCGCGCCGGATCGAAGCCGCCATCGGCCAGGGCCCGGCCCAGGAGGTCGCGGATCTCATTCTCCATCTCGGCAAAGGTGAGTACCGCCAGGCGCCGCCGGCCCGCGAGACTCTGCTCACGCGGCGAAAGTCCGGTGCCCGGCGCCAGCGGGACCTTGAGGAGATTGACCAGCGCCGGCTCGCCGGGAGTTTCGGCGAAGCGGTATTTGCCCATGCTCACGGGAAAATCGAGCGCCGCGCCATGCCATGCGGCGGAGGGCGCCTTGAAGCCGCGGATGCCGAGCCGGGCGAAGGCATGCCAGTCGCGGATCAGGACATTGGCGAGAACCAGCGGCACCTTCTGCTGATCCTTGAGCGCGGTGGTCTGGTCCGGCCCCAGATCCGTGCAGAGATGGGGAATGACGCGATGCCAGCAGGCGAGCACGACATGGTTTGCATCGACGGTCTTGAGACGGCCATGCTCGGCATAGGTGACGCGCACCATGCGCGCGGTGTCGGCCTGCCCGAGGTGAGCGACCTTCACGGCCGGCGCACTGAGTCGCAGCCTTACCGCATGGCCCGCGTGGTCGATCTTGCCATAGTCGACCGGCGTCACGGCGAGGCTTCCCATGCCGCGCCCCGGCAAGGCGCCGGGGATCAGCGCCCGGACAAGCGCACGCGCGACACCCGCATTGCCGTCGGGAAAGTGGAAAACGTAAGGATCGGGATCGGTCAGCGCGCGCCGCGCGCTGGCGCTCATCGCCCGGTCGGGGAGGTCGCCCAGATCCATGGCATCGAACCCCGGATTGCCGTTGCCCCAGGCATCGAGGGCCGAGACGGCGTCGATGCCAGCCCCGAAATAGCCTTCGGTCGAGTTCTGGAAATAGGCGACGAGCTGTGGGTCATGGCGACAGATATCGGTCAGGAACCTGTCATAGGTCGTCTCCGACAGCACCTTGAGCTTCTCCGCGCGCGACTGGCCGGCAAGATAATCCCGTGGCCGGTCGAGGAGCTCGATCAGGTCGCGCTTGGCCTTGTCGTTGAGCGGCGTCTTCGCCACCCAGTCGTCCGCGCTGTTGGTCTCCCTGATCAGGCGATCGCTGCCGAACCGCTCCTTGGGAAAGAACACGGCGGGCCCGAGCTTGTGCCTGTCCGCCCAATCCTGGTCATAGGCGGCTTTGAACCTGGCGATATCGACGCCGATATCGGCGAGAAGACGTTTGACCGCGGCTGAGAAATAGCTCGGCGTCTGCAGCGACTCCGAGCCGCCATAGCCGATGACCTTGCGGCCGTCGCGGGCGATGAATTCGGCGCGCCGCGCATGGCCGCCGAAATCGTCGCAGGCTTCGAGGATGAGCACGCGCGCCTTGCGGCCCGCCTGCTGACGATAGAGGAACGCCGCCGCGAGGCCGCTGATGCCACCGCCGACCACCACGAGGTCGTAATTTTCGCCGGTCGTTTCGGGAGCGCCGGCCCTGTCCCAGAAGGTGGCGTCGCGCAGCGCATGGAGCGCCGCAAAAGAGGGCGCTGTCTGTCCGCGCAAGCCTGTGAGAGCCGGCGGATAATCGGCGGCACGGGCCTCGGCGCTTCGCCCGAAGCTGCCGGCCGCCAAGGTGCCGGCGGCGAGGAGGGTACCGTCAAGGAAATCGCGCCGGGTGATCTTGCGGTCCAGGCCAAGCCCCCGATCACGCGCGGAAACGCCCACGCGCCGTCAGCCTTGCGGCGAGTTCAGCGCCCGCTTGATCATCTCCGCGTGCTTGGCGAGGAGCGCCTGGTCCGCCATCTTGCCGCCATGCGGCCGCAGCTCCTGGCCGGCCTTGCGCGGCACGACATGGACATGGAGATGGAAGATCGTCTGGCCGGCGGCCTCCTCGTTATACTGCTTGATGAGGACGCCATCCGCGTCGAAGGCCTGCTGCACCGCGCGCGCAATGACCTGGACCGTCTCACAGAGCGGTTTGAAGATCGCCGGATCGGCATCCAGCAGATTGCGCGAGGGCGCGCGCGGAATCACCAGCACATGGCCGTCGACCTGCGGCATGATATCCATGATGGCGATGGTGTCCTGGTCCTCATACACCTTGATGGACGGGATCTCGCCGCGCAGGATCTTGGCAAAGATGTTGTTGGGATCATAGGCGGGCATGAGAGGCTCCATCGGCTTCGCGGGGGTCAAAAATCGTCCTCGCCAGCATTCCTGAACGGCGCGTGCTCGGCAAGAGCGCTCTGATCCTCGGCGACCGCCTGGCGCTCGTGCTCGAGATAGTCCGCGACCGCGCGGGCGAGACCCGGATGGGCCAGATAATGCAGGCTGTGGGTGCTTTTCGGCATATAGCCGCGGGCGAGCTTGTGCGGCCCCTGGGCGCCCGCCTCGACGCGCGCCAGCTTGTGGGCGATGGCAAAGTCGATGGCCTGGTAATAGCAGGCCTCGAAATGCAGGTTGGGATGATGCTCCATGGCGCCCCAGTTACGCCCGTAAAGCGCATCCGACCCGATGAAATTGAGGGCCCCGGCGATGACTTTCCTGCCGCGCCGCGCCATGACCAGCAGAATGCGCTCCGCCATGCTCTCGCCGATGAGGCTGAAGAAGCGCCGCGTCAGATAGGGGCTGCCCCATTTGCGCGAGCCCGTATCCATGTAGAAGGCGAAGAACGCGTCCCAATGCGCCTCGGTGATGGCGCTGCCCGTCAGATGGTCGAATTGGATGCCGAGTTCGCTTATCGTCTGCCGCTCCTTGCGGATGTTCTTGCGCTTGCGCGAGGACAGACCGGCGAGGAAGGCATCGAACGTGTCGTAGTCCTGGTTGAACCAATGGAACTGCGTGTCGGTGCGCTTGAGCCAGGGTGCCTGGCCGAGTTCGTCCCACTGCTCCTCCGGCAGGAAGGTGACATGGACCGAGCTGGCGCCGGTCTCGGAAGCGAGCTGCCTGAGGCCGGTGAGGAGGAGGGAGCGCAGCTCAGGGGTCGGCGCGAGAAGCCTCGGACCGGTCACCGGAGTGAACGGGACGGCGACCTGAAGCTTCGGATAATAGCGCCCGCCGGCGCGCTCGAAGGCATCGGCCCAGGCGTGGTCGAAGACATATTCGCCCATGCTGTGGGATTTGAGATAGGCTGGGACGACGCCAACGAGCGTGTCTGAACCGTTGCGCAGGACGAGATGCCGGCCGAGCCAGCCGGTCTGGCGCGTGGCCGAACCCGAGATCTCGAGAGCCGATAGAAATTCGTGGGAAATAAATGGGTTAAACGGACTTCCTGAAGGATTAGCGCAAGCATTCCAGGCCGCGGCCTGGATCTGGAGCATGCTTGGGACGATCTCGATCTTCATGGCAAAGGCCGGCTAGGCGCGAAATCCCTCGAAGGTGATCTGGTCGGAATAGCGCCGGGCTGTGGCAGCATCTTGCCGGCTGCGGATGGTCCAGGTGATCACCGGCCGGCGGGTCTGGCGGAAGCGGGTGACGGCCGGGAAGGGCAGGTCGCGCCAATGATAGGAGATGAAATCGGGCTCGGTCTCCGGCAGATGCGCGAGGTCCCGCAGCCGCAGCCGTTCCGCCGCTGGAAGGATGTCGTAGTCCGAATGCGTCGCCTGGTCGGCCACGACGCCCCGCGATATGTCCGGGGCGATTTGCCGTATCAGAGCGATCACCTTGGGATCGAAGGACATCAGGGCGAAC
>JBFWNN010000042.1:0-52541 GCA_050251035.1 Parvibaculaceae bacterium
TGCTGGCAGGATGACCGGATGCTGGCCGTCCTGCTTGCCATGGGCGATGCGCTGGCCGCTCTCAAATATCAGTCCTGGGCCGGCTTGCGTCCGACCGGAGAGAACCTGCTCGGCTTCGATCCGGCCGACCGCCATGCGGAGCGGGTGTGCCGCACGCTCGATTGGCTCGAAGGCGAGGCGACCCCGGCCGGGTTTCTTCCCGGCGTCCTGTCCGTCCAGGACATCGCGCTCGCGAGTTTCACCTTGTGGACGGATGCGCGCGGCGGTTTCCCCTGGCGCGGCCGGCCGCGGCTCGAAGCGATCGTTGCCGCTTGTGCCGCGCGGCCGAGCTTCGCTCAGACGCCGCCTCAGCCCTGGCCCTGATCCTCGGCGCGCTGTCGCGCTCAGGCAGGCCGCGTCCCGTCGCGTGCGAAGTCTTCGATGAGCGGTGCAAAGCCGGCGAGATCGGGCTGGGTCGGGAAGCTGTGCTTCGCCGGCGTCCGCGCCCAGGGCAGCCCTTCCGCCGTGTTGACCTCGACGAAAGGCACATACCAATCGTGCTGGTCGAGCATGGTGGCGCGGACATTGACGAAGAAGTCGAGGCCGTGCGCGTGAGTGAACATCCAGTTCTTGCAATGGGGGCAATAGAGCTGCCGGGTGGGACCGTGCCGGCCCCCGATCACGGTCTCGCCTTGCGTCACGGTAAAGCCTTCGCTGGGCACGGCGATGGTCAGCGAATAGGCGCTGGCGCTCAGCTTCTGGCAGCCGGTGCAGTGGCAGGCCATGGTGAGAAGGGGCGGCGCGCTGATACGGAATCTGATCTGGCCGCACAGGCATCCGCCGTCCCAGGGGAGCTTCCAGTCGGTCATCGTGCTTCTCCTTGCTTGATGCAAGCATCAATGTACGATGGTGAGGCTCAGTTCTATAGCCGGGATAAGGTCACCGCGGCGCCCTCGACCGATGGCACGATTTCGAAGCGAAGGCGGAACAAGCTGCATTGCGCGAGTGGTGCAAGCGGCAATCGATAGAGCTGATCGATTGAAGTTCGAGCAGGCTTGTCGGCCAGTTTTATATTCCTTGACAAGAATATTCTTGTAGGAGAATATAATGTCATGCCGCAGGATGCTTTCGCCATATTGGCCGAGCCGGCGCGCCGCAAGCTTCTCGACGAGTTGCGCCGCGGCGAGCGCAGCGTGAACGACCTCGTGGCGCGGCTGCGCATGCCGCAGCCCAGCGTGTCGAAGCACCTGAAGGTGCTGCGCGAGGCGGGCTTCGTCGCCAGCCGCGTTGCGGCGCAGCAGCGCATCTACCGCTTGCAGTTTCAGCGCATGAAGGCGGTCGATGCCTGGCTGAAGCCCTATCGCCTGCTGTGGTCGCGCCATCTCGATGCGCTGGAGCGGCATCTCGACCGGATGGAGGAGTGAATGACGAAGAAGGACTTCGCGCCGGGACCGCTGGCCAAGGTGTCGCGCGAGCTGGGCGACGGTGATGCCACGCTGGTCTTTGTCCGCAGGCTTCGTCATGGGCCGGCAAAAGTGTGGCGCGCGCTCACCGAGCCCGCGCAGCAGCTCGAATGGATGCCCTTCGTCGCCGATCGCGCGCTCGATCGCACGGGACCGGTGACCTTGCGCATGATCGATGAGGCGGATGGTCCGGTGAGCCAGGCGGACGTTGTCGCGGTCGAGCCGGAAAGACGCCTGAGCTACAGCTGGGGCGACGAGTTGCTGACCTGGGAGCTCGCGCCGGCCGGGACCGGCACCGAGCTGACGCTCAGGCACCGGACGAAGACGCCGGAGAACATGTCGAGCTTCGCGGCGGGCTGGCATATCTGCCTCGACGTCGCGGAACGTTTCCTCGATGGCCGTCCGGTCGGGCGGATCGCGGGCCGCGACGCGCTCGATTATGGCTGGGAGGCGCTCGATGCCGGCTATCGGGCGAAGCTCGCGGCATCGTGAGGCCGGTCAGCCTGCCTTGAGCGTGTCGCGCAGAGTCTCAAAGCCGGCCTTGCCGGCCTCGATCATGAACACGGAATCGACGCCGAAGGTCATGAAGGTGAAGCCGATCTCGCCATAGATCGGCGCGTAGTCCGGCGCCACGACGTCGATGCCGGCGGCGATTCCGTTCTTGCGCGTGGCGCTCACCACTTGCCCATAGGCCTTGCGCAGCTCCGCCTGCGGTGCGCTGCTCGCCAGGCCCAGCGACCGCGAGAGATCGGCGGGGCCGATGAACAGCGCGTCGATCCCCGGCACGGCGGCGATCGCGTCGATGTCCCGGATCGCCTCCTTGGTTTCGATCTGCAGCACCATCAGCGTATCCCGGTTGGCGCGCTCGACATAGGCGCCGTCGTCGGTGAAGTAGTTCGACGCGCGCCAGGCCCCCATGCCGCGCTTGCCCATGGGCGGATATTTGGCGGCGGCGATGGCCGCCTCGGCCTCCGTCTTCGAATTGACCATCGGGACCATGAGGCCATCGACGCCGCTGTCGAGCGCGGCCTTGATCAGGTCGATCCTGTTCCAGGCCACGCGATAGACGGTGGGCAGGTCCTGGTTCTCGGCCGCCGGCAGCAGCAGGGGCAGCGTCTGGGGCGCTATCGGCGCGTGCTCGCCGTCGATGAGCAGGAAGTCCGGCCCGGCCTGGGCCAGAATTTCCGCAACCATCGGATGCGGGATGCTCATCCACGGCCCGATGACCGTTTCACGCGCCCTGACGCGCTGAGGGAAACTCGACCGCTGGCTCATGCTCGAACTCCGATGCTGGCGTGGGCCCCCTCGATAGGGCGAGTTGGGCGCGGCGACAACCCGAAAGTCGCCGTGGCGAATGGGGCTCAGGACTTTCGCGGGCCGGTGTCGAGACCCGCCCGTCGCAAGGCGTCGGCCAAGGCTCCGCCCGGCGAATTCCCCTTGCTTGCCGGCGGGCCGGCCTGGCGCTGCTTGGACGGAGCGCGCTCGGCGCCGGAGGCGCGCTGCGGCTGGCCGCCCACCTCGTCATCGAGCCGCAGCGTCAGGCTGATGCGCTTGCGCGGCTTGTCCACCTCGAGCACCTTCACGCGCACGATGTCGCCGGGCTTCGCCACTTGCCGCGGGTCCTTCACGAAGCTCTTCGCCATGGCCGACACATGCACGAGCCCGTCCTGATGCACGCCGACATCGACGAAGGCGCCGAAGGCGGCGACATTGGTGACCACGCCTTCGAGCACCATGCCGGGCTCGAGGTCGTTCAGCGTCTCGATGCCCGCCTTGAATTCCGCCGTCTTGAAGGCGGGACGGGGATCGCGTCCGGGCTTCTCCAGTTCGCGCAGGATGTCGGTGACGGTGGGCAGGCCGAAGCGCTCGTCGACGAAGGTCTTGGGCGCAAGGCCGCGCAGCACCGGCGCATTGCCGATCAGGAGCTTGATGTCGCTCTTCGTCGTCTGGATGATCCGGCGCACGAGCGGATAGGATTCGGGATGGACGCCTGAGGCATCGAGCGGATCGTCGCCGCCGGTGATGCGCAGGAAGCCGGCGCATTGCTCGAAGGCCTTGGGGCCGAGGCGCGGCACGTCCTTCAGCGCCTGGCGGGTGGCGAAGCGGCCATGCGCGTCGCGATGCAGGACGATGTTCTGCGCCAGCGTCTCGCCGATGCCGGAGACGCGCGCCAGGAGCGGCGCCGAGGCCGTGTTGAGATCGACGCCGACGCCGTTCACGCAGTCCTCGACCACCGCATCGAGCGAGCGCGACAGCTTGAACTCGCTGAGATCGTGCTGATACTGGCCGACGCCGATCGACTTCGGATCGATCTTGACCAGCTCCGCCAGCGGGTCCTGCAGCCGGCGCGCGATCGACACGGCGCCGCGCAAGGTCACATCGAGGCCGGGCAGCTCCTGCGAGGCATAGGCCGAGGCCGAATAGACCGAGGCGCCGGCTTCCGACACCACGATCTTGTTGAGCTTGGGAAGGTTGAGCTTCTTCACCAGCTCGCTCGCGAGCTTGTCGGTCTCGCGCGAGGCGGTGCCGTTGCCGATGGCGATCAGCTCCACCTTGTGCTCGTTGACCAGCCTAGCCAGGATCGCGAGCGATTCGTCCCAGCGCTGCTGCGGTTCATGCGGATAGATATTGCTGGTCGCCACCACCTTGCCGGTGGCGTCGACCACCGCGACCTTGACGCCCGTCCGGTAGCCGGGATCGAGCCCCAATGTCGGGCGCGCGCCCGCGGGTGCGGCGAGCAAGAGGTCGCGGAGGTTGGCGGCGAAGACGCGCACCGCTTCCTCCTCGGCCGCGCTCCACAGACGCAGGCGCAGATCGATCGACAGCGTGATGAAGATCTTGGTGCGCCAGGCCCAGCGCACCGTCTCGGCCAGCCATTTGTCGCCCGGCCGGCCCTGGTCGATGATGCCATAGACGCGCATGATGCGCTGCTCATAGGCTGAGACCTGGGGCCGCGTCGCCGGATCGTCCGGCTCGACGGTGAGGCTCAATATCTCTTCGCGCTCGCCGCGGAACAATGCCAGCACGCGATGCGACGGCATCTTGGTGAGGACTTCGCTGAAGTCGAAATAGTCGCTGAACTTGGCGCCCGCCTCTTTCTTGCCCTCGCGCACGTCCGATCTGAGGCGCGCATGCGCCCACAATTCCTCGCGCAAGGCGCCGATGAGATCGGCATTCTCGGCGAAACGCTCGATGAGGATGGCGCGCGCGCCATCAAGCGCCGCGGTCACGTCGGCGACGTTTTTTTCGGTCGAGACATAGGCTTCCGCGCTTGCCTTGGGGTCGTTCTGCGGCGTCGCGAGCAGGAGATCGGCGAGCGGCTCGAGGCCAGCTTCCTTGGCGATCTCCGCCTTGGTGCGGCGCTTGGGCTTGTAGGGAAGATAGATGTCCTCCAGCCGGCTCTTGCTGTCCGCCGCCATGATCCGGGCTTCGAGGGCTTGATCGAGCTTGCCCTGCTCGCGGATCGAGTCGAGGATCACTTTGCGCCGCTCCTCGAGCTCGCGCAGATAGCGCAGGCGCTCTTCCAGCGTGCGCAATTGCGCATCGTCCAGCGAGCCGGTGACTTCCTTGCGATAGCGCGCGATGAAAGGGACTGTGGCGCCGCCGTCGAGCAGGCCGACGGTGGCCTCGACCTGCTGCTCTCTGACCTTGAGCTCTTCGGCGATGCGCGCATTGATGGAAGTCACGAAGGAACACCTCTTAAACGGGATGGGGCGGATACTGTCGCCGGAACCGGACGCGGTTATGGACGTCGCGCCTTTGATTCTTCAAGCCGCTCGTCGGCTTGCGTCAACAGATCGGCGGCCATGGCCACATCGGTCAGGACAATATCGCCGCTAGCACCGCTTCGCCATGGGGCGGCAGGTCCGCAAGCCGGACCGCGGTGTCCTTCGCCACCACGATCTCCGTCGTCCAGTTTTGCGGATCGACCTGGCGGATGAGCTCGCGGCATCTGCCGCAAGACGGCATAATCTCGCCGTCGGCATTGACGGCGACCTATGAGCGATGTCAGCTCAAGGGCCTTTCCGGCTTTCCGTTATGAGCGTCCTTGGCCAGGCGCGCGATCTTTGCAAGCCGGGCCGCCTTCTTTGTCTGCTTGGCCTGTCGGCGCAAGCGTTGGGCCTGAGCCGGGGATATGCCCCCGCGAAAGGCTTTGCTTGTCACGCTCGTCTCCCTCCTCGGTCGATGCACAGGGACGGTTCGTCCCTTTGCCGGGAGATCAACAGTGACGTCTGAAGAAGGTTCCTCCGGGATAGTGGCGGATCTCACTGCGCGTGTCGCGGGGCTTGGAAATCCCGCCGCAGGCGGATTAAGACCGACCGGCGCCGCCGGCAAGCCTATCCCGGCACAACCACCGCTTCTTCATCGTCCGCGACCGGTATTGCGTGCCTGGGATCTGAGCCTGGCATGACGACCTCCAGGACTCCACGCGCAGGCGGGGTAAACTCGATCGCCTGGATTGCGCCGCGCCCGTGCAGCAAGGCCGCAATGATGTCTTCCAGCGCCACGTTTTCCTCGGGGAGCTCGTTCTGGAGTCTCGTCGCCGCCGCGTAGGCGTCGAGAATGCCATTGTCTTTCTCGACATTCTCCAGGACATCACGAATAGCGTCCTTGAGGGTGGGGGACCAGTTTATGTTCATGGTGATTTTCCTCTTTCTGCCAAAGTAAGCCGCCGGCTGGCCCAATCAATCCCGACAGTTCCCCCTTGGCGGACAGGGGAGCCTATGCGGCCTGTGAGCCCAAAAGAATCAAGGGGTAAGGAACTCTTTGGCAATCATGTGCGTTATGTTAGTATAAATCTAAGAATTAGCGGGAGACGGCTATGACAGTCCGGAACCGGGCGATCCGCCTGCAGATCATGCTGGACGACGACGAGGTGGCGGCGATCGAGGATTGGCGCTTCAGGAAACGCATGCCGAGCCGCGCATCGGCCGTGCGCGAGATCATCCGCAGAGGCCTCGCGGCGGAAGGCTTCACGCTCGCCAATGTCGGCCAGAAGTCCTCTGACTACGGAGTGGTCGCGACCCCGCGCAGCACCGAAAAGCCGCCCGACAAGAACAGCCGCTGATCTCGGCGCAGCGGGTTTCGCCGGAAATGCAGCGCTGAAGACGGAAGTTCCTGACTTAGGAATTTCCCGTTGCAAGCCGTTGCAAAAAGGCGACACTCGAAAACTTTGAATGAGTTCCGCCTGGTTTGGCTTTGCCGAGTCCGGGCTTATGCAATATGAGTCAATGCAGCAGCTAGCGACTGCGCGGTGCAATTCGGGCACGAGGATTTGAGAAGAGACGGCGACGGACGGTGGTTCTTCAAAATTCTCGGGGATGGCTGAGCAGGGACGGCGACGCCGTGTCCTTGAGTCTGCATGCCTGTCGTTAGCTGCCCCTCTTTCGCTGTGAACAGTCGGCCGTGGATTTCCATCCGCGGCGTCATCAGCCATTATTGACGACATCCCGCCGGCTTGCACCGGCGGGACTCTTTCGCTGCGCTCGCTCAGTTCAGGATGATGAGGTTGACCCTGAAGGGGATCAGCGAGTCCCGTTGGATGTTGATCCCGAGCTGAACCGTGGGGGTAACGTTCCAGACTTCCATGCTGGAGGCCATGACCTGACTTTCGTCATTGACCATCCCCTCGCAGTTGATGCCCAGATCCATCACCCCGTGGCCCCTGAAATCCTTGAAGAGCCGGATTCCGATCCGGAAAACCCGGTGCCGGGAAATTTCACGCTGGGGCTTGAAACCCGATCATCATGTAACATATAAAGTTACATGAAACGCGACAGTCGATTATCCGGCGTCCTGCACGTGCTGCTGCACATGGCGGAGCAGGAGGGCCCCGTGACCTCCGAGCTGCTGGCCCGGGCCATGCGCACCAATCCGGTGGTGATCCGCCGCATCCTGGCGGGACTGCGCGACCAGGGTTTTGTGCGCTCGGAAAAGGGCCATGGCGGCGGCTGGACGCTCGCTTGCGACCTCACGCGAGTGACATTGCGCGACATCTATGACGCTCTCGACTGCCCGTCGCTCATCGCCATGGGCAATCGTACGGAAGCGCCCGGCTGCCTCGTCGAGGAGGCGGTGAATGCCGCCCTCGACCGGGCAGTCCGCGATGCCGAGGCGCTGCTCTTGGCGCGCCTTGGCGAAATCACCCTCGCAGGCCTCAGCGCCGACTTTCACGACCGCCTCACCGCCCGCGGCGGCCTTCACGATCTGGAGCACGCACATGCATCATGACGCCCTCATCATCGGCGGAAGTTTCGCCGGATTGTCCGCCGCCCTTTATATCGCGCGGGCGCGGCGCTCGGTCGCCGTCATCGACAGCGGCTCGCCGCGCAATCGCTTCGCGGCGCATTCGCATGGTTTCCTGACGCAGGACGGCAGTGCGCCGGACGCCATGCTCGCCACGGCGCGCGCGCAGGTCGCGGCCTATTCCACGTCCCGCTTGCACATGGGCGAGGCGGTCGGCGTGGAGCGAAAGCCGGACGGTTTCGCCGTCACGCTGGCGACAGGTGATGTGCTGGAGAGCACGGCCCTGGTGCTCGCTTTCGGCATCTCGGATGAATTGCCGTCCATTCCGGGCCTCGCCGAGCGCTGGGGCCGTTCGGTGCTGCATTGTCCTTATTGCCATGGCTTCGAATTCAGCGGGCGGCGCCTGGGCGTGCTTGCCGTTTCGCCCTTGTCGGCGCACCAGGTCATGCTGATCGCCGAATGGGGGCCGACGACGTTCTATCTGAATGGCACTGCCGCGCCGGACGCAGCGGCGCTCGTCGAGCTGGAGAAGCGCGGCATCGCCATAGAGCCGCAGGCGGTGAGGGCGCTCCATGGTGAAGGCACGAGCCTGTCCGCGATCGAATTGGCCGATGGCCGGATGTCGGCCGTCGACGCGCTCTTCCTCGGCCCGCGCAATCATCTGAACAGCGACATCGCGCAACGGCTCGGCTGCGACACCGAAGAGCTGCCCCTGGGCCGTATCATCCGGACCGACGCCCAGAAGATGACGACGGTGCCGGGTGTCTATGCCGCGGGCGACATCACCCGCGGCGCCCACAGCGTGACCTTCGCCTGCGCCGACGGCGTCACCGCCGCCATCGGGGTGCATCGCGCGCTGGTGTTCTGACGCAGGTTCATTGGCGGGCGGACCGACCCTGGCGGGCGAGCCAGGCATAGATCTCGCCGACGATGCCGCGGCGGAAAACCAGCACGCAGGCCATGAAGATGAGACCGGTGGCGATCGTCACCGGGAAGTCGGACGTCGCCAGCGTGTTTTGCAGCGCCACCACGAGGCCGGCGCCGACGATGGGCCCGATCATGGTGCCGATGCCGCCGAGCAAGGTCATCAAAATGACCTCGCCCGACATCTGCCAAGCGACGTCCGTCAAGGTCGCGAACTGGAACACGATCGCCTTCAGCGCGCCTGCGAGGCCCGCCAGCGCCGCCGACATCACGAAGGCGGCGAGCTTGTAATTGGCGACCGAATAGCCGAGCGAGACGGCGCGGTTCTCGTTCTCGCGGATCGAGCGCAGGATCATGCCGAAGGGCGAGTTGACGATGCGCCAGATCGCGAACACGCCGAGGAGGAAGGTCGCGAGCACGAAATAGTAGATGTTGAGCGGCGCATGCAGGTCGAAGAGGCCGAACAGCGTGCCGCGCGGCACGCCCTGGATGCCGTCTTCGCCATTGGTGAAACCGGCCTGCAGGCAGAAGAAGAAGAACATCTGCGACAGCGCCAGCGTGATCATGGCGAAATAGATGCCCTGGCGCCGGATGGCGAAGAAGCCGATGACGGCGCCGAGCAGCGTGGCGCCGAGGACGCCGAGCAGCACGCCGGCTTCCGGCGGCCACCCCCAGACCTTCATGGCATGGGCGGTGAAATAGGCGGCGCCGCCGAAGAAGGCGGCATGCCCGAAGGAGAGAAGTCCGGTATAGCCGAGCAGCAGGTTGAAGGCGCAGGCGAAGAGGGCGAAGCACAGCATCTTCATCAGGAAGATGGGATAGATGAAGAAGGGCGCCGCCGCGAGCCCGGCTATGCCGATCGCGATCAGCGTCCATTCCAGAAGGGCCCGGCTCTGCCCGCGCGCGCCCCCTTGCGGAATCGAGGCCATGTCAGGCGTCCTTTCCGAAGAGGCCGGCCGGCCGCACCAGGAGCACGATGGCCATGATGACGAAGATCACGATGTTGGAGGCTTCCGGATAGAACACCTTGGTCAGCCCCTCGGCGAGACCCAGCACATAGCCGGTGACGATGGCGCCGAGGATCGACCCCATGCCGCCGACCACGACGACGGCGAAGACGACGATGATCAGGTTCGAGCCCATGAGCGGGCTGACCTGATAGACGGGGGCGGCGAGGATGCCGGCGAGCCCGGCGAGCGCCGCGCCCAGGCCGTAGGTGAGCGTGAGCAGCAAGGGCACGTTGACGCCGAAGGCCTGCACCAGGCTCGGATTCTCGGTCGCGGCGCGCAGATAAGAGCCGAACTTGGTCTTCTCGATGGCCAGCCACGTGCCGAGGCATACGATCAGCGACGCGATCACCACCCAGGCGCGATAGTTGGGCAGGAACATGAAGCCGAGATTGGTGCCGCCGGCGAGCAGCGGCGGCACGGCATAGGGATTGCCGGAGACGCCGTAATAATAGCGGAACGCGCCCTCGAGCACCAAGGCGAGGCCGAAGGTGAAGAGGAGGCCGTAGAGCGGATCGATCGCGTAGAGGCGCGACAGGGCCAGGCGCTCGACGACGATGCCGCTCACGCCCACGATCAGCGGCACCAGGATCAGCGCCGGCCAATAGCCGATGCCGGCGACCGAGAGCAGGAGGTAGCCGGCGAAGGCGCCCAGCATGTATTGCGCGCCATGGGCGAAGTTGATGACGCGCAGCAGGCCGAAGATGATGGCGAGCCCGAGGCTCAGCATGGCGTAGAACGAGCCGTTGATGAGCCCGACCAGCAACTGGCCGAGAAGCGCCTGGATCGGGATGCCGAAGATCGTCGTCGCCATCATACCCCCAGGACGTCGTGCAGTTCGCTCATGCGCTCCTCCAGTTGCGAGACCGGAAATCCGGCCGTCACCCTGCCGTGCTCCATCAGATAGAAGCGGTCGGCGACGCGGCTGGCGAAACGGAAATTCTGCTCGACCAGGAGAATGGTCATGCCGCTCTTCCTCAGTGTCGCGAGAAGCTCGCCGATACGCTGCACGATGACGGGCGCGAGGCCCTCGGTCGGCTCGTCGAGCAGCAGCGTCTTGACCCCGGTGCGCAGCATGCGGGCAATGGCCAGCATCTGCTGCTCGCCGCCGGACAGCTTGCCGCCCGGGCTGTTGCGCCGTTCCTTGAGATTGGGGAACAAAGTGAAGATGTCCTCGACGCTCATGCCGCCCTTGGCGACGACCGGCGGCAGGACCAGGTTCTCATCGACGGTGAGCGTCACGAAGATGCCGCGCTCTTCCGGCACGAAGCCGATGCCGGCGCGCGCCGCGCCGTGCAGCGGCAGGCGCATCAGGTCCGTGCCGCGGAAGGTGATCTCGCCCCGGCGCTTGCGGATGAGGCCCATGATAGCGCGCAAGGTCGTCGTCTTGCCGACACCGTTGCGGCCGAGCAGCGTCACCGTCTCGCCTTCGTTGACGTCGAGGTCGACGCCGTGCAAGGCGTGGCTTTCGCCGTACCAGGCATGCAGGCCGCGGACGGAGAGCAGCGGCGCCGGGCTAGTCATGCGCCGTCCCCATATAGGCCACCTTGACCTTCTCGTCCCGGCTGACCGTGTCGTAGTCGCCGGCGGCCAGCACCTCGCCGCGCTGCAACACGGTGACCCAGTCGCAGAGATCGGCCACCACCGCGAGATTGTGCTCCACCATCAGCACGGCGCGGTCATGCGCCACCCTGCGGATGATCTTCGAGATGCGGCTCACATCCTCATGGCCCATGCCGGCCATCGGCTCGTCGAGCAGTAGCACCTTGGGATCGAGCGCCAGCGTGGTGGCGATCTCGAGCACGCGCTTTCGGCCATAGGAGAGGTCGGAGGCGAGCTGGTGCCGCGCGTCATGGAGGCCAACCGAGCCGAGCAGTTCCTCGGCGCGCGGCGTCAGGCGGTCGAGGGCCGAGAGCGGGCGCCAGAACTGGATGCCGAGCCGGTTCGGCCGCTGCAATGCGACACGGACATTGTCGAGCACGGTGAGGTGCGGGAAGATCGCCGAGATCTGGAACGACCGCACCAACCCCATCCGCGCCACCTTCGCCGGCGGCAGGCGGGTGATGTCCTCGCCGTTGAGCTCGATCCGGCCGCTGGTAGGCGCCAGGAATTTGGTCAGGAGGTTGAAGACGGTGGTCTTGCCGGCGCCGTTGGGGCCGATCAGCGCATGGATCTGCCCGTGATGAACGTCGAGATCGACATTGTTGAGGGCGACGAAGCCGGCGAAGTCGCGCCTGAGGCCGCGGGCGGAAAGCACCACCCGCGGCCCGGCTGTCTTGTCTGCTGTCGCCACGGCCGCTGCGGCCGCTGCCGTCACTTGCCGACCAGCGGACAGCCGCTTTCCGCGGGCTTGATAAAGGCCTCGCTCCCGGGCACCGTCGCCAGCACCTTGTAATAGTCCCAAGGTCCTTTGCTCTCGGCGGGCTTCTTCACCTCCATCAGATACATGTCATAGACCATGCGGCCGTTCTCGGTGACCTTGCCGCCGCGCGCGAAGACGTCCTCGACCGGCATGGAATGCAGCTCCTTGGAAACCGCCTCCGTCTCGTCGGTGGCGGCCTTGTCGATCGCTTTCAGATATTGCGTGACCGCCGAATAGGTGCCGGCATGGATCATGTTGGGCATGCGGCCGGTCTTGTCCATGAAGCGTTTGGCGAAAGCGCGCGACTCGTCATCCCGATCCCAGTAGAAGCCTTCGGTCAGCGACAGGCCCTGCGCCGCTTCGAGCCCGAGGCCATGCACTTCGGCGAGCGTGAACAGCAGCGCCGCCATGCGCTGGCCGCCGGCGACGATGCCGAACTCGGCCGCCTGCTTGATCGAGTTGGCGGTGTCGAGGCCGGCATTGGCGAGGCCGACGACCTTGGCGCCCGAGGATTGCGCCTGCAGCAGGAAGGACGAATAGTCGGTGGTGGCGAGCGGATGGCGCACCGCGCCAAGCACCTTGCCGCCCTGCGACTTGACGAAGTTCGCGGTCTGCTCCTCGAGCGAATAGCCGAAGGCATAGTCGGCGGTCAGGAAATACCAGCTGTCGCCGCCCTGCTTGACCAGCGCGCCGCCGGTGCCGACCGCCAGCGCATGCGTGTCATAGGCCCAGTGGAAGCCATAGGGCGAGCAGGCCTTGCCGGTCAGGTCCGTGGTCGCGGCGCCGGTGACGATGTCGATCTTCTTCTTCTCCGCCGAGATGCCCTGGACGGCGAGCGCAACCGACGAGGTCGTCAGCTCCATGATGGCATCGACCTGTTCGGTGTCGTACCACTGGCGCGCGATATTGGCGGCGATGTCGGGCTTGTTCTGATGATCGGCGCTGATGACCTCGACCGGCGCGCCCTGCACCTTGCCGCCGAAATCCTCGACCGCCATCTTGGCCGCTTCGAATGACCATTTGCCGCCGAAATCGGCATAGACGCCCGACTGGTCGTTGAGGATGCCGATCTTGACCTTGCCGTCCGAGATCGAGGCGGCTGAAGCGGGGATGGCGGTGGCGGCCAGGAGCGCGGCCGAAACGAGGTGCAGCATCTTCACGGGTGGTTCTCCCTGTTGGAAAGCCCCTTGCGCGGGAAGTGCCGAAAGGGGCGCACCGCGCGAACGGCCGACTGGATCATTATGTTCCGCAAGCACGGGTCCGCAGTCGCTGGACACATGCAGAGAGTGCAAACATCACGCTGGGTCAAGGACCGCGGAGAAATTCACACATTGGCGGAGGGTAACATCGACCCCTCGGCCCGGAAAACTAGACTTTCTGTGCAGGTTCCGGGGTGGCCGGTCGCGCCTTCGTGGCGGAACCCGGACCGGAACAAGGCCTCGTTTTGTGCTGCTGTGACCTCCAGGCCCACAGTTTCTCGGAATGCTGGCCCATTGTTCAGAAAATATTGACGCCAATTCGATTCATGTCCAACCTAACGTCAAACATTGGGGGCGGCATGAAACGGGCAGTGCTGGTTGGCGCCGGGGCTTTTCTGACAGTCTGCGGGACGGCGCATGCCGAAGTGGGCCAAGCGAGCGCGGCTCCCGGGCAGTGGTATCTGGGCTTCACTGCCGGCGGCGGCGCGCTCTGGGGCACGGACCACGAGGCCTATATGGGCGGTGGCGAGGGACCAATCACTCCAGGCCCCGATACGCTGCATCCGGTCAATTTCGACGCGGGCGTGTTCTTTTCCGGCGGCGTGGACATCGGCTACCGGTTCGAGTCTGCCGCGGTGATCGACAGAATAGAGCTCAACCTCGATCTCGGCATGCAGTCACGCAACATCGATCACGATACCTCCCACGCTTTTTTCGCTCTCGAAGGCAGCAGCCCGTTCGGCGCCTACAACTGGTTTGACCCGCAGCTGCGCGCCGCAGGGAACGAGGACACCGGGAGCATAGAGACGCGCCTGAGCTTCAAAGGCCTGCTGCTCGACAATGAGGATGGCACGGTCGTCGGGAGCCTCGAGCCGTTCTTCCGATTTCAGGATACGGACAGCCTCCTCGAGGTAACCCGCCGTGACAGGGAATTCGCCAGCCGCAGCGACGATATCGAAGCCGAATATTATGGCCTGCAGATCGCGTTCGAGGTTGAGAGGCCGGTGTCGGAGGCGTTGAGCCTCGTGGGCCGCGCCTCGGCCGGCGCCTATTATGTCACCTCGGATATCGACTCGCGCCAGGAGGGATTCGACGAGCCGGTGGGAGATCCGTTTTCCGCCAGCGCCAATAGCTGGGGCGGGCGGTTTGGCGGCGCGCTGGGTCTCAAGGTGCCCCTCTATCACACGGGAGCCAGCCTGACGCTCATGGGCACGGTCGACTACATGACCGATGTCGCCACCATCGATCATTCGCCATACCAACGTCCTACGGAGACGAAGGCGGCCTTCGACGATCAGTTGGAGGTGGGTGGCGAGGTCGGGCTGGTGTTCCCGCTGACATGGCAGTAGCCGGACCCCTGAAGCAGCGATCCCGGCCCTTTCAAATTTAGCATCGCCTTAGGATGTTAAACGTTTGTTTGACGGGCGTGATCCGGCGTCCAATAGTCGTGGTCCATCGACGGGATCGTCGCTTGGAGACGGACGGGTCAATGACGCATCGGATTGCGGTCGGAGTGGTGTGATGGTCGTGCCGAATCCGGGAGCGATCGATTGCGACATGCATCCGGTCATTCCCCATGTGAAGGATCTGATGCCGTTCATGCCGGCGCAATGGCGTGAGGCCTTTGAAAGCCGGGGCATTCCCGATTTCGATTCGATCGCCTATCCGCCGAACGCGCCTTTGTCGGCGCGGCCCGACTGGCGCACGCCCGACAAGGCCGTGCCGAGCAGCCTGGCCGACTTCCGCAAGCATGGTCTCGACCGCTGGCGGCTCAGCTATGCCATCGGCAACTGCTGTTATGGCGTGCATTTAATCTTCAGCGAGGACATGGCGGCGGCGCTGGCCGCGGCCGTGAACGACTGGATGGCGAGCGTCTGGCTCGCTGCCGAACCGCGCATACGCGCATCGATCGTGGTGCCCTGGCAAAGCCCCGAGCGCGCCGCCGACGAGATCGACCGCTGCGCGGCGGACCAGCGTTTCGTGCAGGTGCTTCTCCCGGCCATGGTCGAGGCGCCTTTGGGGCGCCGGCACTACTGGCCGATCTATGCCGCGGCGGCGCGTCACGGCCTGCCGGTCGGTATCCATGCCGGCAGCAGCTACCGCTTTCCGGTGACCCCGGTCGGCTGGCCGAGCTATTATGTGGAAGACTATGCCAGCCAGTCGCTCGCCTTCCAGGGCCAGGTCGCCAGCCTGATCTGCGAGGGCGTGTTCAGCAAGTTTCCCGGTCTGCGCGTGGTGCTCGTCGAATCCGGCGTCTCCTGGTACACGCCTTTCCTCTGGCGCTTGACCAAATATTGGCGCGGCACGCGCAGCGAGGTGCCATGGGTGGATCGTCCGCCGATCGAGATCGCGCGCGACCACATAAGGTTGACGGCGCAACCCTTCGACGTTCCCGACGATCCGGCCGTGGTCGAACGGATCGTCGATCAATTGCAATCGGATGAGATATTGTTGTTCGCCTCGGACTATCCGCATTGGCAGTTCGACGGCGACGATGTGGTCCCGAAGGGCATTTCCGAAGCTTTGCTCGAGAAGATGATGGTGAGCAACCCGTTGCGCACCTATGCCCGCCTCGGGCAGGCGCAAGGCGCGACGAGGAGGGACTTCGATGCCGCAAGCTGAAGGTGGACCATCGACCGGCCTGATCGACTGCGACATTCATCCGACGCTGAAGTCGGAGCTCGACCTGAAGCCTTATTTAAGCCGGCAATGGTGGCAGTATCTCCAGACCTACGGCCAGCGGACGCGCCAGGCCCTGATCAAGGGCACACCCTACCCCAAGATGTCGCCTGCCGCCGCGCGCCGCGACGCCTGGCCGGAGAATGGCTGGCCGGGCAGCGACCTCGCCTTGATGCGCCGCCAGCATCTCGACCACCATGACATCACCATGGGCGTCCTCAATCCGCTGCACCCGTCGGGCGGCGAGCTCAATCCGGATCTGAGCGCTGCTCTGTGCGGCGCGACCAACGACTGGGTGCTGGACAACTGGACCCGGCAGGAGCCGCGTCTCAAGGCCTCCATTCTGGTCCCCTATGAGGACGGCGAGGCCTCGCGCCGCGAGATCGTCAAGCGCGCCGACGACGCGGACTTCGTGCAGGTCCTTCTGCTCAGCCGCACCAGCGAGCCTCTGGGCAATCGCCGCTATTGGCCGATCTTCGAGGCCGCGTCCGCCGCGGGCCTTCCCGTCGCCACCCATGTCTTCGGCTATAGCGGCTATCCGATCACCAACAGCGGCTGGCCCTCCTATTATGTCGAGGAGGGCGCCAACCATCCGGCAAGCTGCCAAGCCTCGATCTCGAGCCTCATCTTCGAAGGCGTGTTCGACCGCTATCCGGATTTCCGCCTGCTGGTCATCGAGGCGGGCTTCGCCTGGCTGCCGGCGCTGTCCTGGCGGCTGGACAAGCTCTGGCACCGGATGCGGGACGAGGTTCCGCATGTCAAGCGCCCGCCCTCCGAATATATCAGGGAGCGCATCTGGATCAGCACCCAGCCGATGGAGGAATCTTCACGCCCGCGGGACGTCGTGTCCGCCATGAGCGACATCGGCTTCGACCGGCTGTTGTTCGCCAGCGACTATCCCCATTGGGACTTCGACGATCCCAAATTCGGCCTGCCGCCCGCTCTGAGCGCCGAGCAGCGCGATCTCGTGCGGTCCGGCAACGCCCGGGCGCTTTACCGGAGATAGCGGCGCATGGCTTATTTCGTAGCAGCGCAGATCGACGAGATCGGACCCGGCCAGCGCAAACTCGTCAAGGTGAACGGCCGCGATATCGTCGTCTTCAATGTGGACGGCAGCTTCTATGCGCTGAACAACCGTTGTCCGCATCAGGGCGCCAGCCTCTGCGACGGACTGCTCACGGTCGCCGTGACGTCGCGCGAGCCGGGCTCTTATGACTTCGACGCGGCTCGCCAGGTCATCCGCTGCCCGTGGCATGCCTGGGAGTTCGACATCCGCACCGGAAGATCCTTCTGCGAACCCAACCGCTTCAGGGTCCGAAGCTTCAAGACCGAGGTGGAATCCGGCGCAAAGCTGTTGGATGGCCGCCTCGCGGTCGAATCCTATCCGGTCAGGACGGACGACACCTACATTCTGATCGATGTCTGAAGGGCATCGACCGGGGGTCATTCCAGTCGGGCGGGGAAGCCCGGGGCCCGGAGATCGGTGCCGAGGGCGTCCTCGAGCAGCTTGACGATCTGCGTCGACTGCGCGTCGCCGCCATAGGCGGCCTTGCCCCGGACGAAGATCTGGTGCGTGAGGCTCGCGAGATCGAGCGGTACCGCGAATTCGCGGCCGAACGTCATGGCGAAGCCGAGGTCCTTCAGCGCCAGATCCATGGTGAAGGCGATATCGTAGCTGCCGTTCAGGATGAGCTGGCCCTCGGTCTCGTGGACGAAACTGGAGCCGGAGCTCGCCTTGATCGCGGCCCAGGCCTGGCCGAGATCCAGCCCGCCGCGCTTCGCGAGCATCAACGCCTCGCCGTCGGCGACGAGATGGATGAAGGCCAGCATGTTGGTGATGACCTTGATGACCGCGGCGCTGCCGAGGGGACCCATATGGAAGATCTTGTCGCCCATCGCCGCGAGCGCCGGCCGGTGCCGGTCGAACAGGTCCGTGTCGCCGCCGGCCAGCATGGTGATCTTGCCTTGCGCGGCGAGATGGACGCCGCCGGTCACCGGCAGCTCCATCGTCCGCACGCCTTTCTCGGCGGCGGTCGCGGCGAGTCTCAGGATCTCGTCGCGGCCGAGCGTCGACATCTCGATCCATGTCGCGCCGGGCTTCATGGTTTCGAGCATCTGGCCGAGAACGCGTTCCGAGACCTGGGGCGAGGGCAGGCAGGTCATCACGGCATCGCAGTCGCGGGCGAGAGCCTCCGGCGTGTCGGCCCATTTCGCGCCCAGGGCGAGGATCCGGTCTGCCGCGGCGCGGTCCTTGTCGTGGACCGTCACCGTGAAGCCGGCCCTGAGCAGGCTCGCCGCCAGATGCCCGCCGAGATTGCCGAGGCCGATATAGCCGTAATGCATGACAGCGCTTCCGGTCCTATGCCAGCCACCAGCGCTCGACGAAGCGCAGGCCGTCCAGATTCCACATCTGGGTGACGGCGTCGGGCTTCTGCACCCGCTTGTTCATTGCCGAAACAGTCTGGCCGAAAGCCGGGATGATCGTGCCCCCGTCGTCGGAGACGATGCGCTGCATCTCCGCATACATCTCGGCACGCTTGGACTGGTTCAGCTCCGGACGCGCTTGCGCCAGCAGCGTGTTGAACCGCTCGTTGTTGAAATGCGACTCGTTCCACTCGGCGCCCGCCCCATAGGCCGTCGAGAACATGAGGTCGGCGGTTGGGCGGCCGCCCCAGTAGGACGTGCAGAAGGGCTTCTTCAGCCAGGTATTGGACCAGTAGCCGTCCTCGGCCTCGCGCACGACATTGATGTCGATCCCCGCCGCCTTGGCCGATTCCACAAACAACAGGCACATGTCGACCGCGCCGCTGAAGGCGACATCGGAGGTATGCAAGTCGACTTTGAGCGAGCTCAGGCCCGATTTCTTCAGATGGAACTTCGACTTCTCCGGGTCATAGGCGCGGGGCGGCAGCTTGGCGTCATAATAGAGGAGCGAAGGGGTGATCGGCTGGTCGTTGCCGACCACGCCATAGCCGTTGAGCACCTTGCGCACGACGTCCTCGCGGTCGATGGCATATTTGAGCGCCAGCCGCACATTGTTGTCGGTGAAGGGCTCGACGTCCGTATGCATCGGCAACACGTAATGCAGGGCGCCGTTCTGGATATGGATCTTGATGTTGCCATCGCGCTCGAGCATGTGGACGGTCTTGAGGTCGGGCCGGTCGATCACATCGACCTGATCGGTGACCAGCGCGTTCACCCGCGCGGCGATGTCGGCGAGCGTGAAGATCTCGACTGTGTCGACATGGGCCCGGCCCGGCTTCCAATAGTCGTTGCGCCGCTTGAGCACGGCATGGACGCCGGGCTCGAAGCTTTCCAGCGTATAGCCGCCCGAGCCGATCCTGGTTGACGGATCGATCGTGCCATTGGCCTCGGCGGGCCGGATGCCCAGATGATAGTCGTTGAAGACATAGGGGAAGTCGGCATTGCCTTGGCTCAGCGTGAAAATGACGACTTTGTCGCCATCCGCTTTCATGTCGGTGATTTGCTTGAGCAACGGCTTCACGCCCGATTTGCTGCTTTCGCCCATATGGTAGGAGATCGAGGCGAGGACATCGCGCGCCGTCACGGTCTTGCCGTTCGAGAATTTTACCCCGTCGCGCAGCCGGAAGGTCCAGGTCTTGGCGTCGGGCGTGGCCTCGAAAGACTCCGCGAGGTCGGGCTGCACGATGCCGTCGGGGCCGAGCTCCACCAGCGAGCTGAACACGGCGAAGCCGATCACGAACATGAAGTCGTTGTTGTAGGTCGCGGGGTCCATCGAATCGGTGGTCTCGCCCTGGCGGCTGCCGAAGCGCAGCGTGCCGCCCTGTTTCGGCGTCGCGGCCCGGGCCTCGTCCGCCATGCGCAGGGCCGAAGGCAGCGTGACGCCGGCGGCCAGCGCTGCGGCCATGAAGCTGCGCCGGTCCATGCGGCCTGTCGCGAGGGACCTCTTCATCATGTCGTTCATCGTTTCACTCCCGTTTGATTCTTGGCGTTGTTCATGAGCGGCGCGCGTGGTCCTGCAATATGAAACGCGCGGCGCGGTGGGCGAGCATGATGGTGGGGGCGTTGGTGTTGCCCGAGGTGATGGCGGGGAAGGCCGACGCGTCGGCGACCCGCAGGCCATTGACTCCGAAGACCTTGAGATCGGGCCCGACCACCGCGGTCGCCTCGCTGCGCCCCATGCGGCAGGTGGACACCGGGTGGAACACGCTGCCGCAGCGCCGGCGAAAATCCTCGACGATGCCGTCATCGTCAAGCCGCTCGACATCGGGCGCCATCGCTTCCTTGGCGAAGGCGCGGATCGCTGAGGTCCGCGCCATGCGCTGGATCAGCCGCCCGCCGGCCACGACATCGTCGATGTCCTTCTGGGCCGAAAGATAATTGGGCACGATGCGCGGCGCTGCCGCCGGATCTGTGGACCTGATGTCGATGCGGCCGCGGCTCGCAGGCCTTGCCGGCTGGAACGACAGGATGAAGCCGGCGAACGGGTCGGGGTTGATGACCCGGCGCCTGTCGCCGGGCGATGTCGTGTAGGTCACCGGATTGAGATAGAGCTGCTGGTCCGGCCGGTCGAGGCCGGCGCGCGAGCGCACGAAGCCGCCGCACTGATTGACGCTGAGCCCCAGCGGCCCTCGCCTGGTCAGCACATAACGTGCGCCCTGAAGCAGTTTGCCCCACCAGGGCGACAGCATCGAGTTGAGCGTCGGCTCGGTCGCCTTGTAGAAGTAGCTGATGCCGAGATGATCCTGCAGGTTGCCGCCGACATTGTCGTTGGCGCGGACGGTGTCTATCCCGAGCGCGCGCAGGAGCTTGCCCGGCCCGATGCCCGACAGCTGCAGGAGCTTGGGCGAATTGACCGCGCCGGCGCAGACGATGACGTCCTTGCGGGCCTGGAACTGCTGTCGGCCGCTGGAGAGAAGAACGCAGACGCCCGTCGCCCGGCCTTGCGTGATGACGACGCGCTCCACCAAGGCTTCGGTCAGCAGCGTGACATTGCGCCGCTTGAGCGCAGGTCTCAGGAACGCGTCCGCTGCGGACCAGCGGCACCCGTCTTTGGTCGTTATGCGATAATGCGTGACGCCCTCGGGCGTCGGGCCGTTGCAATCCTCGGTGACGGGCAGGCCCATCTCCCGCGCCATGGCGAAATAATGCCGGTTGCAGGGATGGATCTCGCGCCGCACGTCACTGACATAGAGCGGGCCCGTGCCGCTGATCGCGCCGTCCTCGCCGATGCGGCTTTCCACCGCCTCGTAATGTGAGCGGACCTCGTCCCACCCCCAGCCTGTGGCCCCGAGCGTTTCCCAGTCGGCGAAATCGCCCGGCAGGCCGCGGCAATAGATCAAGGCGTTGATCGAGCTCGAGCCGCCGACCACCTTGCCTCTCGGCCAGTAGCTCTTGCGCGCTCCAGTCGCGGGATCGGCATCGGTCTCATACATCCAGTTGACGCGCGGATCGGCGAAGGTGCGGCCATAGCCGATCGGCATCCGGATCCAGAAACTGCGGTCGGATCCGCCCGCTTCCAGCACCAGCACGGTGCTGGCGCCGTCCTTGGACAGTTGCTCGGCCAGGACACATCCGGCCGAGCCCGCACCGACGACGATGAAGTCAAATTCGGCCATGTCTCTATCCAAGCGGTATCGTCGGCGGACTATGAGGTCGCTCATCGACCATGGTCAAACAAACCTTTGCGGTCCTAAGGCCACATATAATTTGTTGCTCACGCGCCCGCGCCTGTCAGTCCGCGCGCTGATCAGCTCACGGCGTCAGCGGCTCTTGCGCCATCTGCAGATGCAGATGCGGGCCGTCATAGGGATGCGCCTCGCACACCGCCTCGTCGAGTTCGACGCCCAGCCCCGGCTCCTTGGACGGGATCACGAAGCCGTCCTGCCATGCGATCTTCTTCTTGAGCAGCTTCGCGTGGAAGCCGTCCCATTGCTTGAGCGATTCGAGGATGAGGAAATTGGGCAGCGTCACCGCGAGCTGGATGTTGGCGGCCCCGACGATCGGCCCGCAATAGCAATGCGGCGCCACCTGGATGTGCCAGGCCTCGGCCATGGCGGCGATCTTCTTGGTCTCGAGGAGCCCGCCCGACCGTCCGACATTCGGCTGCAGGATGGCGGCGGCGCGGGTCTCGATGACGCGGGCGAATTCGAACTTGGTCGTCAGCCGTTCGCCGGTGGCGATCGGGATGTGCGTCCCGCGCGCGACCTCGGCCATGACCTCGGGCATGTCGGGCGGCACCGGCTCCTCGAACCACAGCGGGTCATGAGGCGCGATCGCGTGCGCCATGCGCAACGCGCCCGCCGCGGTGAACTGGCCATGCGTGCCGAACAAGATGTCGGCCTTGCTGCCCACCGCGGCGCGGATCGCTTTCAGCATCCGCGCCGACAGGTCGATGTCGATGAGGCGCGGCTGGTGGCCGTCGAAGGCGGTGTAGGGTCCGGCCGGGTCGAGCTTCACCGCGCTGAAGCCTTGCGCGACATAGAGGCTGGCGCATTCCGCGGCGAGGTCGGGGTCGTTGTAGACGGTGTTGCCCACGGCATCCTCGGAATGGACCGAGCCCGCATGCGGATAGAGATAGGTGTAGGAGCGCAGCCGCTCATGCACCTGTCCGCCGAGGAGTTTGTAGACCGGCTTGCCGGCTTCCTTGCCGATGATGTCCCAGCAGGCCATTTCCAGAGCCGAGAAGCAGCCCATGCCGGAGACGTCCGGCCGCTGGGTGAAGCCCGAGGAGTAGCAGCGGCGGAAGAAGTTTTCGATGTCGTGCGGATCGTGGCCGACGAAATAGCGCTCGGCCATGTCCTCGATCATCCGGGCGGTGACATGGGCGGAGAAGGTGGCGGTATAGGCCTCGCCATAGCCGACGACATTGCTGTCGGTGGTGAGCCTGACGAAGATGAAATATTTGCCGCCGATGCCGGGCGGCGGATTGCCGACCACCCAGGTCTTCACGTCGGTGATTTTCATGAACTGATCCGTTCCGGGACGAGATGCGCGAATGGGGGAGCATATCTTCCCGGTTTTCCTTGCCGCAAGTCAAACAAAGCGTTAGGTGTTTAAGGTAGCGTTTTATTTGAAGGTTAGCCCCTCATGATGCGCTCCCATTTGCCGCTGCACTGGCTGCGGACCTATGAGACGGCGGCGCGGCACCGTAATTTTTCGGCCGCCGCGGCCGAACTCGGCCTGACGCCCGCCGCCGTCAGCCATCAGATCCGCGCGCTCGAGGGCGAGCTCGGCTTCAAGCTGTTCGAGCGCCTGGCGCGCCGGGTCGAGCTCACCGAGATCGGCCAGGCCTATCTTCCGAGCGTCAGCAAGGCGCTCGACGATCTGCTCGTGTCGACGGTGAGCCTCTTCGGTGGCGAGCGCGAGGCGCAGATCACCGTGCGCGCGCCGATCACCCTGACCGGATCGTGGCTGGCGCCGCGCCTTCACCGTTTCTACGCGGCCTTTCCCGACATCAGGATACGCATCCTCGCCGGCGGCTGGATCGAGCCCGGTGTCGCGACCGATGTCGACATCCAGTTCGGCACCGGCAACTGGCCGGGCTTCGACGTCGCGCTGTTGCTGAAGGCCCAGTCGATCATCATCGCCAGGCGCGATGCCGTCATGCCGCGGGCCGGCGACAAGGCGATGATCGAAGCCTTGATCGCCAAGGGGGTTGTCCATGTCATGGGCAGCGAGAACCGCTGGGTCAGCTTCGCGCGCAAATTCGGCATAGACGAGGACCTGATCAAGGTGAATGTGACGACCGACAACTCGGTTTCCGCCATCGACATGACGCGCGCCGGATTCGGTCCTTGCCTGGTCCAGAGATATTATGCGCATCCGGTGTTCGAGAGCGGCGATCTCACCGCGCCCCTCGCCGAGGGCGTGGATATCGAGGAGGCGCAATATGTGCTGACCTCCAGGACCGCGCAGAAGAAGAAGCCCGCGGTCATGCTCTTCCGCAAATGGCTTCTCGATGAAGCCAAGGCCTATATGGCAGGCGGCGATGGAGTGCCGCCCAAGGCGAATGTGCGAATGCTGAACGATAGGGCGACAGGTTCTCGGTGAGACGCATGTCGGCTCAGGCCTCGAACACGAGGTCCATCGCCTCGGCGTAGCCGGCCACGTCCTGCTCATCCTCGGCGGCCGTCGCCAGACGCGTCGACGGCGCGACCTACGGCCGTTGTCGACGCCGCCCTTCGTGACAGCCGCGGGGCTTCGAGCTTTCGGAGAATGATGAACGGTAAGGGCCGGAAAGTCTGAAAGGGGAGGCCGGCGCCTTGACAGCGGTCGCCGCGCGTGCCTAAGATATTTTGAAACTTGAATTTCATATATGAAACAAGATCAGTGACCAAGACACCTCCTTCCGGATCGACGCTGCACGCACTGGCCATCCTGGAGTCGTTTGACGTCGCGCATGTCTCTCAATCGCTCACCGTGATCAGCCGGCGCCTGGGGATTCCCAAGGCGACGGCCTTGCGGATCCTGCGGGCGCTGGAGGAAAGACGTTATGTCTTCCGCAATCCCCATGACGGCTCCTATTCGCTCTCCTTCGGTGTCCTGGCTCTTGCGCAGCGCTACTTGGCGGAATTCGAGATTCTGACGATCCTGCGGCCGGTGCTTGCCGAGCTCGCCGCCGAAACCGGCGAGACGGCCCACTTCGGCGTGCTGCAGGAGACGGAGGTCGTCTATCTCGACATTGCCGAAAGCCCGCAACGCGTCCGCGCCTATGTGCTGCGCGGCGACAACATACCCGCGCACTGCGTAGCCGCCGGCAAGGCGATACTCGCCCATGCCGAACGCTCGAAGCTGGAGCATTTCCTGGCCGCCGACCGCGCGCGCCTCACACCCGCGACGATCGTGGATCGGGATCAGTTTCTGGACGAGCTCGAGCAGACGCGCCGCCGCGGCTACGCCTTGAACATGGGTGAATGGATGCCCGACGTCACCGGGGTCTCGGCGCCTGTTTTCTCGCGGATCGAGCTGGTGGCAGGCGCCGTCGGCGTGGCCGGGCCGATATCGCGGCTCGACCTCGCCCGGGCGCATCACGTCGGCGAGATCGTGCGCCGCTACGCCGCGAAGATATCTGAAGTGCTTGGCGGTCTGAACACGGCGCGACCGGGAACCCCGGCGGCGGAGTAGAGGAGGTGCCTGACGGCGTCCATGAGCGAGCCCTTCATCCTTGAGACGAGAGGACTGACGAAGGAGTTCAGCGGCTTCACTGCCGTCAAGGGGGTGTCGCTGCAGGTCGCGCGTGGCTCGATTCACGGCCTGATCGGTCCGAACGGCGCCGGCAAGACGACCTGCTTCAATCTCATCAGCAAGTTCCTCACCCCGACGACGGGAAGCATCTACTACAAGGGGCGCGACATCACGCGCGAGAGGCCGGCGGCGCTCGCGCGGCGCGGCCTGTGCCGCTCGTTCCAGATCTCCGCCGTCTTCCCGAAGCTGACCGTGCTCGACAACGTCCGCGTGGCGTTGCAGCGCAAGCACGGTCTCGGCCTCCAGTTCTGGCGGGCCGACCGCTGCCTGGCCGCTCTCGACGGGCGTGCCCTGGAGCTTTTGGAGGCCGTCGGACTCGCTGCCTATCGGGGTTATATGACCGGCGAGCTTCCCTATGGCCGAAAGCGGGCGCTCGAGCTTGCGACGACGCTCGCCCTCGATCCCGAGATGATGCTGCTCGATGAGCCGACCTCGGGCCTCGGTCACGAGGACATTGCGCAGGTGTGCGGTCTCATCCGGTCGGTCGCGCGGGGGCGGACGGTTCTGATCGTCGAGCACAATCTCGGCGTCGTGGCCGAACTGTGCGACCGGATCACGGTCCTGCAGCACGGCGAGATTCTGGCTGAGGGCAGCTATGCGGAGATCTCCCGCGACGAGCGGGTCGTCGTGGCCTATCTGGGAGGCGGCAATGTCTGAGGACGGACTCGACCGGCGTCTTCTCCGGATCGAGGATCTGCACGCCTTCTATGGTGAATCGCATGTGCTCAAAGGCGTCGACCTCGACGTCGGGCGCGGCGAGGTCGTAACCCTCCTCGGTCGCAACGGCGCCGGCAAGACGACAACGCTGAAGTCCATCATGGGGATGGTCAAGCGCCGGACCGGGCGCATCTGGTTCGCCGACCAGAATCTCGCCGGTTTGCTGCCGGAGCGGATCGCCCGGCTGGGCATTGCCTACTGTCCCGAGGAGAGGGGCATTTTCGCTTCGCTGACCGTCGACGAGAATCTCCTGCTGCCGCCCGTTGTGCGTGCCGGCGGCATGCCCGTCGACGACATATACGCGCTGTTTCCCAACATTCGCGGGCGCGGATCGAGCCAGGGCACCAAGCTCTCCGGCGGCGAGCAGCAGATGCTCGCGATGGCGCGGATCCTGCGCACCGGCGCGTCGGTGCTGCTGCTGGACGAGCCGACCGAAGGCCTCGCGCCGACGATCGTCCAGCAGATCGGCCGGGTGGTGCGCGAGTTGAAGGCCAAGGGATTCACGATCCTGCTGGTCGAGCAGAATTTCCGTTTCGCGGCGAGCGTCGCCGATCGTCATTACGTCATTGAGAGCGGCCGCGTCGTGGATTGCGTTCCGGCCGCCGATCTCGAAGCCAGGATGCCGTCGCTGATCGAGTATCTGGGAGTTTAATGCATGATCCGGAGAGGCGGATGCCGGTCTTCCGAAAAGATCATGCGCAAACAAAAGCATGGAGCGTGACGGGATTCAATGAAGCCGGCGCGCGCCTTGGGAGGAAAAGTCGTCAAAAAAGGGAGGAGTGCCATGAAGTTTGCAAGGATCGTCTCGCTCGTGCTCGGTGCCGTGGCGATGACCAGTGCCGGTGCCGCGCAGCAGATTTCCGACGATGTGGTGAGGATCGGCGTTGTCAACGACCAATCCGCCATCTTCGCCGATCTCTCGGGTCTCGGCGGGGTCGAGGCGGCGCGCATGGCCATCGCGGACTTCGGCGGCACGGTTCTGGGAAAGCCGATCGAGCTCCTGTCGGCCGATCACCAGAACAAGCCCGACATCGCCGCCAACATCGTCAACAAGTGGATCGACGAGGAAAAGGTCGATCTCATCAGTGATCTGCCCAATTCCTCGGCCATGCTCGCCGTGCAGGAGATCGCCCGCCAGAAGCATCGGCTCGTGATCGTTTCCACCGGAGCGACATCGGAGTTCACGGGAAAGTCGTGCTCGCCCTATGGCATTCACTGGACATATGACACCTACGCCTTGGCGCATGGGACGGGCAAGTTCCTCGTCGAGAATGGCGGCGACAGCTGGTACTTCATCACCGCGGACTATGCCTTCGGCCACGCCCTGCAGCGCGATACGACGAAGTTCATCGAAGCCGCGGGCGGAAAGGTGCTGGGATCGGTGCGGGCGCCGTTCCCGAACCAGGACTTCTCGTCGTTCCTGCTCCAGGCCCAGGCATCGGGCGCGAAGATCATCGGACTGGCCAATGCCGGCGGCGACACCATCAATGCCATCAAGCAGGCGGCCGAGTTCGGCATCGTGCAGAAGGGCCAGCGGCTCGCCGGCCTCCTCGCCTTTATCAGCGACATCCACAGCCTCGGTCTCGAGACCGCCCAGGGGCTGGTGCTCACGACGGGGTTCTACTGGGACTACAGCGACGCGACGCGCGAATGGTCGAAGCGCTTTTTCGAGCGCCGCCAGTCCATGCCCACGATGACGCATGCGGGCGTCTATTCCAGCGTGCGCCACTACCTCAAGGCGGTTGAGGCCGCCGGCACTGATGAGCCGCTCGCCGTCGCGGCCAAGATGCGCGAGCTGCCGATCGAAGATTTCTTCGCGCAGAACGGCAGGATCCGGGAGGACAACCGGATGGTCCACGACATGTTTCTCGTCCAGGTCAAATCGCCCGGGGAATCCAAGTATCCCTGGGACTACTACAAGGTCCTCGCCGTGATCCCGGCGGAGGAGGCATTCCTGCCGCTGGCCGAGAGCGAGTGCCCGCTGGTCAAGAAGAACTGATCGGGGTCGGACATGCTTGAGGTGCTCGGTATCACGCCGCAGGCGCTCTATGGCCAGCTTCTGCTCGGGCTCATCAACGGCGCGTTCTACGCCACGCTGAGTCTCGGGCTGGCGCTCATCTTCGGCGTCCTCAACATCATCAATTTCACCCATGGCGCCCAGTATATGATGGGCGCCTTCGCCGCCTGGCTGCTGCTCAACTACCTCGGCATCGGCTACTGGACTGCCCTCGTGATCGCGCCGGTGGCGGTCGCGCTCACGGGTGCGCTCGTCGAGCGCCTCATGCTGAGATGGCTCTACGATCTCGACCATCTCTACGGCTTTCTCCTCACCTTCGGGCTCTCGCTGGTGATCGAGGGGGCTTTCCGCGAGTTCTATGGCGTGTCCGGTCAGCCCTACGCGATTCCGAAGGAGCTTGCCGGCGGCTATGACCTGGGCTTCATGTTCCTTCCCGCCTACCGCGCCTGGGTCATCGTCGCATCCGTCGCGATATGCCTCGGGACCTGGCTCCTGATCGAGCGCACCAAGCTCGGCTCGTATCTGCGGGCTGCCACCGAGAACCCCACTCTGGTCAGGGCCTTCGGCGTGAACGTGCCGCGCATCATCACGGTCACCTACATGCTCGGCGCCGGGCTCGCGGCGATAGCCGGCGTGCTTGCCGCGCCGATCTATCAGGTGAGCCCGATCATGGGCTCGAACATCATCCCGATCGTGTTCGCCGTGGTGGTGATCGGCGGTCTGGGCTCGATCCTCGGCTCCATCGTCACGGGCTTCATTGTCGGAATAGCCGAGGGCCTGACCAAGGTCTTCTACCCGGAGGCCTCGAACACCGTGGCCTTCGCCTTGATGATCCTCGTCCTTTTGCTGCGGCCTCAGGGTCTCTTCGGAAAGCGAGCGTGACCATGACCATGAGGATCGCCATCGGCCTCGCAGCCGTTCTCCTGGCGCTGACCGCGCCGATGTTCGTCTACCCGGTCTTTCTCATGAAGGCGCTGTGCTTTGCGCTGTTCGCGGCGGCGCTCAACCTGCTTCTGGGCTATGCGGGCTTCCTGTCATTCGGGCATGCCGCGCTTTTCGGCGGCGCCGCCTATGTCGCGGGGCACAGCATGAAGATCTGGGGCTTTCCGCCCGAGCTCGGTCTCCTCACCGGCGCGGCGACGGGCGCCCTCCTGGGTTTCGGCTTCGGCGCGCTCGCGAGCCGCTGCCAGGGGGTCTACTTCGCGATGGTGACCTTCGCCCTGGCACAGCTCGTCTACTTCGCCGCCGTGCAGGCTCCGTTCACGGGCGGAGAGGACGGCCTTCAGTCCATCCCGCGCGGCCATCTGTTCGGGGTGATCGATCTCGGTCCGACGCTGACGCTCTACTACGTGATCCTCGTCGTCTTCGTCGCCGCGATGCTGGCGATGCATCGGATCGTGCATTCCCCGTTCGGACTTGTGCTGCGCACGATCCGGGACAACGAGCCGCGCGCCGTATCGCTCGGCTACAGCAGCTATGTCTACAAGGTCGTGGCCTTCACTCTGTCGGGCATGCTGTCGGGGCTCGCCGGCGCCATGAAGACGCTGGTGTTCCAGATGGCGACGCTGACCGACGTCTACTGGCACACCAACGGAGAAGTCGTCCTCATGACGGTCTTGGGCGGCATCGGCACGCTGCTGGGCCCCGCCCTCGGCGCGTTCATCGTCGTTGCCATCCAGAGCTATTTCGCCGAGGCCGGCGCCTGGGTCACCATCATCCAGGGCGTCGTCTTTGTGGTGATGGTGCTGGCGTTCCGGCGCGGCATCGTCGGCGAGCTGGCGGCTTGGTTTGCGCGGTTCCGCGGGGCGGCGGAGCGGGCCGGTCCGAACCCGGCACGGTCCGACCGTGACGCGAGTGATCGGCCGCCGGACCACATCATGCTCCGCCGATCCCAGGTTTCATCTCAGTCCACGAAGGAGGCCCAATGGCCAAACTGATTGATCTCTCCATACCGGTCCGGCACGGCGACGGGCGGCTTGGCCTCAAGGTCGAGTTCTCGACCCCTTACAGCTACGAGAACTGCAACTGGCAGGGCTCGTGCTTTTCGATGTTCTGCCATCACGCTACCCATGTCGACGCCCCCAATCACTTCCTCAAGGGCGGCAAAGGCATCGACGAAGCTCCGCTCACCCGGCTGATGGGGGCGGCCGCGCTGGTGGCGCTCGACGATCACGGCAGCGAAGCCGCGATCACGGGCGATGAACTCGAGGAGCGGGGGCGGCATGTCCGGGCGGGAGACATCGTCATCCTGCGAACCGGTTGGAGTGACAGGCACTGGGGCACCGAGACCTTTTGGCGCCAGGGTCCGTATCTCGACCTGTCGGGCGCCGACTGGCTCGTGTGGCGCGGCGCGAAGGCCGTCGTCTACGATTTCTCCGAGGAATATGTCGTGCGCAAGCCCGGCTTTCGCGGTGAGGACTGCCTTGTCCACCATCGCATCCTGGGCGAGGAAATCTACAACATCGAATATGTCCACAATCTGACGAAGATCGTGCAGCCGCGTCTGACCATCATGGCCATGCCGTTGAAGCTCGTCGGCCTCGACGGCTCGCCGGCACGCGTTCTCGCGATCGAGGGAGCCGACCTTCCGGAGACCTTCGAGGTCGCATGAATGGATAACCTCTGACCCGGATTCGTGGTCTGGTGTATTGTCGTGCCTCTTGCCAAACGCGCTCGATGCACTAGCTTTGACGCGCATTGGGACTTGTGGCGCTCCGGCAATCAGGGTGGCAGGCATGTGGAAATGCGGCATCGCGGCGCTTATCCTGCTTCTCGGCGTTTCTCGCGGAGAGGTCCAGGCGGCCGATAGTCTTGAATGCGTCAAGACGCAGTGCGAGGGCAGGGGGAAAACCTGTGTGGAAGCCCTCTATGCCGCGCATGACGCCTGCATGAAGGCCGGGAACAAGAAGTGCAGCGGCGTCCAGCCCGCCGAGAAATTCAACTGCCTGAAGGCCGAGCTCACGCCTTGCGCACTGGCCCGTAACGACAGGCAGGCGTCATGTCTCGCGGATATGAGCAGCTGTCACGCATCATGTGGCCCGTTCGACGGTGGGCTGACCGCCTACTGGTGCGTGGGCGAATTCGGCAATGCGGTGACGGCGGCCTTCTGCGCGGCCGACATGGCCGCCGAAAGGCCGATGGACCAGTGCGAGAAAGCCCTCGGCAGCGCGGGACCGGTGTCGATGACCTGCGATTCGCTCTGACGCGCGATGGCTCTGGAACGCTCGGAAGACTATTCGTTGACGTTCATATAGGACGTGAAGCGCCACGCGCTGTCGACGAGGCCGAAATAATATTCGTTGCCGTCGCAGTCGATATACCAGGGGCTGCCGGGGAAATCGGGCGTTTCCGCCTGATGGTCCAGCTTGGCCGTGGCGAGGCAGGTCACGATCTGCTCGCCGCCGTCATAGAACAGGCTGGCAAAGGCGTTCTCGTCGGCCAGGAAGTCGGCTGCGCTGATCTCCTCCGGCGCCTCATAGCCGCTGAATGCCAGCGGGAAGCGGGAGAGGGCGACAATCGCCTTCAGGTCATGCGCCTTCACCGCGGCGGCCAGCGCCTTGCGCGTGGCTTCGAGCTCGGCCGGCGGGACGGGCGTGGACGCGGCAAACGCGGAGCAGACCGCGACGACGAACGACAAGACCAGAAAGAGTGTCTTCAATCTCGATCACCGCTCGTCTGTTTGGCCACGCCCCACTGTCCAAGTCTGGCTTTTTCACTCATGAAGTCAAGGTCACGGTCCGATGGACAGACCGCCGCCGGCCTGCCACGATGATCGAGCTCGCCAGATGGATCAGCCCTCGCCAACGCTCGTCGTCCCCAACAGCCCGCGCCTCTTGCGCGCCTTCGGCGTGTTCTGGGGTGTCGAGGCCCTTCTCGGCCTCGCTTTCGCGACCTATGGCGTCGTCTCCGGCGAGGAGGGGTGGTATGTCGCCGTGATGGTGGGGCTCGGCCTGTTTCTCGCTTTAATCGGAACGGTGCTGGGCGCGCTCACCTTTGCCCGCGCCCGGATCACGGGGCCGCTCCTGACCATCGGGCCCGAGGGACTGCGCGATGCCGGCATCAGCGACCGGCTCATCCCCTGGCCGGCGCTGTCCTGGCGCTATGCCATCTACTTCCGCGGGGCGGCGATCATGTACGACATCGACGAGACGATCACCGGCCCGTTGGCGCTCAGTCTGCCCATCCGCATCCTCGCCGTCGCCAATCGCGCGTTCGGCTATGGCCGCTTCAGCCTGATGACCATGGGAACGGGGAAGTCGCTGGAAGAGCTTGCGCGGCTGCTCGCCGCCCACAAGCCCGAATCGCGCAGCTGAAGCTTTCGCTTCTTGTGTCCTCGCTCGGTTGCGGCGCCGGCCGCCGGCGGTATGATGCATGGCATGAAGCCCACACCTCGCCGAAGCGCTAAAGGTCTCGGCCAGTTCCTCGATCTCCAACAGCAGCGCGAGTGGATAGAGGGCAAGGCGATCCTGCGCGACGCCGGCGAGCGCCAGGAGTCGCTCGAGCTGCGGCTCAACTATGTCGCGCGCTACGAGAAGCTGCTCCGTAAGCCGCAGGCGCGGGAGGTCCTGGAAATTCTGCGGCGCTACGGCCGCGATTGCCTCCCCATCCCGCGCCGGACCGAGCGGCATTATTGGTCGGTCTCCTGCCTGCCCTCGACCCCGGGCAAGGCGCTTGTCCGCGTGAATGCGAGCTGGATGGAGTTCTTTTCGCTCTATGCGGAGGAGGACGGCATCCGCGCGCTGGTCCTGGTGCATCTTTCGGATTTCACCACCGACCATTCGACCGATGAAGGCAAGGTGAACGAAGCCTTTCTCGCGCGCTGTGTCGTGGCGCCGGAAGACGTCGGCTGGATCTTTCCGCGCGGCGAGGACATCTTCGGCGTCAAGATCCGCGGCTTCGCCTCGATCGCCAAGTTCCTCGCCACGCGCCGGGCGCTCAGCGCCATCCGGACGTTCAACCTGACCCATATGAACCGGGGCCGGAACGCCTATCAGGCCAGCCACTGCTACAGCCTGGCGGATCACATGCTGGCGCGGCGAGGACGAAAGAAATAGCACGCCGGACGGGAGGAGTGACCGGCGCGCCGGTCGAGCCGGTCACTCGAGGGGATCGGGAGCCTGCAGCGGGAACGACTGCAGAAAGCGCTCGATCATGATTTCGTTTCCCGAGACCTCGACATCGCCAGCCTGCACGGCCGCCGCAAGCGTCATGCCGCCAAAGACTATGCCGTCGATTGCTATCGACGTGCCGGCAATCGTAGTGTCCGGGCGCACCGTTGCGTCTTGATTTGTCCGGATATCGATGCCGTCCGACCTGCCGGTGACGAGCGCGGCGCCATCCGGCATCAACAGGCCGATCTTGAATCCGCCGTCGGCCGGCGGACGATACATCGCCTTGAGTGCGAGAAGCAGACCGGCGCGGCTGATGGGTGCGCCGTGCTGCATGAAAGGTGAGCGAACAGCCCATTTCCCAAGAGCGATGATCGTGCCTTCGAGTTCGCTGCCCCATTCGGTCAACTCGTAGATCCAGCACGCCGCGGGCGGCGGCAGCTTGCGCCGCCGAACGATGCCGGACGCTTCCAGAGTTTCCAGGCGCTGAGTCAAGACATTGGGACTGATGGTGCGCAGGTCCTCGCGCAAATCGGTGAACCGCTTCGGTCCAAAGAGAAGTTCGCGCACGACGAGAAGGGCCCAACGCTCGCCGATAAGGTCGAGGGCGTGCGCGGTTGCACATCCGTCATCATAACTGCGGCTCGCCATTGTCCTCTTTCAAAACTTTGTAGTTGCTTTTTAGTACTAAATAGTCCTTACTACGTAGGATGCCACTCCGGCGCCGGGCGATCAAGCGGCAAGGAAACGATCATGCGCGATCATAGCGAAATCCCGCGAGCGGGCCGGCGCGAATGGCTGGCCATGGCGATCCTGGCCCTGCCTTGCCTGCTCTATTCGATGGATCTCACGGTCCTGAACCTGGCTGTGCCGGAGCTGTCGGCCGATCTGCAGCCAAGCTCGACCGAGCTGCTCTGGATGGTCGACATATACGGCTTCATTCTGGCGGCGGCGCTCGTTCCGATGGGTGTGTTCGGCGACCGCATCGGCCGGCGGCGGCTGCTTCTCTGGGGCGCCTTCGCATTTGGTGCGGCATCGCTTCTGGCCGCATTCGCTCCGTCGGCGACGACCATGATCGTCGCGCGCGCCGTTATGGGGCTGGCCGCCGCGACCCTCGCGCCATCGACGCTCTCGATGGTCTCCCATCTCTTCCCGAACCCGCAGGACAGGCAGAAGGCGATTGGCGTCTGGATCGCCAGCTTCTCGGCGGGCGGCGCGCTCGGCCCGCTGATCGGCGGCCTGCTGCTCGAATATTTCTGGTGGGGCTCGGTCTTTCTCATCAACCTGCCGGTAATGGCGCTGCTGCTTCTGGCAGGTCCGAAACTGCTGCCGGAAGGGCGCGACCGGGAGGCGCCGCCACCAGATATCGTGAGCGCGCTGAGCCTGCTGTCCGGCGTGCTTGGACTCGTCTACGCCATCAAGAAGATGGCGGCGGCAGGGTGGGGCCTCGAAGTCGCGATCGCTCTCGCGATCTGCATCATCGCCCTGGTTGTCTTCTGGCGTCGGCAAGAACGGCTCGCCGATCCATTCCTCGATCTGGCGCTGTTCTCCTCGCCCCGTTTCTCGGCCGCTCTGGTCATCAATGTTCTGGGCTTCTTCGTCGCCTTCGGCATGTTTCTGCTGATCGCGCTCTATTTCCAACTGGCGCTCGACCTGACCCAGTTGCAGTCGGGACTGGCGGCCGCGCCGTCCGGAGTTGCATTCGTCATTGGCGCGATTCTGGCGCCCGTCCTTGCCCGGCATCTCGGCGTGCCGCGGCTGATGGCGGCCGGCTTCCTGCTGGCCGCCGTGGGCTTCGGCCTCGTCGGGGTGTTCTCGGCGAAGCTCGACCTCGTCTTCGTGATCGTGGGATACTGCCTCTTCTCGCTGGGGCTGGCGCCCGTCTTCACGATGACCACGGACGTTATCGTTGGCTCGGTGCCTGCGGCGGAGGCGGGCGCTGCAGCCGGTCTTTCGGAGGCGAGCACCGAACTCGGCGGCGCATTCGGCATCGCCATGCTCGGAAGCCTGATGACGGTCATCTACAGGATGGCGCTGGCTGACTACCCGGCCTTCGCCGACCTGCCGTTGAGCGCTCCCGTCACCGACGGCATTTCGGATATGGGCCGCGTCGCGGTGAGGCAGGCGCTCGGCGATGCGGTTCGGGCCGCGGCCCTCCTCTGCTGTATCCTGGCCGTCCTCGGCGCCGCGCTGACCCGCGTCATACGCCCGCGCAATTCCCCAGAACCCGCAACCGGAGAAGCTTCATGATCCTCTATTACGCAGAAACCATGAACTCGTACAAAACCTGCGCTGTCGCGCGCCATGTCGGTCTCGATATCGAGTTCAGCCGCGTCGACTTGAAGAAGGGTGAACAGCGGTCGGCCGAGTTCCTGGCGGTCAATCCGAACGGCAAGGCGCCGGCGCTTGTCGATGGCGACGTCAGGCTCTGGGAATCGAACGCCATCATGTGCCATTTGGCCATCAAGGCTGGAAGCGATCTGTGGCCGCAGGGTGCCCGCCAGGCCGAGGTGATCAGATGGTTCAGTTGGAGTTCGGATCACTTCTCGCGCTTTGCCGGTGAGCTTTATTTCGAGAACATCATCCGCGCGCAGTTCGGAATGGGTGAGCCCAACGCCGAGGCGGTTCAGGAGGCGACCGGCTATGTCCGTAAATATGCGCGCATCCTGAACGCCCATCTTGATGACCGGCGCTATCTGCTCGGCGCCGATCTCACCCTCGCCGATTTTGCCGTTGCGACCACGCTTCCTTATGCCCGAGAAGCGAAAATTCCGATCGAGGACTTTCCGGCCGTCCAACGCTGGCATGATCGCCTCATGGACCTGCCGGCTTGGCGAACGCCGTTTGTGAATTAGTTAGAGCATCGGACCGAACTGCGATTCTAGCGCGAGCGCCTGCGCCGGACCGGGCGAAGGAAACGTTCGCCGCCCTTCATCCAAAATTAACGAAGAGAGAATCCTTTTCCGAAGCTGGAGGCATTCTTAAGCGCCTTTTCGCCGCCGCCTGCAATGATCGGCGAATGCGGAATGGACCAGCTCCAGCCAGTGTAAGCTATTGCGCCGCCCCGGACGGGGGCTTCCGGCCGTGGACATGATCATTCCTGTTCCTGATACAGGGCAGGCCGAGTCCTTTGAGCAGGAAAGGCTCCGCCGCCTCGATCTTTACCGGATCCTGCACACGCCGCCGGAGCCGGCATTCGACAGCATCGTGCGGCTGGCGGCGGACCGGTTCGAAGCGCCGATCGCCTATCTCTGCCTGACCGGCGCCGGCACCCACTGGTTCAAGGCCCGAACCGGCTTCGATCTCGAGGAAGTGCCGCGGGCCGACAGCTTCTGCGATCACACCCTGGCGGTTCAGGATGTGCTGGTCGTTCCTGATGCCAGCTCGGATGTGCGGTTCGCCGGCAACCCGTTCGTGACCGGACCCCACCACATCAGGTTCTATGCCGGCTTCACCCTGCGCGATGCCGACGGCTTCGCCCTGGGCACGCTCGCCGTCGCCGATGTGGTGCCGCGCCGGATCAGCGAACGGCAGAAGGATTTCCTGAGAAGCCTCGCGGGCATCGCCTTGGACAGGATGGAGCTCCAGAAGGTCAAGGCCGATCTTCGCGAGACCGTCGCCGCCGTCGAGGCGGCCAGGCAGGATGCCGTCACCGGGCGGGCCGAGTTGCGGCAGGTCATCGAGTGTCTGCCGCAGGCCATCGTTCTTCTCGACGAGGAGAACAATCTCGTTCTGTGGAACCGGAACTATGAGGCGATGTTCCCCGAAGCGGCGCCTTTCATCAAGCCGGGAACCAGCATCGAATCGATCTATCGCAATGCGCGCGAAAGGATAAGCGGCCTTTCCGATCAGACTGAGGCCGATGCCGAATCATGGGTGCGGGCGCGCATGGACCTCCTCAACAAGAGCGCCTCCTATGTCGAGCAGAATGCCGGCGATCGGCGCTGGATCCGCTATGACCAGCATGTCACCCCCGACCGGAAGAAGGTCTATGTGAGGACCGATATCACCGACGACAGGAACGCCGCGGAGTCGTTTCGCCTGCTGTTCGAGAGCAATCCGGTGCCGATGTGGGTCGTCGAGAGATCGACCCTGAAATTCCTCGATGTCAACGCCGCGGCCGTCGAGCATTACGGCTATGCGCGCGACCGGTTCCTCAGCATGACGTCGCTCGAGATCAGGCCAGCCGACGAACGCCAGCGGGCGCTCGACGATGCCGGCAGCAACTTCACCAGGGACAGCGGCGAGAGGGACTGGATACACAACACGGCCGACGGCACCGAGATCCTGGTCGAAAGCTACGCCCGGCCGATCAAGTACGCCGGCAAGGACGCGGCGATCGTGTCGGTTCTCGACGTCACCGAGCGCCGCAAGCACGACGCGCGCATCAAATACATGGCGGAGCACGATGCGCTGACCGGCCTGCCCAACCGGCGGCTGTTCCTCGAGCTGCTCGAGGGCACGCATCTGCAGAGGACGCAGAAGCCCGGCCTCTGGGCGGTCATTCTGGTGGACATCGACGACTTCAAGACCATCAACGACACCCTCGGCCATTATGTCGGCGACAATCTCATCACCGCGGTGGCCAACCGGCTGGAAGAATGCATGGGCGACCGCGGGATCGTCGGCCGTCTGGGCGGCGATGAGTTCGCCGTGCTGCTGCCGACGCTGGCCGATCCCGCCGACGCGCAGGCCGCCGCGGCCGAGCTGGTCGAAGCCTTCACGGCGCCGCTCACGGTGCGCGAATACGAAATCCTGGTCGGGATCAGCGCCGGAGTGAGCGTCGGCCTGGATGGTTCGACCGATGCGTCCACCATGCTGAGGAATGCCGACCTGGCCCTCTACAAGGCCAAGGCGGATGGTCGTGGCGTCTGCCGGGTCTATGAGCCGCATATGTCTCTGCAGATGGTCGTGCGCCGCGAGATGGAGCGGAACCTGCGCCAGGCTTTGGCCGAGGATCAGTTCGAGATCCACTATCAGCCGCTGCTCGACCTCGCCTCCTGCGCGGTCATCGGCTTCGAGGCGTTGCTGCGCTGGAACCATCCGGACGAAGGCATGATCGCGCCCTCGGTCTTCGTCCCCGTCGCGGAATCGAGCGGACTGATCGTGCCCATCGGCGCCTGGGTGCTGGACCAGGCCTGCCGATTGGCGACCACCTTGCGCGAGCCGCTGACCATCGCGGTGAACATATCCCCGGCCCAGTTCAAATCGGGCAAGCTGGTCGAGGCCGTGTCCGGCGCGCTCGTGCGGTCGGGTCTCCCGGCTTGCCGGCTCGAGCTCGAGATCACCGAATCCTGCCTGTTGGAGAAGACCTCGGAGACGGTGCAGATCCTCAAGGACCTGAAGGCGCTGGGCGTGTCGGTCGCGCTCGACGACTTCGGCACCGGCTATTGCGGGCTCGGCTATCTGGGCAGCTTCCCGTTCGACAAGATCAAGATCGACCAGTCCTTCGTCAAGGACGTCGAGACGACGCGCAAATCCGCGGAAATCTTCCGGGCGGTCATCAATATCGGCCACAGCCTCGGTCTGGTGACGCTGGCCGAGGGCATCGAAACCAGGGAGCAGCTCGACTTCCTGCGCGCTTTGGGCTGCCAGCAGGGCCAGGGCTTCCTGTTCAGCCCGGCGGTCCGCGAAAGCGAGATCGCCGCCAAGCTGAGGCTGGCGGGGAATGTATATTCCGGCGGGTCTGTCGCCTGACGATTCTCTCTGCCCGGTCCTTTCAGATGGACGCATCATCAATGTGCGCTGGATGGACCTGTTCACGTCGAATGTGGAGCTCTCTCGATCAGCCTGCAATCGATGTGACCGTTCCATGTACGAGGGTGCAGGGAGTTCACCTCACATAGCGTTGGCTGGCGCACCGGATGATGATGACTGTTCACTGTCTCGGGGCGAGGCCGTCGAGCAGGAAGTCGAGACCATTCCGGAAGGCGCCGTCCCAGTCGTTGTCCAACAGCAGACGAGAACGCTCGATCGTCGGATAGCGTTCGCTGAGATGGGTAAGGCGCTGCTGCGCGGCAGCCCTGTCGTCGTCCGAGAGGTCGAAGCTCGCCCGGGTGATGGTGGCGCCCATGACATAATTCCACAGCGACCATATCGCCACGTTGAGATCGGTCTCCGCCACGCCGGCCCTGGACAAGGCCTGGCTCAGCAATTCCAGGCGCGCGAGCATGTTCGGGCCGAGGGCCCGGCGCGGCAGCAGCGCCGCCGACCAGGGATGGCGCAGCATGCAGGCGCGCCAGTCTTCGAGCATGTGAACGACGTCGCCGCGCCAGTCCTGCGGCTTGGGCGTTTGCGGTCCGCGATAGTCGAGCACCGAATCGAGCGCCAGATCGAAGACCGCCTCCTTGTTGTCGACGTGCCAATACAGGCTCATCGCGCCCGCCCCGACGCGCTCGGCCAGCCGGCGCATCGTCAATCCGTCTATTCCCTCGGCGTCCAGCAGGTCGACCGCGCTCGCCACGATACGGTCCGTGGAGAGCGGCGGCTCACCGCGCGGCTCCGGCACGGGCCGGGGTGATGTTCTTGTCCGTGGCGACCGTCTGCCCCGGGCGCCGCTCCGTTTGGCTGTCATCTCGTCGTCCTCGCTGACCGAACGTTCGATTTAGACCGGCACCGCGATCGGTGTCGATCTGGCGATTGACTCGTACGTCGTACGATGTCATGTAGTCGTACGACGTACGAGCAATCCTATGGACACTGGATCAAAGGTCAATCCTGACGGGCGCGAGGCTGCTCGCGGCGGTCAGAGCCAGGAGAACATCATGTCACGCGCAATCAAACACCTGCTTATCGGAGGGCTGATCATCATGACCATGGGCGTTCCCGCTGCGACGACGGCGAATGAAAATCTCAAGCTGACCCTCGTCAACCCGAAAACCCTCTACGATCCGACGCCCCATGGCTACAGCACGGCGGTGATCGTGCCTCGCGGAGCCCGGGTGGCCTATATATCGGGGCAGGGCGGCCAGGACGGCACGGGCGCCCTGTCGCCCGACTTCGCCGTCCAGGTGAAGCAGGCCTATGCGAATTTGCGCGCCGCCCTCGACGCGCTCGGCGCCCGGCCGGATCAGGTCGCCAAGCTCACGGTCTACGTGGTCGACCACGACATGTCGAAGCTCGAGGTGCTGACCAGGAACGTCAAGGACATGTTCGGCGAAGCGCTGCCGGCGCAGACCCTGGTTCCCGTTCCCAAGCTTGCCATCGACCCCATGCTCTTCGAGGTGGAAGCCGTCGTCATGCTGGAATAGGGACCCTGACGGATCCGGCCGGGAAAGGCCTATTGCGAGCTCACATCCAGCGTCCGGCCTTGCAGCGCCTCGAGCTTGCGCTTCCAATCGGCGCGCGTGCCGTTGAAGCTGTTGCGGTCGACCGGGCCGGTGACACCCTTCACGCGCCCGGTGGTGGTGAACTGCCAGAACGCCCACTTGCGGTCCCGGTATTTCGCTTTCGGCTTCGCCGCCGTCGAGCGCAGCCAGAATTGATAATCGGTGAACTCGCCTTCGAGCACATCGCGGTGGAACTTCGGGTCGGTGTAGATGATCGGCTTCTTGCCCGTATGCGCCTCCATCGCCGCGAGCATGATCTTGATCTTGGCGATGGCGTCGTCGCGCGCGATGCGCTTGGGGCAGGTCTTGGAGTGGCTGTTCCATTCCAGGTCGAGCACCGGCGGCAGCATGTCGTCGTCTTCGGGCATATTCGACTTGAACCACGACGCCTGCTCACCCGCGCGCCGGCACCAATACATGACATGATAGGCGCCGCGGGCGAGGCCGGCCTTCTTTGCTCCGCGCCAATTGACGAAAAATTTCGGGTCGAGGCGGTCGCCCCCTTCGGTCACCTTGATGAACGCGAAATGGAGTCCCGCCTCGCCGACCTTCTGCCAGTCGATGTCGCCCTGAAAATAGGAGACGTCGATCCCCTGGACCGGCATCGTATGGGCCGCGGCGACGCCCTTGTGCGGCTTCTTGTCCGAGAGCGGGCCGGAAAGCGCGGCCCCGGCGCCCAGGCCTGCGGCGAACATTCCCACCGCGACCGCAATGACCGCCATGCGGCGTCGATCAAGCACCATCGGCCAAGTCCCGAACCGTCCTTACGTCAAATTTGCCCGACAAAGCTTAGAGCTTTCTCGTCCTGAGGCAATCCCCTGCCGCGGCCGCCCTGCGGAACTCCCGGTGGTCCCGCTGGTTAGCTGATCGCGAGAAGAGTCCCCGATATGCATTCAGCGACCCGGCAAAGACTTCGCCTGTCCGCAGGCTCGGAATTGTCCTTCATCACGGCAGGCGACGCGTCCAAGCCCGCGCTGCTGCTTCTGCATGGCTTTCCGGGCTCGGCGGACTATTTTCGCGAGGTCGTGCCCGGGCTGTCGCAGGCCGCCTGCGTGATCGCGCCGGATCTGCCCGGTTTCGGCGCGTCGGACGTTCTGCCGGCGCCCTCCTTTCCCGCCTTTGGTCAGGCCGTCTCGGAGCTCTTGGACCGGCTCGCGGTCGGGCCGCGCTACATCTACCTGCATGATTTCGGCGCGCCGGCGGGGTTTCACATCGCCATGCAGGCGCCGGAACAGGTCCTGGGCCTCATCGTTCAGAACGCCAACGCTCACCGGACCGGCCTCGGGCCGCCATGGGAGCCGGTGATGGCCTACTGGTCGCATCCGAACCCGGAAAACGAGGCGGCTTCGACCGCCCATCTGACATTCGAGGGCGTGCGCAACGGGTATCTCGGCGGCATGCCGCCCGACGTTGCGGCGCGCATCCCGGCCGAAGTCTGGGAGGAGGACTGGCGGGTGATGCAGTTGCCGGGCCGGATGGCGACACAGCGGGCGCTGGTCAAGGACTATGGGAACTACGTCGCCCGGTTCGACGAGATCGCCCGATATCTCGCGCGCTGGCAGCCGCCCGCGCTGATGGTCTGGGCACGCCACGATCCCTTCTTCGATCTCGCCGAGACCCTGTCATGGATGCGGGCGCTGCCCCGGATGGAAGCCCATGTCCTCGATGCCGGCCACAAGCTGCTCGAGACGCACGCCGCCGCGGCCACGCCGCTCATGCTCGATTTCATCAGGCACACCCAGGCCAGGGCGAAAGACCGGACCAGGGCGGGTGACGCCGCCTCGGCCGCCTGACTGCGCCGATTGGAAGCCCTGGCGGCAGGTTTCCACACGCATCGGCGATTGAATGCCGGCCTTTGATTCTCGCCGCTGCCCCATGATCATTTTCAAGTCCCGGTGAAGCGGATAAACAACGTTGTCGCCGCAAGCTGAACGGCAGGCGCTCCAGCCGGGACTGCATTTCCCGTGATCGGCAAGCTTCGAGGTCGCCATGCGCAATATCGATTTCAGTTCCTGGTACGGCCTTCTCTCGACCCTGCTCGGCCTGGCGTTGATCACCTTGATCGGGATGGGCATTCGCCTGCTGATGATGTTCACCATCCAGCAGCGCCGCGAGCGCATGAACCGTCAGATCAACGAGCGGCTGCGCACCCTGATCGCGGCCTACAAGACATTGGGCGGTTCGTTCACCGGCACCCTGACCGTCGATCCGACGCATCTGAAGCAGTTGCGCCGGAACGGCGAGCCTGAGGTGGAAGGCGAAGCAGTGGCGCCGGCAAGCCCCGTCGCCGACAGCACCCCGGGCTCCGATCGCGCCCGCCGCATCCGGGATGCGGTCGAGGCGGCGTTGTCCGACATCATCCTGCTCGGCACCGAAGAGCAGGTGCGGCTGGCGGAGCGCGCGGCGCGCGAGCTGGTCGCCGGACGCCCGGTCCACACGCATGAGCTCGTCGTTTCGCTGCGCGCGTTTATTCGCGAGGCGCTCGATCTTGCGCCGATCCCGCCCGATCTCGCAATTCCCATGCAGGGTCCGACACGGCCCTCGGGCTCCGGCGCGCGCGCCGGGGGCGATCGCGACAGGCAGGGTTCGGGGCGCGGCGGCGGCGCGATGGCGGGCGGCATGGGAATGGGCGGCGGTGCAATGGCGGGCGGCATGGGCCTGGGCGCCGATCCGGCTGCGGACGACCCGACATCGTCGTCGCGCACGCCCTGAAAAAGGGGGGGCGCGGCCGAAGTCGGAGATGGCGCCGGCCGAACCGTGCAGCGATCTTTGTCCGCTCCGGCGTTGAAGCAATGGCGGACATAAAGGAGCTCTTTCCGCGACAAGCTCAATCTACGCCAGGAGAAGGTTGTCGCGCGCCTTTTAAGGGAAGGCATCGACGGCTTCAAAGGCGGGTTGAGTGCCGAGAACTACATCAGCATCACCAGGATCTCGCGCGCCACCGCGACGCGTGATCTGCAGGATCTGGTGGAGAAGGGCGCATTCACCCGGACGGGTGCGTTGCGGCATACGCGGTATTTTCTCAAGTTGCGCGAAAGAACTTGAATTGAGCGTGTTGTGGGCGCGCTCAGGGGCGCGCTCTCCCGTCGGCGGCGCGGAGAAGGCGAGGTCCGGTCGTGACCGTCGGGCGAGCCGCGCGGTCAGGCAGGAACGTAGGTCAGCCGGATCACGTCCTCGCCGATCCGGTCATGAGTCATGAGCCGGAGCGGCGGCCGGGAGCCGGCGAAATAGGGCTTGCCATGACCGAGCACGACGGGGTGCAGGTAGATGCGATATTCATCGATCAGGCCAAGCTCGGTGAGGCTTTGCGCCAAGTTCGGGCCGGCAATTTCGATCTCCCCGTCGTGCTCGGCCTTGAGCCGGCGGATCGCGCCCGCGAGATCACCCTCGACAAGCCTGGCATTGGGGCCGACCGACGTCAGCGAGCGCGAGACGACCCATTTCGGCTGGCGCCGCCACGCCGTCGCGAAGGCCTGTCGCTCTGTATCCCATTCCGGATGATCGTCGTCCCAGTAGCGCATGATTTCATACATTCGGCGGCCATAGACACTGCCCGCCTGCCCCTCGGCCTCCGTGATGAAGTGGCGGAACAGTGTGGGGCTCGGCCCGAACGCCATATGGTCGACATAGCCGTCGAGCGACTGGTTCATTCCGAACACGAGCTTGGCCATTTCCCTTCCTTTCCTCACGCCAGCACATTCGCCGGCCGGGTTGATAGCTCAAGGCGCTATCCGGCGCTCACTGCGTGTGTCCGAGCCGACGTCAGCCAGCCTATCCCCATCATTGGTGCCGAGGCCCATCCTGTAAACGGTTCGTCCGGTCGAATCGAAAATAATTGCAAAGGCCTTATTGATGATTTCCCCTGGCGGTGAAGCGAACGGGCCGACCTCGCGGACATGCTGCGTCTCCGCCGAAGCGATCGGGCGCGCCGAGCAGTGGCTCGGTGCCCGCCGGGCGGTCTTGGAAGCGCGGCTCGACCGGATGGAGGCCTATGTCCTCAAATTGCAGGCAACGGAGAAGAAGCGTGGCAAGCGAGCGCATCGGAAAATAATTCGCCCCTCGATTCGCGGGAACTCGATCGCGAGATCGTTCACTCGCGTGTCATCGCCGCGCCGCGCGAGCTGGTGTTCAAGGTCTGGACCGATCCGCGGCACTTGCCGGTGTGGTTCGGGCCGGACGGCTTCAAGGTCGAAACGCAGGAGATCGACATTCGCGGCGCCGACCGGGATGACGATCCGAACCGGTTCAGAACCATCGTGACCTTCGACGAGCGGAGCAATGGCAAGACGGTCGTCACATTGCGTCAGCTGCATCCCACCAAGGCCAGGCGCGACGCGGGCATCGGCTTCGGCGCCGTCGAATACGGCTACCAGACGCTCGACAAGCTCGCGCGCCATGTCGAGGCATTGCGGGATTGATGGGTGCGGCAGCCGGATCGCCGCCGGCAGCAGGTCGAGTAAACACGGCGCGCCGTTGGAGATGAAACTGCACACCACTATGTCGTTTATGATTCTAGACCGCGACTAACCCGTCCTTTGTGCGCTATCCTTTTATGACCAGATCGTGCATCTGAGAACGGCCGGATGGGTCTCATCCTTGGGGATGCAGGCACCCCTCGGAGATCGTCGATGCGACCGGATAGAGTTCAGATCGAGCCAGCCGGCACAACGGCGGGAAAGTCCTTCTCGGGGTCGAACACGTTGTTGAGAAAGTTTGTCAGGGAATACATGGCCACCAGCGCGACGATCTCCATGACGTTTGCGTCTGTGTAGCCGGCATCGCGGACGGCTTTCAGATCGGTGTCACTGACCTGCCCTCGGGTCTCGATGACTTTGCGCGCAAACTGGATGGCGGCGTCCCGCTTCGGGTCGCTGGCATGGCCCGTCCGAGCGAGAATGATTTCGTCGGCCGGCAACTTCGCCATGTGCTCGGCTGTAAAGCTGTGAACCGTCAGGCAGTAGTTGCAGCCATTTACCTCGGAGACAGCGAGGCCGATGCTGTCGCGCGTTTTCACGTCGAGTGCCTTGCTCAAGGAGCCGAGCAGGACGGCCCATGCGTTGAATGCGATTGGGCTCTGCGCGAAGGCCGCCATCATATTCGGGGTGAACCCGATGTTCTTGGTGAACGCATCGAGGGTCGGCTTCGAATCGGCCGGCACCTGATCCGGCTTCAGAGCAGCAGTTCTTGGCATAGTGGTCTCCGATAATTATACGAGGTCCAGCACATCGGCCACCGGCAGGCGCGGCTTCTGCGGCCAGTTTCCCGGGCGCTCCGCGCCTACCGACAACAGCATGACCGGCACTTCGTCCTCGGCCAGTCCGAACTCGCGGACTACCGCTTCGGCATCGAAACCGATCATCGGCGTCGAACCCAGGCCCAGCGATCGGGCGGCGTAGATCATCGCGGCCGCGCCGAAAGTGCCGGTGCGCACTGCCTCGTCGCGCCGGCGCTGCGGGTACTCCATGTACAGATCGCGTGCGGGAACTTCCCATTCCGGCACCATCTTCGCCGGCATGATGCCCGCGTTCACCAGCGGCGCCAGGCGCCCCGGGATCACGCTGGAATCGGCCAACTGGCCGCAGACGATGAAGGTGACGGCGGCTTCGGTGATCGCGGGCTGGTTCCAGGCGATCGGACGCAGCCGGGCCTTGGCTTCCGGCGTGCGCACGGCGATGAAGCGCCAGTTCTGCAGGTGGAAGGATGTCGGTGCGGTGGTGCCGATTCGCACCAGCTCGCGGATCTGGTCGTCGCTCAAGGTGGCGGCAGGGTCGTAATACTTGGCGGCGCTGCGGCTCAGGATGCATTCGATGACGGCGTTGGTCATTCTCGTTCCGTTGGTCGTGGTGGTTCTGCGGGTGAAGTGAGTGTTCGAGGTGCGAGGACGATCTGGACGGCGCCGGCAGGCCCGAGTGCATCGACAGGCGTCGCTCACGGACGAACGCGGATGATCGTCTTTCCTGTGCGTCGACCGGTCGGATTGAAGGCGGCGACGGCATCGTCGAGGGCCGCGATGGTGCCGATATTCGTCCGCAGCCGGCCGTCGCGCACCCGCTGGACGATCTCGTTCAGTTGGGCACGATCGGACTCGACGACGAAGTCGACCGCCAGGCCGTTGGCGGGCCGCGCCTCGGGCGGCCCGACGATGCTCACCAGTGTTCCTCCGGCGCGAACCAGGCCTGCGGATCGCTTCTGGATATCGCCGCCGATGACATCGAACACCAGATCGACGCCACCTGCGTCTTCCAGCGCGTCGTTCTCGAGGTCGACGAATTCCTGCGCGCCGAAATCGAATACCGTCTGCCGGTCGGCCGCGCGTCCGGTGCCGATGACATAGGCGCCGGCATCGCGTGCGAGTTGCGTCACCATCGATCCGACTGCGCCGGCCGCGCCGTGCACGAGGGCGCTCTGCCCCGCCTGAAGGCGGCCGGCCTGGAACAGTCCCTGCCATGCGGTCAAGCCCGAGATCGGAAGGCTCGCCGCCACCGTGAACTCGACGTCGCCCGGCAGCGGCGCGAGGTTGCGTGCCTCGATGGCTATATACTCCGCCAGGCTGCCGTCGCGATGCCAGTCGGCGAGGCCGAACACCCGCTGTCCCACCGACAGCCCCGCCGTCCCATAGCCGAGGGCCGTAACCACGCCGGCCAATTCGTGCCCGGGTATCGATGGTGTCCGGTCGCGGTCGAGACGATCGGCCCAGGTCGAAGGCCACGCGAGCTCAGTCGGGACGAATCCCGACGCGTGAACCTGAACGACGACATCGTTTATCGCTGCCTGCGGCTCTGGTCGTTCCGCCAGCTTCATCCCGGCCGTTCCCGCAGCCTGGTCCGTCACAACGATTGCCTTCATCGTGCATCTGCCTGTGTGGTGGGTGTCGTCTTCCGAATAAAGCCACATTGCCACTTGTGCCGGGGCAATGAAAACCCATGTCTGGCATCCCCGGACGGGCGGACACGCATTCTGGAATCCGGAGCCGGCCGGCGCCGAGCATCAATGCGCCAGGCCTGCGCGCTTCCGGCTACCGCACGCCTGACGCGAGAGAGGCCTCGGACACGGCGTTTGGCTCAAGCGCCCTTGTCATCCTCAACGTTCTTCATCCTCTGCCGGTACGTGCTGGGATCGACGTTGTAGGCTTTACGGAATGCCCGAACGAAGCTCGAGCGGCTCTCATATCCCGCGTTATGAGCCACGACATCGACGGGCGCCGTCGTCGTCGTCAGATCGAGCGCGGCCTGCCGCATCCTGAGGTCGCGGAGGATGGCCATGGGCGACCGGCCGAAGATTTCGGAGAAGCGGGCCATGAAGGCCGAGCGGCTCAAGCTTGCGCTGTTGGCAAGACTCTGGACGGTGTGCGCAGCGCCAGGGCGGGCCACCATGTCGGCGAACGCGCGCGTGATCTGGCGGTCGGCAAGAATGGAGAAACGGTCCGTCCAGCTCTGCGACGATTTCAGCGAGCGCCGCGCCAATGCAATGACGACTTGTTTCAAAAGTGAGGCCGTCATCGCTCCCATGCCGACCTCCTGCGACAGGAGCTCATTCATGGCCTCGCGGAGCTTGCCGTCAATCTTGTCCGACAGTTCGAATTGCTCGACGACCGGTTCGCGCAGGTCGCGAAACAGGCCAACCGACTGACCGAAGAACGCGTTGAAGAAGCCGCAAATTTGCACGACCTCGGGCTTTTCGTTTGGAACGGCGACGCGCAGGAGGCCTTTTTCGTCGAGCTTCCAACAGTCGCGGTTGATCAGGCGGATAGCACCGTCGCCGCCGTCGACCTCGATCGAAAACGGCGTATTCGGGGGGACGATGATGAGCAGGTGCGGCATCAATTGCATGTCGGGGCCGCGATTGATCGACATCCGTCCGGAACCCTTGAGGTTGTAGTGGATCGCGGGCGCATCGATCATTCCCATCTCCACCCGGTGGCCGCGCGGAACGAGGATCTCCGTCAAGGCCACGACGTCGATCTCGAGCGCCCGCATGAGGTTGTCGAGGTCGGCGGTGGAGAGCTTCGAGGCGGAGACGGCGATCATCGAATCGGTCCGCTCCCTTGTCTGCCTCCTGCCCGTGATTTGGCCGTGTTTTGCATGACAACCTGCTTACAAGATCAACCCTTGAACCCGCTAGGCGAATAATGCCTTGGCGCCAGGACACGCTTTGGCAAACGGGCTTTCGCGACGGCGGTCAAAGCCGCAAATATTCAGCAGGACGCGTGGGCAAGCTATGCATAGGGGGCCGCAGCGCATCCTGCAGAGCTTTCTGGGGCACATCTCCGGTTCAAAGTCACTGACCGCTATGGCGTGATGCCGCCAGATGATGCCAAGCGTGCGGCGGCGATTGATTTGCCAGTGTCGAAGGGACGCTGAAGGGACAACGGGGCCGTGCCGCGCAGGCTGCTCACCTGGCGGGCTTTTTCTGATGAGTCCAAATCTCTGGAAAAGAATGGCGCACCGGAGAGAATGAAGCTGGGCACTGCTATATCATTGCGGGGCCTATATAATTTTCCAGAGGCTATGGTTTGGCGCTCTCAATTCGAACGGATGCGGGACCGGGACGATCAAAGATCGAGACGTCCCCGGTAACCTGCCCGAGCACGATGATGCCCGGCGACGGGACGCTGCCGCTGCGATAATAGATAACGAAATGATTGGAACTCCAAAGCCCCAACGTGCCGACAGAGAAGTCGCGTTGTCGTGTCAGTTCGGGCAGAGCGGCTGGCAGATTGCCCGTTTTTTCCTGACGAAGATGATCTCTCATCTCGACAGTGAGCGGGAGCATCTGGACGAGAGCTCTTGCGGCATCGTTGTCGGCAAGGTCGGCGGTGACCTCGCCCCAGTCTGACGAGATGCGAAGACGATCTTGAGCCATGGCAGGACTGATCATTCCTAAAATGAGAACGGCGGTGCTTAGAAACGATTTCATGAGGTCGTCCTTCCGGCAGCATTTCTATGAGCCAAGGTGCTCATTGAAAAAGGTGGTCAGCTTGTCGAACGGGATTACGTCCACGCGGTCGTACAGATCGACATGGTTGGCACCAGGGATGATCATGAGTTCCTTCGGCTCCGCGGCCGCCGCATAGGCGGTTTCGCTGAAGTACCGCGAGTGGGCCTTCTCGCCATGGATAAACAGGATCGGGCGCGGCGAGATCTCCTTGATGTAGCTCAGGATCGGCATGTTCATGAATGCCAGCGGCGTGGTCTGTGTCCAGGAGTTGCCTGAGTTGACCGCCCGCGCATGATACCCGCGCGGCGTTCTGTAATAGTCGTGATAGTCGACGAGGAACTGCGCCGCGCCGCCTTTCAAGTCGTTGTAGGGCGGCTGGTACGCCGGGATGCCGTTCTCCGCGTCCACCCAACGCTGCCGGCTCAGTTGCTCCAGCGTTTGCATGCGCTGATCAAGGGTGACGCTGTCATTGTAGCCTTTCGACATGACACGGGTCATGTCGTACATGGTGCTGGCCACGACGGCCTTGACGCGCTTGTCCGCGGCGACCGCGTTCAGCGCCATGCCGCCCCAGCCGCAGATGCCGATGACGCCGATGCGTTCGCGGTCAACGGAATCGTGCAGCCCGAGATAATCCACGGCCGCCATGAAATCCTCGGTATTGATGTCAGGAGAAGCGACATTCCGTGGCTCGCCGCCGCTCTCCCCGGTGTAGGACGGATCGAAAGCCAGAGTGACGAAGCCGCGCTCCGCCATGGTCTGCGCATACAGGCCGGACGACTGCTCTTTTACGGCGCCGAACGGACCACCGACGGCCAGCGCCGGCAGGTGCCGGTCGGCGCGCTCCTTCGGCAGATACAGATCGCCCGCCAGCGTGATCCCGTAGCGGTTCTTGAATGTGACTTTCTGATGATCGACCTTCTCACTTTTCCGGAAAGTCTTGTCCCACTCCTGTGTCAGTTGCATCGCATTCGCCCACGTTGATGAAGTTGCTGTTTGAGCCGCCGCGCGGCCTGCCCATAGGGCGACCCCGCCGCCGATGATCGTCTGAGCGAGCTGTCTGCGTGTTGGTCCTTTTCTCATCCGACTGCCTCCTGGTTTAAACTTCGGGAGAGCGGTGCTGATCCCGAAAAGTTCAAAGTTGCGTCATGCCGTGGCGGGGACGGGCTATCCGACCCTCGGCTATGGTCCCAACGGCCTAAGTTCGTAACCAACATAGGCGCGACCGATAAATTCGATTACCAGGCTTAGTTCGCTTGCATTAATCGACCTGGGGCATGAATAATTGCGGGCAAGATGATCAAAACCACGCCCCGACAAGACTTTAATGACCTTTTGTGGTTCCTCGCCGTCGCCCGAGAGCGCAGCTTCACCAAGGCGGCAGCCAAGCTGGGCATAGCCCAGTCGACCCTGAGCCACACCATCAAGCGTCTGGAGACGCAGATGGGCCTCCGGCTTCTCGCGCGCACCACGCGCAACGTGGCGCTGACGGAAGCTGGGGAGCGGCTGCGGTTGTCGCTGGCGCCCCGTATCGACGAGATAGAGGCCGACATCGCGGCGCTGATGTCGCTCCGCGAAAAGCCTTCAGGCACGATCAGGATTACGCTCTCGGATCATGCTTTCGCGAGCGTAGTCTGGCCCAAATTGCGGCCCGTGCTGAAAACGTATCCGGACATCAAGCTGGAGCTGAGTCTCGACACGGGATTTCGCAACATCGTGGAGGATGGTTTTGACGCAGGCGTGCGACTGGGGGAGCGCGTTGAGAAGGACATGATCGCCGTCCGCATCGGACCCGATTGGCGGCTTGTCGCCATCGGATCGCCGGCCTATTTCGCGACACGGCCGGTGCCGAAGCATCCGGAAGATCTCGTGGAGCATGACTGCATCAACATGCGCCAGCCCACTGCGGGCGGGCTTTACGCCTGGGAGTTCGCAAAGGACGGACAGGAGCTGCGCGTCAGAGTCAACGGACAGCTGACCGTCAATGATTCCTATGCAATGATCGAACCGGCGCTGAACGGCTACGGCATTGCCTATGTCCCGGAAAGCATCGTCGACGGCCACATCAAGGCGGGCAAGCTCATGCAGGTGCTTGACGAGTGGTCGCCGTTCTTCGACGGATATTTCATCTACTACCCCAGCAGGCGGCAGAATTCAGCGGCCTTCAAAGTGGTCCTGGATGCCCTCAGACACCGCAAATAGTTGGGTCGCTCGTGTTAGCTGCGATGCGCTTGATCGCTCGCGTTACGTATGGCTGCCCGTTCATCTGCAGAGCTATGGAGCCAAGACCGGCTCGCTCAGGTCCGGGAGAAGCCGGGCTGCGGCGCCGAGACAACTATTGTCGAGAAGTCAACGCGTGTCCGACCTGAGACATAGGTGACGTTCTGTACCGGAGACATAGGTAACACTTTCCCCCATGCAATTGCATGGGGGAAAGTGTGGATGCCGTGGAAAGAGAGCTCCGTGATGGACGAACGCGTGCGTTTTGTTGCCCGCCTTCTGGAAGGCGAGGAGATGACGGCAATGTGCCGGGAGTTCGGCATTTCCCGTAAGACCGGTTATAAAATCCTCAATCGTTACAAGGAGGAAGGGGCAGAGGCGCTCTGCGACCGCTCACGCCGACCGGTGCGCTATGCCAATCAGCTCGCCGATCAGGTGGAACGGCAGATCGTCGAGTTCAAGCGCGAGAAGCCCCATTGGGGGGCACGCAAGATCCGCGAGCTTTTGGTGCGCAAGCTGGCTGGCGATGTGCGGGTGCCGGCCAGAAGCACCGTGCATGCCGTGCTCGATCGCCACGGCCTGGTCAAACGCGCCCGGCAACGGCGCAACAAAGCGCAAGGGACACCCCTTTCCCAGGCTCTGGCCGCCAACGACCTGTGGTGCGCCGACTTCAAAGGCGAGTTCAAGCTTGGCAATGGCTGCTACTGTTACCCCCTCACGGTGAGCGACCAGGCAACGCGCTATCTCCTGGCCTGTGAGGCGTTTGACTCAACCAAGGAAGTGCCGGTCATCGAAGCCTTTGTCCGCCTGTTCAAAGACAAGGGCCTGCCGCGGGCGATCCGATCCGACAATGGCCTGCCCTTCGCTTCCCCCAATGGGCTCTACAATCTGTCCAAGCTATCGGTATGGTGGCTGAGACTCGGTATCGCCATCGAGCGCATCGAGCCGGGTCATCCACAGCAAAATGGCCGCCATGAGCGCATGCATCTGACCTTGAAGCAGGAGGCTACCCGGCCAGCGGGCCTGAACAGTCTGCAGCAGCAAGATCGCTTCGACGCCTTTCTCAGCGAATTCAATACCGAACGCCCGCATGAGGCGCTGGACATGAAGTGCCCGGCCGAGTTCTA
>JBFWNN010000043.1:0-51018 GCA_050251035.1 Parvibaculaceae bacterium
ACGCCATGGAAGATCCGGGAAGGGCGGAAAGTCGGGCGGCCGCTGGGGTCTCGGTAAATTGGTGTTTTCGTCCTCTTCGCTATCTCGCGCATTTTTCGGTTACACAGTTCGGGACAGCGACAAAAAAGCTCTCCTGATGGGTCAAGCGGTTCTCTCAAATCACGAAATAGATGGCAGACGATATCCGGCACATGGGTTCTGGTTCGAAGGTCGCGTACCTGAAACTAAACTGCAGCTGCCAGTCACGGACATCTCAACCATCAAGGCGATGCAGGACCTTCTCGGTTTGACCCGCATCGATCAAGCTGGGCTTTCAATTGCGATTCCGTACGTCAATGGAGCAATTACAGAAACCAAGATCACAACCAGCGTCATTAGCAATTACTATTTTCCGATTTTGTCTGGCCGACTCTCAGTAGAGGTCGGTTCCAAGATCATTAACAAGGACACCTTTCACAAGATAGCGACATCTGAACAAGAGGGTTCCGGCAGCAGTATTCCGTTTAACTTTGTGGAGCAGGTAAGCGCAGGAATGGCCAAAGCTCCAGATTTGATTGCGTCGAAACCTATTGGTGGGAGTCCGCTAGATGACACCTTTTTCGCAGTCGCAGATCTTCAGGCGATAAAGCAGCGCTTTGCGTCGGGCGAAATGATTCATGTCCAAATTCCCGTGCGGCTGCGACCAAAGGGAGAAGCAGACACGACGAGTTCGGTCGATCTCTTTCTAAAAGCTCCTCAGGAAGAGGGGCAGTCCTTCGCATTGGTCGCTCGTGGGCCGATCACGCTTATCGGTGAGCGACGCTACTTTTCGGGGCGGCCAGCACATGCAGCGCTTGTCGCTCACGAAGAAAAGATTGCAGCTTTCCTTGGCGACGCAGAAAATCCGGCGCACACTGCCTGGAACTCAAACGCCGAAAAGCTTGCCGCACGCTGGCGTACTCCGGCCGCCACGATCAGTAACATCAGAAACAGTCTCAGAATTCTCTACGATATGGTAGCGGCGAGAATGGAGACTGAACATCCTGACGCCCTTATCGATTTCTTTTCGCTCGTGGATCATTCGCAATCTCAGAAAGGAAAGAAGAAGCCGGTTAAGCCGCCGAAACCGCCTGTAATTTCGCCGCGAGAGAAGGCAATACTTATCAGAGCCAGAAAGGGGGGGTTTGAAATTGCCGCTGGGCCTGGCGCAACAAGATGGGAATTTCCGCGGAGGATTCGTGTTCGGATGGCATACGATATTATAGGGGGAGATCCATTCGCGCGACACAGCAGGTTTGATTTCGACCTTACCAAGAAGGAAATCGATCTTACGACTGACAGTGCAGAGATGGAGCCCGTGGGCAAAAATGTCTTGGTTCTTAACGTCCACTCACCCGCTTTTCGACTCGAGGCGAGTGGTTTTGACGAGCGGCGGGATATAATTGTTGACGCACGGGTGCTGCCATGAGCTCGGCAAAGCGCCGCATAAATTCAACTGGCCGGAAACGAATCACGCATGACCGTGTCGAAATTCGCATGAATAACCCGGAGCCGGGCGCAGCACTCAGTGCCACGGCGGCCGTGCGTCTAGATGACCTTGGCTTCCCGGCATCCGCCGGGGTGGTGATCAACGCCTACCATCGGTCCACCGGCATGCGATTTGATTGTGGTACAGTCGGCGACCTGCGAATTCCGCCGCTCCTTGTGTTGGACGAAATTGACCGAGACGGAGCGGTGTTGTTCCGGATTAAGGTGGTTGATCGGGTTTCATCCCCCGGAAAACTACTCGGTGCGGCAGAGCGGATCAGCCCCCGAGAGGCGGACAATCCTGACGGCAAGCGCAGTATATTTCCCGTTATCCAGCGTGATCTTGGCGAGGTGGTTTGGAAGGTTGTCTTTCCAGATGGCTCGCGACCAACGTTGATCCTGAACAGTCGCATTCCTGGTATCACACAAAGGATAAAGGGCAACCATCTTGCGCGAGGCGTCCTATTGCCTGCGGCAATGAAGATTGTACTTCAACGCCTCGTAGCCGATCCCTCCAGTGACGAAGCGGATGAAAATGACTGGAGGTCTGAGTGGAACCAATTCACTCGTGAAAATCTGCATCTTGTTGAGGATCTCGATGCTCTTGCGCGGATGTCTCCCGTTGAGCTCACCGACTGGGTCGATGATGCCGTCCAAGCGTTCGGCGCCCAATCAGGTTTCGTTGACAGTATCAGAGCAATTGCCGACCTGGAGCAACCGCATGTCTGATTTGCTCAGAAAACTCAACGATGAGGGTATCCTGCGATTCCGGGGTTTCATAGCCGGAGGTGCAAATGGCAATGTCCCAATTGAGTTACTCTCGAACCCGGAGACATCTGAGCCTTTGCCCACAGCCATCGTCCCGGATGGGAGAACGTTCGAAACCCGATACGATTTTGGATCTTATCTGAACCAGATTTTCGTATCACTGAATGCCGCGTCAATTTCTCATGACCAGGGTTTCTGGTCTGGCGCCGCACTTTTCTGGTTTGATCATATTTGCCCCACAAACAGCACTGGTGTCCGAAAGCCTGACAAGGACTACCGTTATATCCTAAGCCGAGACTATAGGCACTACTATCGACACGCCGTGCGCTCACCGTGGCAGTTGGTTCGGGCCCACGGCGAGTTGGCAAAGTTACTTCTTGTTTCCCCAAAAGAACAACAGCATCCGCTTGGTGTGCATGGCGAGATCCTTGAGCAGCTTGGCGGGCGCCAACAGATTTTAGGGAGTCGGCCGATCATGGCTGCTGCCAATCGATTATACTATGATCAAACTTCCGGCAGGCCAAGAACGGGGGTTGCCGGAAGTGGTAAGGGCAGTGCTAGGCGGTTTGGCTTGGTGCTGAGACAGCTTGACTTGACTTATGATCCAGAAGGCATGCCAGAAGACGATCTCATCGGACTTCTTCCGACGGAGTTTGACCGTTGGAAGCCGAAGAAGATGGCCCAGACTGGTCAAGCTTCACAGCAAGAAACCTTATCCACCCATATTGCGTAGATGGAAATTTTGCGTTGCGACAGGATACGGCGCATGTTGCGACACAGTGCCAGCCCTTAGTCAAACTGGTCCGTAGAAAGATGAAAGCGGCCAAAGAGATTGAGCAGGCCGATCGCCCAGGGTGCAAAAATGTATACTTTGCCAAACTTGGCAGGGGGGTGTTATTTTGGTGGTACAGGTCGCCGCGTTGTCGCCCGATGCTTCCGCGCTGCCCCGGCTTTGCAAAGCAGGTGCGATTTCAGGCCAGTTAGCCACCGCCCGCGCGTCTGAGCCTTGGATCATCGCGGTCTATCGACCGCGATCTTGACATTTACCTCTCCCATGGCCATGTTTGGCGGGCTTCTGGAAGGAAGTGACTGCCGGATGGCAGTCTGAACGCCCGGAAGGGCACGTGGAAACGAACCGGTATCGGTTGTCACTTGCCGGAAGGCACAGTTCGGAGCGGGTTGGCATACCCATAACCGAGCGACTGCGTCCAAGCCTGTGCTGCAGGACCGGTTCTCTCAGATGGAGAGAACCAAATGAACAAGACCAATCCGTACAAGACCATCATTCGTTTCGATCAGGCTGCCGAGCAGTCTGACGGCGCGATCAAGCGTATTGTCGGCTTTGTGCCGGCAAAGAACATGCTCAGCCTGTTTGACGACGCGACGCTCGACGCCAATCCGCGCTCGGCCAAGGCCAACAACGTCACCGCGGACATTATCGAAAGCCTCCGGGAGGATCCGGCAATCTTCCAATTCAAGACAAAGGGAATTCTCCTCGGAACCTCCGAATATGCCGAACTTGAACGCCGGCGGTATGAGTTGCATTTTGAGAACCCGGCCTATGAGGGCCTGCTGGACGGCGGACATAACATGCTGGCGATCGGTACTTACCTGCTCAGCCATGTAATGGACGAAAAGGAGGTCAAGAAACTCAAGCTTTGGGAGGATATGAAGGCGGCCTGGGCGGCCCACCGCGAAGCCATTGCTGAACAGCGGGACCGCTTCACCTTCAAGGTGCCTGTCGAACTCCTCGTGCCGGCTGATCCCGCCAATGACGAACTGGTTTCGAGCTTTCAGATGGCACTGCTGGACGTTTGTGCCGCGCGCAACAACAATGCTCAGTTGACCACCGAGGCGAAGGCCAATCAGCGTGGCTTCTATGAGGAGATTCGAATCCGACTACGGAAGGAAATCGCCGACCGGGTTGAGTGGAAGAGCAATGAATGGGAAAGCGACGACAGCCGGCCAGTCAAGGTTCGCGATCTCGTTGCTCTGGCCTGGATTCCGCTCACGGTTCTCAACGAGCACGGCCTGCTTCCCGTGCTCACTGAAAACGGCACACCCTTGAACTTCAATGTGCTGCCGCAAAACATCTATCGCAACAAAGGCGAGCTTTCGAAGCTCTTCGACAAGCTGATGGAACACCCGCAGGTGTCAAAGGCCAAGAACGGGCCTCAGCATGAGGTGCACAACACGACCATCGGCAGTGCCTTCGACGTGCTGGCCAGCCTTCCTGATCTCTACGATGAGATCTTTGTTGGGATGGGCGACGCCTATAACAAGGCGACCGGCGGAAAGTTTGGAAAGATCAAGGCCGTGAAAGTGCCTAAGCGCGGCAATGCGTATTCACCATTTGCCCAACGCGCTTCGGAGTATGGCGTCCCGGATGGCTTTGTATTGCCTGTCTTGTATGGATTGAAGGCCCTGATGGAGATCAAAAACGGGAAAGTGCAATGGAAGGCCGACCCGATGCAGTTCCTCAAGCGTCATATCAAGACGCTAGTTGGCGCCTTCAAAATGCCCATGGAGATGGCCGGCTTCGATCCGCAGAAGGTCGCGAAGAGCGAGAATTCCTATCTCTTCATGGTCGGTGAGGTCGATAAGCAGCTCATCAAAGAAAGCGCTGTGGCGTGAGGAGGTGACGATGACACATCGTGCGGAACCCAGCGGCATTCGCCTTACCGAGCGAGACGCCGCGATCGTGAAAGCCATGCTAGTGCGCGGTGACCGCCAGCATGACATTGCTGCCTGGTTTGGTGTCAATGGCGGGCGCATTGGTGAAATCGCCAGTGGCAGGGCGTTTGCTTCCGTCCAAGCAGACAGCGGAGCAAACTTGCCTCCACCGGGTCCTTATCCCAATGGGCGCGATGCGACGATCGCTCTCCAGGCTCTCATGGCCGCCAAAGAGGCGATCAGCTCTGCGGAATCAATCGTCAGGCAGTACATGAAATAGGTTGCTCGCGCTCGGTGCACCAGTGCTCGACATGCTTGAGCACCGGTGTGCGCCGCGAAGACATGGGGGCCAACGTAGTATCGCCTGGAGCTTATCTGGCACGGTCAGCCCGAGAGGGAGTATCTCAAAATGGCAAAACCTTGGTCCGGCTATCAACAGGTCATTGTAGAGACCTACTTTGCCGTAAAAGCAGGGAAGAGCTCGCGCATTCATGTGAGGCCTGTCGCCGATCAGCCTTTTCCATCCGATATGGACGTAGAATGCTCTCGCGCAATGCGCGAGCAATACCCCATTGGGACGAAATTTCGGATCTATGCAAAGGAAACCGACAGAGAGGGAGGCAAGCCGTTCCTCTACTCACATTTTAAGTGGCCCTATGAAAGGGTGGAGTAGCCCCATGACGGATTATACAAAAATTCTTGCACTCATAGAGGTCTGCGAAGATCCGGAAAAACTCCGAACATGGATCTCGAATTCGCGAGCGAGCGGTGCGACTGAAATTGCCGAAAAAGCGTTCCGCCGGCTAGTCGCCATTCTCCCGGAGGAAAAGCCCGGAACCGTGGAGCATGACTTTTGGCAGACAATATACGCGTTCGAGCATGTGCTCACCGAAGAACGGGGCAAGACGACGCGGCTTGCCCGTACCAGACAGAAAGTGGCCCGGGTAGGCGAGATTCAGACGCTCAAGGACTGGGCGCTCAGCGACAAGAGCACGGATGGCTTCGCGATGCTGCTTGAGCGAAACATGCCTGAACTTACAGGAGAGGCAATCGTCTTGCGGCACAGAGACAAGTTTAACGTTGAAGTCGTTGCAGCTGCTGAGCGCCGGCTAGCTGAGGCTGGGATTGACGTGGGATCATTGCCTCGCGGCACGTCAAAATGACGCCTCTCGGTCGCGCGTCCGATGACCGGTAATGAGATGAAGGTAAGTTTGACGAAAGGGAGGAAGTCGCATGAGGCAGAGTACGCCATTCGATTCCGCGATGTTTGAAGTCTACAGGAGGGCAAAGGCAGAGGCGGATTACCCGGCCAATATCTTCCTGCGAATGATCTCGGAGCGCGGCGGCCTGGATACAGCGAAGTATCTAATAAATTCGAGTACGCCATCGGACGGCTATACACACCTTTACGAGCGCGGGCGGCTGGATCTGACAGTAGAAGCTCTCGTGGTCGATAATCCCAGATGGCAAGCTCTCTTCACTTCTGAGGAAATCGAAAAAGCACGCCAGCGCCTCAAACAGTACGGCTATAAGATGAAATGATTACACGTCATTTGCGGCAGTGGGAGTTGCCGCCCTGGAGAGGGCAATTTCTGAGTTAGGCAAAAGTGCTCAAAGCTCGAGGTATCTGCTGCGTCGGTTGTTGACAGGGTCAGAGCGTTTTAGCGCTCGCCCCCATCACTTTCATCCGAAAATCGAATAGGATTGGTGTTTGCGGAGCATTGTCGATCTTCGACTGGATCTTGCTTACACGAGGCAGCCCACCCTCCTAAAACAACCCATCCTCCCGCACCAGCGCCAGCGACTCCTCGAAGACCTGGATCATCCGGTCGACGACGGCGCCCGTATGGGCGGCGGAGAGGTAATAGCGGTTGCCGCCCGAGATCAGGACGCCGCGATTGAGGGCGTGCATGAGGAAGGCCTGGCGCGCCGGCTCCAGCGGCGCCTCGTCGATGTCGAAGCTCGAGCGCACCGGGCCCGCCTGGACGTAGATGTGGAACATCGAGCCGACATTGCCCATGCGCACCGCCATGTTGTGCCGGCCGGCGAAGTCGTTGAAGCGCCGCGTCAGGCGGTCGCCCTCGGCCGCCATCTGCGCATAGATCTAGGGATGCGCGGCATAATAGCTGACCGCCGCCGTGCCCGCCGCCATGGTCAAGGGATTGCCGGTGAAGGTGCCGCCGGTGAACACGCCCGTCTCGCCGGACCTGGGCAGGAACATGCGCATAACATCCTCAGCACCTGCGATGACGCCGATGGGCAGGCCGCCACCGCAGGCCTTGCCCAAGGTCGCCAGATCCGGCGCGATGCCGAAATAGTCCTGGCCGCCGCCATAGGCCAGGCGGAAGCCGGTGACCATCTCGTCGAGCGCGAACAGCACGCCGCAGTCGCGGCAGACCTGCTTGAGCTCCAGGAGATAGTCGCGCCCCTCGCTTTGCGGGTTCGAATGCCGCACCGGCTCGATGATCACCATCGCCCGTTCGTCGCGGTGGGCGCGGATGATGTCGAAGGCGGCGGGATTGCGATAGGGCAGGGGCACGATCAGATCGGCGATGGCCTGCGGCACGCCGGTGCTGATGGCGACGCCGTCCGGCCGGTCGCGCGAGGCGACGTTGGTCGACGCCACCATGCGGTAATCGTGCATGCCGTGCCAATAGCCGTCGACTATGCCGATCTTCGTCTTGCCGGTGAAGGCGCGCGCGGCGCGCATGGCATATTGGGTGGCCTCGGAGCCCGAATTGCAGAACAGCAGGCGCTCGGCGCAGGGAATGGCGTCCTGCAGCAGCCGCGCCAAGAGGAGCTGCTCCCGGGGTCAGCGCCGATCGCCGATCTTGAGGCCGGGAGGCCGGTCGCGGTCAAGCGCCGCGCGCCGGCGTCGGCCCGATTTGATGGAGTTTATCGATTTATAGTGGTTTCTTGTAAACTCCCTAAAATCATTATAAACAGGGCCATGGACCCGGTCAGCAACCCTTATGCCCCTGGAGCGGGCACGCCGCCGCCGGAACTCGCAGGGCGCGACGAGCTGCGCGAGACGGTTCGCATCGCGCTGGAACGTATCCGCGCCGGGCGCCCGGCCAAGAGCATATTGATGGTGGGCTTGCGCGGGGTCGGCAAGACCGTGCTGCTCGACCGCATGCGCGACGATGCGGAAGCCTCGGGGATACACACCATCCGCGTCGAGGCCCCGGAGAACCGTTCGCTGCCGGCCATCCTGGCACCACAGCTCAGGCAAGCCCTGCTGCGGCTGTCGCGCAGCGCCCGCGCCGGGGCCATGGCGCAACGTGCCCTGCGCGGCCTTGCCGGCTTCGCCAAGGCGCTCAAGGTGAAGTACCAGGACATAGAGGTCGGACTCGATCTCGATCCCGAGCCCGGCCTCGCCGACAATGGCGATCTCGAGCATGACCTGCAGGCGCTGCTCGAAGTGACGGGCGCCGCCGCCCAGGCGGCGGGCACGGCGCTCGCCATATTCGCCGACGAACTGCAATATGTCGAAGAGGACCAGCTGGCGGCGCTGATCACGGCGCTCCACCGCACCGCGCAGCGCAGCCTTCCGGTGGTGCTCGTCGGCGCCGGCCTGCCGCAATTGCCGGGCCGGATGGGGCGGGCCAAATCCTATGCCGAACGTCTTTTCGATTTCCCCGTGATCGGCCCGCTGTCGCGCGCCGCCGCGCGGATCGCGATCGCCAAGCCCGCCCTCGACCAGGGAGTCGAGATCACCGAGGATGCCCTCCAACGCATCTTCGAAAAGACCGAGGGCTATCCCTATTTCCTGCAGGAATGGGGCAAACATGCCTGGGACGCCGCCGATGCTTCGCCCATCACGCTCGGGAATGTCGAGCTTGCGTCGCAGAGCGCCATAGCGGCTTTGGACGAAAGCTTCTTCCGTGTGCGCTTCGACCGCCTGACGCCGCTCGAGAAGAAGTATCTGCGCGCCATGGCGCAGCTGGGTGCGGGACCGCATCGTTCGGGCGATGTCGCCGAAGTGCTCGGCCGAGGGGTCACATCACTCGGCCCGACGCGCAATCAGCTGATCGCCAAGGGAATGATCTGGAGTCCGAGCCATGGCGACACGGCCTTCACGGTCCCGCTCTTCGATGAGTTCATGCGCCGGATCATGCCGGGCGACGAATGGACGTCTTAGTCCGGGAGGCAGGAGCTGTGGCACGGCCACCCATCCATCCCGGCGAAATACTCGCCGACGAATTGCGCGAAATCGGCATCACGCCGACCGAGCTGTCGCGGCAGATCGACGTGCCCGCCAACCGCATCACGCAGATCATTCACGGCCGGCGCGGGATCACGGGGGATACGGCCCTGCGCCTCGGGCACTGGTTCGGCATGTCGGCGCAGTTCTGGCTCAACCTGCAGAGCGCTTACGACATCAGGGTTGCCCGGCAGAAGGCCGGCCGGGACATCGCGAAGCTTCCGGTTCGCCGCGCCCTGGGGACCGGCACGCCGCAGACTCCGTAAAGAGGCGCGTTCCATTCGAAGCGGCCTGGCTTTCCGTATCTTTGGTCTCGCGTCGGGCTTCCGAATGCCGCTCCGCACTCTCCCTCGTCCGTCATCCGGGCGGAAGCCGCTGTCGTATTCACACATCCTTCTCCTTCTCCGCGCCGCGCGCCTATCAGATTCACACATCTTGCGAGGCGTCTGGGACCGGCGGAAGAGGGCAAGGAACAAGCGTCTTCGCCCCGCTACGCGACTACCAGATTCACATATCCTTCTCCTTCCCCGCGCCGCGCGCGGGGAAGGTGGCGCGGAGCGCCGGATGGGGTCGGGCAACCGACGAAACGTCCAGACCTGAGATCATGTCGTCATCCAGATGGCCATCAGATGCTTAGACCTTCGCCATGGTCGACGCGGCACGGCCCCCATCCGGCGCTCCGCGCCACCTTCCCCCGCTTTGCGTGGGAAGGAGGAGATGTGTGAATACGACAGCGGCTCTTGCCGGGATGATGATCACGCCAGCCTTCGGTCGTCCGCGCCGAGCAGCATGCTGCCGGAGGGCGCGAAGCGACATCGACGCGCCGCCGTCGCGCGGGGTCCTCGCCTTGCCTTGCGCGGTCGTCATGATCAGGCCGGGTCCGGCGCGCCGATCGGCCGAGTGTTGACAAAAGGGCAGGTTTTGCCGAACGTCGGCCGGTGACGCGCAGCGCGCTTGACTGGACGACCCATCGTCGCGCGGACGCGTCGATATGAGGGATTGAACCATGTCCGACGACAAGCCGACGGCCGATGTCACCAAAGCCTGGCAGGCGAGCCAGGACCAGAAGAGCGCGTCCCGGCGCCTGCGGATCTTCGCCCTGCTGTGCTGGGCCGTGGCCATCGCCGGCGAGGCGGTCGGCATCTACCTGCTGCTGCAGCGCAAGTTCGACGACGGCAATCTGCCGCTGCTGATCGGCCTTCTCGTCGGCATCGCCGTCTTCGCCATTGCCGGCAGCCTGTTGTGGAAGGCCGCCAACCGGCGCAATCCGGCCAGCAAGGCCGACGGGTTCCGGTTCTTCGTGCAGAACCAGCTGGGCGCGATCATCACGCTGATCGCCTTCCTGCCCTTGCTCGTCCTGATCCTCATGGACAAGGACATGGACCCCAAGAACAAGCAGATCGCCGGCGGCATCGGCGCCGTCCTCGCGGTGCTCGCCACCCTCATCGGGGTGAATTTCCAGCCGCCCTCGGTCGAGCAGTACACCCAGGACATGAACGAGTGCGCCGCCCAGATCAAGGCCGGCCAGCCCACCACCGCCTGCTCGCCCGAGGTCGCCGCGCAGGCGCAGGACATCGCCAGGGATTCCGGGGCCGTGGCCGAGGCGACGAAGGATGCCCAGAACCCGAACGGCCAGGATGTCGTCTACTGGATCGCGCCGGAACCCGGGGAAACGAAGTCCAAGACCCCGCATGTCTTCCATCTGTGCGAAGCCGTCAGCCCGTTGCGCGGCAAGACCGTCAACCATGGCTCGGTGACGCAGGCCTATGCGGAGAACGCCATCCGCATCACCCAGCAGATCGACATGGAACGCAAGCAATGCGGGTTCGACACCGCGGCGCAGTGATCGAGGCGGGCCGGCTCACACCAGCCGCCGGTCATCCGCGCCGAGGAGCACGCAGTCCGACGGCGCGAAGCCGATCTCGACGGTTTCGCCTTCGCGGAAGACCCTGTCGTCGATGATCGTATTGGCCTGGAGCTTCAGCCCCTGGGCGTCGATAGCATAGATGGCGCTGCCGCCCAGATAGGAGGTCGCGGCGATCCTGCCTTTGATCCGGTTGGCGCCCGTCGCTTTGCCGACCTCGAGGCGTTGCGCGCGCACGATGACCGTGACCTTGTCGCCCGGTTTTGCCGAGGCCGGAGCCTGGGTCTCGATGCCGGCGCCGTTGTCGAGCGTGATTTTGGCCTTGCCTGCGCCCGTCGAGACGATGGTGCCGGGGAGGAGATTGGACTGGCCGAGGAAGCTCGCCACGAATTTGGAGGCGGGGGCACGATAGACGTCCTCCGGCGTGCCGTTCTGCTCGATGAGGCCGTGATTCATGACGACGATGCGGTCGGACATGGCGAGCGCCTCTTCCTGGTCGTGCGTCACGAAGATCGTGGTGATGCCGACCTCGCGCTGGATGATCTTGAGCTCGGTGCGCATCTCCTCGCGCAGGTTCGCATCGAGCGCCGACAAAGGCTCGTCGAGCAAGAGCACGTCGGGCTCGATCACGATGGCGCGGGCGAGCGCGATGCGCTGCTGCTGGCCGCCCGACAGTTGCGAGGGCAGCTTCTTCTCGACGCCGGGCAGGCGCACCATGTCGAGCGCGCGCTTCACTTTGCGGGCGATGTCGGTCTTGGGCACGCCGCGATATTTGAGGCCGAAGGCGATATTGTCGGCGACCGTCTTGTGCGGGAAGAGGGCGTAGTTCTGGAAGACGAGGCCGATATTGCGCTTGTAGATGGGCACGTCGTTGATCCGCCTGCCGGCGACGACGATCTCGCCCGCGGTCGGCGAGACGAGGCCGGCGATCGAGCGCAGGATCGTCGTCTTGCCGCAGCCCGACGGGCCGAGCAAGGTCACGAAGCTGCCCTTGTCGATCGTGAGATCGACATTGTTCACCGCCACGAACGGCCCATAGGCCAGGGTGACGCCTTTGAGATCGACAGCGGTTTCGGTCATGATGCTGCGATTGGTGTGAGGCTTTGCGATATACGCCAATCCTCCCTCCGCCGCCGGAGGCGGGGAGGGTGGCGCGCGGAACGCGCGGCGGGTGGGGTGTCTCCGTAAGGGAGGTCTTTCAAGGCAGGCACTTGCAGGCTGTTCAGGCGACGCGTGGAACATTCACAGGCGGAGAGACCCCACCCGTCCGCCCTGCGGGCGTCCACCCTCCCCGCGCTTCGCGCGGTGGAGGGAGGATTCGTGTGCGCAGCGATCGACAGCTCACGCGCCTTTCGAGATGCGGTCCCACTGCTTCTGCCATTCGGCGTCGTGCTCGGCCCAGTAGATCGGGTCGGCGAAGGTCAAGGTCTTCATGGTGCCGGTCGGATCGAAGGCCGGCATCTTGGCGATCTTGTCGGTGAGCTTGACCTTGGTCGGATCGAGGGCGGGCGGGTAGTTCTGCCCTTCCGCCACCGCGATCGATGTCGCCGTGTCGAGCATGAAGTTGAGCAGCTCCTCGCATTCGGCCATGGGCGAGCCCTTGAGCACCAGCATGTCCTCCATCCAGGCATAGCTGCCGGCGGGGTCGAGATAGCCGATGGGATGGCCTTGCTCCTGCAGCGCCGCGACCCGGCCCGACCAGGCGTCGGTGACGACGATCTCCTCCTTGGAGAGGAGATCCATGAGCTCGGCGCCCGAGCTCCAGTATTTCTTCGTCATGTCGCGGGCTTCGCGCACCTTCGCCCACACCGCCTCGATGTCCTTGACGTCGTTGGGGCTCTGGCCGGATTGCAGCGCCGCATACCAGACGCGGGTGTTCTTGTCGCCGAAGCCGCCGATCTTGCCGGCATATTTCTTGTCGATCAGCAGATTGGCGCCCTTCTCCTTGGCTTCCTCGGGCGAGATCACCTTGGTGTTGTAGGCGATGCCGGTGGTGCCGTAGTCGTAGGGCACCGCCGAGAGCTTCGGCGTCATCTTGCGGAACGGCTCGATCATCGCCGTCATCACATTGGCGAGGTTCGGGATGTTGGCCTCGTTGAGCTCCGACACCCAGCCGCCGTCGACATATTTCTTGTAATATTCGACGCCGGACGAGTGGATGATCTGGAAATCGCCGGGATTGGCGGTCTTCACCTTGGTGATGATCTCGTTCTCGTCGCCGAAGGTGCCTTGCACCACCTTGAGGTTGGTCTTCTTGGTGTAGGGCTGGAAGGCGAACTTGTCGATCGCCTCCTGCACCGTGCCGCCCCAGCCGTCGAAGCGCACTTCGGTCACCGCCGCCAGCGCCGGACCGCTCCAGCGCGTCATCAGCCCGGCCGAGGCCGCGGCCGCGGCGGTCAGGCCGAGGAAGGTGCGACGGTCCATGCCGCCGTTCCGGTAGCGCTCCGTGAGCCGCTCGAGCCGCCGGGTTCGTGAAAGTTTCATCTGTGTTTTCTCCCAGTTGTTATGATCTATTACCGAATAGAATGCGCCCTAAGAGGCCGCCTGCCAAGGGGAGGCCGACGGTGATGAGGATCATCAGGGTTCCGAGCGCGTTGATCTCGGGGGAAATCGAGATCTTGAGCATGGCCAGGATCTGCGTCGGCATGGTCTCGACCCCGGGCGGGCGCCAGAACAGGCTCGCCGTGATGTTGTCGAAGGAAATGGTGAACACGAGAAGCACGGCGGCAATGATGGCCGGCATCAACAGCGGCAACGTCACTTCCCGGAAGGTGTTGAACCGGTTGGCGCCGAGCGAGAGCGCGGCCTCCTCATAGACGCGCTTGATGCCGATGAGCCGCGCCTGGACGACCAGCACCACGAAAGGCAAAGCCAGCATGATATGGCCGAGCACCAGAAGGAGATAGGATCGCGGCTGATGCGCCCATTTCATCAACAGGAGCAGGCCGACGCCGAGAATGGTTTCAGGCACGAGCGCCGGCAGGATGACCAGCGTGTTCATCCAGTGCTTGCCGCGGAACTCGTAGCGGGTGAGCGCGATCGCCGCCATGACGCCGATGACGGTGCACACGGCGGCGGTGAGGAGCGCGATCCAGATCGAGGTCTTGAAGGCGCGCAGCACGGCCTCGTTCTGGAACAGTTTGCCGTACCATTGCAGGCTCACGCCCGTCATCGGGAAGCCGCCGAACATCGAGGCGTTGAACGACAGGATGACGGTGACGAGGATCGGCGCGAACATGAAGATATAGACGAGGACGGTGACGAGCTTCACCGCCGGCCAGCCCCAGATGCCGCTCGCATCCTCGACCTGGCGCGTCCGGATCATCGGCTCAAGCCCTTGAAGATGGTGGAGAGGCCCATATAGCGGCTGTAGATCGCCGACACGATGCCGAGCAGCACGAACAGCACGATGGAGAGCGTCGAGCCCATCGGCCAGTTGAGCTGCTCCATGATGGTGTCGTAGATGAGATTGCCGAAGAGCGCGTCGCGGTTGCCGCCGAGGATCTGGGGCGTGACATAGCTGCCGGCCGCCAGCACGAAGCACAGGAGGAGGCCGGCGCAGAGGCCGGGAAGCGACAAAGGCAGCGTCACTTCGCGGAACGCCTGGGCGCTGGTGCAGCCGAGCGTGCGCGCCGCCGAGATGAGGTCGCGGTCGATGCCCTCGAGGCTGACATAGACGTTGAGGATCATGTAGGGCAGCAGGAAATGGATCATGCCCATGATCACCGCGCCCTCGGTATAGAGCATCTGGATCGGGCTATCGATGATCCCCAACGATGTCAGCGTGACATTGATGGCGCCTTGCTCGCCCAGGATATGGATCCAGGAGAAGGTGCGGATGGTGAAGGAGATCCAGAAGGGCACGATCAACAGGAGAAGCAGCAGCCATTTGTGCCGGAAGGACGTCATCCAGATGAAATAGGCCGGGATGTAGCCCATGACGGCGCAGGCGACCGCGGTGATGGCGGCGACCCGCGCCGTCTTCCACAGGAACAGGTGATAATAGCCGTCGGTGAAGAATTCCCGCCAGTTGGCGAGCGTGTAATCGGCTTTCTCGACGCCGGCGGTGACGAACTCGTAGAAGGTGTAGATCGCCATGATAAAGATCGGCAGCAGCAGAAGAACGGCGAGCAGGATGATCGCGGGCGCCAGCAGATACCAGGCAAAGCGAGTCCGCTGCATCATTCAGAGTGCTCTTGCAGCTTCTCCCTCCGCCGCGCGGAACGCGCGGGGAGGGTGGACGCCCGCAGGGCGGACGGGTGGGGTGTCTCAGCCGCCAAATGCTCGACGACCGGCACGAACAGCGCGCAAATAGCTTGCTTGAGAGATTTCTCTGGTGGAGACACCCCACCCGTCGCGCGTTCCGCGCGCCACCCTCCCCGCCTTCGGCGGCGGAGGGAGAGTGTATGCATGTCCCCGCCCGTCATGCGGGAAGTCTAACCCGATCAGTAGGCCCGCGCCACGCAGAAATCGACCGCTTCGGCGAGCGCCGATTTGTGCGCGCTGTCGGGGAAGATGGCCAGGGCGTCGCGGGCGATGGCGCCATAGTGGCGGGCGCGCTCCACCGTGTCGGCGATGGCGGTGTGGCGCTCGATGAGCTTCTGCGCATAGAGGAGGTCGTCGGCCGTCTGATTGCCCTCCTCGAGGGTGCGCTTCCAGAAATTGCGCTCCTCCTGCGAGCCGCGGCGATAGGCAAGGACCACCGGCAGGGTGATCTTGCCTTCCCGGAAATCGTCGCCAACGCTCTTGCCCATCAGCGCCTGCTTGCCGGAATAATCGAGCGCGTCGTCGACGAGCTGGAAGGCGATGCCGAGATTGCGGCCATAGGATTCGAGCGCCGCCTGCTCGTCCTTGGGCCGCTTGGCGACGACGGCGCCGACTTCGGCCGCGGCCGAGAACAAAGCGGCGGTCTTGGCGCCGATCACCTGCATGTAGGCGTCCTCGGTGGTCGAGGTGTCGTGCGATGCGGACAGCTGCAGCACCTCGCCCTCGGCGATCACCGCGGCGGCGTTGGCCAGGATGCGCAAGGCTTCCAGCGATCCGGTCTCGACCATCATCTTGAAGGCCTGGCCCAGGAGATAGTCGCCGACCAGCACGCTCGCCTGGTTGCCCCAGATGAGCCGCGCCGTCTTCTTGCCGCGCCTGAGGTCGCTCTCGTCGACGACGTCGTCATGCAGCAAGGTGGCCGTGTGCATGAACTCGACGGACGTGGCGAGCTTGACGTGGGCATCGCCCCGGGCGCCGCACATGCGGGCGGCGGCGACGGTCAGCATCGGACGGATCCGCTTGCCGCCCGAATTGATCAGGTGGCCGGCGAGTTCCGGGATCAGTTCGACATGCGATGCCGCCCGGGCCAGGATGGCCTCGTTGACCTTGACCATGTCCCCTTGGGTCAGAGCGATCAGGGGATCGAGGCTCGGCTGCTTCTCACCGCTGCTTTCGAAGGGAATGACGACACCCACAGATTGAACCTGTCTGATTATGATACTGTCCCGACAATAGGGGGGCTTGCCGCCCCTCGGCAAGCGCGACCGGTTGACGCTAAGGATAATACTTTATGAAGGACGTCTTGCGGAATGAAGGAAGTCTTGCGGACCAACGACCTGGTGCTCCTGTCCTATGCGACCCATGTCCTGGCCGAGGCCGGCATCGAGGCGCTGGTGTTCGACGCCCATATGAGCGCGGTCGAGGGCTCGATCGGAGCCTTTCCCCGCCGCCTGATGGTCCAGGACGAGGACGTTGCCCGGGCTTTGCGCGAATTGGGTAACGCCACGATAACCGGGCCGCGTTAGGGTGACCCGCCATGCACACTCCTTCGCCTGCCGATTCCACTCCGCCGGCATCGTCCTCCGGGGCCATCCCGGCGAGCCTCACCGAAGATGGCTTCCTCAATGGGCGTTTGCGCATCCTGCAGCCGGAAAAGGGCTACCGGGCGGGGATCGATGCGGTTTTCCTGGCTGCCAGCATTCCCTGCGCCGCCGGCGACCCGGTCTTCGAGGCGGGCATGGGCACGGGCGTCGCCGCCCTTTGCCTGGCCCATCGGGTCCCGGGCATCCACATCACCGGCATCGAAGTCGCGGCCCGCTACGCCATGCTGGCCGAGGAGAATGCCCGGCGCAATGATTGCGGCCAACGCGTCAGGGTCATCCATGCCGATATCAAGGAGGCCCTGCGCCGGGACGCCGCCCATTTGCCGGCGGCCGGATCCATGGCCCACGCCTTCGCCAACCCGCCCTATTTCGAGGACGGCAAGGCGACCCCCTCGCCCGTGGCGCTGAAGGCCGGCGCCCACAATTTCGGCCCGGAAGACCTCGATCTCTGGGTCAAGGCGATGCATGGGCTTCTGCAGCCTCGCGGCACCGCCACCGTGATCTATCGTGCCGAGGTCCTGGCCCGGCTGCTGGCGGTGTTCGGGGGGCGCTTCGGCGACATCACCGTGGCGCCGCTGTTTCCGCGCGCAGGCGCCGCCGCCACCCGCATCATCGTCCAGGGCGTCAAGGGCTCGCGCGCGCCGATGCAGCTCCTGCCCGGGCTCGTCCTGCATGGCGATGACGGGAAGTTCACCCCGGCCGCCGAGGCTGTCCTGCGCGACGGCGCCGCCTGGCCGCTGCGTTAGACGGGAGCGTGACGAGTTCAGTCGACCCGTGATCCTCACCCTGAGGTGCCCGGCGGTGCCCGGCCTCGAAGCATGAGGATGTTTCGAGCGGGGCGATCCTCGCTAAATCATCATGCACTGGTGTCTAGCCCTCGAGCGTTCCGATCAGCCCGCGCAGCTTGTCGAGATTGAGCACTTTCAGCGCCCGGCCTTCCTTCTGGATGAAGCCCTGGCTTTCGAGCCAGGCGAATTCGCGCGTCACCGCTTCGCGATGCGTGCTGATGCGGCTGGCGATCTCCGCATGGGTGGGGGCGGGCGAGAGCAGGGCCTGTCCCTTGCCTCTCGCCGCGGTCTCCGCCAGCCGCAGCACTTCCACCCACAGCCTCTGGCGCACCGCCATGGTGCTGAATTCGAAGACGCGCCGGGTGAGGACGCGCACCTGCCCGGTCAGATGCTTCGCCACCGCCATGGTGAATTCCGGATGGTTGGCGATCGCGGCGAGGAACTGCGGCCGGCGCATCACCGCGGTGACGCAGGTCTCGACGGCCTCGACGCTGGCGGAGCGCGGATGGCCGTCGACCGCCGAGAGCTCGCCGAAAATCGTTCCGGCGGAGATGTCGCGGAAGCCGACGCGCTGCCCGTCCGCCGAATAGATGCTGACCCGCGCCAGCCCCTCGAGCAGGAAGAGGACATCGAAAGTCTCGTCATTGTGACCGAGGATCAGCTCTCCCGGGGCATATTCGCGGATCGCGCATTGCTGCGCGAGCAGCGCGAAGGCCGCATCGTCGAGCGACTTGAAATAGGCGATCGCCCGCAAGGCATCCTTCGAGTGCTTGGTCATGTCACGGCTTCCCTCTGCCAAAATAATGGAAGCTCAGCGGGGATTGGTCAACGCGTGCGTCTTGCGATCCATGCCGCCCGGTCGGAATATGACGCAGGCGAGGGGGCGGAGCGCGTCGCATCACGCGATATTGTCCGGCCGGAACAAGCAGGAGTTGCGAGAGGTCTGACGGCAGTTTCTCAGAACTTCGCATCCCGCCGACGAACTCAGCTCGGCGCGTGATTCGCTGAAACATGGAAGAATGCAGGGCTGCCCGGAGAGGGCGGACGGGCAGCCCTGCGTCGTGACGAGCTTTTTCAGGGCTCGTCGCGTTTCGTCGGTTTGGATGCGCCGAGCGCCGTTGCGGCGATCAGATGCGGGTGGCAGGCGGCCATGGATTTGGGCTGCCTGCCCACGGTCACGATGCTGACGCCGATATCGTCCAGGATCTCGGGCCCCAGTGCTTCCAGGGCCGCGATTTGCGCGCGCTCGAGCCGCTGCGCGCGCCACGCCTTCAACCTGGCTCCGATCAAAGCAGTGAGGTTGTTGAAGAGAAGGAAGCCGGCCGAACGGATCGCGCCATGCTCGCCATGCGTATTCATGGAATCCTCCTATGGCTGTCGGACTGTTGAGCAGCCGGTCTTCGAAAGCTCATGGAGGGAAGTCTAAGAGAGAGGCCGTAAGCTGTCTGTGGGGAAACTCACATGCTCCTCGCGGGAAGTCCCGTCGAAGATGGGCCGGCGCCGAAGCGCGGGCGTTCTGTCGGGATCGCTCCGGCGCTCTATCTTTTTTTTCGCATCGGCTTGCCCGAAAACCGCACGCACTTTTCGGGCCGATGCTAGAAGCGCGCGAGCGCGATGGGCGTGTGATGCAGCACCTCATGTCCGGTCTCGGTCACGAGGACGCAATTGCCGAGCTGCACGCCCCAGCCTTCGTCGGCGAAGGTGGTGTTGGGCTCGATGGAGATGACCATGCCGGCCGCGAGCGGCGTCGTGTCGCCCTGGCGCAGATTGAGGGCGCCGACGAAGCCCGGCGCATAGCCGATCTCCAGGCTGTAGCCCGAGCGGTGCAGGCGGTTGGCGGCGAATTTGCCGGTGATCTTGCGGCAGAGGCGATCGACGTCTTCGGCCAGTATGCCGGGCCGCACCAGCTCGGTGCAGGCGAGGACCGAGTCCTCCATGAGCCGATGCGCCTCTTGAGCCTTGGCCGACGGCGCGCCGATCACGGCGGTGCGTATCGCATTGGTGTTGTACCGCTGGTAGCAGCCCATCGGCTCCATCACGATCAGATCGCCGCGCTGCAGCCGCCGCTCGGTCGCCATGCCATGCAGGAAGCAGGTGCGCGGGCCGGACGTGAACGTGCCGGGATAGCTCGGCGGCTCGCCGCCCGCGGCGAACATCGCCTGATAGGCGGCCGCCGCCAGCTCGCCTTCCCGCCGTCCCTCGGCGATCGCCGCGAGGCCGGCCGCGAGGCCCGCATCGGTGATCTCTCCGGCGCGGCGCATGCAGTCGACTTCCAAGGGCGACTTGACCAGCCGCAGGCGCGGCAGGAGGTCGGAAACATCGACAAAGGTGACACCCGGCAGCAATGTGCCGAAACGCCGCCAGTCTTTGACCGAGAGATAGAGCGATGTCTCCTGGATGCCGATGCGGGCCTTTCCGAGACCTTTCGCCGTCACGCTGTCCGCCGCCATCGCGATGTGGTCGTCCCAGTCGGTCCAATAGATGGTTTCCGGGATGATGCTCGTGGCGCGCACGATCCCGATCTCGACGATGCGTGTGAAGAAGCAGTCCGCCGACGGATCGGCGCCGATCATCAGATGCTGGTAGCTGTAATAGCCGCAGGAATTGAAGCCGCTGAGATAGTTGATGTCCTCCGGCGCATGGATGATGAGCGCATCGAGGCCCGCCTTGCGCAGTTGCGCGCGGACGCGGTCGAGGCGGCCGCGATATTCGGCTTCCGGAAAAGCCCGTTCAATATAAGGGGTATCGCTCATGCCCGTTCCTCTGGATTGGCCAACAGCGTTTTCAGGTCTTCGATCGGAATGTTGCCGCCGGAGAAGAGCAGGACGACTTTGCCGCCGGCGAGGCTCGGCGCCAGCGCCGGCAAGGCCGCGAAAGCGGCGGCGCCGGCCCCCTCTGCCAATTGTCCGGTCCTGGCGAGCGTGGTGAGCACCGCGCGGCGCAGGTCGTCCTCGCCGACCAGCACCATGGCGTCGACCAGCTCCCTCAGCACCGAGAAGGCGAGACGGCCGGGGCGCGCCGTCGCGAGGCCCCCGGCAAAGGTGCGGCATGCCGCTTCGACGATGCGGCCCTGGCGCCAGGACTCGAAGACGGCAGGCGCCGCATCCGATTGGACGCCGATGATCCTGATGTCGGGCCGCAGCAGCTTGGCCACCAGCGCCATGCCGGCGATCAGATTGCCGCCGCCGACGGGAACGATGATGGCGTCGGTGTCGGGCAATTGCTCCAGGATCTCCCAGGCGATGGTCGAGGCGCCCGCCATCAGGCCGCCATCGTCGCCATCCTCGATGAAGATCTTGCCCGTGGCGGCGGCGAGCGACCGCGCCTCGGCCTCGGCCTCGGCAAGGTCGCGGCCGGCGACCCGCAATTCAGCGCCGAGAAGCGCGATGTTGTCACTCTTGAGCCGCGGCGTTTCTTCCGGGACGACGATGGTCGCGGGGATCGAGAGGCGGCTGCCGGCCAGCGCGATGCCCTGGCCGTGATTGCCGGTCGAGGCGGTGACGACGCCGCGCGCCCGCTCGTCCTGCGACAGGAGCGCCAGTCGATAGAGCGCGCCCCGCGCCTTGAACGAGCGGATAGGTCCGTGGTTCTCGTATTTGACGTGGACCTCGAGGCCGTGATCGCGCGACAGCGCCGCGCTGCGGTCGAGCGGTGTCGTTGGGTAGTGCCGGGCCATGAAGGCGCGGGCCTTGAGGAGATCGATCGTCGTGGGCCGGCCGCCCGCCCAGGCGGAGTGGTCCGCTGCGTCCGGCTTCATGGTGTGCCCCGGTGGTAGTTGCGGATGAGACCCTCGAACAGGTCGATGGCGATGCGGACGTCCTCGACGGGGAGCGACTCGTTGGGCTGATGCGCGACATCGAGCGAGCCCGGTCCGAATGCCGGAAGGGCCGGAATGCCAGCGGCGTTCGCATGCGTCGAATCGGTGCCGCCCGGAATGACGGCCAGAACGGGCTCGCGTCCGATCACGGTGCGCCAGGCGGCCGTCGCCGCGCCGACGAGACGCTCGTCCCGCGCCTCTTCACCGGGAGAGATCCAATCGATCGGCGGATCGGCGGGCTCGATCGCGACCCGTTCCGCAAGTCCGGCCGCGGCGATGACGGCGCGCAGGCGCTCGAGGACCATCGCCTTGGTCATGCCCTCGATGACGCGGACCTCGATGCATGCCTTCAGCGTTTCCGGATGGGCGAAGGGAATCATGCCGCCCTCAACCATCGTCGCCACGTTCAAGGTCGGCTTCGTGCCATCGACCGGATGCGCCCAGTCGCCGAACGGGTCCGAATCGATGAGGGCGTTGAGCGCCTTGATGAAGGCGTAGGAGGCCCGCTTTTCACGCGCCACCGGCGCGCCGGAATGCCCCGGTTGGCCGCGCGCCACGAGCCATGACACGCAGTGGCCGCGCTGCGCGACATAGAGCTTTTGCCAGGATTGCCGTCCGACGCCGGAAGGCTCGGTCATGACGGCGGCGTCGGCGACGAGCAGTCCCTGCTGCGCCAGCCATTCCATCCCGAAGGCCGACCCGTTCTCCTCGTCGGCCGAGAAGATCAAGGTGAGGCTGCCCGAGGCTTCGGGATTGTGCATGATCCGCGCGCCCGCGAACAGCATGGCGGCGATCGCGGCCTTCATGTCGGCGGAGCCCAGCCCCGCGAGCCGGCCTTGGGTCTCTTCGAGCCGGAACGGGTCGGTGGTCCAGGAGGCCAGGTTGCCGGTCGGCACCGTGTCCATGTGAGCGGCGAGCATCAGGTGGGGCGCGCCCTTGCCGATCGTGTAGATGAGATTGGGACGCCGCTCGTCGCGGGCGTGACGGCGCGGGGCCGGAAGCCCGAGTGCTGCGGCCTTGCGGGCGATGACGTCGGCGACGGCGCGCTCGTCGCCCGGCGGGTTCGGCGAGCGCGTGCTCACGAGCTCGGCGAGAAGGGCGACGGCATCGGCGATTTCCGGACTGGTCCTGGTCATGGTCTCTTCGTCTCTGGGAGGATCGGGGAAGGCGCGCTCCGCCTGCCGGCGGCTTCGGCTGGCGGGATGACGCATTGGTAGCGCTGGCCGCCCGGCGCGTCCTGCCAGGGCGGGGGTTCTTCACAGACCGGCCCGACCTTGCGGGGGCAGCGTGTATGGAACGGGCAGCCTGCGGGGCGCGTCAGCAGCGATGGTGCCGGGCCATGCAGTGCGATGCGGTCTTGCTCGCCCGGTCGCTCGAGGCTCAGCACGGCCGAGAGCAGCGTCTCGGTATAGGGATGATGCGGTGTGGCGAAGACCTGTTCGGCCGGTCCGAACTCGACGACCTCGCCCAGATACATGACCGCGATGTGATCGGCGATGTAGCGCACCACCGCCAGGTCGTGCGAGATGAAGACATAGGAGGTTTCGGCCGTCAGCTGAAGGTCGATCAGGAGGCGCAGGATCGCGGCCTGGACGGAAACATCGAGCGCCGAGGTCGGTTCGTCGCACAGCACCAGGCGCGGCGCGCCGATGAAGGCGCGGGCGATGGCGACGCGCTGGCGCTGCCCGCCGGACAGCTCGTTGGGAAAGGCCTCGCTGTGTTCGGGGCTGAGCCGCACCGCGGCGAGCATCCGGGCGACGAGCGCGTCGGCCTCGGCCCGGCCCACGCCGCGAAGCTTGCGGGCCGAGCGCCGCAGGATATGGCCGATCCGGTGCTTCGGATTGAGGGTCGAATCCGGATTCTGGAACACCATCTGGAGGGCGCTGCGCGTTCCGGCGTCACGCTTCTCGACGGGGCCGGCGATGTCGCGTCCGTCGAGGACGATCCGGCCCGAATCCGCGGTTGCCAGCCCCGCGATGATGCGCGCCGTCGTCGTCTTGCCGGAACCGGATTCCCCGACGATGCCCAGCACACGGCCCTTTGCGAGAGCGAGATCGACGCCCGCCACGGCCCGGACGGCGCGGCCATTCGCGTGATAGGTCTTGGTGATGTCGCGCGCCTCGAGAAGCGGTTTGTCCGTTGCGGCATCGATTCGCGGCGCTGAATCCTTGCGGGCGCCGAAGGGGATGCGAGCGGCAAGAAGCGCGCGCGTGTAGGGATGTGTCGGTGCGCCGATGACCTGCCGGACCGGGCCGATCTCCACCAATTGTCCTTGATGCAGCACGCCGATGCGGTCGCACATCTTGGCGATGACCGCGATGTTGTGGCTGATGAACAGGATCGCGGCGTTGAGCCGCTTGCGCAGATCGCCGAACAGCTCGAGGATTTCCGCTTCCACGCTGACATCGAGCCCGGTCGTCGGCTCGTCGAGGATCAGGAGGTCGGGTTTCATGGCGACCGCCATGGCGATCACGATGCGCTGCTGCTGGCCGCCGCTGAACTCGTGCGGATAACGCTCATAGGCATAGGCCACGTCGGGGATGCCGACCTGCCGCAGATTGGCGAGGACCTGATCGCGGATCGAATGGCGGTCGGTCTCGCCGCGGCTGCGATAGACCTCGGCGATCTGCCGCCCGATCCGCATCGCCGGATTGAGCGCGCCGATCGGGTCCTGGTAGACCATGGCGATGCGCTGGCCGCGCGCCTTGCGCAAGGCGGAGCCGGCGAGCGGCACGAGATCGGTGCCGTCGAAGCGGATCGCGCCGTCCACGATGCGCCCGTTGTCGGCGAGATGGCGGATGATCGCCAGTCCGACCGTGGTCTTGCCGGAGCCCGATTCGCCGACCAGCCCCAGCGCTTCGTTGCGGTGGAGTTCGAAGCCGACATCGCGCACCACCGGCACGGCGCCGGCCTCGCCGTCATAGACGACGTCGAGCCCGGAGATTTCGAGGATCGGGTCACTCGTCACGGTCGAGCCCCTCCGCGACGAGATTGATGGCGATGACCAGCGACGCGATGGCGAGCGACGGTGCCAGCACGATCCACGGTGCGATGCGGTAATATTGGCGGCCCTCGGCGATCATCAGACCCCAGTCCGGCGTCGGCGGCTGGATACCGAGGCCGAGGAACGACAAGGTGGCCACGGTGAAGATCGTCAGTGCCAGCCTGACCGTCAGCTCGACGATGATCGTGCCCGAGATGTTGGGCAGGATCTCCATCACCATGATGTAGGCTGCACCGTCGCCGCGCAGCTGTGCCGCGGCGACGAAATCCTTGCCGCGCTGGTCGAGCGCCGCGGCGCGGATGACCCGGGCATTGTAGGGCGCGAAGGTCAAGGCGACGACGAGGATGACGTTGAGCGGCGAGGGGCCGAGCACCGCGATCACCAGAAGGGCGATGACGATCAGCGGGAAGGCCATCAAGATGTCCATGAGGCGCATGAGCAGCTCTTCGACCCAGCCGCCATGGAAGGCGGCGACGAGGCCGAGCGCGGTTCCGATCAGCACGCCGAGCACCGTGGCGCTGGTCGCGACCAGGAGCACCGTGCGGCTGCCGGCCAGCACGCGGCTGAGCACGTCACGGCCGAAATTGTCGGCCCCGAGCCAGTAGTCCGATGCGGGCGGCGCGAACTTGGCGAGGAGATGGAAGTCGGTCGGGCCGTAGGGCACCATGACCGGCCACAGGATCGCGGTCAGGACCCAGAACACCAGGATGGCGAGCCCGATCAAGGCCGAAGGCCGGCGGGCGAAGCGCCGCCACGCGCCGCGGGCCGGCCGCTTGGACGAGGCGGCTTCTGCGGTCATAGGGCGGCCCCTTGCCGCTGGATGCGGGTCCGCGGGTTGAGCACGCCATAGAGGATGTCGGCGATCAGGTTGGCGCCGATCAGGATGGCGGCCAGGATGAGCACCGTGATTTCGAGCATGGGCAGGTCCTGGCTGAGGGCCGCCTGCAGCAGCAGCTGACCGAGGCCCGGATAGTTGAAGACGTTCTCGACGACGACCAGGCCGCCGACCAGCCACGAAACCTGGTTGGCGATGACGGTGATCGTCGGCAGCAAGGCGTTGCGCAGGACGTGGCGGATGAGGACGACGCGCGGCGGTACGCCTTTCAGGAGCGCGGTCCGCACATAGCCGCGCCTGAGCTCCGCGATCATGCTGGCGCGCACCATGCGCGACACATATCCGAACAGCACCAGCGCCAGGGCGCAGATCGGCAGCACCAGCGCGTCGAGATGGGACAGGATGGAGGTATCGCCGGGAATGCGCGCCGCCGACGGGAACCAGCGCAGCCACAGGCTGAACACCAGGATCAGGAACATGCTGCTGACGAATTCCGGCACCGCCATGAAGCACATGCCGCCCATCGAGATCGCCCGGTCGGCCAGGCGTCCGCGCCGGGCGGCAGCGATGATGCCGGCGAGGATGGCGATCGGGACGATGATCACGATGGCAAGCCCGGCCAGCACCGCCGAATTGAGCAGGCGGCCCATGACGAGGGGACCGATGGCGGTCCTGAGCCGCCAGGAATTGCCCCATTCGCCGGTGAGGAAATGCCCGGCCCATTCGAGGTAGCGCAGCGCCAGCGGGCGGTCCAGGCCGAGCTCGAGGCGCACCAGCGCCACGTCCTCGGCGCTGGCATAGGGCCCGAGCATCAGGCGGGCGATATCTCCGGGCAGGATCTCGACGACGACGAAGATCGCCACCGACACGATGATGAGCGTGCCGGTGGCCAGCAAGAGCCGTCGCGCGATGAGCCTGCCGATCATCGGGAACAAGGGCATCCTCCGGTCGAGGCGGATCGGGCGTGCGCGCTGTCTCGATTACGCGGCCAGCCAGACCTTGCGCAAGTCGAGGAAGTCGGTCGGATCGCCGGCCATTCCCTTCACCCGGTTGCTCGCCGGCCGCAGCGTCTTGTAGAAGAAGGCGACGATCGCCGGCGTGTCGTCATGCATGATCTCCGCGATCTTGCCCGCGATCTCGTCACGCTTGCCCTGCTCGACCGTGGCGTCGAGCTCCGTCACCAGGTCGTCGAAGGCCTTGTTGCACCAATGCGGCACGTTCCAGTCGGCGCCGCAGCGATAGCCGATATTGAGCAGCTGGCCGGGCGAGGGCCGGTGGATCCACACTTCCAGCGCGAAGGGCGTGGTGTTCCAGTGCTGGTAGTAGAGATCGTCCTGCTCGACCTTGAGCGCGATGCGGATATTCGCCGGCTTCGCCATGTCCTGGACGGCCTGCGCGAATTGCGGCAGGCCGAAGATCGGATGGGTGCGCAGCTCCACGTCGATGCCGTCCGGATAGCCCGCTTCCGCCAGCAGCGCCTTGGCCTTGTCATAGTCCTGCTTGCGCTGGGCGAGCTTGACGCCCTTGGCCAGCGGATAGATCGGTCCGATCAGGTGATCGTTGCCGAGATCGGCATAACCGCTCCACAGGCTCTTCACCAGGAGCTCGCGGTCGATCGCATAGGCCAGCGCCTGCCGGACCCGCTTGTCGTCGAACGGCTTCTGGTCCACCCGCATGGCGAGCTGCGCGTAGCTGGCGCTCGAGGCGGCGAGGATGTCGATGTTGTTGTCGGCGGCCCCCAGCGCCTCGATCAGATCGGGCGCAATCGACTGCATCATGTCGACCGCGCCGCTCTGCAGGGCCGCGATCTGGGCGCCGGTGTCCTCGAAGAAGGCGAGGCGGACGCGATCGAGATAGGGCAGGCCGTCCTCCCAATAGCCCTCGAAGCGTTCGTATTCGGCCGTTTCCTTCGGCACATAGCGGGTGAGCCGGAACGGGCCCGTGCCGATCGGGTTTTTGGCGAAATCGCCGGGCCAGTCGGCCGGCAGGATCGCCGCCTGATAGGTGAACAGGCTGTAGGGAAAGTCGCCGAGCGCGCGGTTGAGCTCGAAGCGCACCGTGTGGCTGTCGACCTTGGTGGTCTTGCCGGGATCGAGGAAGGAGAAGGCCCCGCGCGCCGCCGAGGCGACCTTGGGATCGACCAGGCGCTCGAATGTCGCGACCACGTCGTCGGCGGTGAAGTCCTTGCCATTGTGGAACTTGACGCCCTGGCGGAGCGTCACCGTCCAGACCTTGGCGTCCTGGCTTTCCCATTTGGTGGCGAGCTCGGGAACGACTTCGAGATCGGGCGTCACGCGCACCAGATAGTTGACGACCGGCTGGACTAAGGCGCGCCCGCCCGGGTCCTGCAGCTGGTGCGGATCGACCGCCGTCGGCGCGGTCGTGGCGATGGTGAGCGTGCCGCCGCGCTTGATCTCCTCGGCCGCCTCCGCCGGCCCGGCGAAAAATGTGGAGAGCGACGGCAGCGCGAGGCCGGCGAGGAGCGAGGATCGCAGGAATCGCCGCCGGTCTGTCGTCAGCGGCATCTGGTCTTTCGGCATGTCTGTTTCTCCCTGTTCATTGTTGTTTGGCAGGCGTTAATCGGTGTCCAGCGGCTTGGCCGACAGGGCCCTGGCGATGAGCGCGCCGTCGACATTGGCGCCGGTGGCGATGAGCACGACGCGCTTGTTGGCGATCTCGCGCCGGTCTTCAAAGGCGCGCGCCAGGACGGCGGCCGAGCCCGGCTCGACGAGCAGGTGGCCCCAGAGCAGCATCGTGTGCATGGCGGCGAGGATGGCGTCGTCGCCGACCAGCCGGCAGTCGTCGACGCGCTCCACCACACCCTGAAGGGCGCGCAATGCCGGAACGCGGCAGACGATGCCGTCGGCGAATGTCGTGATCGGCCGCTCGATCGGCCGGCGGGCATGGAAGCTCTCGACCATGGCCGGCGCGCCGCGGGACTGGACCGCGATGATCTCGGCGTCGGGGGCGAGCCCTTTCACCGCCGTCGCGACGCCCGTCGCCAGCACGCCGCTGCCCATGGGCACATAGATGCGATCGACTTGCGGACACTGGCGGGCGAGCTCGAGGCCGACCGTTCCCGCGCCGTCCATCATCGCCAGCGACTCGCCGTCGTCGACGAAGATCGCCTTGCGGCCCGCGGCGAATTCCCGGGCGTGATCCTTCGCGGCGTCGATATCGCGACCGACCTCATGGACGGTGCCGCCGAGCAGCTCGATCATCCGTTTCTTCACATGGACGCTGCCGAGCGGCAGGAAGATGTCCGCCTTGAGGCCCAGAAGCGCCGCCGCGCGGGTGACACCCTGGCCGTGATTGCCCGTGGACGACGTCACGGCGGTTTCGAATGTGCCCTGGGCCAGGGCTTGCAAAAGATGGTTGAGGGCACCACGGGCCTTGAAGCTGGCGACGGGCGAGACGGTCTCGACCTTGATCCAGACATCGGCGCCGAGCAGGCTGGACAGGGCGGCCGAGGGAATGAGCGGCGTCTCGGGCAGATAGGGCTTGAGCCGGCGCGCCGCGGCGCGGATGCTCGCCAGTGTCGGCAGCCTCAGTTTTTCGCCACCGCGTGACGCGCTTGTTTCATGCTGCATCTGTCGTTCCAGCCATCCGATGCGCATGAACCGTCTCATTGAGCATCCAGACGCAACTTTAGTCGGCTTTCATTGGCCTTCGCGTCAAAAATGGATATGTTGCGTTTGCTTCACGCCAAAAATTCAGATTTCATGATTTTGAGGAAAATGCATGGCCATTGAGCTCGACGAGCTGGACCGGCGCATTCTCGACCGGCTGCAAAAAGACAATCGCTTGTCGGCCCATGAGCTGGCCGAGGCGGTCAACAGCTCGGCGCCGACCTGTCTGCGCCGCGTGAAGCGCCTGCGCGACGAAGGCGTCATCATCGGCGATGTCTGCGTCGTCGATCCTGCCGCGATCGGACGCCGGATGACCATGATCGTCGAGGTCACGCTCGAGCGCGAGCGCCCCGAGATCGTCGAGCTCTTCAAGCAGGCGGTGCAGAGCTGCGAGCAGATCTCGCTTTGTTATTATGTGACGGGCGATGTCGACTTCGTCCTCATCGTCCATGTCGCCGACATGGAGGAATATGAAGGCATCATCGACCGCATCTTCCACCAGAACCGGAACATCAAGTGGTTCAAGACGCTGATCTCCATTCGCCGGATCAAGCATGCGAGCCATCTTCCGGTTCTGTGACCGGCCGGATCGCCGCCGCCCGTCCGGCTTGCCGAACCGCGCCTTGATCCCTATCTGTGCGGCATGCCCAATATCATTGAGCGCCTGATCCCGCGCCGGTGGCGCAAGAAGACTCCGCTTGTCCATGTGGTGCGCCTCAACGGCACCATTGGCGTCGGCACGCCGTTCAAGCCGCCTTTGACCCTCGAGGGCCTGGCCGAGACCCTGGAGCGCGCTTTCGCCCGCAAGGGCATCGCGGCCGTCGCCATCATCATCAATTCGCCGGGCGGCGCTGCGGTGCAGTCGGCCATGATCCATGCCCGTATCCGCGCACTGGCGGAGGAGAAGAAGGTCCCGGTCTTCACCTTCTGCGAGGATGTCGCGGCCTCCGGCGGTTATTGGCTGGCCTGCGCCGGTGACGAGATCTATGCCGATTCGAGCTCGATCGTAGGCTCGATCGGCGTGATCGCGGCGGGCTTCGGTTTTGTCGATGCGATCAGGAAGCTCGGCATCGAGCGCCGGGTGCACACGGCGGGCGAGAGCAAGTCGGTTCTCGACCCGTTCCAGCCCGAAAAGCCCGAGGACGTAGAGCGCCTGAAGAGCCTGCAGCAGGATGTCCATGAGGACTTCAAGACGCTGGTGCGCGGCCGCCGCAACGGCAAATTGCGGGGTGAGGAGGCGGAACTTTTCTCCGGCGCCTTCTGGTCCGGCCGCCAGGCCCTGGCTTTGGGCCTCATCGACGGGATCGGCCATATGCGCGACGTCATGCGCGCCCGTTTCGGGGAAAAGACCGAATTCAAGCTGATCGCCAAGCCGCAGGGCTGGGGACTGCGCCGGCTGGGCTTCGGCATGGCCGCCGACCCCGCCTCCGGCCTCATTGATGCCATGGAAATACGTGCATTATGGGGACGTTTCGGTCTATGATCCTGCCGAGTAAGTCTGAGAGGACCATTTCATGCTGAAAGCCCTGACGATCGCCGTTGCCGGCATATTGACGGCTGCCGCCATCAAACAGTTCATGGATGGTCTCAATGCCGCCAAGGCCCGGGTCGCCGCGCGCCGCCCGGTCGATCCGCGCGCCGTCAAGCGTTTGCGCCAGGATCCCAAGACCGGCATTTATTACCCGGAAGCCTGAGCCATCGGCCCAAGGGTTGCGGTTCCCGGCGAAAGTTGTGGGAAGGCCGACCTCAGGACACGTTTCCGCCCTTAAATTATTGCCGTCGGGTCTAGTTTTCGTCATGCGAACATGGCTAGATTGTCATGTCGTGCAGGCGACATACCCATCAGCAACCGTTAAGGACGGCTCATGATTCGATCCCCATCGATCACTTCCCTCGTTTTGACCAGCTCGCTCTTCCTTGCCACGGCCCTGGCAGGCCCGGCGGTCGCCCAGGAGGGCGCCAAGATCAAGCGCGGCCAGTGGCCCTCCGTGGAAACCGGGGCGGGCGCCGCGAGCGCTCCGAAGACCGGTGACGCCAAGGGGCCGTCCGCCAAGCCGGGCGCCATGAGCATCACCCGCAAGGCGCCCGAGGCGCAGACCCCGGCGGCCCAGCTCGACTCCCTGACCGGCATGTCGATGAGCCGCGACGGCAAGGCCGGCGACGTCAAGGTGCCGCGGCGCCTCAAGGGCATGATCCTCAAGGGCAAAGGCGCCCAGGCTATCCAGCAGGCGCCCAAGCCCGGCAAGCTGGTGCCGATCAAGGACACGACGCAATATCCCTATACCGCGGTCGGCCTGCTTTCGAATGGCTGCTCCGGCACGCTCATCGGCAAGCGTTTCGTGCTCACGGCCGCCTATTGCATCTTCAATCCGGAGAGCAAGCAGTGGGACCAGAATCTCGACTTCTATCCGGGCATCAATGGCGATCAGCGCCCCTTCGGCGGTGTCCAGTGGAAGAACGCCTGGGTGACCAAAGGTTTCGCTGAAAAGGCCGACTGGACCCTCGCCTTCGGCCTGGTCGAATTGCAGAGCGATATCGGCGACCAGAACGGCTGGTTCGGCTATGGCCACCTGCCGCAGATTCCGAAGGGCCCGGCCATGACCGGCTATCCCGCGGGCGTGCCCGACTTCACCATGTGGGAGACCACCTGCCCGGTGAAGGCGGCCGACAAGTCCTTCATCGCCTATAGCTGCCCTCTGAAGAAGCCGCTCGAAGGCATGGCGGGCGCGGCGATCTGGATCGTCGACAAGCAGTCCAACGGCCCGATGCTGATCGCCCTCCATGGCGGCCCGCTCAAGGGCGCCGATCTGTGGGGCCAGCGCATCAACGAAGAAGCCTTCTACACGCTGCAGGCCTGGATGAAGGCGGCCGACGGCGATGGCGGCGGCGAGGTCACCGACGACGACACCCAGGGCGACGAGGACACGACCGGCGACGAGGTCAATCCCGACGACACGCAGGCCGACGAGGATGAGGAATCCCAGGCGCCCAAGAAGCAATAGCCCTACTTATCCTTGACCCATAGGGGTTAGCCCCATAGTTTGCGCCCGCAACGGAACCCACCTTGCGGGCGCAAATGTCTTTGAATCCAAGGCAATCTTTCCAGGACCTGATTCTCACGCTGCACCAGTATTGGGGCGGCAAGGGCTGCGTCATCCTGCAGCCCTATGACATGGAAGTGGGAGCGGGGACTTTCCATCCGGCCACGACCTTGCGCTCGGTCGGCCCGAGACCCTGGGCTGCCGCCTATGTGCAGCCTTCGCGCCGGCCGAAGGACGGCCGCTATGGCGAGAATCCCAACCGCCTGCAGCACTATTATCAGTACCAGGTCATCATCAAGCCCTCGCCGCCCGATCTGCAGGACCTCTATCTGGGCTCGCTTTATGCGATCGGCATCGAGCCCGATCTGCATGACATCCGTTTCGTCGAGGACGATTGGGAGAGCCCGACGCTCGGCGCCTGGGGCCTCGGCTGGGAAGTGTGGTGCGACGGCATGGAGGTCTCGCAATTCACCTACTTCCAGCAAGTGGGCGGCCTCGATTGCGCGCCGGTCTCGGGCGAGCTCACTTACGGCCTCGAGCGCCTCGCCATGTATGTGCAGGGCGTCGACAACGTCTATGATCTCAATTTCAACGGCCAGGACGGGGCGAAGCGCATCACCTATGGCGATGTGTTCCTGCAGGCCGAGCAGGAATTCTCGCGCTACAATTTCGAATATGCCGACACCGACATCCTGCTCCAGCATTTCACGGATGCCGAGAAGGAGTGCCTGGCTCTGTTGAAGGCCGGCGACAAGGGCAGCCGTCATGCGCTGGCGCTGCCGGCCTATGACCAGTGCATCAAGGCGAGCCATGTCTTCAATCTGCTCGATGCCCGGGGCGTGATCTCGGTCACCGAGCGCCAGGCCTATATCCTGCGCGTGCGCGAGCTGGCCAAGGGCTGCTGCGAGGCCTGGGCGAGAACCGCGGGCGGAGGCGCCCAATGAGAGCAATGGTCATCGCAACGAGGGAGGACAGGACATGTCGGTACCCAACATCGCCCAGAAGGCGCCTATCCCGGTCATGGTCGAGGCCGGCAGGGACTATTGGTGGTGCGCCTGCGGCCGTTCCAAGAACCAGCCTTTCTGCGACGGCAGCCACAAGGGCAGCGAGTTCTCGCCGGTTAAATGGACGGCCGATGCGTCGGGCCGCAAGTTCTTCTGCGCCTGCAAGCACACCAACGGCCAGCCTTTCTGCGACGGCACGCATAAGACGCTGTGACGAGCATACGCCATTCTCCCTCCACCGCCGAAGGCGGGGAGGGTGGCGCGCGGAACGCGCGCCGGGTGGGATGTCTATGCAGGGCAAATCTCTCCGGCAAAGTAGCCGCGAGTTGGTCAGGCCAGTCGTCGGGCACTTCGCGGCGGACAGACCCCACCCGGCCGCCCTTCGGGCGTCCACCCTCCCCACGCTGCGCGCGGCGGAGGGAGGTTTCGCGCATTTGAGTGTCGATCATGCCTGAACTCCTTCTCGAGCTTTTCTCCGAGGAAATCCCGGCGCGCATGCAGGCCAAGGCGGCCGAGGACCTGAAGGCGCTCGTCACCACTGCGCTGGTCGATCTGGGCCTCGTCTATGAGGGTGCGCAGGCGCATGCGACGCCGCGCCGGCTCGTGCTTTCGGTCGAGGGTCTCGCGGCGCGCACCAAGGACGTGGCGGAAGAGCGTAAAGGTCCGCGCGTCGATGCGCCGGAGCAGGCGATCCAGGGCTTCCTCAAATCGACCGGCCTGGCGCTGGACGATCTCACCGTGCAGGATGACAAGAAGGGCAGGTTTTACATCGCCCGGATCAGCAAGCCGGGACGGGCGACGCCGGACGTGGTCGCCGAGATCGTCCCCGACGTGATCCGCAAGTTCCCCTGGCCCAAATCCATGCGCTGGGGTGCTGGCGATCTGCGCTGGGTGAGGCCCTTGCATTCGATCCTCTGCTGCTTCGACGGCGAGGTGGTCGACTTCGCGATCGCCGGCATCAGGAGCGGCGCCGTCACCAGGGGCCATCGCTTCCTCAGCCCCGGCGAGATCACCGCCCGCCGTTTCGAGGATTATGCGCAGAAGCTCCATGAGGCGAAGGTTGTGGTCGACGCCGCGCGCCGCGCCGAGCTCATCCGGGTGGAAGCGAAGAACCTGGCATTCGCGCAAGGCCTCGAGCTGATCGAGGACGAGGCTCTGCTCAAGGAGACCGCCGGACTGGTCGAATGGCCGGTGGTATTGATGGGCGCGTTCGACGAGAGCTTCCTCGCCGTGCCGCCGGAAGTGATCGTCACCTCGATCAAGCAGCATCAGAAATGCTTCGCCCTGAAGGACGGCAAGACGGCCAAGCTCGCCAACCGTTATCTGCTCGTCTCCAACATGATCGCCAAGGATGGCGGCCAGCAGATCATAGAGGGCAACAACAAGGTGATCGCGGCGCGCCTGTCGGATGCGAAGTTCTTCTGGGACGGAGACAATAAGACGCCGCTCGAGAAGCTGTTGCCGAAGCTCGACCACATCACCTTCCACGCCAGGCTCGGCACGCAGGGTGAAAGGATAAGGCGCATCGAGGCCCTGGCGGGCGAGATCGCCAAGGTGATCGGCGCCGATCAGGGGAAGGCGAGGCTGGCGGCGCGCCTCGCCAAGGCCGATCTCGTCACCGGCATGGTCGGCGAGTTTCCCGAATTGCAGGGCCTGATGGGCCGCTATTACGCGCTGGCGCAAGGGGCGGATGCAGAGGTCGCCGACGCGATCCGCGACCACTACAAGCCGCAAGGACCGTCGGATTCGCTACCAATCTCGAAGGTTGGACAAGCAGTAGCACTGGCCGACAAATTCGATATGCTAGGCGGATTTTGGACCATTGAAGAAAAGCCGACAGGGTCCAAAGATCCCTATGCATTAAGGCGAGCCGCACTCGGATGTGCGAGAATTATTCTGGAAGAACAATTGCGGCTGAGGGTTCTCCTTCTGGCGTCCAAAGCATTCGATGGTATTTTTCCTCAGCAAAAGCCTGAAGATGCCATAAGGAAAGATAATCAGTCGGTTTCGTCTATTGTAGGTTTTGAAGCAAAGCTGACTGTGCATCGCAAAGATGCAGTTAGTGGTGAGCAAATAGATACGCGTGCGGACGATCTCCTGTCCTTCTTCGCCGACCGCCTGAAGGTCTATCTGCGCGACCAGGGCCTGCGCCACGATCTCATCGATGCGGTCTTTGCGCTGGGCGGCCAGGACGACCTCCTGATGATCGTCAAGCGCGTCGAGGCCTTGTCGAAGTTCCTCGCCAGCGACGACGGCAAGAATCTCCTGGCCGGCGTCAAGCGCGCGACGAACATCCTCAAGATCGAGGAGAAGAAGGACGGCCGCTCCTATGACGGCAATGTCAACACCAACATCCTGATCCAAGGCGAGGAGCGCGAGCTCAACACGGCCGTCAACGCCGCGGCGGCCCGGGCCCGGCAATCGGTGAACGCGGAAGATTTCGAAGGCGCGATGCGCGCCATCGCCAAGCTCAGGGCCCCGGTCGACGCCTTCTTCGATCAGGTGACGGTCAATGCCGATGATCCGTCCTTCCGCGAGAACCGGCTGAAACTTCTGAACCGCATCCGCGCCGCGACCCGCGAGGTCGCCGACTTTTCCAAGATCGAGGGGTAATGCCGGAACGGCGCCAGGGCTGCCTCGAACACTTCTGCACCGCGGCCCGCCGCTCGACCGGATATGACGACTTCGGCGATCCCTATTACCGCACCGGCCTGCGCGTCCTGCTGCGGTCCTTGCGCCGCGACGCCGACCTCACCTTCATCGGCCGCATGCTGCTCGAACGCAGCATCGCCCTGGCGCTCGAGCAGCGCCTTCTGATCCAGCATCTGCGCAAGACGGCGCCGGACGTCTTTGCCGGTCCGTTGCCGCCGCCGGTCATCATCACCGGCATGCCGAGGAGCGGCACGACCTTCCTCCACCGCCTGCTCGCCGCCGATCCGGCATTCCGCGCGCCGACCTTGGGAGAGCTCGTGGAACCGGTCGACCGCCGATCCGGCTGGCGCCGGGTCGTCGAGGACAAGCGCTTGCGGACGGAATTGGCGGTGATGCGATTGTTCAATCGCACGCTCGACGCCAAGCATTTCACCCGCAGCGACGAGCCCGAGGAATGCATGTTCGCCCTGGCGATCACGTTCCGCACTCTGCTGCCCTGGACATTGGCGCCGGCGCATTCCTATCTCGCCTGGCTGCGGACGGCCGATCGGCGTCAGAAATATCGGGAATATCGCGACATCCTTTGCCTCCTGCAGCGCCGCGACCGCGGACGGCGTCTGCTGCTCAAGGCGCCGGATCATCTGGGCGGCGTCGCCGAGCTCGTCGCCGCGGTCCCCGAGGCCCTCATCGTCGTCTGCCGACGCGATCCGGCCGCGGCGCTCACCAGCTTCAACAGCCTCATCGCCGGCCTGCACAAGGTGACGTCGCGCGGCAGCGACCGCGCCCGCCTCGGCCGGTCGCATCTGGCTTTCTACAAAGCGGAGACCGAGCGTTACCTATCGGCACATGCGACATGCCCTGGTCACATTCTGGAGGTGGACTACGAGGACCTGACGCGCCGGCCGCTCGCGGTTGTCGCGCGCATCTATGAGCGTCTGGGGCTCGCGGTCGGAAGCGGGCTCGAAAGCCGCTTCCGGGATTTCATCGCCGACAACCCCAAGGACAAGCATGGCCGCCATCTCTATTCGCCCTCCGATTATGCCCAGACAGAGGACGGGATCCGGCGGAACCTCGCTCATTATTGCTGAGTTGTGATGCTGCGGCATCTCCGCCGCAACTGCACACTTGATTTCGCAACTGCAATATGGCTAGTGCGGCTCACGAGCGGCGCTCGCTACTGAACCAACCGATCCTGTCCAAGAGGAGCATCAGGGTGAATCAGCAAGCGAATGGGAAACTCGTTTACCGCTTCGGCGAAGGCACGGCCGATGGCGATGCGGGACTGCGAAACCTGCTCGGCGGCAAGGGCGCCAATCTTGCCGAAATGGCCAATCTCGGCCTGCCGGTCCCACCCGGCTTCACCATCACCACCGAGATCTGCACCGGCTACTACAAGAACGGCAGCACCTATCCCAAGGCGCTCGCCGCCGATGTCGATGCCGCCATGGCCGAGGTCGGCCGCATCGTCGGGGCGGCCTTCGGCGACGCCAAGAATCCGCTGCTCGTTTCGGTGCGCTCCGGCGCCCGCGCCTCCATGCCGGGCATGATGGACACCGTGCTCAATCTCGGCCTCAATGACGCGACCGTCGAGGGCCTGGCGGCGCGCGCCAAGGATCGCCGTTTCGCCTATGACAGCTACCGCCGCTTCATCCACATGTATTCGGACGTCGTGCTCGGCGTCGAGCATCATCAGTTCGAGGACATTCTCGGCGAATACAAGGACGAGAAGGCCTTCGGTCTCGACACCGATCTCACCGCCGAGGACTGGACGAAGGTCATCGCGAAATACAAGACCTGTGTCCAGAAGGCGACCGGCAAGGCCTTTCCGCAGGATGTCCGGGAGCAGCTGTGGGGCGCCATCGGCGCCGTCTTCGAGTCGTGGATGTCGGCGCGCGCCAAGACCTATCGCAGGCTTCACAACATCCCCGAAGACTGGGGCACCGCCGTCAATGTGCAGGCCATGGTGTTCGGCAATCTCGGCGACACCTCGGCGACCGGCGTCGCCTTCACGCGCAACCCCTCGACCGGCGCCCGTGAGCTCTATGGCGAGTTCCTGATCAACGCCCAGGGCGAGGACGTCGTGGCCGGAATCCGCACGCCCCAGAACATCACCGAGGCGGCGCGCATCGAGGCGGGCTCCAAGGCGCCCTCGCTCGAGAGGCTGATGCCCAAGACGTTCACCGAGCTCGCCGAGACGTTCACCCGCCTCGAGAAGCATTATCGCGACATGCAGGACATGGAATTCACCATCCAGGACGGCAAGCTCTGGATGCTGCAGACGCGTGCCGGCAAGCGCACCGCCAAGGCGGCGCTCAAGATCGCCGTCGATCTCGCCAATGAAGGCCTGATCGGCAAGGACGAGGCGGTGAGGCGCATCGATCCGGGCTCCCTCGACCAGCTTCTGCATCCGACCCTCGATCCCGCCGCCAAGCGCGAGATCATCGGCCAGGGCCTGCCGGCTTCGCCGGGCGCCGCCTCGGGCGAGATCGTCTTCGATTCGGACGAGGCCGAAAGGCTGAAGGGCGAGGGGCGCACTGTCATCCTGGTGCGCGTCGAGACGTCACCTGAGGACATTCACGGCATGCATGCGGCTGAAGGCATCCTCACCACCCGTGGCGGCATGACCTCCCACGCCGCCGTCGTGGCGCGCGGCATGGGCAAGCCCTGCGTGTCGGGTGCCGGCAGTATCCGCGTCGATTACCGCCAGGCGACGCTGAGCGCCATGGGTGTCGTCCTCAAGAAGGGCGATGTCATCACCATCGACGGGGCGACCGGCCAAGTGATGAAGGGTGCCGTTCCCACCATCAAGCCCGAGCTGTCCGGCGATTTCGCCACCATCATGGAATGGGCCGACACGGCGCGCCGCATGAAGGTGCGCACCAATGCCGAGACCCCGCTCGATGCGCGGGCGGCGCGCGAGTTCGGCGCCGAGGGCATCGGCCTCTGCCGCACCGAGCACATGTTCTTCGAGGTCGATCGCATCGTGGCGATGCGCGAGATGATCCTGGCCACGGACGAGAAGGGCCGGCGCGCGGCGCTCGCCAAGATCCTGCCGATGCAGCGCAAGGACTTCATCGAGCTGTTCGAGATCATGGCCGGCCTGCCGGTGACCATCCGGCTCCTCGATCCGCCCTTGCACGAGTTCCTGCCGCACAGCGAGGCCGAGATCACCGAGGTGGCTGCCGCCATCGGCATCAATGCCGAAGCCTTGCGCGGCCGGGTGGCCGAGCTGCACGAGTTCAACCCGATGCTCGGCCATCGCGGCGTGCGTCTTGCGGTGTCCTATCCGGAGATTGCCGAGATGCAGGCGCGGGCGATTTTCGAGGCGGCCGCCGAGGTGGCGCGCCGAACCGGCACGCCGCCGATCCCGGAAGTGATGGTGCCGCTCGTCGCCACCAAGTCGGAGTTCGACATCGTGCGTGACCGCATCGTCGCCGTGGCGCAGGAGGTGCAGAAGGAGACGGGCGCCGAGCTCGATTATCTCGTCGGCACCATGATCGAGTTGCCGCGCGCCGCCTTGCGCGCCGGCGATATCGCCGAGACGGCCGAGTTCTTCTCCTTCGGCACCAACGACCTGACCCAGACCACTTTCGGCATCAGCCGCGATGATTCGGCCCGTTTTCTCGGCGAATACACGGCCAAGGGAGTCATCAAGACCGATCCTTTCGTGTCGCTGGACACCGAAGGTGTGGGGGAACTGGTCCAGATCGCGGCCGAGCGGGGACGCAAGACGCGCCCTGAGATCAAGCTCGGCATCTGTGGCGAGCATGGCGGCGATCCGGCATCCATCAGGTTCTGCGAGAAGGTGGGCCTCGATTACGTATCCTGCTCGCCCTTCAGGGTGCCGATCGCGCGGCTCGCCGCCGCTCAGGCCGCGCTCGCAAATCGTGGCTGAATTAAGGCGGGACGGTCCTCTAAAGCCTTGTTAACCTTAGAGCATTTAGCGGCTGATTATGGGCGGCTTTGTGTTGCTGCCATGGTTAACCTATGCTAAACGCTCAAGGATCATACTACCGCCTGTTCGGGAAACTTTAAGAGTTGAGACGGTAGCGCGAGGGGAAGTGAGACCAGCGAAGCGAGCGCATAGGCCTTTCAAGCCGGATTTCGACGAGCCGCTGCAGCCTGAGCGCAATGGCGCGCTGAGCTATGTTCCCTATGCCTTCGGCGGTGCCATGCTGGTCGCGAGCTTCGCCTTCGCCGGCCACTATATGGGCCGCAATGCCGACGCCCACAGCCTCATCGCGGAAGAGCCGCAAGCGGCGATCACCTCGCCGGTATCGACCTTGATCCAGAAGGGGTCGCTGATGCCGAGCGATGCGACCCTCGATCTGATCAATCTGCCCATCGTGCGCGAGCAGGAAGTGGTCTCGCTCGGCAAGGGCGATTATATCGCGCCCGAGCCCGATGTGCCGGAAGCACCGGAAGTCGCGGTGAAGCACGAGCCGGAGAAGATCGAGAAGCGTCTCGCCATGACGCCGCCGGTCTGGAAGATGGAATCGACCTTCAAGCTCAAGCGCAACGAGAAGCAGAAGATCGTCGCCCAGCGCCGCATCCGCCTCGCCGAGGAGAACTGTCTCGCCAAGGCCGTCTATTTCGAGGCGCGCTCCGAATCGGAGCTGGGCCAGCTCGCGGTGGCGAAGGTCGTGCTCAATCGCGTGAAGGACCCGAACTTCCCCAAGACCATCTGCGGTGTCGTCTACCAGGGCTCCGACCGGCGAAATTCCTGTCAATTCTCCTTCGCCTGTGACGGCATCGCCGACGAGGTGAAGAGCAAGGCGGCCTGGGATCGCTCCAAGCGCATCGCCCAGAAGGCCATTGCCGGCGACCAGACGATTCGCGTCATCGGCGCCGCCACCAACTACCATGCCGACTATGTGCGTCCGCGCTGGGCCAAAGAGATGCGCAAGCTCATCAAGATCGGCCGCCACATCTTCTATTCCGACAGCTAGACCGGGCTTGCTGCTTCGGCGTCGGGCCTTGGCACGGCTCCTCCTGATAAGTGCCGGATAATCCAGACCTTATTGGCCTTTAAGCGCGCTTGCCCGCGAGGCATTATCGTGAAAAACTGAGCCTTTAGGGGTGGGAGTTCTTCCGCCCGGTGGTGAGTTCGAGGGGGTGAATGGTACAGCGGGCAGCGGGCTGCAGAGGCGGGTCTAGCCGCTGCCTCATGATCCTCGGCACCGCCGCCCTGGCTTTCACGCATTTCGCCGCGCCGGCGCAGGGCGGACAGAAGGGGGATGCCAATGCCGTCACCCTGCTGGTCGGGCGTGCGACGGATACCGATTTCACCCAGATCATCACCGAGCCCTGGACGACGAACTTCATCGACATGACGATGCTCGGCATCACCATCTCGCGGCGTCTGGGAACGCTGGACGAGCTTGCCGGCTCACCGCTTCTGGGCGCAGTCGGCGATGATATTTCATTCGATCTCGAAGCGGGCGCCGCCTATCGCTTCGGCGCGGAGGAGCAGGGCGAATTCTGGACATCGTTCTATGTCCGCTATGACGGCTTTCCGTGGAACGACAGGATCTACACGACGGCGGCGGTCAATACCGGCCTGAGCCTGCTGACGCAGACTTCGGATTTCGAACGGGATCGCGGCGACGGCCGCACATCGCGCGTGCTGCATAATTTCTCTCCGGAGATCACCTTTGCCGATCCCGACAACAAGAACCTCGAATTCGTGCTCAGGCTGCATCACCGGTCCGGGATATTCGGCACGATCGACGGCGTATCGAGCGGCTCGACGTTCGTCGCGACCGGCATCCGGATGCGCTTCTGAGGAGACTCAGTCCTCGTTGGCGGCAATGGCGTTGCCGTCGAGGGTCGCAACGCTGGCATAGGCGGTGAAACGGAGACCTTTCAGCTTCCCGGTGGCGAGCACGGGGACGTACCAGGTCTGAGCCGCGGTCGCGGCCGATACCGGTGCGAACCAGATGTCGAACCGTGACGGCGCCGTGCCCGCTTTCTTGAATTTTCTGGCCGCGCGTCCGGCGACGGGCACATAGCTCAAGTTGCATTTGAAGGCCGGGCCGCGATAGGCGCCGGGCATATCCGGCCCGATTTTCGCTTTGCCCTGGAGCGCGAAGCGCAGCTCATAGACCTCGCGTCCGTCCACGACCGCGATCGTCTTGCCGCAGGGCGCGTCGGCCTGGAACGCCGTCATGCGCAGCACCATGGACAAGGGATCGACGAGGCTCGGCGTGAGCGCCCCGGCAATGAGGGCTTCGTCCTCCGGATCGGGTGGCGTGGTCTTGACCTCGGGCGGATTGCCGCCTTGCCAGCGCAGCTCGATCGCCCTTTCCTTGTCTTTCTTCTCGGCATGCGAGGCAAAGCGCGCGGGCTTCGCTGTATCGGCGCTCACCGTTCCCGATGCGCTCATGTCCATCTTGTAGCTCGAGAACAGGCCGGCCAGGCCTTTCGTCTTGATCGAGGCCGACGATCGATAGGTGTCCGGCGCCAGCGCCGCTTCATAGTGGATTCTCAGCACGGTCATGCCGCCGGCATCGATCGAATAGGAGAGCGCGAGCTGGCTCTCCGGCGCGGCGCGCCCCTCTCTCGGCAGGGCAAATGCCACGATCGCCAGCGCCAGCGTGGCGGCCCATCGCGATGCGAGCCGAAGTCGATTAGGCAAAAGAGCGCTTTCCCTCGACACGGATACCTTCCAGCAAGTTATTGTCCGGCCCTCTCCATGGGCCAACTCTGTGACGAGATTTGGTCCGCGGCTCGAAGTGATTTCCCTCGGCCTGCTCGCGCGCTAAGCTCGCCGCCATGGGAGAAAAAAATGGCCATATCGCAATATGACGACAGCAAATGCTGGACCTATCTCGACGGCAAATGGCATCAGGGCAACCCGCCCCTCATGGGGCCGTGGAGCGATGCGTCCTGGCTGGGCTCCGCGATATTCGACGGTTCGCGCGCCTTCGAGGGCGTGACGCCCGATCTCGATCTTCATTGCCAGCGCTGCGAGCGCTCGGCCCTGGCCTTCGGCCTGAAGCCCCTGAAGGCGGGCGAGATCGAGGAACTGGTGCGCGACGGCATCGGCAAGTTCGCCAGGGACACCGCCCTCTATCTGCGCCCCATGTTCTGGGCCGAGACGAATTTCCTCGACCCGGGCCCGGTCGAGACGCGCTATTGCATCTCGGTCTATGAATCGGCCATGCCGTCGACCAAGGGCTTTACCGCCGGCCTCTCGTCCTTCCGCCGGCCCTCCTATGAATATGCCCCGACCGATGCCAAGGCCGCCTGCCACTACGCGAATTCCGGCCGCGCCCTGCGCGAAGCGGCGGCGCGCGGCTTTGGCAATGCGGTGCTGCTCGATCCGACCGGCAACGTGTCCGAGTTCACGACCTCCAATCTCTTCTATGCCAAGGATGGCGAAGTGCACACGCCGATCCCCAATGGCACGCTGCTGAACGGCATCACCCGCCAGCGCGTCATCAAGCTCCTGCGCAAGGCCGGCATCGCCGTGCATGAGCGCGCCGTCCCGTGGCCCGATGTGCTGGCGGCGGACGAGGTTTTTTCGACCGGCAACTATGGCAAGGTCATCCCTGTCACCCGCATCGAGACGCGCGACCTGCAGCCCGGGCCGATGTTCAAGACGGCGCGCGAGCTCTATTGGGAATTCGCGCATGGCGGCTGAAGCGCTTTAGATCACGATGAGTTTGGATTGAATCAATCCAAACTCATAAACGTGATCGATTCCTATATGTTAGCGCGGGATTCTTGCGAAAAACCGGTGCCCACTTTTTCGCATCCCGCGCTAGCGTGTATCTGGGGTCGTCGCTTGGCCGATCCACTTTGCGATCCCGGCCTCCGATGGAGTTCGCCGAATAATCGTCCGCTCTCCCAGTTCGTCATGGCCGCCCTTGAGGCGGCCATCCAGCCTCTCACGCGCACTGCTGATCGTCGGCACAACTGGATGGCCGGGTCGATGCCCGGCCATGACGAGTGGGGGAGGGCACCTGGAGTTGATTGGAATCCGCTCAAACGCCCATCGAGCAAGGTTTTTCGTCAGATCTTCCACTGGAAGATGACGCCTTCATAGGCGTCTTCGCCGCGTCCGATGCCGTCGATCGCATCGACCATCCGTCCCTGCCGGCCCATGATGTCGTCGGCGAAGGCGACGAGGCGCCGGTTGGGTGTCGCCACATGCGAGAGCGAGCGCAACTGCCGGGCAAGCTGCTGCTCGTCGACATCGGGATTGTAGAGGCACATCGCCGTGAAGGCCGACGCCGTCGAGCGGCTGATGCCGGCCCAGCAATGGATGAGCAGCGGATCTTCGCCCTGGCGTGCCGTGAGGAATTGGATGAGCGTCTCGACATGCTCGGACGCAGGCGCGGTAAAACCTTCCGCCGGCTCCAATATGTCATGGAAGGTGAGCTTCAGGTGGTTGCCGTCGGTGATGCCGGCGAAGCTGCGATGCGGCGTCTCCGGCCCGAGCAGGCTCACGACATGGCTGACCTTGTGCTTGCTGACGAGGAGCTGGACGGCGGCGAGCGGGCTGACGATGATTTCCATGATGCCTAGAGCAGTTGCTTGAATTTACGGACATATGCCGCTTCCGCGTCGCTGGCCGCAAGGGGGCGCAGCGCATGGAAGCTCTTCGCCCCGTCGAGCCCCAGGGGGCGGCCGAAGAATTTCGCCGCCTCGTCCAGGCCGAAGCCGGCCAGCTGGGTCGCCTCGAGATAGGCGGCGATGCGGTCGGCCTTCTTGATTTTCCGGGCCAAGAGCTCCGATGTCCGGGGCGGCAGGCCGAAGCGCAGATGGATGGCGGCGAGAAGCTTGGCCTCGAAGGCCTTGTAGTCGACGCCGAGCGCCGCCTTGAAGGGCGATATCATGTCGCCGATCACATATTCCGGCGCGTCATGAAGGAGCGCGGCGAGCCGCGCCTGGCGGTCGAGATTGTCTTCCGCGTGCACGAGCAGGGCCTCGACCAGGAGGCAGTGCTGCGCCACCGAGAAGGCATGCGGCCCCTTGGTCTGGCCGTTCCAGCGCGCCACCCGCGCCAGCCCGTGGGCGATGTCCTCGATCTCGATGTCGAGCGGCGAGGGATTGAGCAGGTCGAGCCGCCGGCCCGACAGCATGCGCTGCCAGGCGCGTGGTTCCTCTGCCATGCGCCGCGCCATCGTTACGATTTCGGCCGCCGGCTGTCCCGGAAGACGCCATGGCGGTGGCAGGTCACCATGTGGTCGTCGACCAGCCCGCAAGCCTGCATGACGGCATAGAGGATGGTGGGGCCGCAGAAGCGGAAGCCGCGTTTCTTGAGGTCCTTGGAGATCGTCTCGGCGAGTGGCGTCGCCGCCGGCACGTCCTTGCGGCTGCGGAAGCGGTTCCGCAGCGGCTTGTCGCCGACGAAATGCCACAGATAGCTCGAAAAGTCCTGCTGCTCGGAGAGCTTGAGATAGGCTTGCGCATTGGAGACGCTGGCTTCGATCTTGAGCCGGTTGCGCACGATGCCTTCGTTCTTCATGAGGCTTTGGAGCTTGCGGGTATTATAGCGCGCCATGATCTCGGGCTCGAAGCCGTCGAAGGCTTCGCGGAAGGCGTCGCGCTTGCGCAGGATGGTGATCCAGGAAAGGCCGGCCTGGAAGCCGTCGAGCAGGAGCTTCTCGAAGAGGGCGCGCGAGTCATATTCGGGCACGCCCCATTCGTCGTCGTGATAGGCCATGTAGACCGGATCGGTCCCGCACCAGAAGCAGCGGCTGACGCCGTCTTCGTGCCTGATCACTGAATCATTGGCTTTGGTCATTCGTCGTCCTTGGGCAGGGCGACGTCGAAGCGTGCCCAGCCCGGCTTTCTAACATGAATGGGTCCGGCTTCTGTCAGCAGTTCCTCGCCCGCCTCGACCGCGTCCTTGAGCCGGTCGAGCCGGATCAGGGCGAGGGCGTCCCTGTCCGCCGCCGAGAGCATGGCGCCGATGCTCTTGCCGCCCGCGGTGACGGAGCTGCCCTTGGCCGCGGTTCCCTTGGGCGCATAGACCGGCACGATGCGGTTGCGCGCCGTGCCGCGGTGCTCCATGCGCGAGACCACCTCCTGGCCGATGAAGCAGCCCTTCTTGAAGCTCACCGCGCCCAGCTGATCGAGATTGGCCTCATGCGGGAACAACTCGCCCGAGCCGATGTCCTCATCGCTGTCGGCGATGCCGAGCCGGATGCGCCCGCCGCGATAGGCCTCCTGATCGGCCTCGGCCAGGCTGCCCTTCAGGCCGATGATGCGGGCGCCGAGCTGGGCCGCGCGCGGATCTGTATAGGAGAGGCCATTGGCGGGCTTGGCCGCGGCGACACCCACCTCCTCGTCACTGTCGGCCAGGCCAACCTTGGCGCGCAATTTGTAGAAGGTGAGCCGCTTGAGGAGATCGGCCTTCTGCGCCTTGGAGCAGTCGATCGCATAGCGCCCGTTCTCGGCCAAAATGAAGAAATCGAACAGGATCTTGCCCTGCGGCTGGAGGAGGGCGGAATAGGCCGCTTGGCCGGGCTTCAGTCCATCGATATCCGCGGTCACCAGGTTCTGCAGGAAGTCCTTCGCGTCTTCGCCCGTCACCGAGATGACGGCGCGGGACGGGAGCTTCTGGGTGGCAAAGGGCAGGCGTTGCATGGATGTTGCACCTCCGGACCGACACATCTACGAATGCTCCCGAATCTATTCAAGGAGCCATGATGCCCCCGACTTATGATCTTGTTCTGAAAGGCGGAACTGTCGTCAACCACGATGGCGTGGCGATCCGGGACGTGGCCGTCAAAGCGGGGCGGATCGCAGGGTTGGGCGATTTCTCCAAAGCCGGGGCGGGCGAGACCATCGACTGCCGCGGGCTCCATGTCCTGCCCGGCGTCATCGACAGCCAGGTGCATTTCCGCGAGCCGGGGGCGGAGCACAAGGAAGACCTCGAAACCGGGAGCCGGGCCGCCGTCGCCGGCGGCGTCACCGGCGTGTTCGAGATGCCGAACACCAAGCCCCTCACCACCTCGCCCGAGACCCTGGCCGACAAGGTGGCGCGCGCCACCAACCGGATGTTCTGCGACTTCGCCTTCTATATGGGCGGCACGCGCGAGAATGCGAAGGTTTTGCCCGAGCTCGAGCGCCTGCCCGGCTGCGCCGGGACGAAAGTGTTCATGGGCTCATCGACCGGCGATCTCCTGGTCGATGACGACGCCGGCATCGATCTGATCCTGTCGCAGGTGCGCCGCCGCGCCGCCTTTCACAGCGAGGACGAGTTCCGTTTGCGGGCGCGCAAGCACGAGCAGCGCGCCGGCGACGCCGCGAGCCATCCGGTCTGGCGCGATGCGGAAGCCGCCAGGTTGTGCACCGAGCGCCTGCTCCGGCTCGCGCGCAAGAACGGCAAGCGCATCCATGTGCTGCATGTCTCGACGGCGGACGAGATGCCTTTGCTCGCCGCCAACAAGGACCTGGCGACCGTCGAGGTGACGCCGCATCATCTCACCTTGGCGGCGCCCGAGGCCTATGAGCGCCTGGGGACGAAGGTCCAGATGAACCCGCCGGTGCGCGACCGCCATCACCAGGACGCGATCTGGCAGGCGCTGGTGGCGGGCATCGTCGATGTGCTGGGATCCGATCATGCGCCCCATACGCTGGCCGAGAAGACGAAGCCTTACCCAGAGTCGCCGTCCGGCATGACCGGGGTCCAGACGCTGGTGCCCATCATGCTCGATCATGTGAGCAGGGGCCGCCTCACGCTCGAGCGGTTCGTCGATCTGACCAGCCACGGTCCGGGGCGCATTTTCGGCATCGCCGGCAAGGGCCGCATTGCCGAAGGCTATGACGCCGATTTCACCATTGTCGACCTGAAGCGGCGGACGCGGATCACCAATGAATGGATGGCGAGCCGGGCCGGCTGGACGCCCTATGACGGTGTCGAGGTCACGGGCTGGCCAGCGGGAACAATCATCCGTGGGCGGCGTGTCATGTGGGAAGGTGAGATATTGGGGCAGGCCCAAGGCCAACCCATCGCTTTCATGGAGGCGCTCCCCTCTGTATAAGCTTTGGAAGCGCGCATCCCGGTGAAGTGGAATCACTTCACCGAAAGGATTCGCGCCAATTAATATGCTGGAGCAAATCCTTTTCGCCAAAGTCTGCAACTTTGGCGGGATTTGCTCTAAGGGGATTTCATGAGTCGTCAATTCCGCGCCATCCTGATCAGCAAGACGGACAAGGGCCAGTCTCTCGATTTCGTGACCATGAGCGAAGACGATCTGATGCCGGGCGACGTGACCGTCGCCGTCGAGCATTCGACCGTCAATTACAAGGACGGCCTCGCGGTCACCGGCCGGGCCCCGATCATCCGGCATTTCCCGCTGATTCCGGGCGTCGATTTCGCCGGCACGGTCGTCGCGTCCGGCCATCGCCTGATCAAGGCGGGCGACAAGGTGATCCTCAATGGCTGGGGTGTCGGCGAGAGCCACCATGGCGGCTTCGCCGGTCTCGCCCGCGTCAAGGGCGACTGGCTGGTGCCGGTGCCCGAGACCATGACCACCGCCGACACGATGGCGATCGGCACCGCGGGCTATACTGCCATGCTCTGCGTCATCGCGCTCGAGCGCCAGGGGGTGAGGCCGGAAGACGGCGACATACTGGTCACCGGTGCTGCGGGTGGGGTCGGGTCCATCGCCATCGCCGTCCTGGCGAAGCTCGGCTTCAGCGTCGCGGCCTCGACCGGCCGGCCCGAGGAGGAGGCCTTCCTGAAAGGCCTTGGCGCGTCCCGGATCATCGACCGTAGTGAGTTCTCGGGGCCGGTGAAGCCCCTGGCCAAGGCGCGCTTCGCCGGCGCCATCGATGCGGTCGGATCGACGACCCTCGCCAACGTGCTGTCGCAGATCAATCCCGAAGGCGCCGTGGCCGCCTGCGGCCTGGCCCAGGGCATGGATCTTCCCGGCTCGGTCGCGCCCTTCATCCTGCGTGGCGTCAGATTGATCGGCATCAATTCGGTCACCGCCGCGCCGACGCGGCGCGCCGAGGCCTGGTCGCGCCTGGCGCGCGATCTCGATCTCGCCAAGCTCAACGATCTCACCAGCCATGCCCGCCTCGACGATGTACCGGCGATCGCCGCCGACATCGTGGCCGGCAAGATCCGCGGCCGCGTGGTGATCGACCTCTGATGGATCCCGAGCTCATCGCCATTGGCGTGGCCATCGGCATCGCCGTCACTGCCCCGCTCGGGCCGGTCAATCTCACCGTGATCCGCTCGGCGCTCCGGGCCGGCATGGGCGGCGGCATGGCGGCGGCCTCGGGCTCGATGGCGGGCGATGCGCTCTTCGCCACGCTCGCCGCTTATGGCGTGCGCTGGGTCGAGGACTGGGTGCATGCCCATTCGACCACCATCCAGATCGTCGGCGGCCTCTTGCTCATCTTCATCGGCATCCGCACGGCGATGCATCATGTGAAGGACGCCGAGCTGTCGCTCTCCGATCTCGGCCGCGGCGCCTATGTGCGCAAGTCCCTGACCTGCCTGTTCCTCACCGTCACCAATCCCGGCGCGCTGCTCGGCTTCTTCGCCATCTTCAGCGGCCTGGGCGGCGTGCTCGACCTCGGCAGTGTGCCCTATCGGCCGCTGAACGCGGTGGTCGGCGTCGTCCTCGGCACGCTCATCTGGTGGAGTTTCGTCACCTATCTCGTCACCCACATCAAGGGCCGGGTCACCAGCTACACGCTGGTGCGCCTCAACATCTGGGCTGGCGTCGCGATCGCCGTCTTCGGCGTCGTCATCCTCGGCAATCTGGTGCTGCGTTATTTCGGTTGACGGCGCCAGAAGAGATGAGCCTGTGTGGTCATTCAGCCGCCGTGGACAGGGCCGCTTCCAGGACATAGTGGCTGATCAGGCGGCGAAGCTTGGCCGGGCGAACCGGCTTGCGCAATATCATGAAACCCATCTGCTCGATCTCGCGCACGACATTCTGGTCGCTTTCGCCGGTGACGATGATCGCCGGTATCGCGCTGTGCAATTCGGCGCGCACCCGCCGGATCGCCTCGACCCCGTCCAGCTTGCCGGGCAGCCGGTAGTCGGCGACGATGATGTGCGGAGGCTTTTTCGCACGACCGACGACGCCGAGAGCCTCTTCGGTGCTGCGCGCGCACCACACGTCGCACTTCCATGACCGCAGCAACAGGGCCGTCGCGTCCGACGCGGCCTTGTCGTCCTCGATCAGGAGGATTCTTATGCCGGCGAGATCTCCGGCCGCGTCCAGGTATTCGTCGCGCTTGTCGTGAGCAAGCTTCTGCGTCCCCCGGCGAGCCACGATGCCGAAATATGATCCCTTGCCCAGCACCGAGCTGTGCTCGACCTCGTGCCCGAGGCAGTCCGCCAGCCTTCGCACGATGGCGAGGCCGAGCCCCAGCCCCTTGCTGCGATCCCGCTCCTCATTGTGCAGTTGATGGAAGTCCTCGAAGATCGCCTTCGCCTGGTCGGTGGGAATGCCCGGCCCGCTGTCCCACACCTGGATTGCGATCTTGTCGCCGCGCGAGCGGCAGCCCAGCACGACCTTGCCCCTGTCGGTATAGCGGATGGCGTTCGAAAGGTAGTTGCCGATGATGCGTTCGAGCAAAGCGGGGTCGCTGCGCACCACCGCCTTGGTCGGCACGGCGTGCAGCGTCAGTCCCTTCTTGTAGGAAAGCGGCAGGAACGAGATCATCACGCGGTTGAAGAGTTCCTGGACGCGGAAATCCTCGTGCTGCGGCGTGACCGCTCCGGCCTCGAGCTGCGAAATATCGAGGAGTGAGTTCAGAAGCCGGCCGGTGGCGAGTGCCACGGCCTGGGTGTCGGAAAGAATGGCGAGCGTCTTGTTGTCATGAATCCGCTGACCGAGGGCGGCGAGATACATCTGCATGGCGTGCAACGGCTGTCGCAGGTCATGGCTCGCGGCGGCGAGGAAGCGCGACTTCGCGAGATCGGCGCGCTCGGCGGCATCCTTTGCCGCCTGCAGCGCCCGGCCTTGTGTGCGCAGGGCGTGCTTGAGGTCGTTCAGCGAACGCCCGACCATGCCGAGCTCGTCGCCGCGCGACATGAGCTCGGCGACTTCGCGGGACTCGGTCTTCTCATCCAGCGGGTCGAAGGTCTTGATGGCGTCCGTCAGGGCGTGCAGGGGTTTGGAGATGTTGCCCTTCACCACCAGGAAGAAGACCGCGATGACCACGCAGACCGTGAGGATCGAGGAGATGATCGTCATCATCGACGAGGTGCGCTCGACGCTGACCGCATAGTCGGTGGAGGCGGATTTCAGTTCCTGCAGATCGTTCTCGAGGAGGTCGAGCTCGGAGAGCAATTGCCTCTCGGCCGCGGCGACCCCGTCCACCAGCTCCATGCCCATGAGAAAGGAGCCGTCCTCGACATGCGCGAAGATGCGCTGCATC
>JBFWNN010000044.1:0-50408 GCA_050251035.1 Parvibaculaceae bacterium
CTGAGGTGCCCGGCGTAGCCGGGCCTCGAAGCATCCCTCAGGATGGAGCGAGCGTGCTGAAGCACACCCTTCGAGCTCCCCCCGGCTCAAGGCCGGGGGTCGCACATCACTTGAGCTTCGTCTTGGTCGTGGGGAAATCGCGCCAGTGATCGCCGGTGCCTGTGCGAATGACCTGGTCTTCCGGCAGGATCTCGAACGGTGTGAGCTGCGGCTGGCCGCGGACCTCGTCGATGAGCGCCAGTATGTCGCGTCCCTTCATCAGGTCGAACAGGTCCTCGAAGCGGTCGATCACGAAATAGGCCGACTGGAAGTCGTCGATATAATAGCCGGTGCGCAGCACGCGCTCGAGGTCGAAAGCGAGATGATGGGCGGAAGGGTCCTGCGCCACATATTTTGCCTCGCCGAAGGACGAGACGATGCCCGCCCCATAGATGCGCACGCCCTCGGGCTGGCGGATCAGCCCGAACTCGATCGTGTACCAGTTGAGACGGGCGAGGAACTTCACCGCCTTGCGCTCCATACCCTGAAGGCCGATCCTGCCATATTCATTCATGTAGTCGGCATAGGCATGGTTGGTGAGCAGCGGCACATGGCCGAAGACGTCGTGGAAGATGTCGGGCTCCTCCAGATAGTCGAGCTGCTCACGGCTCCGGATGAAGGTGCCGGCCGGAAACTGGCGATTGGCGAGCATCTGGAAGAAGGGGCGCGAGGGGATGAGGCCCGGCACCGCGACGACTTCCCAGCCGGTGATCTTGCGCAGGCGCGCATTCATCCTGGCGAAGTCGGGCACGCCTTCAGGACCGATGCCCAACGCCGCGAGGCCGTCCAGATAATCCTGGGCGACACGGCCCTCGAGGGTCGCGAGCTGGCGCTCGAACAGCGCGCCCCAGATGGCATGGTCCTCTTTGGTGTAGCTGCCCCATCTCTGGTCGATGATGCAGTCGTCGACGGTTTGGGCGGTCAGGACGGTGTGCGCAGACATGACGTTCACTCCTTAGTGGCGAATCCGCCAGAGTTGCAGACATGCCCGAATATATAATGCTTTCACGCGCGCAAATCAGCGATTTGTGGCCCTATGCCCCACGCGCCTTGATTCCGCCTTCCGCCTCAGTATAGGGTCCTCACATGATGTTCATGTCCACATTCTTCCCGCTGATCTGAACGACCTTATGTCGTTGCAGCGCCTCCGCGCTGCGAGATCAACATGGCGCGCGCTGAGGCGCGGCCGAATGGAGAATGGCAATGCCCAGAACCGAGAATCTTGGCCTGACCTCCGCTGAGGTCCAGGCCTTCATCGCCGACGGTTTCATCAAGATCGAGAATGCCTTCAGCAGCGGCCTCGCCGAGCAGTGCCGGGACGAGCTGTGGGTGGAGATCGGCCTGTTGCCGGACAAGCCCGACAGCTGGACGAGACCGGTCGTCCGGGTGGGGTCCAAGTCTTCGCCGCCCTTCATCGCGGCCGCCAACACGCCGGGCCTGCACAGAGCCTATGATCAGCTCGCCGGCGAGCGCCGCTGGCTCGCGCCTACAGGGCTTGGAACCTTTCCGATCCGCTTTCCCTCACCCGAATCGCCGGGCGATGACGGCTGGCATGTGGATGTGAGCTTCGGCGGCAATCACGATTTCATGGAATGGCGCGCCAATGTGAAGAGCAGCGGGCGCGCGCTGCTGATGCTCTTCCTGTTGTCGGATGTCGGCCCCGACGATGCGCCCACGCGGATAAGGAAAGGCTCGCACGCCGCCATTGCGCGGGCGCTCTTGCCCTATGGCGAGGCGGGCGCGACGCTCCGGCAGATCTCAGCCGATGGCTATGCGTCCACGCAAGACTGCGCAATCGAGCTGGCGACAGGTGCGGCCGGCACCGTCTATCTGTGCCACCCCTTCCTCGTCCATGCCGCGCAACCTCACCGCGGAAAGCGACCGCGCTTCATGGCCCAGCCCCCGCTGCTGCCGAGAGGCGAATTCGATCCGGCCCTGCCGCCGTCGCCGGTTCAGATCGCCATCCGTCAGGCGTGCGGGCTGATGCTGTAATCGGATGGAGCCGGGATCATCGGTCCGCGCTTCGCCTGTCAGATCACATTGCGCTCGAAGAGCGGCGCGTTGCGGGCGATGCGCGCGAAGCCGAAGCGCTCGAGATCGATGGTGCGATAGGCGCCGTGGATGATGAGCTCGGCAATGGCATTGCCGGCGCCCGGTCCCTGCTGCAGGCCGTGGCCGGAAAAGCCGTTGGCGAACAGAAAATTCGAGACCTCGGGATGCGGGCCGATCACCGCATTCTGGTCGAGCGCGTTGTAGTCATAATGCCCAACCCAGGCATTGACGACCTTGATCGCCTCGAAGGCGGGAATGCGGGCGGCGAGCGTCTCCCAGATGCGCTCCTCGAACCAGCTGTAATCGACCTCCCAGTCCATCTCCGTGGGCTCCTCCGCCTCCTCGGGCGACAGGCCGCAAATGAATTGCTGGCCTTCGGGGCGGAAATAAATGCCGGAAATGTCCACGGTGAGCGGCGCCTTGTGCAGCGCCGCGCTGGCGCCCGGGCAGTCGAGCACATAGACATAGCGCTTGCGCGGGCCGACCGGCAGCGCGATGCCGGCCATGCGGGCAAGCGCTCCGGCCCCGGTGCCGCCGGCATTGACCAGCGTGCCGCAGGCGATCTCGCTGCCGTCGGCCAGAGTGAGGGACGCGGCGCGACCTTGGTTCGTCTTCACCGCTGCCACGTCACCCTGGATGATGTCGACGCCTTTCGCTGCGGCGGCTTTGCGGAACAGACCCATGAGCGAATAGGGATCGAGCCAACCCTCGCCGCTCCGACCGAAACAGCCGAGCGCCAGGCCGTCGGTCGCGAGCCAGGGGAATTGCCGCTGGAGGCCTTCCGGGTCGAGCAGCACGTTGTCGGCCCCGTTCGCGACCTGGATGGCGTGGTTCTCTTCCAGGATGGCCTTGCCGGCCTCCGAGGCGAGGATCAGATAGCCCTGCTCGCGGAAGCTCACATCGGCCTCGGGGCCGAATTCCTCCTTGAGATGGCGCAGGATGCCGAGCCCGAATTTCGACAGGCGGATGTTCTCAGGGGTCGAGAATTGCTGGCGGATGCCGCCGCAGGAGCGCGCGGTGCAGCCCTTGGCATAGCTCGTGTCGCGCTCGATCAGCGCGATCGTGCCCGTAAAACCTTGCTTCCGGAGGAAATAGGCGGCACTGCTTCCGACGATGCCGCCACCGACGATCACAACATCATAAGCTCTCATGGTGCGGCACTCTGCCCAAAGGACGGGCCGGCCTCAAGCCTTTCATCTCGCGGCCAGGCTTGGCAGATATGACAAGAATGAATAGGGTCTCGCAAATTTGTCAGGACTAGGTATGCCGATCAGACCACGCCGCAGCGTCCTCTACATGCCGGGCGCCAATGACCGGGCGCTCGAAAAGGCCAAGAGCCTTCCCGCCGATGCGCTCATCCTCGATCTCGAGGATTCGGTGGCCCCCGAGGCCAAGCCCGAGGCGCGTGACAAGGTGATCGCCGCGATCAAAAGCGGCGGCTATGGCCCGCGCGAGCTCATCATCCGGGTCAATGCCATCGAGACGCCGTGGGGGGCCGACGACCTCAAGGCCGCCGCTGCGGCGGGGCCGGACGCCATATTGGTGCCCAAGGTGTCGCGGCCGGGCGACATGGCGAGCGCCGCCAAGCTGCTCAAGGCCTATGGCGCGCCGGCCCATACCAGGCTGTGGGCCATGATGGAAACGCCGCTCGCCATCCTCAATGCGCGCGATATCGCGAGCGTCGCCGGCGATGCCGAGTCCCGCTTCTCCTGCCTGGTGCTCGGCACCAATGACCTGCTCAAGGAATCGCGCGCCCGGGCGTTGGGCGACCGTTTCGCCATCGTCCCCTGGCTCGCGTCGAGTGTGCTCGCGGCGCGCGCGTTCGGCCTCGATGTGATCGATGGCGTCTATAACGATTTCAAGGACGAAGCCGGCTTCCGGGCCGAATGCGAGCAGGGCCGCACCCTCGGCATGGACGGCAAGACGCTCATCCATCCCTCGCAGATTGCGCCCTGCAACCAGATCTTCTCGCCCTCCGAGGAGGAAGTGTCCTGGTCGCGCAAGGTGATCGAAGCCTTCGCGCTGCCGGAACACAAGGGCAAGGGCGTAATTACCGTCGAGGGGCGGATGGTGGAACGGCTGCATCTGGTCATGGCCGAACGCGTCGTCGCCATCGCCGAGGCGATTGTGCAGTGAGCGCGCTGCCGTGACTGATCCCTTGCAGGCGGTCGATCGTCTTGTCGCGGAGATTTCCGGCGCCGATGGCAGGCCTGCGGATATATGCGCGCTCATTCATGCCATCGACACGCTGATGTATGCCGTTCACTTCGTCGATGCGGACGCGAGTGAAACCGGTCCGGAGGCGCCACGGGCGGATTACGATCAGACCTATGAGACCCTCAAGCAGCGCCACGCCGGGCTCGGCTATTATTGGCTGGCGCTTCATTCCATCATCAGAGAGGGAACCGAAGGCGAGCTCGCGATCGGCGATGCGATAGACGATCTTGCCGATATCCTCATCGATCTCGGCGAAGTGCGATGGATCCATGAGCATGCCGATCGCAGGACGGCCCTTGCGGCGTTGCGCGCGCGGTACGATATGCATCTATGGATGCATTTCCATTCCTTGCGTCAGTATCTCGAAGAGGTGAAACGCGATGACTGACACGAAAACCAATCCGGGCAATTTCTTCGAGGACTTCCGCCTGGGCCAGGTGATCCGCCATGCGACGCCGCGCACCGTGACCGCGGGCGACCAGGCGCTCTACACCGCGCTTTACGGCCCGCGCTTCGCGGTTCAGTCATCGGACGCCTTCGCACGTGCCGTCGGCTATGGCCGGGCGCCGGTCGACGACCTCCTCGTCTTCCATGTCGTCTTCGGCAAGACGGTGCCCGACATCTCGCTCAACGCCGTCGCCAATCTCGGCTATGCCAATGGCCATTTCCTGAAGCCCGTCTATCCGGGCGACACGCTCAGCGCCACATCGGAGGTGATCGGCCGCAAGGAGAACTCCAACGGCAAGACCGGCACCGTCTATGTGCGCTCGACCGGCTTCAACCAGGATGGTGACGCGGTCTTGAGCTATGTGCGCTGGGTGATGGTGAGGAAGCGCGAAGAGAAGGCCGTGGCACCCGGCGCACAGGTGCCCGACCTCCCCAAGGCGGTGCTGTCGGCCGATCTCGGCGCCGGCTGTCCCAAGATCGCCGGCAAGATGTGGGACGACGCGCTGTCGGGCTCGCGCCATCGCTTCGCAGACTACAAAGCAGGCGAAAAGATCGATCATGTCGACGGCATGACGGTCGAAGAGGCCGAGCACATGCTGGCGACGCGGCTCTATCAGAACACCGCCAAGGTCCATTTCAACCAGTTCAGCGAGGCCAAGGGCCGCTTCGGCCGCCGGCTCATCTATGGCGGCCATGTCATCTCGCTGGCCCGGGCGCTGTCCTTCAACGGTCTCGGCAATGCCTTCCATGTGGCCGCCATCAATGGCGGACGCCATGTGGCGCCGCTCTTCGCCCAAGGCACCGTCCATGCCTGGTCGGAGATCGTCGAGACCGCCGACGTGCCGGCGCAGTCCGATCTCGGCGCGCTGCGCATCGTGACACGCGCCACGCGCGACCTGCCATGCACGGATTTTCCAACCAAGGAGGCGACGGCGGAAGAGCCGGGCGTCATCCTCGAATTCGATTATTGGGCTCTGCTGCCCCGATAGCGGGAGGAATACGTCATGTGGCCCAATTCGCGTCTGTGTGATCTCTTCAGGATCGAGCATCCGATCATCCAGGCGCCGATGGCGGGGTCGGCGACGCCTGCCCTTGCGGCGGCGGTGAGCAATGCGGGCGGGCTCGGCTCGCTCGGCTGTGGCTCGATGACGGCGGACGAGCTCAAGAGCGCCGTTGCCGAGCTCAGGGCCGGCACGAACCGCCCGTTCAATCTCAATTTCTTCGTCCATCCCGCGCCGCGCACGGACGATGCGGTGCTGGCGCGCACGATCGAGCGGCTCGCCCCCTATTACAAGGATTGCGGCCTCGGTGCACCGGCGGACAGCCTGCCGCCCATGGGGCCGGGCTTCGATGCGGCGAAGCTCGCGCTCCTGCTCGACATCAAGCCGGCGGTGGTGAGCTTTCACTTCGGCCTGCCGCCAGCCGGCATGATGGCCACGTTGAAACAGGCCGGCATCCTCCTGCTGAGCACGGCGACGACGGTGGCCGAAGCCCGCGCCCTTGCGAAAGGCGGCGTCGATGCCGTCATCGCGCAAGGTTGGGAGGCCGGCGGCCATCGCGGCTCGCATCATCCGACGGCGCCCGATGAGGGCGTCGGCACCATGGCGCTCGTTCCGCAAGTCGCGGATGCCATCGACCTTCCCGTCATCGCCGCGGGCGGCATCGGCGACGGACGAGGCATCGCCGCCGCCTTCGCGCTGGGCGCCAGCGGCGTGCAGATGGGGACCGGCTTCCTCTCCTGCCGGGAAGCGGGCACGGACGAGATCCGCCGCGAACTGATCCGGAGAGCGAGCGAGACGGACACGATGGTGACCGCCGCCTATTCGGGCCGCTCCGCCCGCGCCAAGCGCACGCGTTACGCCACGGAGATGGAAGGGCGTCGGATGTCTCTTCCGGATTTCCCGTCCATGTATGTCCTGAGCGAGCCCTTGGGCACGGAAAACGAAGACTTCGCCTTCCACATCTACGGCCAGACCGCGCCGATGAATCGCGAGCTGCCGGCGGCCGAGCTGATGCAGCGCCTCGTCGCCGAAGTTGCAAGCGCTTTCGGCTCTCTCAGGGGCTCTCTCAAATAGCCGTGTTGCGCGGCGTCTTCGAGGCTTTCACGACGAGCGGGCAGAGACCAGAGGCGTCCTTTCGGATCCGACCTTTCCGCAAGCGCTCTATCGCTTCTTCAGCCTCGCCATTGCTGCATCAATCTCGGCCAGCCGGTCGGAAAAATATGCCTCATACTGTAGCAAGCCCGCGGACCGGAAAACGTCCGAGGCTGCTTCAACGGCCTGTCTTGCCGCGGTGATTTTGGCGAGGTCATTGGTCCGCACACCGAGGTGGAGAAGTGCAGAACCGAGATTGTTCTGGGTCTGACCCCATTGAAATGGCGTCCGCTCGCGCGTCTGCTCGGTGAGCGCTGCTTCATAGGTTGCAACAGCGCGAGCCAGGGTCCGGGTGTCGTTCTCGCTCTTGCCCAGCGCCAAAAGTGCATTGCCGAGATTGTTCTGAGTTGCAGCCCATTGGAACGGTACCCGCTCGCGCGTCCGTTCGGTGAGTGCTGCTTCATAGGCAGCAACCGCGCGGATAAGGGTCTCGGAGCCGCTCTCGCGCACGCCCAGTGTCTGAAGCGCATTGCCGAGATTGTTTTGGGTCACGGCCCATTCCAGCGGCACCCGCTCGCGCGTCTGCTCGGTGAGTGCTGCCTCATAGGCTGCAACCGCGCGGGCCAAGTTCTCGGTGCCGCTTTCCCGTTCGCCCAGCGTTCCTAGTGCAACGCCTAGATTGCTCTGGGTTGCGGCCCAGTCGAGCGGCACTCGCTCTCGTGTCCACTCGTTGAGCGCGGCCTCAAAGGCAGCAACCGCGCGGGCCAGGGTTTCGGTGCCGCTTTCCCTTTCGCCCAGCGTCCGAAGCGTGGCGCCGAGATTGTTCTGGGTCATGGCCCATTGGAGCGGCATGCGCTCGCGCGTATATTCGGTGAGCGCTGCCTCAAAGGCAGCGACCGCGCGGGCCAGAGTCTCGGTGCCGCTCTCTCGCTCGCCCAGCGTCCGAAGCGCATTGCCGAGATTGTTCTGGGTCGCGGCCCATTGGATAGGCACCTGCTCGCGAGTCCGCTCGGCGAGTGCTGCTTCATAGGCTGCAATCGCACGGGTCAAGGTCTCGGTACCGCTCTCGCGCTCGCCCAATCTCGCAAGTGCATTGCCGAGATTGTTCTGGGTCATGGCCCATTGGAGCGGCACGCGCTCGCGCGTCTGCTCGGTGAGTGCTTCCTCAAACGCCGCCACCGCACGGACTAGGTTCTCGGTGCCACTTTCGCGCTCGCCCAATCTCTGAAGCGTATTGCCGAGATTGGCCTGGGTCGTGGCCCAGTCGAGCGGCACTCGCTCGCGCGTCCGTTCGGTGAGTGCCGCTTCAAAGGCAGCGACTGCGCGGGCCAGGGTCTCAGTGCCGCTCTCTCGTCCACCCAACGTCGTAAGCGTACTACCGAGATTGTTCTGGGTCATTGCCCACTGGAGCGGCACCCGCTCGCGCGTTCGCTCGATGAGGGCTGCCTCGTAGGCTGCAACCGCGCGGGCTAGGTTGTCGGTGCCGCGTTCCCGCTCGCCCAGCGCCTGAAGCGCGGCGCCAAGATTGTGCTGGGTCGTCGCCCATTGAAGTGGCGCCCGTTCGCGTGTCAGTTCGGTGAGCGCTGCCTCATGGGCGGCGACCGCATTGGCCAAAGTCGTGGTGCCGTTCTCGCGTGTTCCAAGCGTCCGAAGCGCATTGCCGAGATTGCTCTGGGTCATAGCCCATTGGTACGGCACCCGATCGCGTCTCCATTCGATGAGCGCTGCCTCATAGGCTGCAACGGCGCGGGCCAGGGTCTCGGAGTTGCCCTCGCGCTCGCCCAGTGTCTGAAGCGCATTGCCGAGGTTATTCTGGGTCCCGGCCCAGTCATCGCGATGGGTCTCGCGGGGCGCGAGCGTCAGTACTTCCAAATAGGCGGCAATCGCCTGTCGCAGCGCCGTATTCTCGCCTTTAAGTTCACCATGATTGCTCAGCGCATCAGCCTCTCCAAACTTGTAGGTGAAGGCCAGGGCCGCGTCCCGGCCCGCGACCTGCTGATAGGCCTGAGCGTATTTCTCGGCGGCCTTCGCGTGATCGAAATTGAGAATCGCGGTCTGAGCGTTCTCGGCATAGGTCGCGGCGAGCTCGATGCGGCGTTCCTTGATATTGGCTTCGTCCTGATCGAGCGATTTGTCGATGGCATCGGCGCGGGCGCTCGCCTGATCACGGTACTGAAGGGCGAGCGCCATGGTGCCTTCGCGCTCGGCGTCATCGGCAAGACGGCTCAGGCGAATGAGCTCCGGATCCTGTTTCTCCCGCTTGTCCCGCTGCGCGAGGATCGACTTGAGCTGTGCCGCACCCGCGAAGATCTGCTTTTCGAGCTGATCTCTCCCCAGGAACGTGTCGACGTCGAGCACCTTGAGCATGCCATAGAGCGCCGCGAGCGGAACCTTCTCGGCAAGTGCTGCGGTCTCGACCGCGCGCTTCATATCCTCGGGCGTTCGGGCGATGGTCAGGAGGAGCTTGCGCTTCTCGCCGCGGATGGCTGCCGCCTCATCGGTCTCCGTTTCGGGATCGAGGCCAAAGGTCAGAAACCGCCGGAGGCTTGTATTGGTCCAGGGCCGCTGCCGCGCCCCGGTGGCGAGATAGACTTCCTCCGTCACCATGGTCATGACGTCGCCGAACTCATAGGCCGTGTTGGCGGCGAGGTGCTTGAGGATCGCGGCGGCATAGGGGCTGCTGGCATTCTCCGGACCGTCGAGCGCCACCTCGCCCGGCTGAGCGGCAAAGCCGATCACTTCGCCCAGGCTTTCGCCACCGCTCCCTTCGCCGAGGACGATCATGCCTTTCGTCCTGGCGAGGCCTTGCGCCGCGATCGCGACCCCGGGGGCCGACGGACCGGACTTGATCATCGCGCCGGGTGGAAAGGGATTCGTGCGGCAGGCATCCAGGAGGACGATGGTGATCTTCGCCCGTGTCCTGAGCTCGCCCAGAAGGGGGCCAAGCGGGATGAGCTTTTCGCCGGCATTGTCGAGTGAGGAGAGGTTTGCATCGATGGGGATGAGATAGTTCTCGCCGCCGGCCTCGATGCCATGGCCGGAATAATAGAGGAGCGCCACATCCGCCTCCTCGGCGTCCTCGACGAAGCGCCGCAGCGCCTTGTTCACCTTCTTGGCGTCGCCTTCGGTCACCGGTGTCCCGACCTGAAAGCCGAGCCCGGTCAGCAGCTTCTGGATCTCGCGGGCATCATTGCCGGGATTGGAGAGCCGGGGCAGGGACGTGTATCCGGCGTTGCCGATGACGAGCGCCACGCCCCGAAGCGGCGTCTGCCCTTCCGCCCCTGCCGCTGTCGCGAGCGAGAGGCAGAGCAGGAAACAAAGCAGGAATCGCCGCGCCATTGCCGTCCCGGAATTGCCGTGCGGCAAAAAGCTATCCCAGCGTCACGACGCCGTAAAGGCGCGAATGCGGCCTTTCGGGGGCGCGTTTCCGTTTGCCTCAGCTCATCGCGTTGCGCGCCGCGTCTTCGAGGGCTTTCATCGCCAGCAGATAAGGACCGGGGCCGTGGCTTACACGCGCGACGCCGCTCGCCGCCAGCTCGCGCAGCGGTGGCGATTTCGCGCCCATCATGATGTTGACGGGGAGCGGCGAGGCGCTGGTGACACGCGTGATCAGCGCGATGTCGGCGAGGCCCGGCACGAAGAGCCCGCTGGCCCCGGCCTCGGCATAGGCCCGGCCGCGCTCCAGCGCCCTGTCGGCCATGGCGGCGTCATGCGGCCCGGCGTCACGCTGGAAGAAGACATCGGTGCGGGCGTTGATGAAGAACGGCAGCTTGGCCGCGTCCGCCGCCTGCCGCGCCGCGCGGACGCGCGCCACGGCGTCGGTGACCGGGCGGAGCGTGCCGTCCTTGGGGTAGCTGTCCTCGAGATTGCAGCCGATGGCGCCGGCCGCGATCGCCATGGCCACCGTCTCGCCGACCTGCGCCGGCGTCTCGCCATAGCCCGATTCCAGATCGACGGTCACCGGCAGGTCCGTCACCTTGACGATACGCTCGAGGTTCTCGATTGCACCGGCGCGCGGCAGTTGCTCGCCATCCGCATAGCCATTGGCGTCGGCGACCGACCAGCTGCCGGTCGCGATGGCGGCGGCGCCTGCGGCCGCCACCGCCTTGGCACTGCCCGCGTCCCAGACATTGAAGAGAATGACGGGCTTTCCCGGCACATGCAGCGCCTGGAACGCCTCGGCCTTGCGGATTTGGTCGGTCATCGTCATTTCCCTCCGGATTGGATCATCCCGGATCCAGCTAAGCACCCTATGATGACAAGAGCTGTCAGGATATGGCGATCTGGCGGATGACGCGGCGTCCGCATGGCCTGAGCCGGGCAAGCGTCAGAGATCGCCGCCCAGATAGAGCGACTTGACGCGGTCGTCCTTGAGGAGATCGGCGGAGTCGCCTTGCAGCGCGATGCTGCCGGTGGCGAGCGCATAGGCGCGGTGCGAGATACGCAGCGCCATGCGCGAATTCTGCTCGACCAGCAGCACGCTCACCTTCTCGTCGCGGTTGATGGCGACGATCGAGCGCGCGATGTCCTGCACCAGCTTCGGCGCCACGCCGAGCGAAGGCTCGTCGAGAAGGAGGAGCCTGGGCTTGGCCATCAGCGCCCGGCCGATCACCATCATTTGCTGCTCGCCGCCGCTCATGGTGCCGGCGGCCTGGGAATAGCGTTCCTTGAGGCGTGGGAACCGGGCCAGCACCATGTCGAGCGAGCGCTTGATCTCGGTCTTGTCGCTGCGGGTGAAGGCGCCCATCAGCAGATTGTCCTTCACCGTCATGAAGGGAAAGACGTGGCGGCCCTCAGGAACCATGGCGATGCCCTGGCGCACCAGCTCGGCCGGGCTCGTGCCGTCGATGCGCCGGCCGTCATAGTGGATCTCGCCCGACTTGATCTTGCGCAGGCCGGTGATGGCCCTGAGGATGGAGGACTTGCCGGCGCCATTGGCGCCGATCAGCGCCACCGTCTCGCCCTCGTTCACGCTGAGCGAGACGTTCTTCAACGCATAGACGCGGTCATAATAGAGCTCGACATTCGCGAAATTGAGGATCTGGGCCATGGCTAGAGACCAATCGTCTCGTCCTCGACGCCGAGATAGGCCTCGATGACCTGGTCGTTGCGCTGGATCTCCGCCGGCGTGCCCTCGGCGATCTTCGTGCCGAAATTGAGCACGACGATGCGGTCGGAGATCTTCATCACCGCCGGCATATCGTGCTCGACCAACAGGATGGTGAGGCCGCGCTCGCGCAGTTTGCGCACCATTGCCACCGCCTTCATGGTCTCGTCGTGATTCATGCCGGCGAAAGGCTCGTCGAGCAGCAGCACGGCGGGGTCGGTGGCAAGGCCGATGGCGATGCCGAGCGCGCGGAGATGGCCGTGCGGCAGGTTCTTGGCGGTCTCGTGGGCGATGGCGTCGAGGCCGAGAAAGGCGAGGATCTCATCCGCCGAGCGGCCGAAGGCTTCCTCATCGCGCTGCGCTCGGCCGGTGGCGAGGAAATAGGCGAGGAGCGAGGCCGTCGAGCGCAGGTGATGGGCGATGACGACATTGTCGCGCACGCTCATATTGCGGAAGATGGTCGTCTCCTGGAACGTCCTGACCACGCCCTTGCGCGCGGCGATGTGCGGGGCGAGGCCGGAGATGCGCTCGCCCTTGTACAGGACCTCGCCCGACGTCGGGCGCAGGAAGGACGAGATGAGCTTGAACAAAGTCGACTTGCCGGCGCCGTTCGGGCCGATCACCGAAAGGATTTCCTTCTCGCCGACGCCGAAGGAGACATTGTTGACGGCGGTAAGGCCGCCGAAGCGCTTGGTCATGCCCCTGGCTTCGAGGATGAAGGCCATGCTCAGCGCTCCTTCCGGAGCGAGCCGAGGCTCAGCAGGCCGTTCGGCAGCACCAGCATGAGGGCGATCATCAGCGCCGAGTAGATAAGGAGCTGGAACCGGCCGGTCTCGAACAGGAGATTCCAGCCGAAATAGAGGACGAGGGTGCCGAGCATCGGCCCGAAGACATAGCCGAGGCCGCCCAGGAAGCAGTTGAGCATGAAATTGACGGAATCGGCGACGGTGAAGCTCGAGGGATAGACCGACTGCGTCGCCGCCACGAAGACGGCGCCGGCAATGCCGCCGAGGAAGGATGAGATGGCATAGGCGATCACCCGGATCTGCGCGATGTTGATGCCGATCGACGAGGCCAGCTCCTCGTTCTGCTGCAGCGACATGCAGATATGCCCGATACGCGAGTTCACCAGCCGGTACATCAGGGCGAAGCAGGCGGTCATCAGCACCGCCGAGAGGTAATAGAAGGCGATGCGCGGATTCTCCATCTGGGCGAAATCCGGAACGAGGGTGAGGCCGAAGAGCTCGATGGCGCCGGGCAGCGGGATGCTGGTGATGCCCTTGGCGCCTTGCGTGACCGGCAGCGCCAGCGCCAGGAGGCGCGCCACCTCGGTGAGGACGAGGGTCACCATGGCGAAATAGACGCCGCGCAGGCGCAAGATCGGCAGGCCGATCAGCACGCTGGCCAGCGCGCAGAAGATGCCGGCGACGGGCAGGGTCCACCAGAAGGAGACGCCATACTGCATCACCAGTATGGCCGAGACATAGCCGCCCATCAGCGCATAGGCGCCCTGGCCGATATTGATGCGGCCGATATAGAAGGTGAGCCACACGCCGGCGCTCGCCATCGACAAGAGCGCCACCGAGGAGAGCGTGTAATAGAAGTCCTTGCGGCCGGTGACCGCGATCAGGACCGGGATGACGATGAACACCAAGACGAGGAAGGCGATGACGGCGATGATCCTGCGCGACGTGCTCATCCGATGCTCATCCCCATGGCTTGCCCATCAGGCCGTTCGGCCGGATGCTGAGGAACACCATCAGGGCGGCGAAGATCACCAGATAGGTCACGTCGCCATATTGGCGCAGCACGGTGAGCCCGACCGATTCCATCATGCCGAGGATGAAGCCGCCGGCGATGGCGCCGCTGACCACGCCGGCGCCGCCGATCATGATCATCATGAAGGCCTTGATCGAGATCGGTCCGCCGATGCCTGAGTTGACGCCGGTGATGGTGGCGAGGAGGCCGCCGACGACGCCCGCCAGCATGGCGCCCAGCGCGAAGCCGATCATAGTGTAGCGATCAACCTCGACGCCCATCAATTGTGCCGCCATGCGGTCCTGGGCCAGAGCGCGCATGGCGCGGCCGGGCTTTGAGTATTTCATGAACAGGATGAAGCCCAGGATGATCGCCGCCGCGAGAACCGCAACCAGGATGCGGTCATAGGGCAGGATGACGCCGAAGTCGTTGAACACGCCCTTGACGATCTTCGGCACGCCGCGCTGCTTCTCGCCGAAGATCAGGAGGATGACGGCATCGAAGAAGAAGGCGGTGGCGGCGGCGAGCAGCATCGTGCTCTCCTCGCGATGGCTGCGGCGGATCACGGTGCGGAACAGGAAGCGCTCCATGAACGCCCCGATGACGGCAAGCGTCACGCCCGAGGCGATGACCGCGACGACGAAGGGAAGCCCCAGCTGGCCATAGACCGCATAGGTGATGAAGCCGCCCAGCACATACATCTGGCCATGGGCGAAATTCAGCACGTTCATCAGGCCGAAAATCAAGGTCAGCCCAAGCGCCACCAGGGCATATTGGGCACCGAGATACAGTCCGTTCGCGACAACCTGTTCCATCGGTCTCAGATCGAAAGAAGAGAGCCGGACAGCTCCGGCTCTCTGCGCGGGCTCCGGGGCAGGATAATCTAGTCGACGGTTCCGACGAAGAGCGTCTGGAAGGCGCCGTCCTTATATTCGTTCACGACCAGGGGAACCGCAAGCTGGCGCTTCTGGCCAAAGGAGGTGGTGCCGACATAAGAGAGCTTGGCGTCGCCCTTGAGGAAGGGATTGGGCGCAGAGAAGCTGTCCATGGTCTTCTTGAACTCCTCGACATTGTCGAGCGCCGCCGGATTGGCCTTCAAGGTCTCGATGATGTATTCGAGCGCATAGACCTTGGTGTTCGACTCGTCGTTATATTCGCCGAACATCTTGGTGTAGCGCTCGACGAACTCCTTCATCGCGTCGGACGCGATCTCGGGCGTCGAGGCGCCGCCCACCGAGATGAAGCCGTTGGCGAGCTCGCCCGCACCTTCCTCCAGCACCTTCGCGTCCTGCCCAGTCTCGGCCGAGATCAGCCCTTCATAGCCGAGCTCGCGGGCCGAACGGATGAGGAGCGGAGCATTGGCGGGCGCGACACCCGACAGCACCAGAAGATCGGGCCCAAGCGCCACGATCGGCGTCAGCACCGGGGTGAAGTCGCGCGTGTCGTTCTGATAGACGTCCTTGTCGGCCACGACCTCGAGGCCCAGCGCCTTGGCGGCGGCGACGCCCGAATCGCGCTGGCTCAGGGGATCGGACTCGTTGGCGGCCACGAAGGCCACTTTCTTCACGCCCTTGTTGTCCATCAGATATTTGTAGATCGCCGGGCCCGACTGGTAGTTGGCGACCATCCCCAGGACGGCGTTCGAGGCGGGCTTGGTATAGAGCTCCTTGGGGAAAGCGAAGGGGAAATAGATGATGTTGTTCTTCTCGGCCACCGGGCGCACCGCGGCGGCGCCGTCATCGACATTGGGCCCCACGACATAGTGGATGCCCTCCTGGGCCATCTTCTCCATGCCCTCGACGGCGCGCTTGGGATCCTTCTGGTCGTCGAAGGTGACGATCTCGATCTCATAGGTCTTGTCGCCGATCTTCACGCCGCCCGCCTCGTTGAGCCAGGCGGCGCGGGTCTGCATGGAGCGCACATTGGACGTGCCCCAGGCGGCGGCAGGGCCGCTGGTCACGCCGACGAAACCGATCTTGAGCTTGGCATCGGCGGCGGCGGCGGGTCCTGCGGCGACGACAAGGGCCAAAGTGCCGACGGCGCCCAGCAGGGCGCGGCGGGTCAACGGCGAACGAGTCATGGAAACCTCCTGGTGCGAGCGCGTTTCTATCCCTTAAGCCTTGGGCTCCCGCCGCCATGGTTTGCGGTCTCGTTGCGAGCCTGGCCGATATCAAATTGGACTTGATCGCGGAAATATGCAATGAAAAAACATCTGTGTATACAGTTGCGGGAACAGGCGGACGGAGACCGGGACGGCCATGCGGATCAGGATCATCAATCCCAACACCACAGCGTCCATGACCGAAACGATCGCTGCCGCGGCAAAGGCCGTCGCCGCCCCCGGCACCGAGATCGCGGCCACGACCTCGCAGGCCGGCGCCGTCTCGATCGAAGGCCATTATGACGAGGCGATGAGCATCCTGGGGCTGGTCGATGCGATCAAACAGGACCCCGAAGCCGACGCCTATGTGATCGCCTGCTTCGGCGATCCGGGCCTTTTGGCGGCGCGCGAGATCGCCAGGGGGCCGGTGCTCGGCATCGCCGAGGCCGCCATGCATGCGGCGAGCTTCGTCGCCACCGGCTTCTCGGTGGTGACGACGCTCGAGCGCACGCGGGTGATCGCCGAGCATCTGGTGCGCAATTACGGCATGGAGCACCACTGCCGCAAAGTGCGCGCCACCGACATCCCCGTTCTCGAGCTCGAGAACCCGGCGTCCGCGGCCCGCGCCCTGATCCTCTCGGAATGCGAGAAGGCGATCGCCGAGGACAAGTCGGGCGCCATCGTTCTGGGCTGCGCCGGCATGGCCGACCTCGTGCGCCATCTCGAGGAGAAGCTCGGCGTCCCGGTCATCGACGGCGTCGCGGCGGCGGTCAAATTCGCCGAAGCGCTGGTGGGCCTCGGCCTCAGGACCAGCAAGAAGGGCGATCTCGCCTACCCGTTGCACAAGCCCTATAAGGGCCTGCTCTCGGCCTACGCGCCGCCGGTGCGGTGAAAGAGATTAATCGGGCGATCCGAACAGCGAGCGGAAATCCACCTTCTGGTGGACGTCGGTGAGATCGGTCTGCGCCTCGATGTGCAGGAGGTGGTGCTCCATATATTGCAGCGCCTTGGCGACGTCGCGCCGCTTCATCGCATCGGCGATCTCGAGATGCTCGCTGTGCGAGCAGGGCACGGCACCCGGCGATTCATAGAGGGCGATGATCAGCGAGGTGCGCGAGACGAGCTCGTTCAGGAAATCGCCCAGCACCTTGTTGCCGCCGAGCCGCGCCAGCTGGCGGTGGAAGTCGCCCGAGAGCTTGACGCGCTCCTGCCGGTTGCCGGCCTCGAAGGCGACCTGCTCCGCCCTGGCGGTGGTGATCAGCTCGGCGAAATCGGCATCGGCGGCGCGCGCGATCACCCTCTCGACGAGGATGCGCTCCACCACGCGGCGCGCCTCGAAGACCTGGCGGGCCTCCTCGGCCGTCGGCTTGGCGACCGCGGCGCCGCGATTGGGCACGATGTCGACGAGCCGTTCGAGGGCGAGCTGCTGCAGGACCTTGCGGATGACGGTGCGGCTGACGCCGAAGGCCTGCGCCAGGGCATCCTCCTGGAGCGCTGTGCCCGGCGACAGGCTGTGGTCGATGATCGCGGCATAGAGGTCGCGATGGACGCGCTTGTCGGTCTGCCCGAAGCGCTTTTGCCGCGGCTTCGCGGCGCTTCTGGGGATCGAGGTCTTTTTCTTTTTTGAGGAGATCATGGGACCGAGCTCGAGCCGGGAAATGTAAACACTCAAACCCAGCCCATGTCCATGACGAGGAAGAGCGCGCTCAGGGTGACGAGCGACAGCGCCGTGCCGAGGGCGATTGCGCCTGACACCGCCGCCGTTCCCGTCGCGTAGTGCTCGGCGAACAAATAGGCATTGGCGCCGGCCGGCATGGCGGCGAGGACCAGGATGACCTCGGTCCAGAAGGGATCGAGGCCGACGACATAGCGGGCGATCAGCCAGACCGCGACCGGCAACAGCAGCATCTTCAAGGCCATGAGGGTGAGGATGCCGCTCCACTGGCCCTTGAGGCTGTAGCCGGCGAGTGTCAGGCCGAGCGCCACCAGCGCCATCGGGATGCCGGCCTCGCCCAGGAGCTCGAGGAAGCGGTCGGGCACCGGATGGAGGCCGAGACCGGTCGCCCGCCACAGGGCGCCCAGCAGCAGGGCCAGAACGATCGGATTGCGGATCAGCTGGTTGCCGAGCTGACGCAGGATCGTGGCGAAGGAGGGCAGGCGGCCCTGGCGCGACGCCTCGATATGGAGCACGGCGGCAAGCCACAAAACGGGCGGGTGGATGGACAGGACGAGGCCGACCGGCAAAGCCGCGCGGTCGCCGAAATGGGCGAGCGCCAGCGGCAGGCCGAGCATCGCGACATTGCCGTAGCAGGCGCCCGTCGCGGCGGCGGCGGGCGCCGCGGCGATGAGCTTGGTGGTGCCGGCGATGACGGTGGTGACCGCCCAGACGATGGCGATGCCGCCGAACAGCGCCGCCCAGAGCGGCCAGGGCGACAGGCTCTGCTGGTCGATCGTGGCCACGGTGCGGAAGAGCAGCGCCGGCATGGCGAGACTGAACACGACCTGGCTCAGACCCTGGCCCGCGGCGGCGCCGATGAACCTGGCGCGGGCGCAGACGAAACCCAAGGCGATCAGGCCGAAGACCGGGAGAATGGTGGTGAGGATGGACGACATGAAACAGCGCGGGGCACACTACCGCAGCGCGCCCCGAGATCAAACGCGATTGTGATGAATGGCGCGCGAAGCTAGGCGGCGCGCTCGCTTTCCCTGGCGTCGATCAGTCTGACCAGATCGGTCATGATGCGGTTGAGATCGAAGTCCTTGGGCGTATAAACCCGGGCGACGCCCAATTGCTTGAGCACCAGCACGTCCTCGGCCGGAATGATGCCGCCGGCGACCACCGGCACATGGCCGAGGCCTGCCGCGCGCATGCGGTTCATCACGTCGCGCACCAAGGGCACATGCGAGCCCGAGAGGATCGAAAGGCCGACGACATGCACGCCTTGCTCGAGCGCGGCGGCGACGATCTGCTCGGGCGTCAGGCGGATGCCGTCATACGAAACTTCGAAGCCGCAATCGGCGGCCCTGACGGCGATCTGCTCGGCGCCGTTCGAATGGCCGTCGAGGCCGGGCTTGCCGACCAGGAATTTGGGCGGCATTCCGAGCTTGGCGGAAAGCGCTTCGACGGCCTGCCGCACATCGGCGATCGATTGCGAGGCATCGCCGCGCATCAGCAACGTGACGCCGGTGGGGGCGCGGTATTCGCCGAAGACACGGCGCAAGGTCTCGCCCCATTCGCCGGTGGTGACGCCGGCTTTGGCGCAGGCGATCGAGGGTTCCATGATATTGCGGCTTTCGCGCGCGGCGGCTTCCAGGTCCTTGAGCGCGGCGACCACGGACTTCGTATCTCGCGCGCCGCGCCAGGCCTTCAATTTCTCGATCTGCTCATATTCGACCGTCTCGGGCACGGTGAGGATGGCGTCACCATCTTCGGCGGCAAGCGGTGAAGGCTCGCTCGAGGTGAAGGCGTTGACGCCGACGACCTTCGTCTCGCCCGCCTCGATGGCGCGCAGGCGCAGGGCATTGGACTCGACCAGCGCCTTCTTCATGTAGCCCGTTTCGATCGCCGCGATGGCGCCGCCCATGGTGAGGACGCGGTCGAGCTCGATGCGGGCCTCGGCCTTCAATTGCTCGACCTTGCTCTCGATCTCCTTCGAGCCCTCGAAGATGTCGCCATAGTCGAGAAGGTCGCTCTCATAGGCGACGATCTGCTGCATGCGCAGAGACCATTGCTGGTCCCAGGGCCTGGGCAGGCCGAGCGCTTCGTTCCAGGCCGGCAATTGCACGGCGCGGGCGCGGGCGTTCTTCGACAGGACGACGGCCAGCATCTCGAGCAATATGCGGTAGACGTTGTTCTCGGGCTGCTGCTCGGTGAGGCCCAGCGAGTTCACTTGCACGCCATAGCGGAAGCGGCGCAGCTTCTCGTCCTCGACGCCGAAGCGATCGCGGCAGATCTCGTCCCACAATTCGGTGAAGGCCCGCATCTTGCAGATCTCGGTGATGAAGCGGATGCCGGCATTGACGAAGAAGGAGATGCGCCCGACGACCTGCGGAAATTCGTCCGGCGCGATGGTGCCCGACGCCTTGACGCCGTCGAGCACCGCGATGGCGGTGGCGAGCGCGAAGGAGAGCTCCTGTACCGGTGTCGCGCCCGCTTCCTGCAGATGATAGGAGCAGACATTCATCGGGTTCCACTTGGGAAGCTCGGTGGCGGTGAAGGCGATCGTGTCGGTGATGAGCCGCATCGACGGTTGCGGCGGAAACACATAGGTGCCGCGCGAAAGATATTCCTTGATGATGTCGTTCTGGGTGGTGCCCGCGAGCGCGCCGCGCGCCGCGCCCTGCTCGTCGGCGGCCGCGACATAGAGGGCGAGCAGCCACGCCGCGGTGGCGTTGATCGTCATCGACGTGTTCATCTGGTCGAGGGGGATGCCCTCGAACAGGGTCTTCATATCGCCCAGATGTGCTACGGGCACGCCGACTTTGCCGACCTCGCCCCGGGCCAGCACATGGTCGCTGTCATAGCCGGTCTGGGTCGGAAGATCGAAGGCGACGGAAAGGCCGGTCTGGCCCTTGGCCAGATTGGTGCGGAACAGGCGGTTGCTCTCGGCCGCCGTCGAATGGCCGGCATAGGTCCGGAAGATCCAGGGTCGGTCACGCGTCATGGGCGCATGAAAGCATGGGTCATGTTGCGGCGCAATAATTCCTTCGCGTTGAAATCGCAATCATGCCCGAAAACAAGGCAAAAAGTCTGACGAGGCAACCGGCGCGGGCAGATCGAAGCCAGGAAAACCAGCTTTCTCAAGCGCAGATCGATGCCGAAACGTAAGCAGGGCTGCCCAATTCTGCGGCAAACTGTCCGGATCTTTCACTGAGCAAACGCACAATTCTCTTTTGTTGCATCGCAAAAGGCGTTAGCTTTTCGTCATATTCGGGAGGAACGGAGCCATGAAGGCACAGGCCAAGACCACGGTGAGCGAAGCCGCCGCCAATGCCAACCAGCCGGTCAAGGATCTCTACGAGATCGGCGAGATCCCGCCGCTCGGCCATGTGCCGGCAAAGATGTATGCCTGGACCATCCGCCAGGAGCGGCACGGACCGCCCGACAGCGCCATGCAGGTCGAGGTCGTCCCCACCTGGACGATCGGCGAGGACGAAGTGCTCGTCCTGGTGATGGCGGCGGGCGTCAATTACAACGGCGTGTGGGCGGCGCTCGGCAAGCCGATCTCGCCGATCGACGGTCACAAGAATCCCTATCACATCGCGGGCTCGGACGCCTCCGGCATCGTCTATGCCATCGGCTCGAAGGTGAAGCGCTGGGCGGTGGGCGACGAGGTCGTCATCCACTGCAACCAGGATGACGGCGACGACGAGGAATGCAACGGCGGCGATCCGATGTTCTCGCCCTCGCAGCGCATCTGGGGCTATGAGACGCCGGACGGGTCCTTCGCGCAATTCGCGCGCGTGCAGGCGCGCCAGCTTTTGCCCAGGCCGCAGCATCTCACCTGGGAAGAATCGGCCTGCTACACGCTGACCCTGGCCACCGCCTATCGCATGCTGTTCGGCCACCGGCCGCACACGCTGAAGCCCGGCCAGAACGTCCTGGTGTGGGGCGCCTCGGGCGGGCTCGGCTCCATGGCGGTGCAGCTCATCGCCACCGCCGGCGGCAACGCCATCGGCGTGATCTCGGACGACGACAAGGCCGAGTTCGTCATGTCGCTCGGCGCCAAGGGCGTCATCAACCGCAAGACCTTCAAATGCTGGGGCCAGATGCCGGCCGTCGGCACGCCGGAATACAATGACTGGCTGAAGAGCGCGCGCGACTTCGGCAAGGCGATCTGGGCCTTCACCGGCAAGGGCAACAATGTCGATCTCGTCTTCGAGCATCCGGGCGAATCCACCTTTCCGGTCTCGGTCCTGATCGTGAAGCGCGGCGGCATGGTGGTCATCTGCGCCGGCACCACCGGCTACAATCTCACCATGGACGCGCGCTATCTGTGGATGCACCAGAAGCGCGTGCAGGGCTCGCACTTCGCCAATCTCATGCAGGCCGCCAACGCCAACAAGCTGGTGCAGGCGCAGCGCATCGATCCCTGCATGTCGGAGGTCTATGCCTGGGCCGACATCCCCAAGGCGCATATGAAGATGTGGAAGAACGAGCACCGCCCCGGCAACATGGCGGTGCTGGTGTCGGCGCCGCGCACCGGGCTCAAGACTTTCGACGACGTGATCGAGGCGGCCTCCTCTTGATACCCTCAGACTGAGGGTCGACGTATGGACGAGGACCGGCTGCCGGTCGCTCGGTTGCGCAATCTCGGGCCGAAGTCAGCGAGGCTCCTGGCCGAGGCCGGCATCCGCACCATCGCAGAACTGCGCCTGCTCGGCGCCGCAAAGGCCTATCGGCGCGTCGAGGACAAGGCCTCGCTCAATCTCCTCTGGGCGATCGCCGCGGGGCTTGCGGACCGCGACTGGCGCGACCTCACGCCCAAGGAGAAGGACTCACTCCTTGCTCAGATCCGCGGCCTCCGCTGAGGGCTTCTGATATTTGCGCGCCAGCACGATGACGCGGTTGAGCTCGCCGCCGAGAATGAGTGCCAGGGCGGAGAGATAGATCAGGAACATCGCGGCGAAGAGGCCGGAGAGGCCGACATAGGTCGAGGCGAAGGTGGCGAAATTGGCCAGGAAGTAAGAGTAGACGCTCGACAGGACGAGCCATACCGCGACGGTCAGCAACACGCCGGGCATCAGGTAATAGATCTTCACCCGCCGCGCCGGCAGGATCAGATGCGCCAGGAACAGGCCGATGACCAGGATGACGATGGCGAGCGGGTAGCGGTAGCGGTCGAAGACGGCGATGAGGTCGTCGAAACCCGGCGCATAGGCGTTGATGAAGTGGATGGCAGTGGGCGCGAAGACGATCAGCACCGCCAGCGCCAGAAGCAGGAAGGCGGAGCCCACGACGAACAGCGCCATGAGGCCGTAGAGCAGGAAGGCATTGCGGTCCTCGGTCAGCCCATAGGCGCGGTTGAGCGCCACGCGCACGCTGTCGACGCCGCCCATGGCGCTCCACACGGTGATGATGGCCGAGACGCTCAAGAGGCCGGTGCGCGGATGGGTGAGCAGCGAACTGATCTCGGGCGCGATCGGCCCCACGAATTCCTTCGGCGCCACGCTCAGGAGATAGGTGACGATGCGCGCTGCAAGCTCGGCGCTACCGAAGAAGCCGGCGAGTGCCGTGAGAAAGATCAGGAACGGGAAGATCGAGAACAGGAAGCGGAAGGCGATGTTGCCGGCAAGCGGTATGGCCTCGTCGGCGAAGAGCCGCCTGATGGCCTCGAGCAGGAGCCGGGTGAGGGAGGGCCGCTGGTCCGTCATGCGCAAGGCATATCAGCGCACGGGGTTCGATGAAAGATCACCACGGCTGTGTCGCAAGTTGCATGAACCCCGCCCCCGCCCTCCAGGCGGACCCTCCCCGCAAGCGGGGAGGGAAAGTTCTAAGCAACCGGCAGCTTCCTGGCTTCGGTCTCGACGCTCGCCTTCAAGGCGGGATCGAGCTTGAGGCGCGAGGCCAGCATCGCGAGATAGGCCTGCTCGGCCGGGTCGTCGGGATCGATGGCGAGCACCGAAGCGGCATAGATCTCGACCGCGCGCTCGGGGCTCGTGGCGCCCTGCACCACCGCGTCGATGTCGAGCGGCTTGCGCAGCTCGTCGATGACGAAGGCCTTGGCCTCATTGTCGAGCGCGAGCTCGTCGAGCTTGGCGAAGATCGTCTTCTGTTCCTCGGCGTCGATATGGCCGTCGGCCTTGGCGGCGGCGATCATGGCGCGCAGGAGGACGAGGCTCAGCTCGTTGCGCTCCTGGGGCGCCGATGGCAGGAAGACCGTGCCTTCGACCTTGGGCGTGATATCCTTCATCGGCTCGACCGGCACTGTCGTCTGAGCGCCCTTGGTCGCCTGGTAATTCTGCCAGGCGCGATAAGCGAGGCCGCCCAGCACCGCGGCGCCGCCGAGCTTCAAGGCACCGCCGGCGAGCTTTTTGCCGCCCTTCGATCCGAGCAGGATCGAGACGAGACCGCCGGCGGCGGCGCCACCGGCCAGGCCCTTCAGCATGTCGGGCGAGAAACCCGATCCGCCCCGCGCGGGGCTGCCCTGGCTGCCTTGTCCCTGGCCGTCGCGCGACTGGCCGCCCAGGAACTGATCAAGAAGCTTCTGCGGATCGAACATATCTGCCCTTCTCAAGTCTAACTCGCCAAACAACGACAGGGCGGGCAAAAGACTTCCCGCCCTTCAACATAGTCTTGTGACGCCGTGGCCAAAGTGAACGCCGATGTGAAAACAACGCCCAGTTGGATTGCCGCGGCGTCCGCGTCATTCGTGGTCATATGGGCAACCGGCTTCATCGTTGCAAGGCTGTCGGCACCACATGTGGAACCTTTCACCTTCCTGACCGTCAGGTTCGGCCTCGCCGGCCTCGTGCTCGTGGTTTTGGCGATGGTCTTCAGGGCGCGATGGCCCGGCCGCCGCGCCAGCCTGCATGCGATGGCGGCCGGCGCTATGCTGCATGGCGGCTATCTCGGCGCCTGCTATTGGGCCGTGGCGCACGGCCTGCCGGCCGGCATCGCGGCGCTGATCGGCGGCCTGCAACCCATCCTCACCGCGGTTCTCGCCGGCAAGCTCCTGGGTGAACGCGTGACGCCGCGCCATTGGCTGGGCCTCGGCGTGGCGCTCGCCGGGCTGATCCTGGTTCTCGCCCCCAAGCTCGATCTCGGGGCGACGCGCGGCATCACGCCCGTCACCGTCCTCGCCATGACCTTCAGCGCCATAGCGATCACCTTCGGCAGCATCTATCAGAAACGTCATCTGAGCCGGGTCGACCTCCTCACCGGCACCGCGTGGCAATATGCCAGCGGCTTCATCATCGTCTTCCTGGGCGCGCTCGTCACCGAGCATTTCCGCTTCGATGCGACACCGGAAGCCTGGATCGCGCTCGGCTGGTCGGTCGTCGTGCTGTCGATCGGCGCCATTCTCCTGCTCATGGCGCTCATCCGGCATGGCGATGTCGCCAAGGTGTCGGCGCTCATCTTCCTGGTGCCGGCGGTCGCCGCGCTCATGGCCTGGGTCCTGTTCGACGAGACATTGACCCCGGTCCAGATCGCGGGGATGCTGGTCTGCGCCACGGGCGTCCTCATCGTCACAAGAGGCAAGAAATCATGAGAGCGATCCTGTGCAAGACCCTCGGCGGGCCGGCGAACCTCGCGATCGAGGATATCGCGCCCGCGACACCCGGCACCGGCGAGGTCGCCGTCGCGGTCAAGGCGGTGGGGCTCAATTTCTTCGACACGCTGATCATCGAAGGCAAATATCAGATCAAGCCCGAACTGCCCTTCTCGCCCGGCGGCGAGATCGCCGGCATCGTCACCAAAGTCGGTCCGGGCGTCACCCATCTCAAGGTCGGTGACCGGGTGATGGGCTATGCCGGCCATGGCGGCGCGCGCGAGGAGATGACGATCGGGGCGGCGCGCCTGTCGATCATCCCGGCGGCACTCAGCGACGAGGTCGCCGCCGGCCTGTCGATCACCTATGGCACGACGCTCCATGCGCTCAAGGACCGCGCCAATGTGCGCGCGGGCGAGACGCTGGCGGTGCTGGGCGCGGCGGGCGGCGTTGGCCAGGCGGCGGTCGAGATCGGCAAGATCATGGGAGCCAAGGTGATCGCCTGCGCCTCGTCCGACGACAAGCTCGATTTCTGCCGGGCGCTCGGCGCCGACGCGGCGGTGAACTACGAGACGCAGAATCTGAAGGACGCGCTCAGAGCGCTGGCCAAGGACGGCGTCGATGTCGTCTATGATCCGGTCGGCGGCGAGCTGACCGAGCTCGCGACGAGGGCGCTGGCCTGGAACGGCCGTCATCTCGTCATCGGCTTCGCGCAAGGCCAGATCCCGAAATTGCCGCTCAACCTGGTGCTGCTCAAGAGCGCCAATATCCAGGGCGTGTTCTGGGGCGCGCATACCGAGAGAGAGCCCGAGCTGCATCGCGCCAATATGGACCAGCTCCTGGCCTGGGCGGCCGAGGGCGCGCTCAAGCCGCATATCCACAAGGTCTATCGCTTCACCGAGATCGCCGCGGCGCTCGCCGCGATCGCCCGGCGCGAGGTCAAAGGCAAGGCGATATTGGTACCATGATCGCAGACAAGGCGCCGGAGGTCGTACGCGACACGCAGGCGATGCTGGCGGGCATGACGCCCCGGCTGACCGCCGGCGAATATGTCTTCTGCACCACCGCCGATGCCGGTCTCGCCGCGCGCGCCGGCGCGAAGGCCTTCGGCTTCTTCCGGGAAGACGAGGGCATGACCTTGATCCTGGCGCGGGACGACGCCAGGGCGCTCGGCTTCGACGATGCGCTGCCGATGCGCCGCATCGTGCTTGAGGTGTATTCGGCCCTCGACGGCATCGGGCTAACCGCCGGCGTCGCCACGGCGCTCGGCGTGGCGAACATCCCGTGCAACATGGTCGCCGGCTATCATCACGATCATGTCTTCGTGCCAGCCGCGCTGGCGGACCAGGCGCAGGCCGTGCTTGCCGAAATCGCGGCGCGCGCCCGCGCGGGCTAGTCGACGAGCGTCTCGCCGCGCTTCAGGCGGTCGAGCGTCGCGCGCGCTCTGTCATAATGCTCGGACCTCAGATGCGAGCGGATCATGCTGATCGCGGTCAAGAGCACGGCCATGTCGTCGGTGAAGCCGAGGCCGAGAAGGAAATCGGGGATGGCGTCGAGCGGCAGAACGAAATAAGCGAGCGCGCCCAGAAGCACGCCTTTCACCTTCAGGGGCGTGGCGCGGTCGAAGGCGCAGTAATAGGCAGCGACCGCATCCTCGGCGAAGGGAATGGACGCGAAGACATTGGCGAGCTTGGGCCAGAAGCCCGTACGCACTTTCTGTTCGTTGCTGGTCAGGACCATAAGAAGATCGCTCCCCTCATTACCAAAATCGGGCGAGCATATGGGGATGCCGGTGCGTTTTTTCAAGATTGCCTTGCGGTCGACCCCCACCCCTAACCCCTCCCCGCAAGGGGGAGGGGAATGGTCGTTACCGGCCGGCGAACCAGATCGCCGCCATGATGATGATGATGGCGACGAACTGCAGGATCACGCGCCAGCGCATGAATTGCTGCGAGACATTGCCGGGGCCGCCGCGCATCATGTTCCACAGGCCGAGGCACAGGACCAGGAACACGGCGCCGATGGCGATGGGGACGAGATAGTCGAAGAAACTCATTGATCGGATGCCTTGTCGAGAAGCCGGTCGAGCGCCGGCGGCGGCAGCAGCCGGCGCGCCCAGGCCATGAGGTAGGTCGGCACTGTCACATAATAGCGCCGTCGCGGCTTGCGGCTTTCCAGCGCATGCAGCACTTTGCGCGCCACCGCTTCCGGCGGTAGTTTGAAGCGTTTGGCGCCGCCGCCATTGAGCCTCTGGCGCTGGCGGACATAGGCGTCGCGGTAATGCGACGAGTCCTCGTCGACATTGCGCTCGAAGGCTTCCAGCGCATGCTCGACGAAGCGCGTGGCGATGGGGCCGGGCTCGATCAGCGAGACATGGATATTGGTGCCCTGGAGCTCGAGCCTCAGCGTGTCCGACATGGCCTCGATGGCGAATTTGGAGGCGCAATAGGCGCCGCGCCACTTCATCGCGGTCAGCCCCAGCACCGAGGAGTTGTTGACGATGCGGCCCCGGCCATTGGCGCGCATCAGCTTGAGGCAGTCGCGCGTCAGCTCATGCCAGCCGAAGACGTTGGCCTCGAACTGGGCGGTGAGTGCGGCGCGCGAGATGTCCTCGAGCGCGCCCGGCTGGCCATAGGCGCCGTTGTTGAACAGTCCGTAGAGCTTGCCTTGCGTGCGCTCGGCGACCTCGGCCACGCATTCCGAAATCGTCACCGGCTCGGTGTAGTCGAGGCGCAGGGTCTCGAAGCCTTCGCCTTCGAGGCGGACGAGGTCGGCGTCCTTGCGCACGGCGGCGAAGACGCGCCAGCCCTTCGCCTTCAGCAGCTTCGCGGAGGCATAGCCGATGCCGGAAGAGCAGCCGGTGATGAGAACGGTGCGGTCGTCGCTCAATTGCCGCCCTCGAGCAGGCGCCGCGCGATCACCTGCGCCTGGATCTCGGCCGCGCCCTCGAAGATGTTGAGGATGCGGGCATCGCACAGGATGCGCGAGATCTGGAATTCCAGCGCGAAGCCGTTGCCGCCGTGGATCTGCAGCGCATTGTCGGCAGCGGCCCAGGCGACGCGGGCGCCGAGCAGCTTGGCCATGCCGGCCTCGAGATCGCAGCGCCGGCCGGCATCCTTCTCGCGCGCCGAATGATAGACGAGCTGGCGCGCCGCCATGATCTCGGCCGCCATCAAAGCGAGTTTGTCGGCGATGCGCGGGAAGGACACGATCGGCTTGCCGAACTGGATGCGCGCCATCGCATAATCGAGGCCGACATCGAGCGCGTTCTGGGCGACGCCCAGCGCCCGCGCCGCGGTCTGGATGCGGGCCGACTCGAAGGTCTGCATCAGCTGCTTGAAGCCCTGGCCCTCCTCAGCCCCCAATAGGTTCTCGGCCTTGACCTCGAAATCCTCGAAGCGGATCTCATATTCCTTCATGCCGCGATAGCCGAGCACCTCGATCTCGCCGCCCGACATGCCCTTGGCCGGGAAGGGATCGGCGTCGTCACCGCGCGGCTTCTCGGCGATGAACATCGACAGGCCCTTGTAGCCCGGCTCCTTGGCGTCGGTGCGCGCCAGCAGCGTCATGATGTCGGCGCGGGCGGGATGGGTGATCCAGGTCTTGTTGCCGGTGACCTTGTAGACATCGCCGTCCCTGACCGCGCGGGTGCGCAAGGCGCCCAGATCGGAGCCGGTATTGGGCTCGGTGAAGACGGCGGTGGGCAGGATCTCGCCCGAAGCGATCCTGGGCAGCCAATGGTCCTTCTGCGCGTCGGTGCCGCCGCCCATGATGAGCTCGCAGGCGATCTCGGCGCGGGTGCCGAGCGAGCCGACGGCGATCCAGCCGCGCGACAGCTCCTCGGAGACGACGCACATGGATTCCTTGCCGAGCCCCATGCCGCCATACTGCTCGGGAAGGGTCAGCGCGAAGACGCCGAGGGCGGCCAGCTCCGCGACGATCTCCATCGGCACATAGGCGTTGGCGAGATGCCACTGATGGGCATGGGGCGCGACCTTGTCCGCGACGAAGCGGCGCATGCTGGCGCGCATCTCGTCCAGCGTGTCGTCGAGGCCGCAATCGCCGAAGGTCGCAGCACCCTTGGCGGCGATCATGAGCTCGACCAGCCGGGCGCGAGCCGCCGGGCTGTTGCCGGCCGTCAACAGGGCCTGGACCCCCGGCCGGTCGAGGACGGCGAGGTCGGTGCGGGTGAGGCCGAGCTCGGGAAGCCTGGCGAATTCCGCCTGGTTCATGGGGATGCCGCCCGCGGCCTGAGCCAGATATTCGCCGGCGGCGATCTGGACCAGGAGCTGCTCGATCTCGCCGAATTTCCGGGCCTCGGTCAGGCGCGCGGCATAGGCCGAAAGTTCCCTGAGCACCGCCGCATAGGTGGCGAGCCAGGCGAGGCCATGGACCGCATGCTGCTCGCGGTCGATCAGATGGGCGGAGAGCTTGCGCTCGGCCGTCACCTTGGCCGCGATCCGGGCCCTGGCCTGGCCGTACAGGCTCTCGACGGCCCCCTGGGCCTCGGTGAGGAGACGAGGCAAATCCTCCAGAACAGGGCTTTCCCGGGTCATTTCGGCCACAGCAACCATTCAGCAAGCTCCACGCGTTATGAATTATGCGTTACAGTAGCGCAAATCATTGTGCAATCTGACCAAATGGCCCGGGTTGCCGCCCAAATCCGGTCAGATTGTTCACGCATTAGGGCGCCGACGAAGCAGGTCCTGGGGCGTTTGGGCCACTCTGGGCAGTGGGAATGAGGTTTCTGACATGACGTGCAAGCCTTCTGCATGGGCTGTGGTTCTGGCGCCTTTGACGGTCCTGGCGGGGCTTGCGCCCGCCTTGGCGCAGGCGCCGCAGCCGACGTCGCTCGGCGAGTTCGGCGACTGGGCGGCCTACACCTACAAGACCCAGAACGGCAAGGTCTGCTATATCTCCTCCCAGCCCAAGACGCAGACGCCGAAGAACGCCAAGCGCGACCCGGCCTTCCTCCTCGTCACCCACCGGCCCGGCCAGAGCGTGCGCAACGAGGTGTCGACGATCATCGGCTATCCGTTCAAGAAGGACGCCACCGTCGAGCTCACCATCGATGCGAGCCAATATGAGCTGTTCACCAATGGCGACGGCGCCTGGGCCGACACCACCGCCAAGGACAAGGAAATCGTGGCGGCGATGAAGAAGGGCCAGAAGCTCACCGTCAAGGGCGCCTCCTGGCGGGGCACCGAGACGCTCGATTCCTATTCGCTGAAGGGCCTCGCCCAGGCGCTCGCCAAGATCGACGCGGCCTGTAAATAGGCCCGTCCATTTCCCATTTATGGGGCTTTCTGCTATGAGCCCGCAATCATGACCGCCGTCACCCTCGATATCGGCCGCAGCCTTGCGTGCGCGCCAGTTTCCGCCGGGCCAGCCAAGCTGCCGCTCGTCGGGCTGACGCGCGCCGAACTGACCGAGGCCCTGGCCCTGGCCGGCATCCCTGAGAAGCAGCGGCGCATGCGCATGCGCCAGATCTGGAGCTGGGTCTATCATCGCGGCGTCACCTCCTTCGCCCAGATGAGCGACATCTCCAAGGAGCTGCGCCGGAAACTCGACGAGGTCTTCGCCATCGAGCGGCTGGAGGTCGTGACCGAGCAGATCTCGACCGACGGCACGCGCAAATGGCTGCTGAGATTGCCCAGCGACGAGCGCGGCCAGCGCCACGAAGTCGAGATGGTCTACATCCCCGAGGAAGACCGCGGCACTTTGTGCATCTCGAGCCAGGTCGGCTGCACGCTGACCTGCACCTTCTGCCACACTGGCACGCAGAAGCTGGTGCGCAACCTCAGCGCCGGCGAAATCGCCGGGCAAGTGCTCGTGGCGCGCGACCGGCTCGAGGAATGGCCGCATCAGCTCGCCGCCAATCCGACGCCGCCCCTGGGCGGGCGCTATGTCACCAATGTCGTGCTCATGGGCATGGGCGAGCCGCTCTATAATTTCGACAATGTGAAGAGCGCCATGGAGATCGTCTCCGATGGCGAAGGCGTGTCGCTGTCGAAACGGCGCATCACGCTGTCGACCTCGGGCGTCGTGCCGGAGATCGTGCGCGCCGGCGCCGAGATCGGCACCATGCTCGCCATCTCGCTGCACGGCACGACGGACGAGATCCGCAACAAGCTGGTGCCGCTCAACAAGAAATATCCGATCGATGAACTGCTCGCCGCCTGCCGCGCCTATCCAGGCCTCTCCAATGCGCGGCGCATCACCTTCGAATATGTGATGCTCAAGGGCGTCAACGACACGCTCGCCGACGCCAAGCGCCTGGTGCAGCTCCTGAAGGGCATCCCGGCCAAGGTCAATCTCATCCCGTTCAATCCGTGGCCCGGCACGCAATATGAATGCTCGGACTGGGACACGATCGAGCGCTTCGCCGAGGTGCTGAACCGGGCGGGCTATGCCTCGCCGGTCAGGACGCCGCGCGGCCGTGACATCATGGCGGCCTGCGGCCAGCTCAAATCGGAAAGCCAGCGCCTCAAGGCCAAAGAGCGCCTGGCGCTCGACACGGCGGCGGCCAGCGCTTGATGCGCGCGCGGGCGTTCATCCGATGATCGCCCATATCGCCAAGCGCATCGCCTTCATCGTGCTCGGCTATTTCGCTGCGCTGGTGGCGGGGGCGGCGATCTTTCCCGGCCTCCTCCTGATCATCAGCGAGTTCGCGCCGGCGAGCGAGCTCTGGCAGCTGGTGGGCATGGGGCCGATCGCCCTCGTCCTCATGCCCGTCATCCTCGTCTACATCATGTCGATCGTGATGATCCTGACCTTCATCCCGGCGGCGGTGTTCAAGCTGATCACCGAAATCTTCGCGCTGCGCCGGCTGTGGCTGCATCTCCTGATCTCGCTCTCCCTGGCGGCGGGGGCCGGCCTGATGATGGTGCCCGGCTGGTTCTCCGCCATGAACACGGACCGCTGGCTCATCACGCTCGCCATCGGCCTTTCCGCCCTCGTCGGCGGTGTCGTCTATTGGGCGATCGCCGGACGCATGGCGGGCTTCCGGCCCGAGACCGTCATTCCCGCCCCGCGTCCCGCAGGCGCCATGGCGCAGAAAGAAGGCGGCTGACGGCACTTGGACTGCGAAGCGTCCGATATCAGGGAATATCAGGGATTATCAGGGAATTTCTCGAAAAAACTACCCACCTCAGCAATATCAATGACTTAGGAATCCGAGCAGGGAACTTTCCTTGCCGGTCGTGCCGTATTTCACCGGTGAAAAAAATAGGAACTAAATCTTGATCCGGTTGGCGACAAGCTTCGATGTGCGGACTCCGACCCTGATATTTCCCAAATTCGCATGTTTGGCGGGCGAATTCAAGAACAAAAAGGGAACAAAGACTCAGTCTTCCCGCTCCGCCCAGTCGAAAGCGGCGTCCAGCCGGTCGTTGCCCCAGAAGACCTCGCCCTTCGGCGTGACGAAGGAGGGCGCGCCGAAGAGCTGAAGCCGCATCGCCGCCTCGGTGGCCTGACGCAGCTCGAGCTTCACCGCATCGCTCCCCGCCTGCGCCAGAGCGGCATCGGCATCGAGGCCCAGGCTTGCGGCGATGCCGCCGAGCACGCCTGCATCGTCGATCCGCTCGCCTTGCGCGAAATGCGCCAGATAGACGCGGCGCGAGAATTCGGCTCGGCGGGGCGTCACCTCGGGCGTCAGGGCGAGGCGCGCGGGCAGGAGGCTCGATTGCGGAAAGGGATCGGGCCTGTAAAATTCGAGCCCCTGCGCGGCGCACAGGCGCTCGAGGTCGCGCCACATATAGGCGCCCTTGGCCGGAAAGAGGTTGAAGGGCGACGTGTCCCAGCCTTGCGCCTTGAAGATCGGTCCGAGAAGGAAGGGCCGCCAGACCACGTCCATATTCCGCTCGCGGGCCAGGGACTCGATGCGCAGCGCCGCCAGATAGGAGTAGGTCGAGGCGAATTCATACCAAAAATGAAGTTTCGGCCGCATTGTGTTTGTCCTGGCCCTGAGTATAGTGCGCGCGATTTTTCAGCGTGATCAGGAAAAGTAGATACCGGCTTTCCATCCGATCACGCGCCAACCCAGACTCTAAGATAGCGGATAAAGCCTCATGTCCAAACGCGGCAGCGTCAAGAAAGTCGTGCTCGCCTATTCCGGCGGCCTCGATACCTCGATCATCCTCAAATGGCTGCAGACCGAATATGGCGCGGAGGTCGTGACCTTCACCGCCGATCTGGGCCAGGGCGGCGAGATCGAGCCGGCGCGCCAGAAGGCCCAGATGCTCGGCATCAAGGAGATCTTCATCGAGGACGTGCGCGAGGAATTCATCCGCGATTTCGTCTTCCCGATGTTCCGCGCCAATGCGCTCTATGAGGGCGTCTACCTGCTCGGCACCTCGATCGCGCGCCCGCTCATCGCCAAAAGGCTGATCGAGATCGCCAGGGAGACGGGCGCCGACGCCATCGCCCATGGCGCCACCGGCAAGGGCAACGACCAGGTGCGCTTCGAGCTCACAGCCTATGCGCTCAATCCCGACATCAAGGTCATCGCACCCTGGCGCGAATGGCAGTTCAAGAGCCGCACCGACCTCATCGACTTCGCCGAGAAGCACCAGATCCAGGTGACCAAGGACAAGCGCGGCGAGGCTCCCTTCTCGGTCGACGCCAATCTTCTGCACTCGTCCTCGGAAGGCAAAGTGCTGGAAGACCCGTGGGTCGAGCCGCCGCCCTACGTCTATCAGCGCACGATCGCGCCGGAAGAGGCGCCCGACAAGGCGACCTCGATCGAGATCGAGTTCAAGAAGGGCGACCCCATTGCGCTCAACGGCACGGCGATGTCACCCGCGACCTTGTTCACCGCCCTCAACGATCTCGGCCGCGACAACGGCATCGGCCGGCTCGACCTCGTCGAGAACCGTTTCGTCGGCATGAAGTCGCGCGGCGTCTATGAGACGCCGGGCGGCACCATCCTGCATGTGGCGCATCGGGCGATCGAATCGATCACGCTCGACCGCGAGGCGGCGCATCTCAAGGACGGCTTCATGCCGCGCTATGCCGAGCTCGTCTATTACGGCTTCTGGTTCGCGCCCGAGCGCGAGATGCTGCAGGCGATGATCGACAAATCGCAGGAGAATGTCGAAGGCACGGTCAGGCTCAAGCTCTACAAGGGCAATGTCATCGTCACCGGACGCAAGTCGCCGAAGTCGCTCTATTCGAACGAGCTCGTCACCTTCGAGGACGACCGCGGCGCCTATGACCAGAAGGACGCCGCGGGCTTCATCCGCCTCAACGCGCTGCGTCTGCGGACGCTCGCGGCACGGAAGCGTTCGACGTAAGCGGACCCGACTCCATCATCAGATGGAGCCGGGCCGTCGTCTTATGTCTGCACGAGCTTCATGAGCTCCACCGCGCAGGCGTCGGCCACATCGTCATTGGGCTTCTCGCTGCCGGGCAGCGTGGCCCAGCCCTGTTTCTCGACGTAGTCACCGCGTTTGTAGGAGCTCTCCTTCTCCAAGGCGGCAAGCTGCGTCGTCTGCATGTCTTGTGATTGACTCTTGAACTGGGCGACGCAGATCGGGGCGAGCGCGGCGAGCGCCGCCTTTTCTCCCTGATCCTTCGCCATCTTCTCGGCCGAGGCGCTGGTGACCACCCAGCCGGCGCTGAACCCGATAATGGTGAAAACCACCGCGCCCGCAACACCACCCCACACGGCCGGCTTGATCCATTCAGGAATGTTCATGTTCATCCTCCCACGTGTTTTTCAAGTCGCGCTGTGAGGCTTGCACGAACCAGGGGCGAGGCTGAATAGGTACCGCTGCCTATAGATGTCGATTGGTCGGATCGCGGGGTCAGCCGGTCTTCGCGCTCACGCCCGCACCTCCTGGCGCTGGAAGACGACATAGCCCAAGGCGAAGAGCAGGATCATCGCCGAGACCAGGCCGGCGATCTGCGGCCAGACGATGATGAGGCTCTGCAGCGTCGGCAGCGGCGCGCCCATGATGGCGCCCTGCATCTGGTCGTAGAACAAGGGCCCGACGGAGCGCGCGGAAGGATCGAGCAGGATGGCCGTCACCTCGCCATAGAGGGTCTGCGGCGACAGGCGCGCGATCGCCTGCTGGGTCTCGAACTGGGCCACGATCGACATCGGATCGAAGGGATCGACGGGCGACAAGGCCGAGGCGGCGAGCGGCGCCAGCATGCCCCAGAAGACGGTGAGCACCAGCCACACCGACAAAGCGGCGAGCGCCGAGGTGGCCGGCGAGCGGATGACGGTCGAGAACATGATGGCGAGCGCCAGCCACACGCCGGTGTAAGCGAGGGTCACGAGCAGATAGGCCAGCCCACGCAGGACATCGGCGGGCGAGGGCGGCAGGCCCAGGAAGAGAATGCCGAGACCGGTCATCAAGAGCCACAAGGCCAGGAGCGCTATGGCCATGACCAGCAGGGAGCCGAGGAACTTCCCGAACAGGACGGCGTCGCGATAGATGGGCTGGGCCAGGAGCCGGCTCATGGTGCGGCGCGCATATTCGCCATTGACGGCATCGAAGCCGAGGGCGATGGCGACCAGCGGCAGGAGGAAGCCCAGAAAGGCGACGAAAGAGGGCAAGGGCTCGCGCGCGACGGTCAGGAGCTTGAGGAACAGGAAAGCATCCTGCGCCGTGGTCTGGGTGATGCGGCCGATGGCGCCATAGATCGCGCCGAGCGCGGTCAGGAGCACGAGCAGCATGACGAGATGGAAGCGGGCATTGGTCATGTGGTCGGCCGCTTCCTTGAGCGCCACCACGGCGACGCCCTTGAACGGAGAGCCTTCACGCGGCATGGCGCAGCCCTTCGAAATAGCGCCGGTAGGCCTCGTCGAGGCTGGCGCGGCGCAGATCGAGATTGCGCAGCGCGCCGCCCGTCTCCACGACGAGCCGGGCGAGCTCAGGGCGCACGTCGCGCTCGGCCTCGACCAGCCAATGACCGTCCTGGCCGGCGGTGATGGCCTTCACGCCATCGGCCAAGCCCGCCACCTTGGCGAGGTCGATCCCTTCCGCCTCGACATCCACCACATAGGCGCCGCCGCCGATCCGCGCCGCCAGTTCCTCGATCGTGCCGAAGAAGCCGATGCGGCCATTGCCGAAAAGCGCGATGCGATGGCACACCGACTGCACGACATTGAGCATGTGCGAGGAGAGCAGGATGGTCATGCCGTCACGGCTCAGGAGCTGGATGATGTCGAGCAGCTCCCGGGTCGATTGCGGATCGAGCCCCGATGTCGGCTCGTCGAGTATGGCGGCCTGGCAGTCGCGCATGAGGAGCTCGGCAATGCCGAGGCGCTGGCGCATGCCGCGCGAATAGGTCTGCACGCGCCTGTCGGCGACATCGGCGAGCCGCATTCTGGCGAGCGCCGCATCGATCCGCTCATCCGTCTCCCGCCGCGACATCGCGTTGAGGCGGGCGGTGTAGCGGAGATTCTCGCGTCCGGTCAGCGCATCATAGAAGCCCACCGTATCCGGCAGATAGCCGACCGCGCGCTTGAGCGCGAGCGGCTGGCGCAGCGGATCGAAGCCCAGGATGCTCACCTTGCCGGCGCTCGGCTCGGTGAGGCCCAGCAGCATCAGGATCGTCGTGGTCTTGCCGGCGCCGTTGGGGCCGAGAAGGCCGACGACCTCGCCCTTGCCAACGCTGAGGTCGATGCCGTCGACGGCGACAGTGCGGCCATAGCGCTTGGTGAGGCCGCTCGCTTCGATGACGGGCATGGGGGCCTACCTTCGTCCGTAGCGCAGGACCGCGAGGCCGAGGATGAGCGCGGCAAGCGCGATGATGCCGAGGCCCGCCACGCCCCACACGGTCGAGGTGTTGACGGTGACGCGGAACTGCGCCGATTCCGACGCGGGCCCGCCCGATGCGCGCACGGTGACCATGTAGTCGCCGGCAATGGCGCGCTCGGACGGCGTGATCTTGACCACAACCTCGCTGGTGCCGGTGGGCGGCAGGGTCTCGATCAGCTTCGGCTCGACCTCGGCCTTCCAGCCCGAGGGCACCGTCGCCGACACCTCGAGCCCGTTGGCGGGCGCGCTGCCGCTGTTGGTGAGGGTGAAGGGGAAGCTCGCTTCCTTGCCGGCCACCGCCTCGCCCGACAGGCGCTCCTGCGGTCCGCTGAGGCCGATATCGGGCTCACCCGCTATGTCGATGGCGAGATCGGTCCGGGCGCCGGCATCGCCGGCCTTGACCGCCATGACGACGGGGTAGCGGCCGGCGGGCGCGCCGCGCGCCGGCGTCACTTCGAGCGTGATGTCCTGGCTCTCGCCCGCCTTGACCGGAAGGCCGGTGATCTCCTCCGAGCCATAGCCGCGCTTGAAGCGCGTCGCAAAGCCTTCCGGCACTTGGGCGGCGAGATTGACCAGATTCTCCTCGGCCCCCTTGTTGGTCAGGGTCACCTTGAAGCTGAAAGTCGAGCGCGCCGTGCCCTTGAGCGCCGGCAGATCGGATTTGAGCTCGAGACCGCCCTTGGGCGCATCAGACAGGCTGACCGCCAGCGGCAGGTCGATCGTCTCGCTGCCATAACGCGCCTTGACGGTGATGGGGACGCGCTTGCCCGTGGCGCCGGCGGGCGGCGTCAGCTCGAGCTTCACGTCCTCGGTCGTTCCCGGCGACACGATGACGGCGCTGATCTCGCTGCCGCCGCCCTTGAGCGCCCATGTCCAGCCCTGTGGCACGCCCGAAACCTCGAGGCTGGCGCGCTGCGGCGGCAGGTTGGCGTTGCGCAAGGCGAGCGGGATCGGCTCGGTTTCGCCGGGCCTGATGGTGAGCTCCGGATGCGGCGTCGTCAGCCAGAAGCCGGTCAGCTCGGCGGCGAGCGCGGCGCCAGGTGAAAGCGGTGAGACGGCCGCAATGGCAAAAGCTATCGCCATAAGCAGCCGGCGTAAGGGCTTGCTCATTGTCTTATCCCGGATCGTTCTGCGGCTCAGGCCGCCGGCTGGGAGTCGTCCGCACCGGACGGATGTTCCTGACGCGATGACACGCAACTATTCTCAGCTTCGGGCGCGATGACAAATTAATTTCATGTCATGTGCGGCGCGTGTCCCGTCGGCCGCGTTCGTGCCGGCAGCGCCAGCGCAACGGCGAAAATCTAAACACGCGCGCATTGCGCCGCAAACCAGCCGATGAAATCGGCGATCGCCCGGCCAGGGCTGGCGCTGGAATTGATGAAATAGCCCTGATCCTCAAGCGTCGAGATGTCGGAAATGACCTTGAGGTCGCCACGCTGGATCTCGTGCCGGAACACTTCGATCGGGCACAGCGCCACGCCATGCCCGGCGATCACCGCCGTCGCCAGCATGTTGAAATCCTGAAACACCGGGCCGCGCAGCCGCCGCGGCGGAGAAAGCCCGGCCTTCCTGAACCAGTCGAGCCAATATTCGACCTTCTCGTCATGCAGAAGATCGGCCTTGGCGATGTCCTCCGTCCGGCGCAGCCCGGGATGCCGTTCGAGATAAAAGGGGCTGGCGACAGGCTTATTGACACGTGAGAAGAGAAGGCGGCTTTCGACACCGGGCGAGCGATCCTCACCCAGCGTGATCAGCACGTCGAGCGCCTCGGTGTCGAACTGCTCCTCCGCCCGCGCATAGACGATACGCAGATTGATCTCGGGATGATGCGCCATGAAGGCCGGAAGCGCAGGCACGAGCCAGCGCGCCGCGATCGACGGGATGCAGCCCACCGTTATCGAGCGCGCATCATGGGTGCGGCGCATATTGGCGGCGGCACTGGCGATGGCGGCGAGAGCGGCCGTCACGACGCGATGGAATTCGAGGCCGGCCGGCGTCAGCGCGACACCGCGGCCGGAGCGCCGCATCAGGCGCCGGCCGAGCCAGGATTCCAGGTGCTTGATCTGATGGCTTATCGCGGCATGCGTCACATGCAGCTCATCACCCGCGCGCGACAGGCTCGACCAGCGCGCCGCCGCCTCGAAGGCCCGCAGCGCGGTCAGCGGCGGCAGGTCCATATGTTATTCCATCTTACAAGTCTGTTAGAACTGATCATTTGTGCCGATTGCAATCCTGCATCATTCTCGGGGTCATTCAATCGTTCGGGCCCTTTCGGCCGTATTCAGAAATTCTAACATTTTACAGCGGGAGAAAACAGATGATCGTTCGATCCTTCGAGGATATCGCGGGCAGCGACCATGATGTCGCCTGGGGCAACGGCCAGAGCCGCCGCCTGCTGCTCGCCCAAGACGGCATGGGCTTTGCCGTCGCCGACACGCTGGTGCTCGCCGGCACGCAGTCGCTGCTCGAATACAAGAACCATTTCGAGGCCTGCTACTGTCTTTCCGGGGAAGGCGAGGTCGAGGACATGGACGGCAACCGCCATGTCATCAGGCCGGGCGTCATCTATGCGCTCGACAAGCACGACAAGCATTATCTCAGGGCGAAGACCGATCTGCGCCTCGTGTCGATCTTCAATCCGCCGATCCAGGGCCATGAGCGTCACAGCCTCAGCCCAGGCGAGAGTTCGGCCTACTGAATCCGCAGCCCATGGAGCAAATCGCGCCAAAGTTGAAGACTTTGGCGATGAGGATTGCTCCAACATATTGATCTGGCGCGAATCCTTGTCGGCGAAGTGAGTCCACTTCGCCGGGACGCGCGCTAGATCGATACCAGGAAAAACAAACCGCTCTTCCACAGAAAAAGTCGCCGTGCTCCGATCGGGAAAAACAACATCATCGGGAGGACAACATGCAGGTCACAGGCAAGCCGTCACCGGAAGCGCTCAGCCGGCGCTCCTTCCTCAAATCGACGAGCCTCCTCGGGCTAAGCGCCGCCGTGCCGACCGCGCTTGGCGGCGGGCATGAGGCTCACGCAACACAGGGAACGATCATGACGCTCTCGGACTACAGCAGCAAGGACGCGACGGAACTGGCACTGCTCGTGAAACGCGGCGAGGTGACGGCGAAAGAGCTGGCGGAGACCGCTCTCAGGGCGATCGCCGCCGTCAACGGCGAACTCAATGCCGTCATCGAGACCTTTCCAGACCGTCTCGAGAATCTCTCGTCAGAGAACCATCCGGATGGCGCGTTGCGCGGCGTGCCGATGCTCAACAAGGATCTCGAATCCGAGGCCAATACGAAATTCGAGATGGGCTGCGAGCTGCTGCGCGGCAACGTCGCCACGGAGGATTCGGTCGTGGTGGCCGGCCTCAGGCGCGCCGGTCTCAACAATCTCGGCCGCACGACCTGTCCCGAATTCGGCCTTGCCTCGATAACCGAAAGCAAGATTGCCGGCGTCACGCGCAATCCGTGGGATATTTCCCGCACGCCCGGCGGGTCGAGCGGCGGATCCTGCGCCATGGTCGCCGCCGGCGCCGTGCCGATCGCCACCGCGAGCGACGGCGGCGGATCCATCCGCAGCCCCGCTGCCCATTGCGGCCTTGTCGGATTGAAGCCGACGCGCAACCGCGTCTCGCCCGGCCTTTATCCCGCCGACCCCGTCGCCGGACTCGCGGTGAGCTTCGTCGTCACCCGCAGCGTGCGCGACAGCGCGTTGGCTCTCGACCTGACCCAGGGCTGGAAACCGGGCGATGCCTATGGGCTGCAGCGGCCCGAGCAGCCTTACGCCGCCGCGCTCGCGCCGCCGAAGAAGAAACTGCGCGTCGCCTTCGCGACGACCGCCTGGACGGGCGTCACGGCGGACAAGGATGCGATCACCGGCGTGGAAAAGGCCGTGCGCCTGCTCGAACAGGAGGGACATGCGGTCGAGGAGGCGCGGCCGTCCTACGACCATCCGCCTTTCGCCAAGGCGACGCTCGACATCTGGTGCTCCGGCACGACGGTGGCGCTCGATGCCCTCGGCGCCATGATGGGGCGCAAGCCGGGTCCCGGCACCCCGCAGACGACGACGTTCGCCTTCTATGAGCATGGCAAGACCGTCACCGCGGGCGACCTCTATCGCGCTCTCGAGGTCTTCAACGCGCTCAACCAGTCGGTCGGCGCCTTCTTCCAAACCTATGATCTCTTCGTCACGCCGACCTGCATGTCGGCGGCGCCCCTGATCGGCGCGGTGCGCTGCGATCCGCCGGGTCCGGTCGATGCGGCGCAATGGAGCGAAGCGATGAACGCCATCGATTCCTTCATGGCGGTGTTCAATACGAGCGGAAACCCGGCGATCTCGCTGCCGGTGCATTGGAGCTCGTCCGGACTGCCGGTCGGCGTGCAATTCGCCGCCCGCTTCGCCGACGAGACCACGCTGTTCCAGGTCGCGCGCCTCTTCGAGACAGCGCTCCCCTGGCACCACCGGCGGCCCTCCGTCCATGTCGGGAAGTCATGAGTCAAGCGCGATGAACCGGCTCGCGCAAGCTGACGGCAGACGCTATTGCTCGGCGGGAACGTGCACGATCAACCCGTCCAGTTCTTCGCTGATCGTCACCTGGCAGGAGAGGCGGCTCGTTTCGCTGCGCGCGGCCGCCACGAAATCCAGCATGTCGCTCTCGATGTCGCCCGGCGCGCCGACGGTTTCCCACCAGCTCGCATCGACATAGACGTGGCATGTCGCGCAAGCGCATTGCCCGCCGCATTCCGCGACTATGCCAGGAATCGCGTTGCCGATAGCCCCGTCCTTCACGCTCTGTCCGTTGGGGACGTCCACCGTCCGCCCACCGCCATCCGCCAGTTTGTAAGTGATCCTCGGCACCGTCATCGTCTCACATTGATAGTCCGAGGGCTTTGCGCCGTTCGTTCGCGAAGCCCTGCACCAGCCGATCGGCAACCAGGGCCAGCATGGCCATGGCGGCGCCGGCAGCGATGCCGAGGCCCACATCGGCCTGGCCCAGCGCCAGAAAAATCGATTGCCCGAGTTCGGTGGTGCCGACCAGGGCAGCGATCACCAGCATGGCGAACGCATAGTTTATCGTCTGGTTCAGTCCTAAGAGAATTGTCGGCGCGGCATAGGGAAAGCGCACCTCCAGCAGCGTCTGCAGCGGCGTGGCGCCGGATGCCACGGCGGCTTCGAGCAGCTCTTCGGGCGTCGTATCGAGGCCATGCCGCGTGTAGCGGATCATCGGCACCACGGCATAGGCGCAGATCGCGACAAAGGCGGAGAACTCGCCGATCTGAAAGAACATCAGCACCGGGATGAGGAAGACGAAGAGGGGGATCGTCTGCAGCATGTCGCAGACCGGCTGGACCAGGCGCCAGAGCAGCGGGCTCAAGAAGGAGAGGATGCCGATCGCGCCACCGACCGCAATGCAGACCATGACCGCAGCACCCGTCAGGTACAGCGACAGCAAGGCGCGGTCCCAGAGGCCCGACACGAGAATCAGGCCAAGCAGGATCACGGCGACGACAGCGAGCCTGCGGCCGCCGGAGAGCCATCCGAGCGCGGCCGCGCCCGAGAGAACGACGGGCCAGGGCAATTGGGCAATGCCCGTCTCCAGGACGCCAACGCCGATCAGCAGGAGGCATCCCGCCGCCGGCCTGTCCTGCCAGGCGAGCGCGCCGGCGACCGCCGCCGTGACGGCATAGAGGGCGATGCTCATGGCCGGCGTCCACTGGAAGCCCCAGGTGAGCGGGAGTACCGCATTGTCGAGCCCGATACGCAAAGGCAGGAGCACGTAGAACATGGCACCGTTCTTGAATTGATCGAGCAGCGCCCCGTTGCTCGCGGTGAACTGCGCCAGCCGCGCGTCGATATCCTGGGTGAGGCCGTGGAAGAGCGCAAAGCCGCGCGGATCGGGCAGCCTGTCCCAGAAAAGCGCCGTGGCGATGACGGCAAGCGCCGGGATTCCCCAGGCGACGTAGAGGCTGTGACCGCTGCGGCCGGCGGATCCGGCGCTGCTCATCCGGTCGATCACGATGGCAAAGACGACGATCACGGACCCGGCCAGCAGGCTCTTGCCGAACTCGGCCTTGCGCATGGTCATCAGCACTTCCCAGCCGATGTCGTTGAAGCCGCCGATCACGGCGGCGATGATCACCATCGAAAGCGAAGCCATCAGGCACTGGTTGACGCCGACCAGGATCTGCGGCGCCGCGGCCGGGATCTCGACCAGCACCAGCTGCTGCCAGCGGTTGCCGCCGCTCATGACCGCCGCTTCCCTTATTTCCGGCTCCACGCGCTCGAGCCCGAGCACCATGTTGCGCGCCATCGGCGGAACGGCATAGATCGCAGATGCGACGAGCCCCACCACCGGACCGAAACCGAACAGGAAGAGCAACGGCGTCAGATAGGCGAAAGTCGGCACCGTCTGCATGACATCGAGAGTTGTCTGGATGGCCGGCCTCAAACGCTGCGACTCATGCGCCAGAATACCGATCATGGCGCCGACGAGAAGCGCCAGGGGCACCGACACGGCAACGAGAGAAAGAGTGTTCATGCCCTGGAGCCAGTAGCCCGACGCGAGCACGAACCCGAAACCCAGACCGGCCAGGGCGGCCATCCTGATGCCGCCCTGATACCATGCGAGGCCGGTCACGGTGCCGATGACGATCGGCCATGGCACCTGCGTCAGCAGCGCATTGCTCCAGGCCATGGGGAAGGCGAGCACGGCGGTCACGACGCGCGCGGCCGGCTTGATGCCCGTCACCAGCCAGGACACACCCGCTCCGATCCATCTGGTCGCCGGCAGGGCCCAGGCGTCGGGCCATTTCACGATCCAGGGGAGATAAGGCGCCGCCAGGATCGAGAACGCGCCCACGGCGACGATGATCATCGCCAATCGCCCGGCGGTGAGGCGGGCATTCATCCCGGCGACAGGCTCGGCGCGGTCAAGCATCATCTACTTGCAACGCCTCGGCGAGAGCGGAGGGATGAACGGTGCCGGCCATCTCTCCGTCCTTGCCCCAGACGGGCACCGGCTTGTAGAGGGCCATGCATGACGCCAGCGCCGCGTTGATCGTCATGTCGACGCTGAGTCCCGGATCGTCGGGCATGTCGGCAGAGGCGCCGGGCGGCTGCATCAACGCATCCACATGCGCATGGCGCCCCTTCGGCACGTCGCGGGAGAATTCGCGCACATAGTCGTCGACCGGGTTGAGGACGATCTCGTCCGGCGTGCCGATCTGCACGATCGCGCCGTCGCGCATGATGGCGATGCGATCGGCGAGCTTGAGCGCCTCGGTTATGTCGTGCGTGATGAATATGCTCGTCTTGTGCAAGGACTTCTGCAGCTTCAGGAACTCGTCCTGCAGCTGGCGGCGGATGAGCGGATCCAATGCGGAGAACGGCTCGTCCAGGAACCAGATGTCGGGATCGGCCGCGAGGCTGCGGGCGATGCCGACGCGCTGACGCTGACCGCCCGACAGCTGGCGCGGAAAGGAGTCTTCGCGCCCGGAAAGCCCGACCATGCGCAGCATCTCGAGCGCCCTGGCGCGACGGGCCTTGGCGCCCTGGCCTTGCATCCGCAACGGGAAGGCGACGTTTTCGACCGCCGTCATGTGCGGGAAGAGACCGAAGTGCTGGAACACCATGCCGAGCTTGCCGCGGCGCAGCTGGGTCAGGCGCTTCTTGCTCGCGGCGAAGATGTCCTCACCTTCGATCTTCACTTTCCCGGCGGTGCCGTCGATGAGGCGGGTGAGGCAGCGGATGAGGGTGGATTTGCCCGAGCCCGAAAGCCCCATGATGACGAAGAGCTCGCCCGTGCGAACCTCGAAGGTGACGCCGCGAACCGCCGGGATCAGGTCTTGCTGGCGCAGCAGCGTGGCGGCGGGCCCGGGCGCGCCGTCGGACTGCTCCAGGGCCAAAGCCAGCTTCTCCGTCGCACCGGCGCCGAAGACCTTCCAGCAACCCTCACAGGAGATCGCCGGAAATTCCGCCGATCTCAGCTCCGCCGGCGGCTTGCCGGCATCATTTGACCGCTGCATCGACGATCGGCCGCCAAATGGCTTCATTCGCGCTGACCCAAGCCTTGGTGACGTCTTCGAGCGGCTTCTGGTCGACGTCGATGGCGCCCATCAGCGGCTGCTGCTGTTCGGTCGTCAGCTTGAAGTTCTTCAGGATCTCATGGGCGGCGGGCCATTTCGTCTTGAGGCCGGGCCAGGCCGCCTTGAAAATGCGGCTGGGCAGGAAATCGCAATCGCCGGTCACGGCGGGGTTCGGACCATAGGCCGGATCGCTGTAGCATTCCGGCGTTCCGGCAGGCAGCTCCACGAATTTCAGATCATAGGCCGACATCGCCCAATGCGGCTGCCAGAATATCGCGAGCAACGGCGTCTTCTTTTCCGCCGAGGCGCGGATCTCGGCGACGAGCGCGCCCTCCGAGCCGGCCGGGATCGCCTTGAACGGAAGATCGATGGCCTTGATGCGATCGGCGCCGGGCGTACCCCAATCGCCGGGATAATCGACGAGACGGCCCTCGGGCAGCGTCTCGGCGGTGGCGAACTGCGCCGCGCAGTCCTTCAGCGCTTCCCACTTCGGCAGGCCCGGACAGATATCGGCCACATGCGGCGGGTAGACGAAGCCTTCGCGCGCCGTGAGGCCGAGACCGCCGAGATCCTCGACCTTTCCTTCCGCGTTGAGCTGCTTGTATTGCTCGGTGACATTCGATGCCCACACCTCGACCGCGGCATCCAGTTCGCCATCGGCAACCGCCTGCCACATGTTCTGGTAGCCCGCGGTGACGTACTGGACCTTGTAGCCTGCCGCTTCGAGGATCTGGCCCGCAATATGCGTCGTGACATGCTGGCCGGTCCATTCGTTGATGGCGAGCTTTATGGGCTCATCCTTGGCGCCGAGCTCCGCTGCCTGCAGCCCGCCGGATGTGACGACCGTAAGCACCGCGGCTAGAGCCATTCCGTCGATCGCAGCTTTTTTCATATCGTTCCTCCCTGACATCCGCGCGGGACGTTGACGAAACTCTTGCACAGGGGAACGGGAGAATTTAGCATTTTCGGACATCAACTTTTGATTTCTGGCCATGCCCGACGACCGGAAGGCGACGCTCAAGCTGCTTGTCATCGTGACGCCGAACTTCAACCTGGCGGCCACGGTCGGGTTTCTGGATCCTTTCCGCGCATCGAACTATTTGGACGGCAGCATTCTCTTCCGCTGGGACCTCGTTTCGGCGAGCGGCGGCGAGATCACCGCGAGCAACGGCTTGAGCGTGCGCACCAAAGCCCTGCGCGAAATGCGCAACCAGCCGCAAGACATCGTCGTCGTGTCATCGAGCTGGGCGCCGGAGACCTATAACAGCGCGCCGCTGCACAGCGCATTGCTCCGCTGGGCGCGTGCCGGCGTCACATTGGGCGGGCTCGATACGGGCGCCTTCATCCTGGCAGAGGCCGGGCTCTTGAAAGGCAAGCGGGCCACCACGCATTACGAGCATATCGATTCATTGAAGGAGCTCTATCCCGATACGGAAACCAGCGAGGATCTGTTCGTCTTCGACGGAGGTCGCATCACCTGCTGCGGCGGCAGCGCCGCAATGGATTTGGCTCTTCATATCATCAGGAGCATGCATGGCGACTCGCTGGCGAACGCCGCGGCGCGCTACCTCTTCCACCAAAGCCTGCGGCCACGGGGAACATCGCAGAATCCCGGTTCCCTCGAACCCTTGGGCAGCACCGCGCCCGACGTCCTGAAACGGACGATCAAGCTCATGGAAGACAATCTGGAAGACGCCTTGTCGATCCCTCAGATATGCAAGCGCGTGCGGCTGTCCCAGCGCCAGCTCGACCGCCTCTTCGTGCGATTCGTGCGGAAGAGTCCCGTCCTCTACTATCGCGACATCCGACTCGACCGGGCGCGAAGCCTGGTCACGCAAACGGACATGCGGCTGTCCGAGATCGCCGTCGCGTCCGGCTTCTCCAACCAGGCGCATTTCAGCCGCGCCTATCGCGAACGCTTCGGCCTCGCGCCCCGGACGGACAGGGTGGAAGGGAGAGTGCCCTTCGAATTCCGCGCCTGGCCGATGCATCGCAAGAAGGACTGAACGCCGGCCGCTGCGAGCCTTGGGCGAAATACATCATGTCAATGGCCAAACATGCATAGTTCTGGCGGGCCCGGAGCGCGATCCTTTGGCGATGCGCAATGCTGCGCCCGATCCATCTGGGAGGTTGCCATGGGCGAATACCCGACCAAGCACCAATTCGCGGCCATCACGAATGGATATCACGCGGATCCGTGCCGATCGCTCTCGCTGAGCGCGGAGGCCTACACCGATCCCCGCTGGCATCAGGTCGACCTCGAGGAGATCGTCGGCAAAAGCTGGCAGTGGGTGTGCCATGTCGAAAAACTGCGCGAGCCGGGCTCGTTCGTCAGCATCGAGATCGCCGGCAAGCCGATCGCGATCGTCAGGGACCGCGAAGGCACGCTCAGGGCCTTCTACAATGTCTGCAAGCACCGGGCGCACAGGCTCCTGACGGGAGAAGGCAAGACGACGAAGATCATGTGTCCCTACCATGCCTGGACCTACAAACTGGACGGACAGCTGGCGCGCGCACCGCATACGGAAAACCTGAAGGATTTCGACCTCAAGTCGGTTCGGCTCGAGCCCGTGCAAGTCGAGGAGTTCTGCGGCTTCGTCTATGTCAATCTGGATGCCGGTTCGCCGCCGCTCAGGGAGCTTTCCGGAGATCTCGGGACCGAGATCCGGCATTGGGCGCCGGACATCGATACGCTGACCTTCGGCCACCGGCTGACCTATGACATCAAATCCAACTGGAAGAACGTCGTCGACAATTTCCTCGAATGCTATCACTGCCCGGTGGCGCACAAGGACTTCTGCACGCTGGTCGACATGGATACGTACAAGGTCACCACCCATGGCATCTACTCCAGCCACATGGCGGATGCCGGCCAGCAGGCGAACTCGGCCTACGACACATCGAACGCGAAGGTGCGGACGCATGCCGTCTGGTGGCTGTGGCCCACGACCTGCCTCATGCGCTATCCGGGCCGCAGTTCCATGATCGTCCTCAACATCATTCCGATGGGGCCGGAGCGGACGCTCGAGACCTATGACTTCTTCCTGGAAACGCCGGAGCCCGACGCGACCGAGAAGGCCGCGATCCGCTATCTGGACACGGTGCTGCAGATGGAGGACATCTCGCTGGTCGAGAGCGTTCAGCAGGGGATGAAGACGCCGGCCTTCCGGCAAGGGCGCATCGTCCACGATCCGGATGGATCGGGCAAATCCGAGCACGCCCTGCATCATTTTCACGGCCTGGTGCTCGGCGCCTATGCCGGAGACCGTCACGCGTCGGGGGCCGCAGCTTGAGCACCATGCTGTCGGGAAGAATCGCGCTCGTGACCGGCGGGCGCGGCGGTATCGGGCGCGCCATCTGCAGGCGCTTCCAGCGCGAGGGCGCCATCGTATTCGCCGCCGACCTGACGGAAGCGGGCACGCTCGCGGATGCCGTGGACGGCAGCCGCTTCGTGCGGTTCGACGTCACCTCCGAGGATGAGGCGCGCGCCGCCATGACGCGCGTCGAGGCCGACTGCGGCAAGCTCGATATCCTGGTCAACGCCGCCGGGATCGAGATCGAAAAAACCATCGAGCAGACCAGCCTCACGGAGTGGAACCGGATTTTTGCGGTCAACGTCACGGGAACGTTCCTGGCGTCGAAGCACGCGCTGCCGCTCCTGCGCAAATCCGGCAACGGATCGATCATCAATTTCGGCTCGTATGACGGATTCATCGCCGATCCGGGCCTCGCGGCCTATTGCGCGACCAAGGGCGCGGTGCACGCCTTGACGCGAGCGATGGCCTGCGACCATGGACCCGAAGGCATCCGCGTGAACGCGGTATGTCCCGGCTATGTCGACACGCCCATGCTGAGGAACTTCTTCCGCGATGCCGGCGATATCGGGACGCTGGAGAGCGCGGTGCGGGGCGTGCATCCCTTGCGCCGTTACGGCACGCCGGACGATGTCGCCAATCTGGTGAACTGGCTCGCCTCCGACGAGGCGCGCTACGCCAGCGGGCAATTGTGGGTGCTCGACGGCGCGCTGACCGCGCAGGTCCAGCAGATGAGGCTGTGAGCGATGGCCAGGCCCGTCATCATCACCTGCGCGCCGACCGGCGGCATCCACACGCCGACAATGTCGGAGCATCTGCCGATCACGCCGACGGAAATCGCGCAAGCCTCGATCGAAGCGGCCGAAGCGGGCGCCGCCATCATTCACCTGCATGCCCGCAATCCGCAGGACGGCAGGCCCGACCCGCGCCCGGAACTGTTCATGGAGTTCCTGCCGGTCATCAAGCAGTCGAGCAGCGCCGTCATCAACGTGTCCACCGGCGGCGGCCTCGGCATGACCCGCGAGGAGAGATTGCGCGCCGCGGTGCGGGCAAGCCCGGAAATGGCGTCGCTCAATGTCGGCTCGATGAATTTCGGCATCTTCCCCATGGCGGCGAAATACACGGACTGGAAGCATGCCTGGGAGCCGGAGTTCCTGGAGAAGACGAAAGACTTCATCTTCAGGAACACCTTCGCCGACATCGAATTCATCGTGAAGGAGCTGGGGCAGGGGCACGGCACCAGGTTCGAATTCGAATGCTACGACCTCGGGCACCTCTATAACCTGGCCTGGATCATCGACCAGGGCTGGCTCGAGCCGCCGTTCTTCGTGCAGATGGTCTTCGGCATCCTCGGCGGCGTCGGCGCCGACCCGGATAACCTGATGCACATGCACACGATCGCCCAGAAGCTCTTCGGATCGGACTACGAATGGTCGGTGCTGGCCGCCGGCCGTCACCAATTGCCCTTCACCACCCAGGCCGCGATGCTGGGCGGCAACGTCCGGGTCGGACTGGAAGACAGCCTCTATATCGGCCCCGGCCTCAAGGCGAAGTCCAATGCGGAGCAGGTGCGGAAGATCCGGACCATCATCGAAAATCTCGGCCTGGCGGTGGCGACGCCGAGCGAAGCCAGAGCGCGATTGGGCCTGAAGGGCGGGGACAGGGTGGCGTTCTAGCGAAAGGGATACCAAGATCCGCACCATGGGGAAAAGAGCAGCGGTCGTCACGGGCGGGAGCCGCGGCATCGGCCGTGCCATCGTCGACCGGTTCCTGGCTGAAGACGTGAGCGTTCTCACCTGCGGGCGGGGGTGCCGGCCGGCCGATCTCGCCTCGGAAGCGGCCTGGCTGCAGGCCGACGTTTCCAGAACGGCGGATGCGGCGCGCATTGTCGCCGCCGCCCGGGAGCGCTTCGGCGCGGTGGATATCCTCGTCAACAATGCCGGCGTCCAGATCGAGAAGACCGTGACCGAGACGACGGACGAGGATTGGGACCTCGTCATGGGCATCAACGCGCGCGGCACGTTCAACATGTGTCGCGCCATCCTGCCCGGGATGGAAAAGACCGGCGGCGTCATCGTGAATATCGGCTCCATATCGGGCGTGGTTTCCGATCCTCGATGGCGGTCTACAATGCATCGAAGGCCTTCATTCATTCCCTGACCCGGTCGATTGCGGTCGACCACGGCCCGAATGTCCGCTGCAACGCGGTC
>JBFWNN010000045.1:0-50298 GCA_050251035.1 Parvibaculaceae bacterium
CCTCTTCGGCCTCTGCCGGGGCAAGACCGCGGGCCGGCGCAACAGCGACGAGATCACCTTGTTCAAGTCCTGCGGCACCGCCATCGAGGACCTCGCCACAGCGACGCTGGTCTATTCAAGGAGCTGAGCACCGGGCTCTCACCGGTGCTCCACGCTGTTCCTCCTCACTCGCCGAGGACGATGCCCGGCTGGCCCAGCGCGCAGCTGGCCTTCAGCGGCACGAAATTGCTGGCGAGGCCACCCGCGCCCGGCACCACCGCTGAATAGGACGTGCTGATGGGCTTGGTGATCTCGATCACGCGCGTATAGGTCGCCATATAGCCCGACGGTGCCTTCACCGCGTTCGCGAAGATCATCGGCCCTGCCGGCCCATTTTTACGCATCAGGCGGAAGCCGACCTTGCCCGGCTTGTTGGTCTTGAACCAGGCCGTCAATGTCGCCTTGTTCGGACACAGCCTGGTCTTCGGTCCCTTGATGCCGAGCTGCGCGCTCAGCACCTTGAAGGGGATCTCGGGCTGCGACGCCAGGTCGTCGCCGCCACCCAGGCCGATCTTGCACGGCACCTTCAGCGCCTGCCAGTCCGAGATGATGCCCTTGCCGACGACCTCCACCATATATTTGGTGTCGACGGCCTTCTTGATGTCGACCACCTGATTGTGCACGGCATAGAATTTGCCGTTCGCCAGCTTCTTCGACATCACGCTGATGGGCGCGGATTTGCCGCCGCCCGCCTGCCGGTAGATAAAGGTGACCTTGCCGGCGAAATTGGTCCGGATACGCGTGTTGATCCGCGCCTTGGCCGGGCAGGCGTTGGATTGCGGCTTGTGGATGCCGAGCGCCGCCGACAGGACCTTGAACTTCTCCTCCGGCTGCTTCAGGTCATCCGTGTCGGCGACCGGCGGTGGCGTCGGCTGCGTGTCGACCGCGATGCCGATGCATCTGACCTTCACGGGAAATATCCCGACAGCGTCGCGGACCAGCTTTTCAGAATTGGTTTCGGCCGCGGCGTGCAGCTCGAGATCCGTGCTGATGCTGACATGCTGGTCCTTGCTGATGTCGGCGCCGGCGGCGAGCTTGGCGTTGCAGGCCGACACGGCCGTCAGTGCCGCGATGCCCAGATTGTCCGTCGACGTCGGGAGCTGGACCACCTTGGAGAAGGATTTTGCGCGACCGGTCTCATCGTCATCGATTTCCTTGCCGGTATGCTTCACCCAGTACCAGACGACCTTGCCCAGATCCATCTTGACCTCCACGCGGCCAAGGAAAGCAAAGTTCCGCTTGGTGACCCGGGTCCAACTGGTGCCGTTGTCCGATTCGACGGTGATCTCGGGCGGCGCGCCTATGGGTGTCAGGCGGATCAGATCGAATTTTGGCCACTGGCCCGCCAAAGCAGGCGCGGACAGAACCAGGCCCGCCAGGGGCAAGGCTGCGGCAAGGCTGCGATATGTCGACATGCGACGGCCTCCTGGAAAAATGTCCAAACTGGGGCGGAGGATGCGGGATGCGGACTGTAGGATCGCTGAAAAGCCTGTTCACCGGTCATTCAGGAGGCGGAGGCGTCCGGTTTGCGCGGGCCGCCATTTCGGAGTAAGGGGGCCGCGCTATGATCCAGAACCCGATTTGCGCCGCTCTCGACACGCCGGATGTGGCGCGCGCCACGGAGCTCGCACGCGCGCTCAAGCCCCATGTGGGCTATGCCAAGCTCGGCATGGAATTCTTCTATGCCAATGGCCCAAAGGGCTATGAGACGGTCGCCAAGGAAGGCCTGCCGATCTTCCTCGACCTCAAGCTCCACGACATCCCCAACACCGTCGCCTCGGCCCTGCGCTCGCTGATGCGGCTCGATCCGAAGCCCGCGATCATCAATGTGCATGCGACCGGCGGCGCCGACATGCTGCGGGCGGCGGCAGAGGCCGTCGACGGCCGCTCGCTCTTGATCGCCGTCACCATCCTCACGAGCCTCGCCGATGCCGATATCCATGCGGCGGGATTTGCAGCCGACCGCAGCGGGCGCGAGCATGCGGCCGCCCTGGCGCAGCTCGCGCGCGCCGCCGGCCTCGCCGGCATCGTCTGCAGCCCGCAGGATGTGCGGGCGGTCAAGACGGCGACGGCGCGCGATTTCCTCACCATCGTTCCCGGCATCCGCCCCGCCGATGCGCAAGTCCAAGACCAGAAACGTATCGCGACACCGCGCGCCGCCCGTGACGACGGCGCCGACATATTGGTCATCGGCCGCCCCATCACCGGTGCTGCCGATCCCGCCGCCGCGGCGCACGCGATCGCCGCGACGCTTGACCTCAGCCATGTCGGTTGACGTCAAAATCTGTGGTCTGTCGACGCCCGAGACCGTGACGGCGGCGCTCGAGGCGGGGGCCGACCTTGTCGGGTTCAACTTCTATCCCAAGAGCCCGCGCTACGTGTCTCCGCCCAAGGCTGGAGAGCTGGCAAGGCTCGCTCGGGGCCGCGCCCGCATTGTGGCGCTCGTCGTCGATGCCGAGGACAGCCTGATCGATGAAATCACGCGAGCTGTCGATCCCGACTTTTTCCAGGTGCAAGGCAGCGAAAGCCCTGAACGCACCGCCGAGATCCGGGAGCGGAGCGGCAAGCCGGTGATCAAGGTGATCAAAGTCAGGACCCAGGACGATGTGGCGCAAACGCGCGCCTATGACGGGATAGCCGCCCTCATCCTCTATGACGCCAAGGCGCCGGAAACACTGAAAGACGCGCTCCCCGGCGGCAACGGCATTGCCTTCGACTGGAAGCTCCTGCGGCAAGGCAATGCCGCTGCGGGCTTCCTCCTAGCGGGCGGCCTCAACCCCGGCAATGTGGTCGAGGCGATAAGGGTCACCGGCGCACCCATCGTGGACGTCTCCTCGGGTGTCGAAAAATCCCCTGGAATCAAAGATATAACCTTGATTCGGGAATTCATTGCGGCGGCCAAGGGGCCTCGCTAGATAAAGTCCATGAACAAGATCGAGCCCAACTCCTACCGCACCGGCCCCGATGAAAAGGGGCTGTTCGGCATCTATGGCGGCCGCTTCGTCGCCGAAACCCTCATGCCGCTCATTCTCGACCTGGAGAAGGCCTATGAGGACGCCAAGGCCGACCCGTCCTTCCAGGCCGAGCTCGACCAATTTCTCGAGCATTATGTGGGCCGACCGAGCCCGCTCTATTACGCCGAGCGGCTGACCGAGCATCTGGGCGGGGCCAAGATCTATTTCAAGCGCGAGGAGCTCAACCACACCGGCGCGCACAAGATCAACAATGTGATGGGCCAGATCCTGCTCGCCCGGCGCATGGGCAAGACGCGCATCATCGCCGAGACCGGCGCTGGCCAGCATGGCGTCGCCACCGCCACCGCCTGCGCGCGCTTCGGCCTCAAATGCATCGTCTATATGGGCGAGGTCGACATCGAGCGGCAGAAGCCCAATGTGTTCCGCATGAAGCTCCTGGGCGCCGAGGTGGTGCCGGCCCTGTCCGGCTCGCGCACGCTGAAGGATGCGCTCAACGAGGCCCTGCGCGACTGGGTCGCCAATGTCGAGGACACGTTCTATTGCATCGGCACGGTGGCGGGCCCACATCCTTACCCCGAGATGGTCCGCGACTTTCAATGCGTCATCGGCAACGAGACGAAAAAGCAGATGCTTCGGCGCGAAGGCCGCCTGCCCTCATCCCTCATCGCGGCGATCGGCGGCGGCTCCAATGCCCTGGGCCTGTTCCACCCCTTCCTCGACGACAAGGACGTCGAGATCTATGGTGTCGAGGCGGAGGGCAGCGGCCTTGCGAGCGGCAAGCATGCGGCCTCGATCACCGGCGGCAAGCCCGGCGTGCTGCACGGCAACCGCACCTACATATTGATGGACGAAGATGGACAGATCAACGAAGCGCATTCGATCTCGGCCGGCCTCGACTATCCGGGTATCGGCCCCGAGCATGCCTGGCTCAACGATTTGAAGCGCGTCACCTATGTGTCGGCGACGGACAAGGAAGCACTCGAGGCCTTCCAATTGTGCTGCGAGCTCGAAGGTATCATTCCGGCGCTCGAGCCGGCGCATGCGCTGGCCCATGCGATGAAGGTGGCGCCCAAGAAGCCGAAGGACCATCTGATGGTCATCTGCATGTCGGGCCGCGGCGACAAGGACATCTTCACGGTCGCCGATCATCTCGGGGTGAAGCTGTGACGACGCGCATCGACAAACGCTTCGCCGACCTCAAGCGCGAAGGCCGCGCCGCCCTCGTCACCTTCGTGACGGCGGGCGACCCCGACTATGCGACCTCGCTCGAGATCATCAGGGGCCTGCCCAAGGCAGGCGCCGACATCATCGAATTCGGCATGCCCTTCACCGACCCCATGGCCGACGGCCCCGCCATCCAGGAAGCGGGTCTCCGGGCCCTGAAAGCCGGCCAGACACTGGCCAAGACGCTCGCCATGGTGCGCGACTTCCGCCAAGGCGACGACGCCACGCCCATCGTCCTCATGGGCTATTACAACCCGATCTATATCTATGGCGTCGAGCGCTTTCTGACGGACGCGAAGGCAGCGGGCGTCGACGGCTTCATCATCGTCGATCTGCCGCCCGAAGAGGATGACGAGCTGTGCCTGCCCACCATCAAGGCCGGGCTCAACTTCATTCGCCTCGCAACCCCGACGACAGACGACAAGAGAGCGCCGACGGTGCTCAAGAACACGTCGGGCTTCGTTTATTACGTCTCGGTGCTCGGCATCACCGGCACCAAGGCGCCCGATCTCAAGAGCGTCGAGCAGAACGTCATCCGCCTCAAAGGGCATACCAAGCTGCCGATCGCAGTGGGCTTCGGGGTGAAGACGGCCGAGCAGGCGCGCAGCATCGCCAGGAGCGCCGATGGCGTGGTGGTGGGCTCGGCGCTGGTCAATGCGGTCAAGACCACGCTCAACAGCGCCGGCAAGCCGACGCCGGAAACCGTGAAGGCCGTGCATGCCTTGGTGAGCGAGATCGCCCAGGGCGTGCGGAGGTGATCAGATGAACTGGATCAAGAATTTCGTTCGCCCCAAGATCAGAGGCCTCCTCGGTTCCAAGCGTGAGACGCCGGAGAACATGTGGGTCAAATGTCCCGAGACGGGGCAGATGGTCTTCTATCGCGATCTCGAGAACAACCAGTTCGTCATACCGGGATCGGGCTACCACATGCGCATGGCGCCCGATGTCCGGCTCAAAGCCATGTTCGATGGCGGCGCCTATGAGACCATCGCCTTGCCGCAGGTGCCGCTCGACCCGCTCAAATTCCGCGACGAGCGGCGCTATACCGACCGCCTGAAGGAAGCCAAACAGAAGACGGGCGCCGAGGATGCGATCCTCGCCGGCTCCGGCACGCTCGACGGGCTTCCCATCGTCATGACGGTGCAGGACTTTTCCTTCATGGGCGGGTCGCTCGGCATGGCGGCGGGCGAAGGCCTCATCACCTCGATGCGCGCCGCGCGTGACAACAAGACCCCCTATGTGCTCTTCGCCTCGTCGGGCGGGGCCCGCATGCAGGAGGGCATCCTGTCGCTCATGCAGCTGCCGCGCACGACCATCGCGGTCAGGGAGCTGCGCGAAGCGAAACTCCCCTATATCGTGGTGCTGACCCATCCCACGACCGGCGGGGTCACCGCCTCCTACGCCATGCTGGGTGATGTCCATATCGCCGAGCCCGGCGCCCTCATCGGCTTCGCGGGCCCGCGCGTCATCGAGCAGACGATCCGCGAGAAGCTGCCCGAAGGCTTCCAGCGCGCCGAATATCTGCAGGAACACGGCATGGTCGACATGGTGGTGCACCGCCACCAGCTGCGCGACACGGTGAGCCGCGTGGTGCGCCTCCTCACCAAGGCGCCACCCTTCCTCAAGAACAGCACCAATGGCGAAGGGAACGGCAACGGCGGCGGCACGGCGCTGGTCCCGGCCGCCAGCTAAGGCGATGGCCGTCAGCGACGCCATCCTGAAGCGGCTGTTGTCGCTTCATCCGAAGATCATCGATCTGAGCCTCGATCGCATGTGGCGCATCCTGAAGCGGCTCGGCGATCCGCAAGAGAACCTGCCGCCCGTCATCCATGTCGCCGGCACCAACGGCAAGGGCTCGACGGTCGCCTATTTGCGCGCCGCGATGGAGGCCGCAGGCCTTGCCGTCCACTGCTATACCTCGCCGCATCTGGTCAAATTCCACGAGCGCATCAGGCTCGGCAAGCCGGGCGGTGGCGCGCTCATCGGCGAAGACAAGCTCAACGCCTTGCTCGAGGAATGCGAACGGGCGAATGGGGATGAGCCCATCACCTTCTTCGAGATCACCACCGCGGCCGCTTTCCTCGCTTTCGCCCGCGCCCCCGCCGATTATCTCGTGCTGGAAGTGGGCCTGGGCGGCCGGCTCGACGCCACCAACGTCGTCTCGAAGCCGGTGGTCAGCGTCATCACCAGCATCGACTACGATCACCAGCAATATCTCGGCAACACGCTGACCGAGATCGCGCGCGAGAAGGCCGGCATCTTGAAGCCTTTCGTGCCCGCGATCATAGCCCCCCAGCCTGACGAGGCGCGCGCCGAGATCGAGCGCCGTGCCGAGGCCCAGCGCGCGCCGCTCCTCATCGCCAACCAGGACTGGCAGGCCTATGAGCAGCATGGCCGGCTCGTCTATCAGGACGAGAGCGGGCTCCTCGACCTGCCCTTGCCGCAACTGCCCGGCCGCCATCAGATCGACAATGCCGGCACCGCGGTCGCCGCCCTGCGCAGCCTCAATGACGCACGGATCGGGGAAAGCCATATCGCGCACGGGCTCAAATCGGCCAGCTGGCCGGCGCGCATGCAGAGACTGGGCGCGGGCGAATTGTGGTCCTTCATTCCCAAGGAGTCCGAGTTGTGGCTCGATGGCGGGCACAACCCGTCCGCCGGCCGCGCCTTGGCGCGCGCCTTCTCCGAGCTCAATGAGCGGGTCTCGCGACCCCTCGTTCTCATCTGGGGCATGCTCAACAGCAAGGCAGCCGGCGATTTCATCGCCCCCTTCGCCGGCATCGTCCACCGCGTGGTGACGCTCACCATTCCCGATGAAGAGAACGCGCTGCCGGCGCAAGATCTCGCGGAGGCGGCGCGGCGCCATCAGATCAGCGCCGAGACCGCCGACAGCCTGGAAGATGCGCTCAGGCAGGCCGCCCAGATCACGCCGGCGCCACGGATCCTGATCGCGGGATCGCTCTATCTCGCCGGACGCGCCCTCGCCCGCCATTCGGGCGAAGCGATGTCGCAAGTATCCGGTGCCGGACGGCGCTGAGCGCCAGGAATAACAGTCTGCGCAATTCGACCTCTCGAGGTGGACCATGACTGACGAGACTGGGGATGCGGGCGGTGTTGGATCGACGGCGGATCCCGAGAATGACGCGCGCGACTGGCGGCGACTGGCGCAACGGGCGTTGGACATCTCGGACCAGTTCTTCCAAACCCTGCCCGAACGGCCCGTCGCCGCGCAGTACGATGCGGAGAGTTCCATCGGCGCCCTGCCCGAGGCCGGCCTGGGCGCGCTGCGGGCGCTCGACATCTTCGAGACGGCGATGCTGCCTTTCCTCTCCGGCAGCACCGGCCCCCGCTATCTCGGCTATGTGACGGGTGGCGCCACGCCGGCGGCCGTCCTCGGCGATTGGTTGGCGGGCGCGGTCGACCAGGATGTCGGCAGCGCGGGCGACTCCGTCGCGACGCGCATGACGGTGGAAACGATGCGCTGGCTCCTGGCGCTCTTCGATCTGCCGGCACGCGACTATGACGGCGTGCTGACGACCGGCGCCACGGCGGCCAATCTGCTCGCCATCCTGGCGGCGCGTGAATGGGCTTCCCGGCAGCAGGGCTTCAGCGTGGCCGAAACCGGGCTGGCGCGGTTGCCTCGTTTCGACATCCTCTCGGCATCGGCGCATATCTCCTTCGTCAAGATGCTGGCCGTCGCCGGCCATGGGCGGCATGCCATCACTTCTGTCGCCATGCGGCCCGACAATCAGGCCATGGATCTGCGCGATCTTGAGCCGAAGCTGACAGCCGCGGGCGATGCGCCCAAGATGGTGGTGGCCAGCGCCGGCACCGTCACCACCACCGACTTCGACGACCTGCCGGCGATCGCCGATCTCTGTCGCCGCCACAATGCCTGGCTGCATGTCGATGGAGCCTTCGGCATCTATGCGCGCTGCTCACCCGAGCACAAGCATTTGGCGGCAGGGCTCGAGCTCGCCCATTCGATCACCGGCGATGCGCATAAATGGCTGAATGTGCCTTATGAGAGCGGCTTCTTCTTCACCCGCCATGTCGACTGCCTGGAAGCCGCCTGCCGGGCGGCGGCCGTCTATCTCGAATCGAGCAGCCCGGAGCCGGAATTTCTGTCGCGCGGCGTCGAAAGCTCCCAGCGTTTCCGGGCCCTGCCCATCTGGATGACGCTCGCCGCCTATGGCCGCAACGGCGTCGCCGCCATCGTGGCGCGTTGCTGCCGCATGGCCGCGCGGCTTGCGGCATGGATCGCCGGATCGACGCGGTTCGAGCTTCTCTGTCCGGTCCGCCTCAATGTGGTCTGTTTCCGGCTGCTGCCCGGCAAGCGTGAGGACAATGCGGCCGCCAATGATGCGTTCCTTGCGCGCCTCAATGCGACAGGGCTGGCGCGGATGACGCCGGGTTCGATCAATGGCGTGCGCGGCGTCAGGGCGGCATTTTGCAATTGGCGAACCGACGAAGACGATCTCGAGACGATCATCCGCGCCCTGCAGAAGGCCGCCGGCTGATCTCCCTCATCCCCGGAAGCGCGGCTCGGGTAGGCCTGCGACCCCGGCCTCGACCGCGAACAGGCTTCCCGCCATCGGCTGGTCCTCGAGGCCATTGGCCGGGCGGATCGAGGTCACATAGATCACATCGAGACGCGGACCGCCGAAAGCCAGCATGCTCGGCTTGGCGACCGGCAAGGCGATGCGGCGGTCGATCTTGCCTTGCGGGGTGAAGCGCACGATCTCCCAGCCGTCATTGCCGGCCATCCAATAGCAGCCGTCGGCATCGACGGCGCCGCCATCGGGCCGCCCCGGCATGCCCTCGGTATCGACGAAGAGACGGCGGTTGCTGATGACGCCGTCGTCGATGTCGAGGTCCCATGCCCAGATCCGGCGCACCGCCTTGAAAGAATCGGAGTGGTAGAGAATGCGCCCGTCGGGACTGAAAGCGAGGCCATTGGCGACGAAGAGCCCGCCGACCATATGCCGGCACTGGCGATCGGCGGTGAAGCGGTAGAGCGAGCCTTTTGGTCCCAACGGATCGACGGGATCTTCCATGCTGCCGACCCAGAAGCGCCCCTGGCGGTCGCAACGCCCGTCATTCAGCCGATTGTTCGCGAGATGCGTCTCGGGCTGCGCCAGAGGCGTGCGCTGACCGGTCGCGAGGTCATGGCGCCACAGGCCGGATTTGAGCGCCAGGAGAACGGCGCCGTCTTCGCAGAGCGCGAAGGAGCCGATGGGCTCGGGCACGGTCCAGGCATGGTTGCGGCCCGTCGCCGGATCGAAGCGGTTCAGCCGCCCGGCATAGATGTCGATCCAGTAGAGCGCACTCTCCACAGCGCTCCACACCGGGCATTCGCCGAGCTCGGCTCTTATGTCGAGCACGCATTCGACGTTCGGTCGCATCAGCGCTCTGCCTCGCTCATATAGCGGATGCGCTCGGTCTTGCCGCGCAGCCGCGGATCCGGTTTCGGAATAGCCGAGATCAGCGAGCGCGTGTAGGGATGGCTCGGCGTGTCGCAGACCGCGTCGGTGTCGCCCATCTCGACGATGCGGCCGCGATGCATGACCGCCACCCGGTCGCACATGTAGCGGATCACGCCGATATCATGGCCGATGAAGATGACGCTCATCGCGAATTCGCGGCACAGGCTGATGAGCAGATCGAGCATGTGGGCGCGCAGCGACACATCGAGCGCCGAGGTCGCCTCGTCGGCGACGATGAGCTCGGGCTTGAGCGCGATGGTGCGGGCAATGCCGATGCGCTGCCTTTGGCCGCCGCTGAAGGCATGCGGATAGCGCCACATCGCGTCGCTCGGGAGGCCGACGCGCTCGAGAAGCGCCGCCACCCTGTCCTCGAGCTCGCGCTTGCCGGCGACACCGTGATTGAGCAACGGCTCGGCGATCACCTGGAAAACGGTCATGCGCGGATTGAGCGACGAGAACGGATCCTGGAAGATCATCCGCATCTTGCGCCAATAGGGCTTGACCGCCGCTTGCGGCAGCTGCGCGATGTCGGCGGGCGCCGCGTCGCGGCCGGCGAAGACGATGCTGCCGGCATCGGGCTTGAGGATGCGCAGGATGCAGCGGCCGAGCGTCGTCTTGCCGGACCCCGATTCGCCCACGATGCCGAGCACCTCGCCGCGCTTGAGCACAAAGCTCACATCGTCGAGCGCCCTGACCGGGGGCTCGGTCGAGGCGCGGCCGAACAAGCGCCGGCGGCCCGCGAAGCTCATGGTGAGGCTGGACACCTCGAGGATGGCATCGTCGTTCTTGAGCTTGTCCGGGGAGGTGGCGCGATGCGAGCGCTGCTCCAGCGCCCTGACCGCGCCGAGCAGCCTCTGCGTATAAGGATGGCGGGCTGCGAAGAAGATATCGTTCACCGGCCCATGCTCGACCACCTCGCCGTTATACATGACCGTTACGTCGTCGGCGATCTCGGCGACGACACCCATGTCATGGGTGATGAACATCAGGGCCATGCCGTGGCGCTGCTGCAGGCCCTTCATCAGGTCGAGGATCTCGGCCTGGGTGGTGACGTCGAGCGCGGTCGTCGGCTCGTCGGCGATGACGAGCTTGGGCTCGCAGACGAGCGCCATGGCGATCATCGCCCGCTGGCGCATGCCGCCCGAGAACTCGAAGGGATAGCTGTCGATGCTGCGCTCGGGGCGCGGGATCTTGACCTGGGCCAGCATCTCGATGGCGCGCTCGCGCGCTTCCTTGCGGCCGATCCGGCGGTGCAGCCTTATGGTCTCGATGATCTGCTGGCCGATGGTGTGGACCGGGCTCAGGCTCGACATCGGCTCCTGGAAGATCATGCTGATGTCGCGGCCGCGGATCGCCCGGATCGCCCGGCCCTTGGGATGGAGCCTGGCGAGATCGAGGGGCGCGGCGGAAAGGCCGGCGCCATGGAGCAGCACCTCGCCCTTCACGATGCGGCCCGGCTTCGGAACGATGTTCAGGATCGAGCGTGCGGTGACGCTCTTGCCGCTGCCGCTTTCGCCGACGATGCAATGGGTGCGCCCGCGCCGCAAAGCGAGGTTCATGTTGTCCACGGCCTTGATGACCTGACGGCCGGTATCGAACCAGGTCGACAGATCCTTGACCTCGACGACGAGGTCACTCGCGGGGCTTTGCTTCGGCGCTTCGAACGTCATTGACGATAGGGATCGGCGGCGTCGCGCAGGCCGTCACCGATGAAATTGAGTGAGAGGACGGCGATCACCACCGCAACACCCGGCGCGAACAGCCAGGGCGCGGTGACGATCGAGCGGATGTTCTGCGCCTCCTGCAGGAGCACGCCCCAGCTCACGATCGGCGGCTGGAGCCCCAGCCCCAGGAAGCTCAAGGCGGTTTCGGCCAGGATCATGGCCGGGATGGCGAGGCTCACCTCGGCGATGATGTGGCTGACGAAGGACGGCGCCATATGGCGGAAGACAATGCGCGGCTCGCTGGCGCCATCGAGGCGCGCCGCGGTGACGAAGTCTTCCGTTCTGAGCGACAGGAAGCGGCCGCGGATCACGCGGGCGAGATTGGTCCAGCCGATCAGCGATAGGATGAGGGTGATGGCGAAATAGATGCGCAAGGGCGGCCAGTTGTTCGGCATCGCGGCCGCGAGGCCCAGCCACAGCGGCGTCGTCGGCAGAGACAGGATGAACTCGATGACGCGCTGGATGACATTGTCGATCATGCCACCCTTGTAACCGGAGATGCCGCCGAGGATGATGCCGAGAACGAGACTCAGCGTCACGCCGACGAGGCCGATCGACATCGAGATGCGCGTGCCGTAGATGATACGGCTCAGCATGTCGCGGCCGAGACGGTCGGCGCCGAGCAGGAACATCGGATCGCCCTTCTTGAGCGGCCCGAAGAGCCGCGTCTCCAGGGTGAACAGCCCCCACATCCGATAGGGCTCGGACTTGACCAGGAAGCCCACCGGATGCTTCACCGTCTCGTCGATGGTGAAGACACGGCGCAAGGCCTGCGGGTCGATCGTGACCTTGTAGCCATAGACATAAGGTCGCCATGCCAGGCTGCCCGTCTCGTCGCGGTCGAAGAGATGCAGGCGCTGCGGCGGCGCATAGGTGTAGCGCGGCGAGAAGGCGTTGGGCGAGAACGGCGCCAGGAACTCGCAGAATATGCCGACAACGGCGATGAACAGCAGCACGAAACTCGACGCCACGGCGAGACGGTGGCGGCGGAACTGCCACCACATCAGCCGCCATTGCGAAGCGGAATCGCGCCTTGTGGCGGCCCCGGTCGCGGCCGGGCCTTGCGGCTCGGGGAGAGTGGCGGAGCCCGGGCTATTCGTCATAGCGGATGCGCGGATCGACGAACGCGAGGAGGATGTCGGACAGAAGCGTGCCGATGAGGACGAGGATGCATTGGAACATGATGAGGGCGCCGCCCAGATACATGTCCTGCGTCTTCAGCGCCTGGATGAGGATCGGCCCGGACGTCGGCAGGCTGAGCACGCTCGAGACGATGACGTCACCGGAGACGAGTACCGGCAGCACCCAGCCCACCGTCGAGATGAAGGGGTTGAGCGCGACCCGCGTCGGGTAGCGCAAGATCAGCGTCGTCTCCGGCAGGCCCTTGGCGCGGCCGGTCTCGACATAGGGCTTGCCGAGCTCGTCGAGGAGATTGGCGCGCATGATGCGCACCAGGGCCGCGATGCCGGCAACACCCAGGACGACGACCGGAATCCACAGATGCTGGAGCAGGTCGACCGCCTTGCTCCAGCTCCACGGCGCGTTCACCTGCTCGGGCGAGAACAGTCCGCCGACCGAATAGCCGAGGAACTCGACCGAAAGATACATGACAACCAGCGCCAGAAGGAAGCTCGGCGTCGCCATGCCGAGAAAGCTCAAGAACGTCACGGCATAATCGCCGATGCTGTACTGCTTGACGGCGGAAAAGATGCCGACCGGAAAGGCGATGAGCCACACGAAGGCGAGGGTGCAGAAAGCCACCAGCGTCGTCATGGCGAGCCGGTCCCAGATGATGTCGGCCACCGGCGAGCGGTATTCGAAGGACATGCCGAGATCTCCGCGCAGCGCGTTACCCACCCAGGTCAGATACTGAACGGCGACCGGCTGGTCGAGGCCATAGCGGACTCTCAGCGCATCGAGGGTCTCGGCATCGGCGGGCGAGCCCGAAGTGGCGAGGTCGGCGGCGTAGCTGGTGACGAAATCACCGGGCGGCAACTGGATGATCACGAAGGCGACGACCGTCACCGCCAGGAAAGAGGGGATCATCCAGAGCAGGCGGCGGAGAATGAAACCGAGCATGAGCGGCGATCTCGAGACAGGATATCGGCCGAAGCGCGCCTCGGCCGATGTCCTCTATAACAGCAATCAGCGCGGCGGATCGAAGAAATACTGCTCCGTGTTGCTCGCCACCGGGCTCGGATAAGTCCAGGCGAACGGGCGTGGATAGATATTATGCAGGTTGTTCTTGACCGCCGAGAACAAAGGCCCGGGCGTGCTTATGCCGATGGCATAGAACTCGTCCGCGGCGATATCGAGCAACTGCTGCATGAGCTCGTTCTGCTTCGCGATATCCGCCGACTTCAGGATCTCGCGATAGAGCTCCATCTGCTTCTTGGCCGGGGCTGGCGGCTCCTCGCCCGCCTTGCCGCCCGAGGCGTACCAGTTGCCCCACGGCACCGCGAACAGGGTCTCGTTCCAGAACGGGAAGTAGAAGGTCGGCTCGAACAGGGCGTCGCCCATGCCGCCGCTGCCGAGAAACACGGCCGCGTCGTGGTCGTTGTTGTCCTTGCGGTCGTAGAACAGCGTGCGGTCGACGGTCTGCACCTTGGCGTCGACGCCCACCGCCTGCCAGTATTGCGCGGCGAGCTGGGTCGAATCGAGGAAGTCGCCGAGCGCCGGGATCACCATGACGTTGAAGGTGATGCGCTTGCCGTCGGGCCCCAAGCGGAAGCCTTCGCTGTCCTTCTTGGGATAGGCCTTGTCGAGATGCTCGTTCGCCTTGGCGACGTCGAACTCGGTATATTGCTTGGCCAGCCGCTCATTGTAGTAGGGCGATTCCTTGCGCGGCGCCGCCTGCCAGGGCTCGCCCTGGCCGACAAAGGCCGCCTCGATGATCGCCTGGCGGTCGATCGCATAGCTCAAGCCGATGCGGAAATCCTTGTTGGTGAAAATCTCGCGCTTGACCGGATCCTTGTGGGTCAGGTTGAACGAGATGATCGTGGTGTTCATGTCGGCATTGGGCCCGTCGACGAGACGGATCTGCGCCTTCTCCGCGGCATCGGTGAAGACGGCGCGGTTGGCGTTGGCGTTGACATGGCGGTCCTGGTAGTCGATCTCGCCATTGACCACCTTGAGCACCAGGGTCTGCTTGTCGGCGTTCACCGACACGCTCAAATCGTCGATATAGGGCAGCTGGTTGCCTTCCGTGTCGACCTTGAAATAATAGGGATTGCGCTTCAGCGTGACCAAGGTGGCGCCGCCGACATAGGGATCCTTGATCACCCACGGCTCCATGGTGGGCCGGTCGGGGTTCTGCCAGCGCTCGTTCGCCTCGGTGTCGACGGCGCATTTCTTGATGAAGAGCTCGGTCCACGTCCCGACGCCGGCCTGCTTCATCTCGGCATCGAGCTTGTCCTTGTTGTAGCCGGGATGGAACTGCGAGCAGTAATGCTTGGCCATCATGGTCATCTGCACGCCATAGACGCTGGCGAGCTTCTGCGGGAAGACGCCGTAAGGCTCCTTGAAGGTGAGCTTGAAGGTAGTGTCGTCGACCTTCTCGAACTTGCCGGGCTCGCCGCCGCTCATCAGCCAGTCGATGCCGTTGGCCAGCAATTCCTTGTTGCCAGCGATGTCGTTGACGAAGAAGCCGATGTCGTCGCTGGTGAAGGGCTTCCCGTCCGACCACTTGAGCCCGGCCCTGAGCTTGACTGTGTATTCGCGGGCGTCGGCGCTGTTGGTGACCTCCTCGGCGAGATTGGGCACCACCTTGCCGCTCCATTCGCGATCCCAAGCGAGCAGCGGCTCGTAGCCGGCGATGCGGAAGAGCCAGTTGCGATCGGAGCCGCCCACCATGCCCGAACGCCAAGTGCCGCCATATTTGCCGACCTTCTCGACCGGCGTGATCACGCGCGGCGACTTGGGCAACCGCTCGGCGAGCGGCGGCAAGGAGCCGGCCTTGACCATTTCCTCGAGCATCGGCGCCTGCTTGTACTCCACGGCCGATGCCGCGACGCCCGACAGACACAGGGCACCGAAGGCCGCGAGCACGCGGCACGCCGAGCTGCGCATGGCTTTCCGCAGGGTTGCGCCGGCATCCGGTCCGGCGCCGGCCGCAGGCGCCATCATGACTTTCCTCACCTGGGTGTCCTCCTGATTTTATTGTCTTGAACGCAACGGTTCAGGAAGCACGCTTACATGTCGTACGCAGCCTGTCAAGAATTCATCAACTTGTAAGTCATGTTTCAGGGCGACTGGTGCGCCGCCGCCGGCAGCAAGATTAGTGCCGGTTTGCCGGGCTTTTGCCGATTGCCGAGCAAATTCAGCGAAAAGCAGTTGAACCCGGCAACCCTTGAGATGTAAGACAAGTTTGCGGGACAGAAGCCACATGAGCGCGACGGCCAACATGACGACGATCAATCTCACGCCTATCGAAATCTCGACCGTCGACCGGACGGTGAAAGGCATGCCGGGCGATCTCGCCGCGACGGCGCTCAAGGATATCGGCAGGCAAGGCTGGAACCTGCTGCGCGAGGATCTGCCCTTGCCGCTCGCGGTCATGCGCGAGAGCGCGCTCAGGCACAACAGCGACTGGATGCGGCGCTATCTCGCCGCCACCGGCGCCCTGATCGCGCCCCATGGCAAGACCACCATGAGCCCTCAGCTCTTCGCCCGCCAGGTGGAAGACGGCGCCTGGGCGATCACCATCGGGTCGGTCGAGCAGCTGCAAGTGGCCCGCCAATACGGCTTCCAGCGCCTGCTGCTCGCCAACCAGCCGGTCGGGGCACGCTCGCAGCGCTACATCATCGATGAGCTCAAGCGCGACAGCAGCTTCGACTTCTATTGCTTCGTCGACTCGACGACACTCGTCGAGCAGCTCGCCGCGCGGGCACGCGACGCCGGACTCGACCGACCGCTGCAGGTGATCCTCGAGGGCGGTTTTGCCGGCGGCCGCACCGGCTGCCGCAGCCTGGCGGAGGCCATGGCGGTGGCGCGCGCCGTCAAGGCCGCCGCGCCCTATCTGTCGCTGCGCGGCGTCGGCGGCTATGAAGGCCTGCTGCGCCGCCCGAGCCCCGAAGAGTCCGCCAAGGCGGTGGGGGAATTCCTCAACCGCCTGGTCGACATCGCCGCGGCCTGCGACCGCGAGGACCTGTTCGGCGCTGGCGAGATCCTGCTCACCGCCGGCGGCACCGTCTTCTACGACATGGTGACGCGCACATTCGGCAAGGCCGCTCTCACACGGCCTTTCCGGGTGGTCATCCGCTGCGGCTGCTATCTGACACACGACTCCGCCGTCTATGTGACGAGCTTCGAGCAACTCAGGGCGCGCACCCCCTGGGTGGACGATCTGGGACCGGGACCTGCCGCCGCCCTCGAAGTGTGGGCCTATGTGCAGTCGCGCCCCGAGTCCGGCAAGGCGCTCCTCACTGTGGGGCGGCGCGACATCTCCTTCGATTCGGCCATGCCGACACCCTTGAAATGGCTGCGGCCCGGCCCCGGCGCCATCGCCAAAAAGCTCCAGCCAATCGGCCCCGATCACGTCGTGACCGGCCTCAACGACCAGCATTGCCATCTGCAGATCCCGGCAACGAGCCCCCTCGCCGTCGGCGACATGGTCGCCTTCGGCATCTCGCATCCCTGCACCACCTTCGACAAGTGGCAGGTCATTTGCGTCGTCGATGACGAGTACAATGTCGTCTCGGCCATCCGCACCTTCTTCTGACGGCCACCCGCAACCAGGACGCCCGCGATGAGCATCGAACCCCTTTCCGCGGAAACCCGCGCCCTCTTGTCCGAGATCAGCACCGCCACCCTGACGTCGCAGCTCATGGCGCGCGGCCTGCGCAACACCTTCATGCTGAATGTGCACCGGCTGACGGCCGGCGGCCGCAACATGGTCGGCGAGGCCTTCACCTTGCGCTACATCCCCTCGCGCGAGGACATCGACGTCTCGAGCGTGTTCGAGGACCGCAACCATCCGCAGCGCAAGGCGGTGGAGACGATCCCGGCCGGCAACGTGCTGGTCATCGATTGCCGCCGCGACACGCGCGCCGCCGGCGCCGGCAGCATCCTGGTGACACGCACCATGATGCGGGGTGCCGCCGGCGTCGTCACCGACGGCGGCTTGCGCGATTCGCCGACCATCGAGGCGCTCGACTATCCCGTCTATTACGGCGGGCGCGCCGCGCCCACCAATCTCACCCGCCACCATGCGGTCGACATCAACGTGCCGATCGCCTGCGGCGACGTGCCGGTCTATCCGGGCGACGTGCTGGTCGGCGACCGCGAGGGCGTGGTGGTGATCCCGCGCCATCTCGCCGACGAGGTGGCGCGCCAGGGCCGCGAGCAGACCTTGTTCGAGGACTATGTCACCGAGCGGGTCCTCGCCGGACAGTCGACCTTCGGCCTCTATCCGCCCAATGGCGAGACGCTGGCGCAGTTCGAGCAGTGGAAGAAGGGGCGTTAGCTTCTGCCCCGCCAGGGGAGAAGCCGTCGCCTCTACAGCACGTGATCGCCGAGCTTCGGGAAGGTCTCGTGGCCCCAGATCTGGCGCTCGCGGATGATGGCGCGCGGCCGCTCGGGATTGACGCTCTCCAGCTCGCGCGCGATGCGGTGACCGTCGAAGATGGCATCGGCCAGATAGCGCGGCGCCAGGCAATCGCCCGAGCGCACGACGGTCTCGAGTCCGGCCTCCCGCCAGCGCGGCTTCAGCGCCACGAGGTCGTCATGGAGCTCGGTCTTCGCCTCGCGCGCGGTGCACAGGACGACGCTGTCGCAGGCCAGGCGCGTGACCGCATCGCCGAGGCGGCGCGGATAGACGCCGGCCTGCGGCGCCGTGGTGCGGCGCGAGCCGTCGCGATAGAGATCATAGAGCACGACCTCGACGCCGCCGGCGCCCTTCTCCACCTTCTCGACCCAGTGGGCGAGAACCTCGCCAATGCCCTTCTCGCGCATCATACGGCGCAGATTGTAGCCTTCGAGCGTCAAGCCCGCCATCGGCGCCACCGTGTCGAGATGCGTCACCAGGGTGACCTGCTTGCCCTGGTCGGCCAGCACCTCGGCGATGCTGATGGCCATGAAGTAGCCATCCGAATCGAGCATCACGACGCGATCGCCGATGGGCTTGCCGGCGAAGAACTGCTCGGGCGTCACGAAATGATCGAGACCAGAGTCGATTCCCGGGATGGCATCAGGCCCGCTGGCGCCGAGCCCGTTGCCGACCCAGCGCGCGCCATTCGCCAGCACGACGCGGCGGGCGCCATAATTGAGGATGTCGTCGGCGGTGACGAGGCCGGTGCCGCGCATGATCGTCACATTGGGCATGCGGGCGATCTGGTTCTCGCGGTAATCATAGACCCTGCCCCACTCGGCGAGGCCCGGGAGGCGCACGACATCGCGCAGATGGCCGCCGAGCTGCTCTTTCGCCTCGACGAGATGCACCTCATAGCCGCGCCGGCCGAGCACGCGGGCGCATTCGAGCCCGGAAGGCCCCGCCCCCACCACCAGCACCATTTCCGGTCCGGGCGCCGGATCGAAGCGCTCCGGATGCCAGCCGCGGCGATATTCCTCCAGCGCCGTCGGGTTCTGGGTGCAGATGATCATGTTGTTGAGATTGAAGCGCGACACGCAGGCATTGCAGCCGATGCATTCGCAGATGTCCTCGACGCGGCCTTCGTCGATCTTGCGCGGCAGCCAGGGATCGGCAATCGAGGGCCGCGCCGCGCCGATGATGTCGAGCTGGCCCGAGCGGATCACCCGCACCATCTCGTCGGGCTCGGTGAAGCGTCCGACGCCGACGACCGGCACCTTGGCGATACGCTTCACTTCCGTGTTCCACGGCGCCTGATGGTTGGATTTGTAGAAGCGCGATGGGCCCGAATCCTCGCCCCACATGTCGTTGCCGGAGCCGCCGATGATCACGTCCCACATGTCGACCAGGCCGAGCCTGGTGATGTATTCGACGAAAGCCAGGCCTTCGTCGTGAAGCTCGAGCCCCCAGGGTCCCGCGAGATCGTCGATCGAGATGCGGGTGGCGACGGCGCACTCGTCGCCGGCGACCTTCTTGAGCCGCTCCAGCGCCTCCACCCAGAAACGGGCACGGTTCTCGAACGAGCCGCCATATTTGTCGGTGCGGCGGTTGAAATGCCGCGACAGGGCGTGCACCGGGAACACGCCGGCGGCACCGTGGATATAGAGGATGTCGAAGCCTGCATCCTTGGCACGGCGCGCGGCGTCCTCATACATCTGCATGACGCGGGCGAGATCCTCCTCGGTCGCGGCATAGGTATAGACCTTGGGCGTGCCGGCCGAGGGGAAACGGTCGATGGCCGGCGCTATATAGCGGCTCCACAGATTGTCCTTGACGCCGCCCGAGCCCAGCTCGACGCCCGCCAGCGCGCCCCATCTGTGGACTTCGTCCACCATATGGCGATGGTTGATGACGTCGCCCTCGTCCCACATGGTGGTGTTGGTCGAGGTCGACTGGTTGACCTCCGGATGGATCGAACAGGACTCGGTCGACAGGCCACCCCAGCCGCCTTCCGCCTTCACCGCGCGATGCCCGGCATTGGATCCCGGCCGCGGATGACCGGCGCCGGTGCATTGCGGCACCTGGTAGAACCGGTTCTTCATCGTCTTGGGCCCGATGCGGATCGGCTCGAACAGAGGATCGTAGCGCGGGTCGCGGCGACGCGGCGCAGCATCAGCCGCGGCGGCCGGCGCTGTCTGCGGCATCACCGTCGTCATGGCGCGATCTCGACGATGGCTTCGACCTCGACGCCCACGCCGCGCGGCAGCGTGGCGACGCCGATGGCGCTGCGGGCATGCCGGCCGGCATCGCCGAAAATCTCCATCAGGAGCTCGGAGGCACCATTGGCGACGCTCGATGCATCGACGAAGGCCGGGGCCGAATTCACGAACACCGTAAGCTTGAGGAAGCGCCTGACCCGGTCGAGGCGCCCATCCAGAGCTTCCTTCAGCTGTACGACGAGATTGAGGGCGCACAGCCGCGCCGCCTGGTAGCCGTCCTCATTGGAGAGCGTGTCGCCGAGCCGGCCTTTGAACAGGATGTCGTCGCCGCGGCGCGGAATCTGCCCGGACATGAAGACCACATTGCCCATGGTCGCGGCCTGGAGGAAGAAGCTGGAACCCGGCTTGACGGCGGGCGGCAATTCGGCGCCCAAAGCAGCAAGGCGTTCCTGGAAATCCAAACTCATGATCGTGAAGTCCCCGTCAGGAAAAGCATGGGCCGCGATCCGCAAGGACCGGGCGGAGGCCCGCTTGCCCTGCGGCGCCTGAATTGTAAACTTATCAGACATCTTTGGGCAAGACGGCAATTGCGAGGGACTTGCGAATGATCATGCGATGCTGCAAACACGGGGCGAGGGATTGCGCATGCATAGGGATGGGAGAACAGGCTTGACCCGCAAATCCGGCGGAAAGGCGTTGCGCAGCAAGACGGAATGGCAGGCGCAGTCGTCGAGCCGGCCGTCGCGCCTCGCCGACCAGCTCTATGGCAAGATCCTCGACCGCATCGTCTCCGGCGCCATGCCGGAAGGCGAGAAGCTGCCGTCGGAAAGCCAGCTGTGCGAGCTCTACGATGTTTCCCGCCCGGTGGTGCGTGAGGCGCTATCGCGGCTGCAGGCCGACCGCGTGGTCATTTCGAAGCACGGCTCCGGCACCTTCGTCCAGCGCCGGCCGAACCAGGCTTTCGCGCTCTTAGCGCCGATCGATGACATCGCCGGCCTCATGCGCTGCATGGAGTTTCGCATCGCGCTAGAGGGCGAGGCGGCGTTCCTGGCGGCGACGCGGCGCACCGACGCCGATCTCGACCGCATGAAGCGGGCCTTCGACGACCTCGAGAAGATCATCGCCACCGGCGAGATCGGCAGCGAAGCCGACCAGGCCTTCCATGTGGCGATCGGCGCCGCCGCCCAGAACCAGCTCTTCGTGCAGACCATGGAAGTGCTGTCGGAGCACACGCTACGCGGCATGGAACTGGCCCGCACCCTGTCGCTCAGACAGAGCACCCGGCGCCTGCAGCTGGTGCAGCAGGAGCACAGCCGCATCCTCGAGGCGATCGCGGCAGAAGAGCCGGAAGCGGCGCGCAACGCGATGCGCACCCATATCGACAATGCCCGCCTGCGCGTGCTGAGCGACAGTATCGAGCCCTAGCCGGGATACGACCTCAGGCGGCTTCCCGGGCGCGCGCCACATCCAGCGCGTGAAGCTCGCGCGCCACCGGCGCGACCCGCTGCTTCTCGGTGGCGGTGAGATTGGACAACAGCGGCAGGATCGGCCCCATATCGGCAATGCCGGCGAGCGTCACCCCGTCATGCAGCACGCGCGTCGGATTGATGTCGTCGCGGGCGTTCTCGAAGGGCAGGAAGGCCTGGCGCAGGCGCTCCGCCTCGTCGAAGGCGCCGGCCTTCAACGCGCTCAGCAATGCCGTCGACAGCCGGGGCGCGATCGAGACCGAGCCCGAGGTGAAGGCCCTAAGGCCGAAATGCCGCCAATGCTGGATGGCCGGCCGCTCGCCGATGCCGCTAATGATGCGCGCGGGCTCGACCTGCTGGACGAGCTCGGCGAGATAGGCGTCCTCACGCGGATCGTCGCGGACGATGGCATATTTGATGGCCGAGACGATGCCGCGATCGGCGAGACGCGCCACCGCCGGCACCGACAGATGAGTTTCCGACTTCAGATAGACGATGACCGGACGGCCGAAGCCCTCGGCGAACCGGCTAATTCCGTCGGCCGTGCCCTCGACGGTCGCGACGCCGCTTCCCGGCAGTACCATCGCCGTCGGAAAAGGCCGCTGGCGCAAGATACCGGCCTGGTCCTTGAGCTTGCCGAAATCCGGTCCCGCCGACGGAATGATCCAGGTCTCGGGCGCGGCGAGCTCGAGCAGCATGTCCAGCACTTCGCCGTAGTCGCTCACCGCCACATTGTAGAAGTTGGCGTTCCCGCCATACATCAAGGTCGTGACGCCGCCGCTCTCCAGATGACGGATCAGGGCGGCATTGGCGTGCTTGTTGAGAGTGAGGTCGGCGTTCCGGGCAAGCGGCGGTACCGCCACAACCGATTGTCCCGGGTCACTGTGCACTGGTCTGTCCTTCTCGGCGAGGGATGAGTGGGAAGCGGCGCCAGTCCTAACCCAGCTTCCGCGCCCAGTCAACCACAAGACATAAACTTGTCTTACGTCTTTGGTCAGAGCAGGCCGAATACCCGCTGCGCCGTCCCGCCCATGACCTCCGTCTTGCCCGCTTCGCTCAGGCTCGGGAAATTCCCACCCCAGGCGATGAGCTTGTCATAGCGGCACAGGCGGGCGGCCCCCGGATAATCCGATCCGAACATCACGCGCCGCGGCCCGAACCTAGCGAGGACTCGTTGATAGAACACCGCGATGTCGGGAAAGGGATATGTGCTCAGCGCATCCTCGGCGGTGCAGAGCAGCTTGAAATGGACATTGGGCTCGGCCGCCAGGAGTTCGAGACGCGGCTCGGCGTCCAGGCGCGCATGAATGTCAGGCCCCAGATAGTCGATGATGACGGCTACCCCGCGGTGGCGCGCGGCGAGCGCGGCGACGACCGGCGCCTGATCCAGGTCCATGTGAAAGGACAGCGACAAACCAAGCGTTTCGACCGTGTCGAACAGCTCCGCCCGGGCGGGTGCCGCAAGCCAGGACAGGTCGCCCTGGCGGATCGTGTTGAGCCTCACGCCGCGATAGAGGCCGGCGGCGCAGAGGCGCCTGAGATCATCGTCTGGCGCCGCGGCGCGCGGGTCGATCTGGCAGATGCCGGCGAAGCGTCGGGGCCAGCCCGCGAGGCAGCGCTGCAGATAACGGTGGTCCGCGCCATAGGCGCTCGGCTGCACCAGGATCGCCTTGTCGACCCGGGCCGCGTCCATCGCGGCGAGCAATGCTTCGACCGGCGCCGGAACGGTCGGCGCCGGCACATGGGCGAGCAGCGGCCGGAACGGATAGGCTTCGGGATCGGCGGACCAGACATGCACATGTGAATCGACGATCATGCCTCTCCCCCGCGGCGCTGCGACATGTCACATCTTGAACAATGGACGGCGACATATAAACTCGCCTGACAAGTTTGCACAAGCCGGCCACGACCTGGAGTTCTTCCCCGCATGACCGACACCCGTCCGCTGCTCCTCACCGGCGCCGCCGGCATCCTTGGCCGCTGGCTGAGGCCGCACCTCATCGCGACCTATGGCGCGCTCCGGTCGTCCGATGTGGTCGATCCCGCGCCCGCTCTCCCCGGCGAGGAGGTCGTGGTCGCCGAGCTCGCCGATTACGACGCGGTCGACCGGCTGGTGCAAGGCGCAGGAAGGATCATCCATTTCGGCGGCATCTCCTTCGAGACGAGCTTCGAGCGCATCCTCAAAGCCAATATTGCCGGCACCTATAATGTCTTCGAGGCAGCGCGCCGCCATGGCGCGGGGCCTATCGTCTATGCGAGCTCCAACCATGCGATCGGCTTCTACACGAGGGACGATCGCCTCGACGCGCAGGTCCCGCAGCGCCCGGACTCGCTCTATGGTGTGTCCAAGGCCTTCGGCGAGGACCTGGCCAGCTTCTTCGCCGACAAATACGGCATGGACATCGCCTGCCTGCGCATCGGCACGGCGCGGCCCGACCCCATCGATCCGCGCCATCTCTCGACTTGGCAGAGCTACGAGGACCTGCTGCGCCAGATCGAGGCGTGCTTCGCGGCGCCGAAGCTCGGCTGCACCATCCTCTATGGCGTGTCGGCCAATGACCGCAGCTGGTGGAGCAATGCGGCGGCACCGCATGTCGCCTACCGGCCGCAGGACAATGCTGAGACCTTCGCCGCCAAATTGCTGCCCGACGGCGACAAGCGGGATCTCACGGCACCGGCGGTGAAATACCAGGGCGGCCCCTTCGCCGCCGAGGACTACGCGCCGCGGCGCTCGTGACGCGATCGCGACCACTTCAAGCCGGACAGCCTGAAACGATCGCGATCCAAGATGCGCCGCTACTCGAAGAAGCCCTTCGGACGTTCGCCCTTCAAGAAGGGCTCGATGACGGCAAAGAGCAGGTCGGTCTGGCCGATGACCGCGGTATGCGACGTCGCCGGCAGGACGGCGAGGCGCGAAGCGGCGAGCGGCTTGCCCATATCGCCCATGCCGCCGCCGCCCAGCAGCCGGAACAGCGCCACCGTATGTTCGAGCGTCACCACGTCGGCATCGCCCGCGATGATCAGCACCGGGGCCTTCAGCGCCTTGACATCCGTTTCCCAGGCCATCGGCTCGTGCTCGAGCGCGATCAGCTTCTTGACCAGCGCCGGAAAGCCGTCGGGATTGGCCGCGAGCTTGCGATAGTCCGCCGCGAAAGGCATGTTGAGCATCATCTCGACCGTCATCTGCGGAATGAAGGCCGTGAATTCCGGCTGCCAGCCCTTGAGATCATAAGCGACGGAGGCCGCGGCGAGTTTGCTCACCTTCTCCGGATGGCGGATGGCGAGCTGGAGGCCTGCGCCGGCGCCCATGGAATAGCCAAAAACATCGGCTCTCTTCAGGCCCACCTTATCCATGAAGACGGCGACATCGTCGGCCAGATTGGAATAGGTGATCGGCCGGTCGATATCGGTGGTGCGGCCATGGCCCTGGAACTCGATGGCATAGACCTTGTGCGTCTCGGCAAGCTTCGGAATGATGGCGCCCATGGATGGGATGTTCATATAGGCACCATGCAGCACGATCAGCGGATCGCCCTCGCCTGAGACCTCGTAATACATCTTCATGCCATTGACTTCGACCCGATTCCCTTTGGCTTCGGACTGGGCGAGCGCCGGACCTGCCAGCACAAGCAAAACCCAGGCTAAAAGAGCGCTTCTGAACATTGATATCTCTCCTTGTTTCGGCACGGCTCATATGCCGGCGTCTCCCACACGACGAACGGCCTGTCCCCCATTCGACAAGGGCGAGAAAATAATTTTTGTTCTCTTACGGACCAGGTGCGCAAAGAAAAGGCTGCCCCGACGGATATCGGGACAGCCTCGTATTTTCAATGACTTGAGAGGTCAGGCGATCGACTGCTCGATCCAGGACTGGAGCTGGCCCTTGGGTGCCGCGCCGACCTTGGTCGAGGCGACCTTGCCACCCTTGAACAGCATGAGCGTCGGGATGCCACGTACGCCATATTGCGAGGGCGTGCGCGGATTGTCGTCGATGTTGATCTTGACGACCTTGACCTTGGGGCCGAGCTCCTTGGCGATCTCCTCGAGCGCCGGGGCGATCATCTTGCACGGCCCGCACCATTCGGCCCAGAAATCGACAACCACCGGACCATCCGCTTTCAGGACGTCGGCGTCGAAGGAAGAATCGGAAACCGCATGCGTTGCCATGGAAACCTCGTGGGACGAAATAGGAATCGGTTGATCGAAAGGTAGGGACCGGGCCCCTCAGGGTCAAGGCCGGTCACGCCACATGGCTGGCATGAGCGGCAAGCGTGATGCCGCTCCAGGGCCCTTATAAGTCGACCATGAAGCCTTTGAAATTATTCAACAATCCTAGTGCTCGGCGAGCAGGTCGACGGGCAGGACCATCAGCTGCGGGATCTCGGTCCACAGCAGCGCCGCCGTCACGGTCTTGTGCGGGAACATCCGGACGAGAGCCGAACGATAGGCGGCAAGCTGGGCGACATAGGCCGGCGGGACGCCGCTCACGTCCTTGGGCGGCGCGCGATCGCTCTTGTAATCGAGGATCAGGACCTCGGTCTCGGTCACGACGATGCGGTCGACCTGGCCCGCCAGCACGCCCTTCTCGCCCAGATCGGCGACCAGAGGTATCTCCGCCAGGCCGCGGTCGCCGAAATAGGCGGCATAGTCCTGATGCTCGATGATCCCGATCACGCGGTCGACGAGCGCCCTGGCCTTGCCCCCCGTGATCCTGCGCCTTTCGAGAAGCTGCAGGGCCGCCTGCCGCCGCCCGTCGCTCGCCATGTCAGGCAGGAGCTGGAAGAGCCTGTGCAGCGCCCGTCCCTGCTCCAGGGCGGCAGCTGACCCTGAGACCTTCTTGCGCAAGAGCCGCGAGGGATTGACCCAGTCGCCCCCCGTCAGTTCCCGCGGCGGCGTTTCCCCGATCCAGGCCGGCGCACTCTCGGCCTTCGTCCGGCCCAAGCTCTCGGATGCTGTCTCGATAGGTGCCGTCTGCTCGCCAACACGGCGCAACCGGCCTTGCGTGTCACGGGGGCCTTCGAGGCTCGCTTCGATCAGCGCATACCAGCTCTGGGGCTTCGGCGCCTCGTCGGTCGTGTAGCCGCAGATATAAAGCTCATCGCGCGCGCGCGTCAGCGCGACATAGAGCTGGCGGCGATATTCATCCATGCGCTGGTCGCGCAAGAGATCGCGCAAGGCCGTCACTCCCGGAGCCTCTAGGCCGCCGCCGAAGCGCCAGAAGGGAATGAGCCTGCCCTCGGGCGCCGGGATCATCAAGGGCTGCACCTCGTTGCGGTCATCGGGCATCGAGCAGGTGTCGGGCAGGAAGACGATCGGCGCCTCGAGCCCCTTGGCGCCATGCACGGTCATGATCCGCACCACATCGCTCGCCTGGTCCATGTCGCGGCGGATCTCGGTATCGGCCGAAGTGAACCAGTGCAGGAAGCCCTGCAAGCTCGGCGTCTCGCGCTGTTCGTAGTCGAGCGCCAGATTGAGGAATGCATCGATGAGATCGACCGCCTCGGGACCCAGACGCGACAGGATATTCTGCCTGACACTCGGCCTGTCCTCAGCGAGAACGCGGCTGTAGAAGCCGAAGGGCGATTCGCCGGCGCTGATCGCCATCCATTTGCGCAATCTGGCGCAAACCGGGCGCAGCGCCTCGCTGTCCGCGAGCCGCCGCCACAGGCTGTGCCGGCCGCGACCCTGCGCCAGCGCGAAAAGATCGTCATCGTCGAAGGCGCGGCCTTCCGGATGTCTGATCATGGGTGATTTGAGCAGGCAGGCGAGCGCATGATCGTCTTCCGGGAGTATGATGAACTGGCCCAGCGCCAGGAGATCCTGGACGGCAATGTGCTCATTGAGCGTCACCCGATCGGCGCCCGCAACCGGCACCCGCAAGCGATTGAGCTCGCGCAGCATGCTGGTGAAGAAATCATTGCGGCTTCTGACCAGGATGAGAATATCGCCGGGCCGCACCGGCCGGCCCAGGGCCGTGATCGTTCTCCCGTCTTTCAGCCAGCTCGCGATGGTTTCAGCGATGCGCTGCGCCAGCTTGCGGGCCGGATGATTGCGATCGATGCGATCGACCGGCACGAGCCAGGGATCATGGCTGAGCTTGTCGTCCTTGAGCGTCACCGGCCAGAGCTCGACCAGACCGGCATGACCGGTGCGCACCGCCTGGTGGCTGACATCGTCATTGCCGCCGGCGCCGAGGCCGCGCCGCGCCGTCTCGTTCTCAAACACCGCATCGACGGCATCGAGCACGGTCGCGGTCGAGCGATAGGAGACGCTGAGCGCCACATTGCCGAGACCGCCCTCGTCGTCGCTGACACGGGCATCGAAATAGAGGCGCGCCTCCTCGAAGGCCGCTGGATCGGCGCCCTGGAAGGAGAAGATCGACTGCTTGCGGTCGCCGACGACGAACAAGGTGCGCGTGACGTCGCCGCGCGCGCCGGTGCCGGCAAAGAACTCCTCGGCCAGCGCCTTGACGATCTGCCATTGCGCCGGGCTCGTATCCTGGGCCTCATCGACGAGGATGTGATCTATCCCGCCATCGAGCTTGTAGAGAACCCAGGTGGAGGACACCTGCTCGACCAGCAGCCGCCTGGTGCGCAAGATGAGGTCCTCGAAATCATACCGGCCATAGAGGCGCTTGAGCCTCTCATATTCGGCGATGATGCGGGCGGCGATATCGACCAGCGCTTCCGTCGCCTCCATCATGTCGACTGCCGCGCGCTTGCCGAGAAGGGTCAGAGCGCGGTTCATTTCCGCATCCATCGCTTCCGCGAGCCAGGGAGCGACACCTCGCAGCTTCTTGCTGACGACCGAGCTCGGCGCCTTGGGCTTCCGGCTCTTGGTGAGGAAGAGATCCTCGAAGGCATCGAGGTCAAAGGCCTTGATGCGGCGCAACGCGCGCGCCGATTTCGGATCCGTCGCCCCCGCAGAGGACTCGAGAGAGGCGATCATGCGGTCATAAAGAGCACTGTCGATGGCGAAGAGCTCGCCTTCGATGCTCGTCGCCGTATCCTTCAGCCCGAGGCCCAGCCGCCGGCGCAGGTAGCCCAGGTCGACCGAGAGATCGGAGCGCTTGACGAGGATCGTGCGCAGCAGCTCATCGAACGCCTCGGCCTGGGCGCGCGCCACGATGCGCCGCAGCGCCGGATCACCCTCCGTCTCGGCCGCGCTGATGATGCTGCGGCGCGCCTGGTCGAGAAGCTCGGCCGAGCTTCGCTCATCCATCACCTCGAAGCCCGGCACGACGCCAGCTTCGACCGGGAAGAGCTGCAGCAGTCTTTCGCAGAAGGCGTGAATGGTCTGGATCTTCAGGCCGCCCGGCGTCTCGAGCGCCAGGGTGAAAAGTTCGCGCGCCCGCTTCAGCGTGTCGGCGGTCACTTCATGATGGCCCATGGCGCCGATATGGCGGGCAAGCTCCGTATCCGCGAGCGCCACCCAGGCGCCCAGCCGCGCATGGAGACGGCTCGCCATCTCGGCCGCCGCCGCCTTGGTGAAGGTGATGCATAGGATCTTGTCGGGCGCCGTGCCTGAGAGCATCAGCCTGATGACGCGGTCGACCAGCACATGGGTCTTGCCGGAGCCCGCATTGGCGGCGACCCAGACCGATTTATAGGGATCGGACGCGCGGCGCTGGTCATAGCTCGCAACATTGACGCGGAGGTTCATGTTTCCTCCTCGGCGATCGACCATTCGCGCCAGCGCGAGAGATGGTCGAAGGGCGACGTGTCCTGCTCCTTCTCCATGATCGCGCGCGGGATATAGCCATGGGTCACATCATCATAGGCCCGCATCAGCGCCTTGAATTTTTCGAGATGCTCATGGGCCTTCGCCATGACGTCGATTTCCGTCACCGGCACGATCAGTCCCGGCGGCTCGCCTCCCGAAAGCTTGATATAGAGAAGCTCGCTCGTTTCGACGGCTGGGATGGTTTCGAAACCACCTTCGGAAAGCATGGCCGCTTCGAGAGTGAGCTGCGGCGCCAGTCCCGATTTCACCTGCGGGCTCGTCGGGATGCGGCCGGTCTTGTAGTCGATGAGCCGGGCCTTGCCCGAGCTCATGATATCGATGCGATCGGCACGGCCCGTCAAGGTGAAGTCGTCGAAGCGATAGGCGGCCGCGACCTCGGCATGGGTACGGACGAAGCCGTCCCGCAATTGCCGCTCCTCGGCGATGAACCAGGGCACGATGCGCTCGAAACGCGGCCACCAGAAACCCGAAACATCGGCATCGACAAGGTACGGCTCGAAAACCTCCCGCCCGATCCTGCGCAGCTGCATCTCGGCGTCCTCGGGCAGCTCGACCGGGTAGGCCATGGCGAAGAGATTGAACGCCGTGTGGATGAGATTGCCCCTGAGACCGAAGTCGGCCGCAGCACCTATGGGCGACAAGGGCTGAACCTTCAGCACCTTCTCCGCATAGATGCGGTAGGGATCGCGCATCAGCTTCTCGACCTGGGTGATCGACAGGCTCCTCGGCCGGGCTGCGACAGGCGGCCTGGGCCTCGGCATCGCGACACGGCGGTCGCCCTTGGCGTCATCGAAGCTTCTCGCCCAGGCGAGCCATTGCTCGCCCGCATGATGAGGGACGCCTGTCGCTGCGAGGATCATCTCGAGCCGCAATACCCAACGCGAGGCGACGGCCGGCTGCTCCTTGACGCGCCTCGACCAGGTGAGGACCAGTTCCTTGGCGCCGAAGCCCTGGGCAAAATCATGGGCCGTGAGGCCGATGCTGCGCTCGGGCTGCATCAGCTCCAGCATCGCGCGCATCGGCCGGTTGACCCACGGGCCGGGATCGGGCTGGGCCGGCCAGCTTCCCTCCGTAAGCCCGCCCATGATCACGAGATCGGGATTGATCAGGCGCGCCTCGAGCAAACCCAGGATGGTGAGGCGCGGATGATGCAGCGGCAGGCGCACCGGCAGACGGCGCAGCCAGCTCGTGAGGAACATCAGAGCGCGCTGCCGGTCGCAATCGGGCAGGAAGTGTTCCGCGTCCCCCATCGACTGGACGAGCTTGTCCAAGACTTCGGCCGCATGCGGATCGGCCATGTCATCGACAGTGGCCGCCACAGCCTTCATGAGCAGGCCGATATGCCGGTTGAGCGGCGCCGGCGCAGCCTTGTCCTCGGCCAATGCGCCAAGGGCGCGCGCAATTCTCAGCGCGTAGTCGCGCGCCAATGCCCAATCATCGTCGTCGAGCCGCTTCAGCGACATATGCGCATGGACGTTCGTCGCCGCCTCCCGGCGCGCACGCTCCAGCGCTTCGGCGATCGCGGCGGGCTCGAGACGGTCGCGGCCGTCGCGCAACAGGGCCAGGTCGATGACGGATTGCGCCCTCCGCGCTTTCTCCTCGGGCCAGCCGAAATGCGCCAGCGGGTGATGCAGGAGCTTGGCGAATTCGTGAATGGCAAAATCGGTGAGCGTGTAGTCGATCAGGGCGGCGACCGCCGAGCCGAGCGGCCGGCGGATCAGCGGCTCGCCCGCCGAGTCATCGATCTCGATGCCCCAGCGCTCGAGGGCGCTGATCACGCGCCGCGCCAGATCGCGGTCGGGCGTCACCAGAGCGGCGGTCTTCTGCGGATCCTCCAGGGTCTCGCGCATCACCAAGGCGATGACCTGAGCCTCCTGATGGTGATCGCGCGCCTCGACCAGGCTGATCTTCTCCATGCCGTGCACGACTTGAGCGCGCCCGGAGACCAAGGCGTCGCGCCAGGTCGAGGCCGTGGGCGTGGGGCGCATGATCTCGGAAGCGAGCCACATGCGCGCCGCATTGCGCCGCAAGCCTGCGACTCCCGGCAGCACATCCACCTCGTCGCGCTTCACATGCCAGCCGTCGAGAAGGCGCTTCAGGCCGAATTGCGGATGCTGGGGACCGACATGAAGCCAGCTTTCCTCGCTCATCGTCTGGTCGAGGCCCGGAAGGACGACCGCGCCTTGGGGAAGAGAGGCGATGGTCTTCAGAAGCTCGGCCGCCGCCGGTATCGAGCCGGTCGAGCCCGCGGCGATGATGGGTGTCGTGGGCTGCGTTTCGGCGAGGCGGCGCGCTTCGAGCCTGAGCAAGCGGCTGCGCCTCTCCATGGGTCCGAGGCGGCCCAGCATGAAGAGCTCGACCGGCAGTTTCTCGCGAATGATCGCGAGAAAGCTCAGGATCGAATTGCGATGCTCGGCGAGATCGGCCGTGAACAGGTCGGCCAGGCGATTGAGATCGACTTCCTCGGTCTCGAAGGTGTCGAGAAGCTCGGCAAGGCTCTGCGCCAGGGCAATGGCCTGTGAGGGAGAGCCTGCGATCTCGAAGGCGAGCCGTTCCTCCGGATGTGCCGCGGCCCATTCGTCGATCAGCCGAATGAGGAGCGCTTCGCGTTCGAGGCTCGAGATGGCGGATGCCAGATGATCCTCGTGCGGCGAGGCGCCCGGCATGTCGGGACCGAGCAGGTCTTCATCGACATCACCAATGGGCCTGATGCGCGGCAGGAGCATCGCTTCGCGCCCGGCGGCGCCGAGGAAGCTGCGCCCGAGGCCGCGCACGGCACGCCGGGTCGGCAACAGGATGGTCCAGCGCGGCAGGTCCTCTACGCGCGGCGGCGCCGCCGCGGAAGGAATGTCGCCCGACAGGACAGCACGCGTCAGCGCCGGCAGGAAAGCGACATCGGCGGGGATCGTGAAGAGCTTGAGGCTCACGCCTCACTCCCCTCAGGCGCCAAGCGCGCGCTCGGCCAAGGGGATGGCATCCGGCGTGCCGACATGCAGCCACTGCCCCTCATGCTCGATCCCGTAAAGACGCCTTTCCGCAATAGCCCTGTCCCACAAGAGGTTCATGGAGAATTTCGACAAGCGAACATTGGCGAAAAGCCGCGGATGCACGAGATAGGCGCCGATATAGGCAAGACCGGTCTCGCCCGGCCTGGGCCTGCCGGTGATCCGATCCTCGGCATCGATGAGGAAATCGCCGTGGCCATCATAGCCGATGGTCCTGTCGGGGTGACAGAGCAAAAGCAGGCAGTCCATGCGCCGGTCGTCCCAGCGGGCGATGAGACGCGCAAGCGCCGGGCGGCCCTTGTCGATCCAGATCGAATCGCTGTTGACCACGAAGAAGGGCGCATCGCCCAGAAGCGGCAGCGCCTTGACGATGCCGCCGCCGGTATCGAGCAACTCCCGGCGCTCGTCCGAAATGACGATGCGCGGCGCGGCCTTGCGCCTGGCCCAGGCCTCGATCTGGTCGGGAAGGTAATGCACATTGACGACCGCGAGATCGCAGCCCGCTTCGCTGAGGCGCGTCAGGCCGTAATCGATGAGCGGCAGGCCCGCCACTTCCACCAGCGGCTTGGGCTTGCCATTGGTCAAAGGGCGCATGCGCTGGCCGAAGCCCGCCGCCATGATCATGGCCCGCCGTCCGAGACTGGTCATTGCGGCAGCGATTCCCTCAAGGATTGCGGCAGGTGGCGGTCATACCATCGGCGCAAGCCCGCAAGCCGCGGATGGCCGAGATTGCGCTCGAGATAGCGCGACACGCGCGGCATGTGGCGCAAATAGCCGCGCTTGCCGTCACGCTTGGCGAGACGGGCGAAGATTCCCAGGATCTTCGTCGCGCGCTGCGCGCCGAAGAAGGCATAGGCCGAGCGGAATGCCGCCTCGTCGAAGCCGGGCATGTCCTTGCGCAGCGCGCAATAGCTGTCGAGCAGCCTGTCGGCGAGAGCGAAATCCACGTCGACCCGGGCATCCTGGAGGAGCGAGGCCAGATCGAAGGCCGGATGCCCCAGGACACAGTCCTGGGTGTCGATGAGGCCGACGCGCTTGAGGCCACGGCGCTTCGGCAGCCACATCAGATTGGGCGAGTGGAAATCGCGCAGGATCCAGACCGGCCGGTCATGCTCGGCGAGCGCGAAAAGCTCGGACCAGATCGCCAGGAACTCGGCCCGGTCCTGGGCGGACGGCATCGAGGCCTTGGCGAAGGGCCAGAACCAGTCGAGCACCAGCTCGACCTCGATGGTCATGGCCTCGCGGTCATACAGCGAAATTTGATGCCAGCCATTGTCCGGAATGGCGACCTTCTCGGGCCAGGCCTTGCCCGCCATGTCGGCGAGGAGGCGCACCGCCTCGTCGAGCGGCTCCGTCATGTCGTCGCCGCGCAGCATCTTCTTGCCATAGACGTCCGAGCCCAGGTCCTCGATGACGGCAAGACCGTCCTTGGCCCGGGCGGCGAAAATCCTGGGCGCGCTGTAGCCCTTCTCCGCCAGGCAGCTGTTCACCGCCAGCACCGCATTGATGTTCTCGGCCAGATGCGCAATGGCGCTGTAGGGCTTGCCGTGCTTCACGATGGGGCCGTCCGGCCGCTCGGCCATGTCCATCAGCACCGCCGTCTTCTTGCCCATGACCAGGCGCTCATAGCGCCGGAAGGAGGCATCGCCCTCAAGGAACACGCGGCTCGCCTTGGCCCAGTCCGTCGTTTTCAGGAACTCGGCAATGGCGGCGAGCCGCTTCAGCGCCAATGTCCAGGCGCCCTGGCCGGCGAGCTCCGCCTTGCGCCCCTTGCCTTCCGATTCCAGCCTGACATCGAGCCGATCGGCGGCGAGATCCCGGCGCAAGCGCTCCGGCCATTCCACGACAACCTGATGGGTCAGAAGAAGCTCGTCGAGGCCGAGCTCGTCCAGCTCTTCGGGCGAGCCCAGACGATAGAGATCGATATGGGCGACCGGCACCCTGGTCGTGTCATAGGTCTGAACCAGGGTGAAGGTGGGCGAAGGAACCTCGATCTCCTCGCCCGCCAGCGCCTGGATGAAGCTGCGGGCGAGCGTCGTCTTGCCCGCGCCCAATTGGCCATGGAGGCAGATGACGCTCCCGGCCCTGGCCATCAACGCCAGCTCGGCGCCCAGCGCGGCGGTCGCTTCGGTGTCTTTCAGCTGTCGTGGAAGAGGTGTCATGCTGTCCGGGTCGGTCACGCGGCGACAGTGCCGCGCCTGTGCTCCTGATGGGAGCCGCGATCCTGCGCATAGGGGCCACGCATCGGGAAGCGGCAAATGACGGTCGTGCCCTTGTTGACTTGCGACCGCAAGGAAACACGCCCGCCATGTAATTCCACGAAGCTCTTGACGATGGCAAGCCCCAAGCCGGGCCCTCTGTGGCCGCCCGGCATGGGCTTCGACTGGAAGCGATCGAAGACCCGCTTCTGGAACTCGGGATCGATGCCGCGGCCGGTATCAGCGACCCAGAGCAGGATATCGTCGCCGTCATGCGCCGCTCCCATGCGGATGACGCCACCTTCGGCGGAGAAGCCTATGGCGTTGGCCAGGAGATTGTGCAGGATCTGCTGCACCCGCTTGGGATCGCCCACGAAGCTCGCCGCGTCCTCGGCGACCTCGATGTTCAAGGTCAGATCGCGCTTGGTCATCCATTGGCCAAGCCCTTCGCCGACCTGCTGCATGACGTCGACGACATCGATCGGGGCGAGCCTCAGCTCCATGGCGCCGGCATCGATCGTCGTCAGGTCGAGAATGGCGTCGATGATGACGAGCAGGTCCTGCGACGAATCCCGGATGTCGCCCAGATATTCCTGCTGCTTGGGCTTGAGATCGCCGGCAATGCCGAGCTCCAGGCTCTCGGCGAAACCCAGTATGTTGGTGAGCGGCGTGCGCAGCTCATAGGAGACATTCGACATGAAGCCGGTCTTGAGGCGATCCGCCGCCTCGAGCGCTTCGGCGCGCTCGCGCAAGGCGTTCTCGATGCGCGCGGAATCGGTGACGTCGACATAGGTCAGGAGCGTGTTGCCGTCGGGCAAGGGCACGAAGGCGTATTCGAGCGCCATGCCGTCGGGCCGGTTGAGCCGCCCCTTCAGCGGCTTGCGGCCGGTATCGAGGCTGGTCATGCCATATTTGAGCTCGTCCCAGACGATGTCGTCGGCGAGCAGCTTGCGGCACTGGTCGATGACCGGATCGATATGCGGCTGGCGGTCGAGGAAGGCGGGATCGAGCGACCAGAAGCGGGCGAAGGCCGGATTGTGCAGCTTGAGCCGGCCGTCGGTGCCGAACAGCGCCACGCCTTCATGCAGGTTGTCGAGGGTCTCGCGCTGAACGCCGATCAATTCATTGTAGCGGCTCTCGAGCTGGATCTCCTTGGTGACGTTCTCGTAGAGATAGGTGGTGCCGCCGAAGGGATGCAGCTCGCAGATCACGCGCAAGGAGCGTCCGTCCGGCAGGTACCACCAGCTTTCACGCGTTTCGAGCGTCGTATAGGCCTGCAGCTGCTTGGCCTTCCAATCGCGATAATTGGCCTGTTCGGGAAGGCGGCGCAGCTCGCGCAGGCGGTCGAGGATCTCGCCGTCGCTGGGGCTCAAGGCCAGCCAGTCCGGATCGAGCGACCAGAGCTCGGCATAGGCCGAGTTGTGGAACAGGAGCCGCTGGTCGGGACCGAAGATGGCGATCGCCGTGTCGAGCTTGTCGAGCGTCGAGGCATGGCCCTGGATGTGGCGCCGCAGCTCCTTGCGGGCATTCTCGATGGGGGTGACATCGATGGCGAAACGGGCGAAGCCGTCGGCGAGCTTGATCTCATGGACGTCGAGAGCGCATTTGGTGCCGCCGATCACCGCATGGCTGCGGCCCTTGAGGCTTGCCGACTGGCCCCCGTCCGGCGGCTCGATCTTGGCGTCATCGACGATCTCGATCCTGCCCGCGATCACGGCATCGACGTCGGCGGCCTCGACCGCCTTGATATAGCTGTCATTGACCCAGATCGTCTCGCCGCTCGTCGCCTTGAGCCAGATCGGAAAGGGCGCCGCGTCGAGCACCGCGCTCAGGCGCTCGACCTGCTTGCCGAGGCGGCGGGCATCATAGGCCAATTCGGTGACCTGGCGGCGCTCGCCCGCCAGGGGCCTGAACCGCAAGGTGGTGAAGCCGCCGGCCGTGCGCCCGTCGGCTTCGAGAAGCTCATCATCCAGCGTGCGGATGCCGATATTGAACGGCGTCCCCTGGTCGCGCATGACGGCGACCGCCTCGTTGAGCGCGCCCGCCGATTCGGGATCGAGCCAGGACGGAAAATCGAGAAGCGTCTCCTTGTCGGTAGGGACCTTGACCACGCCGCGCATGTCGCCGGCGATCCGGCTGGGCAGACCCTCGCGGCCATGCCAGATGATGAAGACGGTGGGCTCGGCGGTCAGTATCGCCTCGCTCTCATTGAGCGCGGTCTCGAGCTCACGGGCCCGCCGCTCGGCGGCTTGCTCCTCGCGAATGAGCTTGCGGATGACGAAATAGGCCCACAGGAAAATGGCGGCGGAGGCAAACAAGGCCGAGAAGGCCAGAGGGTCGTTGGCGAAGCGCGCGGCGATGTCGCTGATCCAGCTGTCTTGCGCGGCGGCGGGGCCCGAGGCCCAGGTGAGGACGGTAAGTGATGCGCCGAGCCTCGCCGTCCAGCCGCCGACAAATGTGCATATGGAGGCACGGTCCCCGCGCATTGCCTTTTTCGAGTATCCCTTTAATGGGGACCGCCCAGATCCCAACCCTCGTGCGACGCATGCTCGACTGACGCAGGCTCACGCCTCGACCGGCGGGCCGAATCACCCGCCGTCCGTTCATGGGGCAGATATACAAGCAAATTTCCGGCGCCGGAATCCTGCGCCGACGGCTATCTGGACCTAATAGCGATAATAGTCGGGCTTGTAGGGGCCTTCCGCCGTGACGCCGATATAAGCGGCCTGCTCGTCCTTGAGCTTGGTCAGCTTGACGCCGAGCTTGGCGAGATGGAGGCGGGCCACCTTCTCGTCCAGCGTCTTCGGCAGCACATAGACCTCGTTCTTGTACTTGCCGTTGCCGGCATTGGCGAAGAGCTCGACCTGGGCCAGCGTCTGGTTGGTGAAGGACGCCGACATCACGAAGCTCGGGTGGCCGGTGGCGTTGCCGAGATTGACCAGGCGGCCCTGCGACAGGAGGATGATCCGGTTCCCTTTGGGGAAATGGATCATGTCGACCTGCGGCTTGATGTTGGTCCACTGGTAGTTCTTGAGATCGGCGACCTGAATCTCGTTGTCGAAATGGCCGATGTTGCAGACGATCGCCATGTCCTTCATCTGGCGCATGTGGTCGACGGTGATGACGTCCTTGTTGCCGGTCGCGGTCACGAAGATGTCGGCGGTCGGCAGCGCGTCTTCGATGGTCGCAACGGCAAAGCCGTCCATCGCGGCCTGAAGCGCGCAGATCGGGTCGATTTCGGTGACGATGACGCGGGCGCCGGAGCCCTTCAGCGACTGCGCCGAGCCCTTGCCGACATCGCCATAGCCGCAGACGACGGCAACCTTGCCGGCCATCATCACATCGGTGCCGCGGCGGATCGCGTCGACGAGCGATTCGCGGCAGCCATATTTGTTGTCGAACTTCGACTTGGTGACGCTGTCATTGACATTGATCGCCGGGAAAGGGAGCTCGCCTTTCTTCTGCAGGTCATAGAGGCGGTGCACGCCGGTGGTGGTCTCCTCGGAAACGCCTTTGATCGAGGCCCTGATCTTGGAGAACCAGCCCGGGCTCGCCTTGAGCCGCTTCTTGATCTCGGCGAAGAGGCATTCCTCCTCCTCGTTCTTCGGATCGGCGATGAGGGAGGGATCCTTCTCCGCCTTGGCGCCGAGGAGAATGAACAGCGTGGCGTCGCCGCCATCATCGAGGATCATGTTGGCGGGCTCGCCCGGCCAGTCGAAGATGCGGCCGGTGAATTCCCAATATTCCTTGAGGCTCTCGCCCTTGAAGGCGAAAACCGGAATACCGCGCTCGGCGATGGCCGCGGCGGCATGATCCTGGGTCGAGAAGATGTTGCAGGAAGCCCAGCGCACCTCGGCGCCGAGCGCCACCAGGGTCTCGATCAGGACGGCGGTCTGGATGGTCATGTGGAGGGAACCCGAAATGCGGGCGCCCTTGAGCGGCTGCCTGGCGCCCAGCTCCGCGCGAATCGCCATCAGGCCCGGCATCTCGACCTCGGCCATCTCGATCTCCTTGCGGCCCCAGTCGGCCAGGCCGATATCGGCAACATGAAAATCCTTGGAGCTCGCCATGACAAATCCTGCATCGTTGATGGCCCTCCTGCGCTGAAGCTCGGAGGACGGTTGTGAGGTCCTGCGAAGCGCGCCGGCGCGGAGCAGGATGGAATGAGGGGCAGCCTATAGCAGGCCGTCCCGGACCTGTCCATAAGGACATAAAGAAATCTTTATATCTCCTCTTCCGCCAAAGCTTCGGAGGATTCGTCCTGCGTAGCGCCCTCAGGCGCGAAGCAGGATTATTCCTCGCCGAACTTGTCGGCGATCAGCGCACCCAGAGCATCGAGGGCGGCGATGGCCTGGGGCCCTGCGGCCGTAATCTGGATGGACGACCCAGGAGTGGCGGCGAGCATCATCAGGCCCATGATCGAAGTCCCGGGCACCGTCTGACTGTCGCGGCTGACCAGGATCTCGGCATCGAACTGCTCGGCGCATTTCACGAATTTGGCCGAGGCCCGGGCATGGAGGCCGCGGCTGTTGACGATCATGAAATGTCGCGTGTGGGGGTCCGCCATCTAGCCGCTCAGGATCTGGCTCGCGATGTTGATGTACTTGCGTCCGGCCTCCTGGGCCTTGACGACGGCGGTCTCGAGCGATGAGTCGCCGCGGATGCGGGCGAGCTTGACCAGCATGGGCAGATTCATGCCGGCCAGGACCTCGACACGGCCGTTCTCGAGCAGCGAGATGGCGAGATTGCAGGGCGTGCCGCCGAACATGTCGGTGAGCACGATGACACCCTGTCCGGCGTCGGCCACCTGGATGGCGGCCATGATATCGGCGCGGCGCTTTTCCAGCTCGTCATCCGGCCCGATCGACACGGTCACCAGATTCTGCTGCGGGCCGACAACATGTTCCAACGCAGACCGGAATTCTTCCGCCAGCCGCCCATGGGTGACCAGAACAAGTCCGATCATGAATTCAAATGCTCCACCGGGAACAGACCTATACCATTGCAGGGGCCGCGAATGTGCCGGGAAGTCCCGCCATATGCAATATCAAGCCCCACCCTGCCGAATTTGCCGCAGCTCATGGTGAGGCGCCGCGGTCAGGGCGGCGCGGATGCGCGCCGCAGCCGTCATTCCGGTCGGATCGATGGCGATCTCGGGCAGCGCAACCCCGGCAATGCGGCTGATGTGGGCATTCTCAGGGCTGCGTTCAATCTCCGCCACCGGCACGAGCCTGACCACGAGGCTGAGCCTCGTCTCCGGCACATGGTCGACGGCCACGATCCCCTGCCCCCTGATCTCGAGCAGCCCGGCAATCGTTTCGGGGCTCGCGGCATATAAGGCCTCGCCGCGCCGTTCGATGACCGTCTGATCGTCGGAGACGAGACGGGCGCGGATCAATTCACCGCCGGTGCCGTAGCCCGGCTGGTCGATGAGCCTGAGCACCAGGTCCGATTTGCCGGCACCCGACTTGCCCAGGATCAGCACGCCGGCATCGCCCAGCGCCACACAGCTCGCATGCAAGGTGACCCGCTGGGCGGAAGGGTCAGGCATCTTCGGCGGCCACCCAGTCCGGCGGGATGGCGGGAATACGGACGATGAAGCGAGCCCCGAGAATAGGCCGCTCGCCGCCCTGCGGCGCCTTGCCATAGCGGTTCTCGGCCCAGATGCGGCCCTTATGGGCCTCGACGATCTGGCGCGAGATCGACAGGCCCAGGCCTGAATTCTTGCCGAAGGAGCCCTCGGGACGGTCGGTATAGAAACGCTCGAAGATACGCTCGAGATTTTCCGGCGGAATGCCCGAACCTTCGTCCTCGACGCGGAACTCGACATAATATTGCAGACGGCGCACCCGCACCCGGATGGTCGACTGGGCGGGCGCGAAGGAACGCGCATTGTCGATGAGATTGCGCACCACCTGGCCGAGCCTGGTGTCGTGGCCCAGAATGACGAAGGCCCTGTCGCGCGGGATGGCGGCGGGCGGCGGCTGCACCTCCATCGTGATCGCGGCCTGATGGTCTTTGCGCGTCTCGTTGGCGAAGGAGACCAGCGTGTCGAGCACCTCGGCGACGTTGAGCGGACTCGCCTGGGAGCGTGCCAATTCCGCGTCGAGGCGCGAGGCGCCGGAAATATCGGTGATGAGACGGTCCAATCTCCGCACGTCGTCCTTCACCACCTCGACCAGGCGGTTGCGCTGCTCCTCCGTCTTGGCGAAAGGCAGTGTCTCGACGGCGCTGCGCAGGGAGGTGAGCGGATTCTTGAGCTCGTGCGAGACATCGGCGGCGAAGGCCTCGATCGCCTCGATGCGGTTGTAGAGCGCCGTCGTCATGTCGCGCAGAGCCCCCGACAAGTGGCCGATCTCGTCGCGCCTTTGGGTGAAATCGGGAATCTCGACGCGCTTGTTGACGCCGCGCCGCACCCGCTCGGCGGCGCTGGCGAGGCGGCGGATCGGCTCGGCGATGGTGCCGGCGAGGAACACCGAAAGCAGGATGGTGACCAGCGCCACAAAGCCGAAGGTGAAGAGCACGATCTTGCGCTCGGCCAGGAGCACATTGTCGATCTCACCCCCCGAGGTCGAGAGCACGAGCGCGCCCAGGACGGCGCGGAAGCGCTGGATGGGAACCGCCACCGACACGATGATCTCGTTCTGGTCGTTGATGCGCACGATCGACACCGAGGCGCCGTTCAAGGCGGCAAGCACTTCCGGGAACTCCTTGCCATTGTCGACGCCATAGTCCTTCTGATGCGGATAGTCGTTGGTGAAGAGCCAGTCGTTGAGGCGCTTCCACCAGCGCATCCAGATCGTGTCGGGCTTGGAATCGAAAGGCGGCAATTCGCGCTGGGTGATCTCGCCGCGACCATAGAGATAGCGGCTGTCGACGACGAGATTGCCGTCGGGATCGATGATGCGGGCGCGGATCGAGGTCGAGGCGAGAAGGCGGCGCAGGATCGGACCGGCATTCTCCGGATTGATCGGGAAATCGAGATCGCGCAGCTGCTCGGCGTCGGCGGCGGCATCGTCCTGCGAGTTGATGAGCGCGTCGGGATCGATGACGATCGAGCCTGTGTCGACCGTGGCCGAGCCCGCCACCGCGGCGGCGATGATGTTGGCCTGCGGCATCAGGCTCTGCACCCGAGCGTCGATCAGGCCCTGGCGGAACTGGTTGAAATAGAGGATGCCGAGGACGAGGACGATCAGGCCGGCAATGTTGAGGAGGACGATGCGGCTGGTGAGGCTCGCGGGCGCGAGGCGGTGAATCCACCAGGCGAGGCTGCGGTCGCGTTCGGCGACCGCATCGGCTGCGGTCGTCTCCTCGGCCTCGATCCGGTCGGGTGTCTCGACGCCCGTCACCATTGCCTGTCCAACCTGTCCCGCCTTGGATCACGATGACTCTTGACCGATGCGGTCAAAAGTCATGAACGTGACCGCTTCTTCAATTGGGAGCGCGATTTCTCGCGAAAAACCGGCACCCACTTCTTCGCCTCGCGCTCTCGTGTGTCGAAGCGCTACCGAGCCTGCGTGCATGTTCAGGAATCTCGCGTTCAAAGCACACAAGGCTTGTCCGCTTTGCCGACGTCCTTCGATGCGAAGGTCGCATCAGGACATTCGCGATCAGGCCTCCTTGAATCGATAGCCGACGCCGTAAAGCGTCTCGATGCCGTCGAAATCATCGTCGACGAGCTTGAACTTCTTGCGCAGCCGCTTGATGTGGCTGTCGATCGTGCGGTCGTCGACATAGACCTGGTCGTCATAGGCGGCATCCATCAGCGCATCGCGGCTCTTGACGATGCCGGGGCGCTGGGCGAGCGACTGCAGGATCAGGAATTCGGTCACCGTCAAGGTCACCGGCTTCGAGTCCCAGGTGCAGGAATGACGGTCGGGATCCATGGAGAGCTTGCCGCGATCGATCGTCTTGGCGGCTTCCTGCGGCGGCGCCGAGCCGTCGCGTGGCGTCGCCCGGCGCAGGACCGCCTTGACCCGTTCGACCAGCAGGCGCTGCGAGAAGGGCTTCTTGATGAAGTCGTCGGCGCCCATCTTGAGGCCGAACAGTTCGTCGATCTCGTCGTCCTTGGAGGTCAGGAAGATGATCGGCAGATCGGATTTCTGGCGGATGCGGCGCAGCAGCTCCATTCCGTCCATACGCGGCATCTTGATATCGAAGATGGCCATGTCGGGCGGCGAGTCCTGCAGGCCCTGGAGCGCTGCGGCACCGTCCGAATATTTCTGGACCTGGTAGCCCTCAGCTTCCAGAGTGATCCCGACGGAAGTCAGAATGTTGCGGTCGTCATCGACAAGAGCGATCGTCGGCATGTGGTCCTATGGTCCGTGGTTGACACTAACGCGGCTGTAACCTTGGAACTGGCGCAAAATGTGGCGCCCCTGTATCCGGTCCAAGTCTCCATATCTTCATTCTATTAGGGAAATAGGCTCTCCATGACAACTCCTGCCAGCCGCAGCTTCACCGGGGCTGAGGCCCGCCAGCTCCTCAGGCGGGCCCGTACCGCCGCTCTCGGAACCGGCAATCTCGACCCCCAAGGGCCCTATGTCTCGCTCGCCAACATCGCCACCGACGCGCAAGGCCATCCCGTGATCTTCATTTCCCGGCTCGCCTGGCATACGCGCAATATCGAGGCCAACCCTCAGGGAAGTCTCATGGTGAGCGAAATCCCGGCGGCGGGCGATGCGCTGACCGGCCCCAGGGTCACCGTCATGGGGCGGTTCGAAAGGCTCGAAGCCCCGGAGATCGCACCGCGCTATGCCCGGCATCACCCGGAAGCCCGGGCCTACCTCGATTTCCCGGATTTTTCCTTCTGGCGCCTGAAACCTGAGAAAATTCACGCTGTGGCAGGTTTCGGACGCATCGAAACAATGGAGCCCGCTGAGGTGTTCCTCCCAGAAAGCGTAGGCGCGGCGGTCATGGCGAGCGCCGAAGGCGCCATCGACCACATGAACACCGATCACGCCGATGCGGTCGAGCTCTATGCGGTCAAGCTCCTCGGCGCCGAGCCCGGAAACTGGCGCGTCACGGCCATAGATCCGGACGGCGCCCATCTCGAGCGCGCCGGCAAAGTGTTGCGTCTCGCCTTCGATACGCCCGCCGAAAAGGCGGCCGACCTGCGCCAGGCCTTTGTCGCCCTGGCCCAGAAGGCGCGAAATTCTTGATGTAAATACCTCAGATAAATGAGATTCGATACCGCAGAAGCAATGAGTTAAATCCATCTTTCTGGCTTGTTTCTTGCTACCCTACCTCCTACCTTGCCGGTTCGGCGGACATAATAGGGAGGACCCACCTTTGCATCAGACAGGCCGCTTCAACGCCAGTATTCCGTTGATCGTCACGGAGCCGCGCTCGGTCGCCTTCAATTCCGGCGTGCCCCAGCTCTACGAGGAAGCGTTGCGCCGCGGCGAGGGACGGGTGGCCGAAGGCGGCGCGCTGGCGGTCTCGACCGGCAGCCATACCGGCCGCTCCCCCAATGACAAATTCATCCGCCGCGACCAGGACAGCGAGCCGTCGGTCTGGTGGGACAACAACAAGGCCATATCGCCTGAGAATTTCGCCACCCTCAAGCGCGACATGCTGGCCCATGCCAGGGACAAGCATCTCTATGTGCAGGACCTTTATGGCGGCGCCGATCCGCGCCACCGATTGTCGGTGCGCGTCGTCTGCGAATATGCCTGGCATGCGCTGTTCATCCGCCATCTCCTGATCCGGCCGGAGGCGCGTGAGCTCGACAGTTTCGTGCCCGGCCTCACCATCATCGACCTGCCGAGCTTCAAGGCCGACCCCAAGCGCCACGGCGTGCGCTCGGAGACGGTGATCGCCTGCGACCTCAGCCACGGCCTCGTGCTGATCGGCGGCACCCAATATGCGGGCGAGATGAAGAAGTCCGTCTTCACCGCGCTCAACTACCTCCTGCCCGAGAAGGGCGTCATGCCGATGCACTGCTCGGCCAATGTCGACGCCAAGGGCCGCAGCGCCGTATTCTTCGGCCTGTCGGGCACCGGCAAGACGACGCTCTCGGCCGATCCTTCGCGCACCCTCATCGGCGACGACGAGCATGGCTGGTCGGAGGACGGCCTCTTCAATTTCGAAGGCGGCTGCTATGCCAAGGTGATCCGCCTGTCGCCGGAGGCGGAGCCCGACATCTATGCGACGACGCAGCGCTGGGGCACGGTGCTCGAGAATGTCGTCATGGACCAGGAGACGCGCAAGCTCGATCTCGATGACGGCTCGCTCACCGAGAATACTCGCTCGGCCTATCCGCTGAACTACATCCCCAATGCCTCGACGACCGGCCGCGCGGGCCTGCCGCAGACGATCGTGATGCTCACCGCCGACGCCTTCGGCGTGATGCCGCCGATCGCGCGCCTGACGCCGGCCCAGGCCATGTACCACTTCCTCTCCGGCTATACGGCGAAGGTCGCCGGCACCGAGCGCGGCGTGGTCGAACCGCAGGCCACCTTCTCGGCCTGCTTCGGCGCGCCCTTCATCCCGCGCCATCCGAGCGTCTATGGCGCGCTGCTGCGCGATCTCATCGCGCGCCACAAGGTGGGGTGCTGGCTGGTCAATACCGGCTGGACGGGCGGCGCATACGGGACCGGCAAGCGCATGCCGATCGCGGTGACCCGGGCACTCCTCGATGCCGCGCTCTCCGGCGCGCTCGACAGCCAGCCGATGCGCAAGGATCTGCATTTCGGCTTCGAGGTGCCGCTCGCCGTTCCGGGCATCGATGCCAAGCTGCTCGATCCGCGCGACACCTGGGCCGATCCATCAGCCTATGACGTCCAGGCGCACAAGCTCGTGCAGATGTTCATCAAGAACTTCGCCAAGTTCGAGACCTATGTCGGCGAAGACGTGCGGGCCTGCGCGCCGGCGACACGCGCCGCCGCCTAGCTCACAGCCGGCTTGCCGGCTCGTGGGCGATGCAGATCTGCATCGCCTCGGTCGCCGCCAAGGGCTCATCGAAGAGCATGCACAGATGCGGACCCCGCGCATCGTCACTGCGCCCGTCCGCGCGCCAGAAGCGGCAGGTGGTGCATGAGCCGAAGGAGGGATCGAGCCTTCGGGTGATCTCCTGCGCCAGCAGGTCGGCGAGCCCACGGTCCATGCGCCGGCGCGTCTTGCCGCCCAGCGCATCGCAGGTCCGGGCGAGCGCCGTCCACGGGTCCTTCGTCATGATCTCCTGGCCGGCGTGCGTGAGCCGCAGCACCACCGAGCGTTTCTCGCCCGGCCTTTCGCTCTTCTCGATCAGCCGCTTGCGCTCGAGCGCCTTGACCGTCTGCGAGATCGTGCCCTTGGTGGCGCCGAGATAGCGGGTCAAGGCGCCCGGCGAGTTGGAGAAGCGGTTGGCGCGCGCCAGAAAGCGCAAGGCTTCCCATTGGGCAGGGTTGAGGCCGTTGCCGAACTCGGCCGCGCGCATGAGCCGGGACAGGCGTTCGAGCGCATATACGATCCGCGTCCCATCCGCCTCGGTCTTCGCCATGATCGCGCCCCAATGCCGCTTTCCGCCGCAACTCTGACATGCCCGCCAAAGTCCCGCAATGAACCGGTTCGGCCCATCAGGATCAGGCCATCATGACGACATGATTAAACGCCATGGCTATAGGCTAGTTTCGCTTGGGATTTGACGTCTGATCACTTGATCTTCCGTCCTCCCGCCCTGGAACCTGCGGCGTTTAGGCGGGGTTAATCAGCCTCATCGATGCTTCCGGCTCGGGGTCATTCAAGGCAACGACGCATGGGGTTTAACGGCAGGGGTAAGAGGCCGCGCGGCCGAGGGCAAGAGCGCCGCGAGCCGTCCCTTTTCGGCGGCAGTGGCAGTGGCGGCGGCCGCAACGGCAGGAGCACCAGCGTCCCCTCCGGCCGCATGCCGAAGCGCCGGCGGCGGTCCGGCCTGCGCATCCTCACCCTTTTTCTCACCCTCGCTTTCTGGGGTGTCTTCGCCGGCGCGCTCGGCTTCGGCTATCTGTGGATGAGCCTCGATCAGAAAGGCCTCTTCCAGATCCCGGGGCGCGAGCCCGGCATCATGGTGCTCGCCGCCGATGGAACCGTGCTCGCCGAGCGCGGCGCCTTCTTCGGCGACGACGTCCGCATCGCCGATTTGCCGGCTTATGTGCCGCAGGCGATCATCGCCATCGAGGACCGCCGCTTCCGGTCGCATTTCGGCGTCGATCCCCTGGGCCTCGCCCGCGCCATGGTCGAGAATCTGCGCGCCGGACGCGTGGTCCAGGGCGGATCGACGCTCACCCAGCAACTCGCCAAGAACCTCTTCCTCAAGCCTGACCGGACGATGGGACGCAAGGCGCAAGAGGCGGTGCTCGCCATCTGGCTCGAGACGCAGTTCACCAAGGACGAGATCCTCCAGCTCTACATGAACCGCGTCTATTTCGGCGGTGGCGCCGTCGGCATCGAGAAGGCGGCGCAGAAATATTTCGGCAAGTCGGCGCGCGACGTGACGCTGGCCGAGGCCGCGATCCTCGCCGCGGTGCTCAAGGCGCCCACCACCTACAATCCGATCAACAATCCCGACGCCGCCAACAGGCGGGCGCGCGAGGTGCTCAACGACATGGTCGATGCCGGCTTCATCGACATCGGCGACGCGCAGATGGCGCTGACCGCGCCGAGCACGGTCGCAGCCTCCAACTATGTGCCGGCGACGCAATATATCGTGGATTATGTCGGCGAGCTCCTGCCGCAGCTGGCGCGCAACTACGATCAGTCGATCGTGGTCGAGACCACGATCAATCCCGAGATCCAGCAGACCGCCGAACGCTCCCTGCGCCGCCGGCTCAATCAGGACGGTCCCAAGTTCAACGTCTCGCAGGCCTCCTTCGTCATGCTCGATCCGACCGGCGCCGTCATCGCCATGGTCGGCGGCAAGTCCTATGTCAAAAGCCAGTTCAACCGCGTGACCAAGGCGAAGCGCCAACCGGGATCGGCCTTCAAGCCCTTCGTCTATCTGGCCGCGATCGAGCAGGGCTATGGCCCGGATTCGGTCGAGGTCGACGAGCCGGTGCGCTTCGGCGATTGGGAGCCCGAAAATTACGGGCATAAATATATCGGCCCGGTCACGCTCACCAAGGCCCTGGCGCTCTCGCTCAACACGGTCGCCGCCAAGCTCGCCTTCAACGTGTCGCCGCGCGCCGTCGTCGCCACCGCGCATCGGCTCGGCATCACGTCCGAGCTCGTCGACAACGCCTCGATCGCGCTCGGCACATCGGAAGTCACTCTCCTCGAGCTCGTCTCGGCCTTCACGCCTTTCGCCAATGGCGGCGCTCCGGTGCAGCCCTATATCGTGACGCGCATCTCGACGCGCGACGGCACGCTCCTCTATGAGCGCTCAGGCGACGGTCTCGGCCAGGTGGTGTCGAGCTACGATCTCGGCGCCATGAACCGCATGATGCGCGCGGTGGTGACGCAAGGCACCGGCCGCAGCGCCCAGTTCGGCGATTTCGAACTTGCCGGCAAGACCGGCACCAGCCAGGACTACCGCGACGCCTGGTTCGTCGGCTACAGCGCGCATTACATCGCCGGCGTGTGGGCCGGCAATGACGACAATTCGCCGACCAAGAAAATGACCGGTGGATCGATACCGGCGGCGATCTGGAAGGACGTGATGGAGCCCGCCCATGCCGGCCTATCCAACCTGCCGTTGCCGGGCGAGATCGATCCTTACAGTGACGGATCAGGCGCGGTCGCCGCCTATTCCGAGACCGTCCCTGACGCCTATGCCGAGGAAGAATATCTCCCGCGCAAACGCCGCCGTGGCTTCTTCGAAAGCCTATTCGGCTCGTCGGACGATGAAGACGGCGAGGTCGAGGCTGCGCCGCGGCGCAGGAACGGCGACGGCCTGTCAGCCTCGCAGAGGCTGAGGGAACGCGGCAATAACCGCTAAATTTCTAACCACTCAGCGCATAGGCATGAAGCTCGGCGCCGTTGAGCTTGAGCCAGCTCTTGGCGCGCGCCGCATTGGGACAGTGGGTAAGCACCAGCCGCCAGAAGCCGCGGCCGTGGTTCATATGCTTGAGATGCGCCACCTCATGCGCCGCGACATAGTCGAGGACGAAGGGCGGGGCCAGTATCAGGCGCCAGGAATAGGACAAGGTGCCGTCGGAAGAACACGAGCCCCAGCGGCTCTTCTGATCGCGCACCGAGAGGCGATGGAAGCTGACGCCCATGGCAGCCGCATAGAATTCGCTCGCCGTGACCAGGTCGCGCTTCGCCTCCGCTTTCAACCAGTCCATGAGGCGCCGGGCGAGATGGGCCTCATCGCCCGAGACGGTGACGGCTGCATCGGTCAACGCCACCGTGCCGCGCCGTGATCCCGAATGCAGGATACGGCGCCGTTCGCCGCGAATGAGGATATCCTCGCCCGCCCGCAGCGGTCGGTCGGCCGGCTCGGCTTTGAGCCGCGCACCGATCCATTTCGCCGATTTCCGCGCGAAGTCGAGCGCCTGGTCGCGGCCGACGCGGGGCGGCAAGGTGACGACGACGCCGGCCCGGTCGCGCGTGAGACGCAGGATCAGGCGCCGCGCCTTGGCGTTGCGCCGGAAACTGACGGTGATCGACCGGTCTTCGATGGCGAGGAGCGCCGGCGCGATGATCTTCGGACGCTTGACCAGCCCCAGATCCTCAAGCCACCGGCTCACGGCGCCTCACGCATGCTTGCGCATGAAGTCGACGATGCGCGGCACGGCATCGGCGCGGAAGCGCGAGCCGTTGAACACGCCGTAATGGCCCACGCCCTTCTGCAGCAGATGCTGCTTCTTGCCGGGTGCAAGCCGCGAGCAGAGATCATGCGCCGCCTCGGTCTGGCCGACTCCCGATATGTCGTCGCGCTCGCCCTCGATGGTGAAGAGCGCCGTCTCGGTGATGGCGGACGGGTCGACCTTCTCGCCGCGATGATGGAACAGGCCGCGCGGCAGCTCGTGATTGACGAAGACCTTCTCGACCGTCTGCAGATAGAATTCGGCGGTCAGGTCCATGACCGAGAGATATTCGTCATAGAACTCGGTCTGTTTCTCGGCCGCATCGCCGTCGCCATCGACCAGGTGCCAGAACAGTTCGCGATGCGCGTCCATATGGCGGTCGAGATTCATGGTCATGAAGCCGGTGAGCTGCAGGAAGCCCGGATAGACGTCGCGCATATAGCCCGGATGCGGAAAGGGCACCTTGACCACGGCATTCTTGCGGAACCAGTCGATGCCGCGCGCCACCGCCAGGCGGTTGACGACGGTCGGGTTCCGCCGCGTGTCGATGGGGCCGCCCATGAGGATCATCGACCTCGGCTTCCTGGCATTGCGGTGCTTGGCCATCAGCGACACGGCGGCGAGCACCGGCACCGAAGGCTGGCAGACCGCCATCACATGGACGTCGGGCCCCAGGAGCTCGAGCATCTCGACGACATAGTCGACATAGTCGTCGAGATCGAAGCTGCCGAGACGCAGCGGGACCTGGCGGGCATCGACCCAGTCGGTGATATAGACGTCGGCATGGGGCAGTATCGCCGCGACGGTGCCGCGCAGGAGGGTCGCGTAGTGGCCCGACATCGGCGCCACGATGAGGAGCTTCGGCTGCTTGACCGGCTTCGACTTCGCCGGCCAGCGCTGGGAGAAATGCACGAGCGTGCAGAAGGTCTTGTGCAGGATGTGCTCTTCGGCGATCGACACTTCGACCCCGTCGACGACGATCTCG
>JBFWNN010000046.1:0-47254 GCA_050251035.1 Parvibaculaceae bacterium
CAAGGGCCACTCCAAAGGCTCGTCTGATCATGGCAAAGGCGGGAAAAAGGGCAAAAGCGGCGACGGTGATGGCGACGGCGACGGTGATGGCGACGGCGACGGCGACGGCGACGGCGATGGTGACGGAGATGGCGACGGTGATGGCGATGGCGTCGGTGATGGCGACGGCGACGGCGACGGAGATGGCGACGGCGACGGCGACGGCGACGGCGATGGTGACGGCGATGGCGATGGCGACGGTGATGGCGACGGCGACGGCGACGGTGACGGCGACGGCGACGGTGATGGCGACGGCGACGGCGACGGCGATGGTGACGGTGATGGCGATGGCGACGGTGATGGCGACGGCGATGGTGACGGCGACGGCGACGGTGATGGCGACGGTGACGGTGATGGCGACGGTGATGGCGACGGTGATGGCGATGGCGACGGTGATGGCGATGGCGACGGTGATGGCGATGGCGACGGCGACGGCGACGGCGACGGTGATGGCGACGGTGATGGCGACGGCGACGGCGATGGTGACGGCGATGGTGATGGTGATGGTGATGGTGATGGTGATGGTGATGGCGATGGTGACCGCGACCGCCGTCAATACTATGATCCGGGATATGACGATACCGTTTCGGTCAACGGATAGCCCTGTTCAGATTTGAAACGAAGACGCCGCATGCTGCGCATGCGGCGTCACTCTTCCCAGAATCGAACATGTTGCGTTATGACGGCTTCACGACCCGTCAGCCGGCAATGCCCTGTAACGCGCCGGTCGAGAAACCTCTTCGCCCATTTGAACTACATGGCGGGTCCCGGCGTGGATCTCGAAGATCTGGACCTCGGACCGGCCGCTCACGGCCTTGAATTCACCGCAGCACGAACACCGACGTGCCGATCCGAACGCGCGAATAGAGGTCGAGTACGTCCCTGTTGTGCATGCGGAAACAGCCATAGGAAGCGGCAGTGCCTATCGAACTGTCCCGGTTTGTGCCGTGAATGCCATATGTGCCGTCACCGAGAACCAGCACGGCCGCTCCCAGCGGATTGCGTGGGCCCGGAGGAACGATTTTTGGAAGCCCCGGCTTCTCACGCCTTATCGTGGCTGGCGGCGCCCAGGTCGGCTGCAGAACCTTGCGTGTCACGACCGACCTGCCTTGCCATCTGCGGCCTTGACGTCCAACGGCCACCGGGTAGCTGATCGTGCTGCCGTTCTTGAGAACGAGATAAAGCCGTCGTTCTGAGGTTTTTATGAGGATGCTGCCAGGTGGGTAGGAGGCAGCCCCCTTGGGCGATGTAGAGGCGGCCGCAGCGGGATGCCACGCCAGCAGGACCATCAGGCCCGAATACAGGGCAAGTCCAAGATAATTTCGTGCCATGGCCCTATTCCGCCGAGCTTTCCGGTTCCGCCAGATCGGATGACCTGAACTTCAACAGCGCCATGAGCGCATGCTGCAGATTGTCGACTCGAATCTCGTTGTCATAAGCCTCGGTGCGCACCGCTCCGAGCACTCGGTCCTTGCGCGTGATATAGTAGGTGTCGCACCCGTTTTTGAACTGGAGCTGGGCGATCGACCGCAGTCCACGCCGGAAGGACTCGCCGTAGATTTTCACCCGCCCGCTGTCGCCGACTGCCTTGGCGATCTTCCACGCATCGACAATCCCCTCGAGATAGACTCCGGTCGACGACGCATGTGGCGGCCCGTAATGCGGCCGGTGGGGGGAATAAAACCGTCCCCAAAGGTCCGGATCGAGATCTCCGCCCCATTGTTGATGCGGCAGAAGCCAGTCGATGAGCTGGAACACATAATCCCGCAGGTCCGGATTGCCGGTGATCTCGAAAAGCGCCGCCGCGGTCTGGGCGTGCCAGGGCACGAAGGCGGGATTGGGATCGCGGTGAAAATGATCCCGGTAGGTCCACAGGCTGCGTAGTGTCTTGCGCAGCAGCGTCTCGTCGAGCACCCGCCGCAGCGACAGAGCCTGGAAGAGCAGTGCCTCGCCCGGATAGAAGTTCTGATTATCGTTGCGCTCAGCTGGCTCAAGAAACGTGCGGAATGACCCATCTGCCGACCAAAGGTGATCCACGGTGGCACGCAACGCTCTCAGTTCCACGTCCCATTGTTCGGAAAAGGGACTTTCCAGGATGGCGAGGCCGGCCAGCGCAACCGCACCAAGTTTGATTGAGCCGTCCCACTCGATCACGCCGAGATCGGCTTTCGAGCGATAGAAACGCCTCAGGTTGAAGGCCAGATTGCGCTTGGCCGCCAAGCGCATGTCTCGGCTCTTGAGCATGGTAGCCAAACGATTGAAGGCGATCGTCGCCATGAAGCGTCGGATCGGGTTGTCCGCCTCGGAATGTTTGCCGCTGCTCGGCCAGTATTTGTAGGGAAGCGCCCCATCGGCGCCGACATTGGTCATCAGCCACTTGCCCATGCCAGCCATGACATCGTCGCAGAGTGCCGTGGTGGACGTATTTGGATCCACCACTTCGTTTCCGCGATAGGCTTCGATGACCGAACCACGTCCCGACATGCTGATGATGAACTGGCGGCATTCGATCAGTGACAGTTTGCCGCCGGATTCGAAGAACCGCCGCTCGCTGAGGCCTTGCATCGCCGCAACGTTGCCGAACCACGATTTCAGGCTGCGATTGCACGCGATCGTCTCCAGGGGTGAAACCCGGTGAACCATGCCGTGCAGCACAATTTGGGCCCCGTAGCGTCCACGATTGCGGTTCGACAGCGCCGCAGAACAGCTGGTGAGGTCAAGCGCGTGGAAGCCTGTCGTGACGCAGAGCTCCAGGACGTCTGCTCCCGGGGCTTCGGCAAGCGCCGCCTCGATCACCCGGAATGGCGAGACGCCTTCGAACCAGCGCGAGAACATCCGCTCGCCGCGCTGCCGGGCGAGGACCTGGAACGGGGCCAGGACTGGGAAGTCGTATTTGCTGTCCTTCCGGCTCGCCCGTGATGCCTGCAGGAAGCAGCGTATGGATTCCGCCGTGACAGGCACCGGCTCCACCCGCGGCATGGAACGCGGGATGGTTCGAGCCGGAGACGGCCCCTTGACAGCAAGCAGGATCAACTCGTTATCCGCGGACATAACGCACCTTTACGAACATTGGCTAGAACAACCGGACGGTCAGGCAATTGCGGCCATCCACCTTGCGAGCTTCTACGGATGTCGAGAAGAGATCAGGATCATAGTGCAAGCCTCGCAGGGCCTGGATGAGGCGACTGAACTGCCGGTCATCGGCGAAGACCGGCCGGAACTGCGTCATCTGGTTGCAGGAGACGATCGGGTAGAGGTTGAGCATTCCAGACACGCCGGCCGGGCGCGGCCGTAATTCCATCTCGGCGATAAAACTGAACGGCAGGAGCGCGCGCCTTTCGTATTCGCCTTCCGAGTTGAACACGAAGTTGCCGAGACTGTGGGCCACCCAGATGTCGTCGATCTGCTCGATCTCATTGAGCACATGCGGCCCATGACCTAGAATGAGATCAGCCCCCGCATTCACAAGCCGCTTTGCCAATCGCGATTGGTCATAGTTGCGCAAGCAGTAGTTCTCGCCCCAATGCGGCGAGACGATCACATAATGGCCGGTGGATTTGAGCGCCGCGATCTGAGCGGTGATCCGATCGAAATTCAGATTGTTGACGCCCGGTCGATCGAAGCCGGAATAGAACTTAAGGCTCTCGTGAAAATCGTTGTATTCATAGGCGCTGATGATCGCGATGCGGAATCGCGTGTTGCCGACGAGGAACTCTCGCAGGAAGGGCCGCTGTGCCGAAAGCTTATCCTCGCCGGCCCCGAAGGCGGCAATATCCGCTTTCTCCAGATGCGCGATTGTATCGCGCAGACCGCGGTCGCCATAGTCCTTGCTGTGATTATTGGCGAGCATGGCACCATGGACGTTGATGGCTTTGAGCGCCGCGATCGTTGAACCGGGGTCGCCCTTGAGGATGAAGGATTTTACCCCTTCATGTTCCGATTTCGCCTCCTGCGTGAGCGCGCATTCGAGGTTGATCACTGAGCAATCCGCCCGACGGGTCAGCTCGGCAACAGCTTCCAGGCTGTAATCGTACCCAAAGGCGCGCAGATAGTTCAGCTCTCCCCGCTTTTCCCGTTGTACCTGGTAACTCTCGCCAAGGTAGGTGTCGCCGCCGACAACGACTCGCACCGGCAGGGCATCGACTGCGGGAGACGTCTGCTTTGATTTTGCCTGGGCCAGGCGTGCCAGGATGCGGCGTAGAGCAATGCGTTCTGGCCTCCGCGAGCCCTTGAAGCCCACGATATCGCCCGGCATCAGGGCGTCCAGCAATTGAGCCTCGAGATGCTCCAATGTTTGTGCATGGGGCGCAATTCTGCCGCGGTCGGGAAAGCTGCGATTGAAGACCGCCATGTCTTCACCAATGGTGAAGAACCGGTCGATGTCGAAGCCGGCCGCCGCTCTGGCCAGCATCGCCATGTCCTTTGGCATATTGACACCAAGCTCACCGATCTCGCCCAGCACCGCGATCTTCCGACCGCTGCGAGGCTGCTGGTGAAGCGACGCAAATATCGAAGCCATGCCGGGCAGGTTGCCGCTGACGCTTTCATCCAAAACCTCCAGACTGCCCCCGGCCCAAGGCAAGCGATACCGTACGCCACGGCGAGAGTCCGGCCTGAAGTCGGCAAGACGTTCAATCGCGGGTTCGAGGTCGATGTCCAGGGCATGCGCGGCCGCAACTGCGGCCAACGCATTCCTCGCCATGTGAGCTCCGGGTATGCCGACCCGGAAGCGATGCCTGTGGCTGCCGGCTTCGATGGTAAGCCAGCTTCCGGCTTCGTCGAGTTCCTGGGCAAGCAGCCTGATCCGCGACTCCGGATGCATTCCGTAGGTCACGATCTGGGAATGGTTCGTCTTCGCCGCCTCATCGACCACTCTGGTGTAGTTGGCGTGATCGCGATCGAGGACCACTTGTCCGCCCTGATCCAGATGGCGCACCAGCGCGCAGACGAGGTGAACGAGCCTGTCTGTCAATGCATCGCCGAAATAGCCCTGGGCCTCCAGGCGGCTGACATGCTCCCATTCGATATTGGTGATTACCGCCACATGGGGTCGATAGACGGCGGTCTGTGCCTCAATTCCCCCGACCTCGCTGAACTCGGCCACGCAGTATCTATGTTCGAGCGAAAGATTGGCGAGCGTGAAGTCGGCGCTCTCCTTTCCCGCATTGTAATTGTAGATCGAGCGAGTCGCAGGACCACTGGCTGCCAGTAAGGAGTGAATCATGTTCTTCGTGGTCGACTTGCCGATGCTGCCGGTGACGGCGACGAACCGTGCCGCCGATTTGCTGCGCTGGCGGCGGGCTATAGCCGCAACGGCTTCGCTGGGGTCAGTCACTATCAGGCACGGCGAATGGGTGTCGATATTGCGGGGGCGGGCTGTCACCAGACAGGCGGCAGCGCCTCGTTCCATCGCTTCCGGACATGTAAGGAGCGCCACATGCGCAGTGGTGCCACCGGCACGGGCGAACAGCTCCGGCACATAGAGGAAGTTCCTGAGCCCCTCCTCCGTATGATCGAGCCGATGCCGTACATAATCTATCGGTCCGCTCGGCACCGCCCCAGTCCAGATCCCACCGGTAAGGTTCGCCAGTTCCTCGGCAGAGAAGAGCGGCGAAGGCTCCGGCGCCTCGATCTGACCCGTAATGGCAACGGGCCCATCAACCACCGGCTCATTAGCCCCCTCAGTTCCAGAAGGATACACGAGCTTCCCTGCCGAGTGATCCATAATGCTTTCCGGTTGTTCCTTGCCTTCAGCCATCCGTTACGGGCGACCTGGATCTCAGCAAGCACTTTTCGTGCCATAATCCGTCTACGGAACTTTTTGCATGAAATGTTCCGTAAACAGATTTTCAGCATACGGATTTATTAACCAGAACAGGACCAACGTCACAGGAACAAAGTTCCTGCAATGGAACAATTCGCAGGAAATTGTCACACGACAAGTCAATAATTATGGCGTACGTCACTCAATGGTTCGTATACAGACCTTCATACGGAACGCTCCGTAGACTGACGCTCAGACTGGAAGGCCTACATTCCGGAAAAAAGTTCCCGGGAGGCAGAAAGTCGATGATTTTACGGGAGTGGTTGGGAGCCGAACCGGCGGGACAGTGATGGCGGTTCCCGCCGGCTTCGACCCTTTTTGCCGCAGATGGCGTCGCGGCGGTCTTCGCCAAGCAACTACCGTGCCAGGTAAAATTCGTCCGAATACAGATTATTTATGGCTTACGCGTTTCACGCTACTGTCTCGGCAGCACGCCGGCCACCGGCCGGGCCCTGCTGTCGGGCGCTTTGATCGCGCCGGTGTAGAATTTCGCCGCCGGGTTCGCCTGCATGAACTCATAGGCGACCATGCCCAGAGGCCGCTTCGGACGCTCCGCCGGCGCCTGCCGCCAGGGGATGATCTGGCGCAGCGCCGCAAGCGCCGCCGCCGGCGCTTCGCCGAAGGTGCGCTCCGGCTTCTGCGCCTTGCGCACCTCCATCCAGTAGCTCGCGGTCAGGAGATCCTGGGCCAGGAGGTGGAAGGAGAGATCGACCGCCTGCCGCGCCCGCGCCGTCTTGAGCCGGGTCTGCGCCTCGAGGTCCTCGACGGTCGCTACGATCGCCTGCCCGTTGGGCGTCACCGGCGTGCCCAGCGCCGCCAATTCCTGCCACAGGTCGGTCGGCAGATAGCCGTCGAAGCCCGGAATTTCCTTGCGCACTTCGGGCGGCAGCACGTCGGCGGGCTTGATCACCGTGAAGAAGGGATTGCGGAAGCGCTCGATCCGTTGCGCCACCGCCACGCCCAGATTGGTGAGCGCGATGGTGAAGGCCTCCACCTGGTTGGCCATCGGGTAAGGGTCCCAATTGGCGTTGGAGAGGATATAGCCCGGCTTGCCGTTACTGTGCGGCCCGCCTTTGATGAAGTACTTCATGAACTGCGGCGTGCCGAGCTCCCATGCGCTCTCCGGCGTCAGCCCTGGCAGCACCGCCGGATTGTGGTCCGATGAATTGATCGACAGCAGCACGGTGTCGCGCAGCTCCGCCCAGGCCTGCCAGGCCGAGCCCTGGCGCTGGCTCGAGGCGCGCAGGCTTTCGGGATCCTGGATGATGCGCTGCGGATCGTCGTCGAAGAGATAGCTGCCCTTGATCATGTCCATGACCCGCGCCGCATCCCAGGTCAGCCACTCATGCGGGCGCATCGCCTGCACCGGGGCCGCGATCGGCGTGACGCTGGAATTCATGCCGAGCAGGTTCATGGCATGGCTGAGATCGGTCCATTCGAGGAGCAGTTTCGCATCGGCGATGAGGAGCACGGCCTGCGCCTGCGCATAGGCATTGGTGCTGATGAGGGCGGCCTGGTCGGCGGCGAAAGGCTTGAGCGGCTCGAGGCCCGCTTCTTTCAGCGCCTGGGCGGCGGGCATGCGCACGCCCCGGTAATAGGCATCGCCCTCGCCCACCATCGCCGCGGCGATATTGCCCATCGTCGGGAGGTCGCCCTCGCCCAGTGTCCCGCGCGACTGCACCACCGGCGTCACCCGCTGGTTCAGCATGTCGACCAGGATGCGGGTCAATTGCGGGCTCGCCGCCTCATAGGACATGGTGTTGGCGCGAACGGCCATGATGGCGCGCACCAGGGCTTCCTCATGCAGTTCGGGTCCGTAGCCGCGTGCCACGCCGCCCTTGAAGCGCTGGAGCTGCTGCTCGCTGAGGAGCTTCTCGTTCTCAGGGCTGGTCGGATCGCCGGAAAAGATCACGGTCTCGCGCTGATCGCCGGCGCCGCGATTGAACCAGTAGATGGTGACGCCTTCCATGGCACCTTGCAGCAGGAGCCCATAGGCATCGGCCGAGCGTTGCAGCGCGTCGGCGCTGAGCTCGACCTTGGCGCCATGACGCGCGATGTCGATGACCTGCTCGACGGTGAGATCGCGTCCGGTCAGCGTCACCCTTTTGTCGGCCATCGTCTCGGCGATCGGCTGATAGACCTGTGTCGGCTCGAAGGCCGGCGCACCGGGCGGAGCGATCAGGAGGGCCGCAGCCACGATCAGTGAATGGAGGACAATTCCGGATTTCGGACGCACGATCAGTTCACTCATGAGATGAGCCTCCCGCTGACCGTCCTCGGCGCAGACTATAGACCCAACGGGGAGCGTCAATCCGCGCAGGTGGTGACGCTGACCTCCACCCTTCTCATGGCTGGTGGTTCAGGGACGCCACAAGGCGCGATCAAGCGTGAGAGAAGATGCCGAGCGGCGAGCACCGGCGCGACCGTGTTTACGGATGAGCGGCAATCAATGCGCCGGCGCAGGCGGCATTATGCAATGCACTCGAGCTGCATCGCTTCCTCGACGCAAGTCGTTTTGGGAACTTCGTTTCACCTTTGTCACAGATTCATACGCGCAACTGTCGCGATCTGGGACAGAATAGGATCATTCTCTTATAAAAAGTTGATTGGTTTTTAATTAATATTAAACGTAACCTAAGGACAGGGTGAGGGGCCTAGTACGGCGAGGTATGTGATGAGTAAATTTGGTTTCCTTCTGGGCGCGACGTTCCTGGTCGCCAGCACAAGCACCATAATCTGGTCCATCAAGGCAGGTGACGCAAAGTCCACCGCAGAAGAATGCCGTGCCTTGGGAGCGGCCAGGTACGACTGCCTATGTGAGGCTGCGTTGAAGACCGGTTCGGAAAGAGCAGTCCAGAAGTTCGTGGCGCGCTATCCGAATGCAGGCACGCTCTGCAACGCCATGGCTTCGACGGCCGTTGCCGCTGACGGGAAATCCGGCAACAACGGCAAGAACTCGAGCAGCGGTGGCGCGAGCAGCGGTGGCGCGAGCAGCGGTGGCGCGAGCAGCGGTGGCGCGAGCAGCGGTGGCGCGAGCAGTGGCGGCGCGAGCAGTGGCGGCGCCAGCAGCGGCGGTGCCAGCAGCGGCGGTGCCAGCAGCGGCGGTGGAAGCGGCGCCAACAATGGTCACGGCAACGGTGATCAGGGCGCCCCCGGCAATTCCGGCGGACACAACAACGCCGAGAACTCCGGCCATTCCGGACAAGGGAACTCGGCCGGCGGGCAAGGCAACGGCAATGGCAATGGCAGGAACAAATAGCGGCAAGCTTGCGCGTCACGCCTGACCTCACGATGAAAAGGCAGGCCCCGCGAAAAGCGAGGCCTGTTTTCTGACGGCGCCAGAGAATGCGCAGGGCCGGCCAGGACAATGCCATGTGACCTCATGAGCCCGGTCTCGCCAGCATGACCAGTCGACCGCCATCCGCGACCGACCTCCTGACCGGCCTCCTCGGCGCGGCAACGGCCGGCATTGCGCTCGCCGTGCTGGCGGGCATCGCTCTACCGCTGCACGTCAAGGCTTTGATGATCATCGCAGCAGCGGCGGCAGTGATGATCCTTGCGGAGATCGCCCTCTTCAAGACCCAGGCAAATCCCTCGACCGGCTTGTCGCCCGCTCTCCTGCGACCCTTTTCAGCCGAAAGGACCTTCCGCAAGCTGATCGGCTTTCTCGCCACGCTCTCCGCCGTCGGCGTCGCCTATTGGCTGCTCTCCGAATATCAGGGGGATTTCTATGATCCCTATTGGGCCGCTCTGCGGCTCTGCGTTCCTTGGATCCTCCTGCTGTCGCCCGTCTACATCGCCTATGTCGACCGACGGCAGGTGGAACCGGAGGATGCCTATGCGGCGATCGGCGCCATGGTCGTGCACGGACGGTTGCCGCGGCTCGGCCATGAACTCCGGCAGCATATATTGGGCTGGATCGTCAAAGCCTTCTTCCTGCCGCTGATGTTCGTCTATCTGTGTTCGTCGCTGGCTTCCGTCTGGGCTTTGCTGGCGGACGGCAGCCCTGACGGTCTCTTCGGCTGGTACCGGACCGCTATCGAAGCGGTCTATCTGTTCGACGTCCTGTTCGCCGCGATCGGCTATGTCGTCACACTGCGCGTCCTCGATACGCATATCCGCACCGTCGAGCCGACGGTCCTCGGCTGGGTCGCCTGCCTCCTGTGCTACCAGCCCTTCTACGCGATCACCTCTCGCTATCTTCCCTTTGGCGATGCCGAGCGCTGGCAGGCGGCCTTGCCGGCTTGGCCGGTGCTGCAGCTCGCCTGGGGAACGGCGATCCTTGCCTGCTTGTTGATCTATGTCTGGTCGACGGTCTGCTTCGGCCTCAGATTCTCTAACCTGACCCATCGCGGCATCATCACCAGCGGACCTTATCGCTGGACCAAGCATCCGGCCTATATCTCCAAGAACCTCTCCTGGTGGCTGGTTTCGGTGCCCTTCCTCGGCCAGGCGAGCTTCAGCGACGCGATGCGCCTGTCGCTGCTGCTGCTGCTCGTCAATGCAATCTATCTCCTGCGCGCGCTCACCGAGGAGCGTCATCTCGCATGGGATCCGGATTACCTCGCCTACCGCGATTTCATCCGGCGCGAAGGACTCGCAGCCCGGGCCGTCCGCCTGCTGAGGGCCAGGCCCGCCGAAGTCGACGGGACCTGAGCTCAGCCGTCCAGGGGCTGGCGCGGTTTCGCCGCGCCGCGCCGCGCGACCGCCGAATCGCAGGGCTTTATGAACTTGCTGGCATAGGCATAGTTCATGGTCTTCAAGCGGCTCGACAGGCCGCCTTGACTGCGCAGCCACGATCTCACCCAGGCGGGATAGTTCCGCATCATGAAGGCCTGCGCCATCCGGTTGCCGCGCCGCGATGAACCGAAAGGCGCGTGGAACCGGAAGGACGCTCCCTGGCTGATGCAGGTCTGGCGCGGCGAAAGCCCGAGATAGAGCGTACAGGCCGACTCGCAGCTGCCGGTGAACCGCACCTTCGTCCCGCTCTGCCGCCAGCGCATCATCCGCAACCCATAGCTCACGACATAGCCGCCGCGATCGGTGCCGACGGATATGCCAGGCGCCGTGTTGACGTTTGCCTCGAGGCTCGCCAGCTTCTGCTGCGCAGAGGCCGTGGCGGTTCCGGCGATCACGCACGCTGCAAGCAGCAGCGCCCAGTTGAATCGTGCGTTGAGCATGGTGGGCTCCCGTTCCCGAAAACTGCTGGAGCGTAATCCCGCTTCCCCCGAAGCGCGGTTAGAACAACCGTTACAATCCGAATCAGTCGTCGATCGATAGCGCCATGCTTACTGCCGCATTATTGAAAAAACTCAAATTTTCCGGAGGTCTTCACATGTGTGGTCGCGAGGGGATGGAAAACTTGTTCCCGTTTCGTACTTGACAGTCGGCGTCGACCATGGCAAAGTTGGGAAATCCCAGAATGGAATGACCTATCCCGCGACGCGCACTTGGCGCGCTTCGGGTCAAGGAAAATCGTCTCAATGAGAACGCAGTTCCCAGCTCTTATTTCCTATTTTATGACTAACCCGTTGATATAGCTGGCCCCACTCAAAAATCCGCGAAAATTCCCTGATATTCCCTGAATCCGCTCTGCGCAGGCACCGGTAATCCATCGAAGGCCGGACTTTTTCACCGGTGAATAAATCGAGGAAAAACGTGTAAAATCAGAGAAACAGGCTGTGCTCAGGCGACGACATGGACGTCCGCCTTGAGCAGATCCTTGGACGACGCCGACGGTCCGGCGAACAGCTGCACGACGCCCGGCTCGAGGCGCGGCGCATAGTCGGTTCCGGGAAAAGCCAGATCGTCCGTAGACAGAGTGACCTCTACTGTTTTTGTTTGTCCGGGCTCGAGCCACGCTTTGCCCATGCCTTTGAGCTCCAGCACCGGCCGCGACACGCTCGCCACCGGATCGCGCAGGAAGAAGAACACCGTCTCTTCGCCGGCCACCGGCCCGTCATTGCGCACGCTGACCGAGAGCTTGGCCTTGGCGCCGGCGCGCAACTCGCTCGGGCTGACGGTGAAGTCCCGATAGCTGAAGCGCGTATAGGACAGGCCGTGGCCGAAGGGGAACAGCGGCTCGTTCGGCACGTCGAGATATTTGCTCGTATAGCGGATCGCCGGATCCTGCGGCCGCCCCGTCGGGCGTTGCGCGTAGAAGACCGGGATCTGCCCGGCATCGGCGGGCCACGAGACCGGCAGCTTGGCCGAGGGCGACCATTGGCCGGTGATGACATCGGCCACGGCGTGGCCGGCCTCGCTGCCGAGGAACCAGGTGGCGAGCACCGCCTGCGCGCGTTCGAAGAGCCAGGGGACGATGAGCGGCCGGCCAGACGAGAGGAGCACGATGACGGGCTTGCCGGTCTCGAGGACCGCCCTGGCGAGCGCCTCCTGATGGCCGGGAAGGCCGGGCCTGGCGCGGCTCGCCGCCTCGCCGCTCATGGCGCGTTCCTCACCAATGCACAGGAGGACGATGTCGGCTCTGCGCGCCATGTCGACGGCAGCCGCGATGCCCTTGGTGTCGCCACCCTCGACCGCGACACCCGGCGCATGAAGGATCTCGCTCTCATGCCAGGCGGCTCTGATGCCGGGCAGGAACGGCACCATGTCCTCGATGAGCCCTGCCCCCGACCACGGCCCCAGCATCTCGGCCTGGGCATTGGCGAGCGGTCCCAGCACGGCGACGCGGCGCGGCGGTTGCGTGACGGGCAGGATCTGCCCGCGATTGCCGAGCAGCACGATCGAGCGGCGGGCCGCGTCGCGCGCGACGTCGCGATGCTCGACGCGCCTGGCCTTGTGGTCGAACTTGACTGCCGCGTCGCGATAAGGGTCATCGAAGAGACCCAGTCGCTCCTTGAGCATCAGCACGCGCCCCGCCGCCTGGTCGATATGGTCCATGCTGACGGCGCCGCTCTGCAGCGCGCTGGGCAGGCCGTTCACATAGGCATATCCCATCATGTCGATGTCGACGCCGGCCTTGAGCGCCAGCGCCGCCGCCGCGATGGGATCGGCGGCGATGCCATGCGGCACGAGCTCGGCCACGGCGCCGTAGTCGCTGATGATGACGCCCTCGAAGCCCCATTGCCGGCGCACCAGGTCGCGCAGGATCGCCACATGGGCGCTCAAGGGGATGCCGTCCATGTCGGTGAAGGCCGGCATGATGGCGGCGACGCCGGCGGCGACCGACGCCTTGAAGGGCGGCAGATAGACTTCATGCAGGCTGCGCTCGGAGACTTCGACCTGCGCATAGTCGCGCCCCGCCATGGCCGCGCCATAGGCGGCGAGATGCTTGGCGGTCGCGGCGACCGACAGGGGCGATGCGAGGTCGTCGCCCTGGAAGCCTTTGACCTTGGCGATGGCGAAGCGCTCTGTGACCCACGGATCCTCGCCGGCGCTTTCGGCGATCCGTCCCCAGCGCGGATCGCGCGACACATCGAGCATCGGCGCGAAAGTGAGTGTCAGTCCTTCCGCCGCGGCCTCGAGCGCAGCGATCCGCGCCGTGCGTTCCCACAGGGCGGGATCGAAGGCGGACACTTCACCCAAGGGAATGGGGAAGATCGTCCGATGACCATGAATGACGTCATAGCCGAAGATCAGCGGGATGCCGAGGCGCGTCTCCTCGATGGCGACGCGCTGCACCTCACGCACCTGGCCGCGTCCGAAGAGATTGAACAGACTGCCCAAGCGTCCGGCGCGCAAGGCCGCCATGTAGTCGCCGGGATCGCCGGGCCCGGTGACGACGAGGCCTGCCGAGAGCATGTTGAGCTGGCCGATCTTCTCATCGATGGTCATCGCCCGCATGAGCTGCGCCACCCGATCGGTCAATCTCACTGACATGATTCCTCCGCAGGCTGACGGCTGATGGAACTCGTCCATTCAGGTTCCATTCAGGCGATTCATGGCACGCTATTTGCCTGACAAATGATCGGGTTCCAAGACTGGAACCGCTTTGGAACTGTGGCTTTGCCGTCACAGTACCGCGAATAATGGAGCTTTTGGTCCCGTCGGGCAAGTTTACATAAAGCGTTTACTAGCTGGGATCATGATCTTCGACTAACATGCTTGCTAGAGATGGGTGAGAATCAGAACTAGAAAAAGAACACGGAAACTAAGGGCTGGTCGCGGACCAATGGGATAGCTGATACGGCGTCGGACACGGCACGTCCGGCGCGCGGAAAACTCCGTGCCGAAACCAACGACAGCCAGTTCTGGATGCAGGCGCTGCCTTTGTTGCGTGCACTCTACGCATCGAGCTATCGCAACAAGCTCGCTCTGATGGCCGGTGGCATAGCTCTCGTCATCATCACCAACACCTTCGGCCAGATCAAGCTCAATGCCTGGCTCGGCTCCTTCTACGACACGCTGGTCCAGCGTTCGCTGAGCACCCTGGCGCACGAGCTCCTGATCTTCCTGGTCATCGTCGGCGGCCTCCTCTGCCTAGTGGTGGCGCAGACCTGGCTGCAGGAAACGCTCAAGGTGAAGCTGCGCGAATGGCTGACCCATGACCTCATGGATCAATGGCTCAAGCCGAGGCGCGCCTATCTGCTGACCCAGGCGGGCGAGGACGGCGCCAACCCCGATCAATATATCCAGGCCGATGCGCGCCATCTCGCCGACATGTCGGCGAGCCTCGTGATCGGCCTGTTCCACGCCACCTTGCTGCTGACGAGCTTCATCGGCGTGCTGTGGGCGCTGTCGAGCCAGGTGGTCTTCACCTGGGGCGACCGCAGCTTCACCATACCGGGCTACATGGTGTGGTGCGCGCTCATTTATGCGATCACCGGCTCCTGGCTCACCTGGCTCGTCGGCCATCCGCTGATCAAGCTCAATGCCGAGCGCTATGCCAAGGAGGCCGATCTGCGCTTCGCCATCGTGCGCATCAACGAGACCGCCGAGACGGTGGCGTTGGGGCGTGGCGAGGCGGATGAGCGGCGCACCGCCGACAGCTCGATCAGAAGCGTGATCGATCTCGGCAGCCAGCTCGCCAACGGCCTGTCGAAGCTCACCTGGATCACTTCGGGCTATGGCTGGCTCGCGATCATCGTACCCATCCTGGTGGCGGTGCCGGGCTTCTTTTCCGGCAAGCTCACCATCGGCGGCCTGATGATGGTCGTCGGCGCCTTCAATCAGGTGCAGAACTCCTTGCGCTGGTTCGTCGACAATTTCCCCGGCATCGCCGACTGGCGCGCGACGCTCTTGCGCGTCTCGCGTTTCCGCAACGGCCTGTCCTCACTCGAGCCCGATCCCGAGAACGCGCCGAGCGGCATCACCGTCGCCCCCCATCCCGCGGGCCAGATGAGCTTCGAGAACCTGTCGCTCAGCCAACAGGGCGGCGGCACGATGTCCTTCGTGACCTCGCGCATCGAGGTGCGCCAGGGCGAGCGCGTCGTCATCGAGAACGCCGCCGACTGCGACAAGACCTTGTTCCTGCGCGCCATGGCGGGACTGTGGACGGAAGGCACCGGATCCATTCTGCTGCCGCCGGCCGAGAGCATCATGTTCATCCCGGCGCGCGCCCATTTCCGCATCGGCACCTTGCGCGAGGCGATGATCTATCCCGCCGACCAGGGCGGCTTCGACGATGCCATGATCTCGGCCGCGCTGGTGCGCGTCGGGCTGATGCATCTCGTCGAGCGTCTCGACGACAAGGGCCGCTGGGACAGGGCCTTGCCGGCACACGAGCAGCAGCGCCTTGTTCTCGCCCGGCTGGTCCTCCACCGGCCGGACTGGGTGCTGTTCGAGGATATCGCCGCCACCGCCAATGAGCAGGATCTGGGCCTCTTGCGCTCGGTCTTCACGCGCGAGCTGAGCGCCTCGGCGGTGATCGGTGTCGGCAGCTCGCCGGCGCTCAACGGCTTCTTCGCCCGGCACTTGCGGATGGCCCGGCATATGGATGCCACTCCTCGCCCCCTCGGCGCTGACGCGGCGGTAGGCCGATCCAGCCGTCCCCTCGAAGCGGCCGAATAACACCGCAATCTGCCAGATAGATTCCTCTCCCGCGAGTATGCGAGGATAGAGCATCGGACCGAAAAGCTTGTGGCCGGGTTTAACCCGGCCATCCCGGTTTTCGGACAATCCGATGCGTAAATCAAAGAGATAGAGCGTCGGATAACGTCCGACGCTCTAGCGCATCATATCGAGGAATCATGACCGCGATGACAGATCAGTCCGCCGAGCTCGCCGATGCCGCCACCGACATCGACGAAGCCGCCAATGCCGGCCTCGTGCCGCAGGTGTCCATGATGATCGGCGCCCTCTTCGCCTCGCCGGTGCGCAGCACCTTGTTCCTTTTGGGATTCGGCCTCGTCACCGTCATCTTGATGACCGCCTATGGCCAGATCCTGCTCAACCGCTGGAACCAGCCCTTTTACGATGCGCTCGCGCGTCGCGACCTCAGCGGCTTCCTGGTGCAGCTCGGCGTCTTCGGCATGATCGCCGGCAGCCTGCTGGTCCTGAACGTCTTCCAGACGTTTCTGCATCAGATGACGAAGCTCAAGCTGCGCGAGGGCCTGGTGCTCGACCTGATCGGCCAATGGCTCCAGCCCGGCCGCGCCTTCCGGCTCGCCAATGCCGGGCCGATCGGCGTCAATCCGGACCAGCGCCTGCATGAGGACGCCCGCCACCTGACCGAGCTCTCGGCCGATCTCGGCATCGGCCTGTTCCAGGCGTCGATCCTGCTGGTGAGCTTCATCGGTGTCCTATGGGCTCTGTCGACCGGTTTCGTCTTCAATATCGGCGGCCGCAGCTTCGACATCCCGGGCTACATGGTCTGGGCGGCGATCATCTATGCCGGCTCCGCCTCGCTGATCAGCTATTGGGTGGGCCGGCCCCTCGTGCAGCGCAATGCCGAGCGCTATCAGCGCGAGTCGGATCTGCGCTTCTCGATGATGCGCCTTAATGAGCATATCGATGCCGTGGCGCTCTTCGGCGGCGAGGCGGACGAGAAGCGGCGCATCGAGATCAGCCTCTTCTCCGTGCTGGAGGCAACCCGCAGCATCATCCTGCGGGTGACCGGGCTCACCTGGGTCACCGCCGGCTATGGCTGGATCACCATCGTGGCGCCGATCCTGGTGGCGGCGCCCGTCTATTTCGCCGGCAACCTGTCCTTCGGCGGCCTGATGGTGGCGGTCGGCGCCTTCAACCAGGTGCAGAATTCGCTGCGCTGGTTCATCGACAATTTCAGCGCCATCGCCGACTGGCGGGCGACGCTTCTGCGTATCGCGAGCTTCAGGAGCGCCGTGCTCAAGACCGATGTGCTGCACACGGTCGAGAGCCGCATCGAATTCGGCGAGGGCGAGAAGGGCAAGGTGCTCATCGAGGACCTCGAGATCGCCTCGCCTGACGGCTGCACCATGCTCAAGGAAAAGAAGGTCGAGATCAAAGCCGGCGAGCGCGTGGCCATCGTCGGCGATTCCGGCACCGGCAAGACCCTCCTGTTCAGGACCCTCGCCGGCCTGTGGCCGTGGGGCGACGGCCGCATCATCTGGCCCAAGGACGAAACCATCCTGCATATGCCGAGGACGCCCTATCTGCCGCCCGGCACCTTGCGCGAGGTCATGGCCTATCCGTCCGCCGTCGACAAATTCGATGCCGCCGAATTTCCGGCGGCCCTGGAGACCGTCGGCCTCGACAAGCTTCTGGGCAAGCTCGACATGCACAAGCGCTGGGACAAGAAGCTTTCGGAAGACGAGCAGCACGCGCTCGCCTTTGCCCGCGTCAGGCTGCAGAAGCCCGATTGGCTCCTGGTCGACGAAGCTCTCGATTCGATCGAAGAGGCTACGCATCGACGGGTCGTGGACATGCTGGCCAAGGAATTGAAACATACGGGCGTCATTCATATCGGCAAGGCCGACGCGCATGATCATCTGTTCAGCCGCGTCCTTCATCTGGTGAAGGATCCGCAGACCCATACCCTCGAGCGCAAGCCGATGCCAGACATCAGACCCAAAGCGCGCTCACCGGAGCCGGTGCGATGAACCTGCCCCGCTCCCTCAAAGCCGGGAAGGATGCGTCCCTGCCTGGTGCGAAGCTCGCGGACGATGACTTGCTCGAGGCCGTGCAGCGCCAGACCTTCCGCTATTTCTGGGAAGGCGCTCATCCGGTGAGCTTCATGGCGCGCGACCGCAGTTTCCGGACCGCCGATCCCACTGACGACAAGGTCACCATGGGCGGCACTGGCTTCGGCGTCATGGCCATCATCGTCGCGGTGGAGCGCCGATGGGTGACGCGCGAGGAAGCGCTGCATCGCCTGAGCCGCATGCTCGACGTGCTGGAGATCGCCACCTGCTATCACGGCGTCTATCCGCATTTCATGAACGGCGCGACCGGCGCCACCATTCCCTTCTGGCGCAAGGACGACGCCGCCGACCTGGTCGAGACCTCGCTTCTCTTCCAGGGCCTGCTCTGCGCCAAGCAGTATTTCGATCGCGACACGCCGGCGGAACGGCGCCTGCGCGGCCGCATCAATTTCCTGTGGCTCGAGATCGAATGGAGCTGGCACACGCAAGGGGGGCGCAAGGTGCTCTATTGGCATTGGAGCCCGAACAATGGCTGGAGCCTCGATCACGAGATCCGCGGCTGGAACGAATGCCTCATCACCTATGTGCTCGCCGCCGCGGCGCCGCGCTACGGGATCGATGCGGACACCTACCACAAGGGCTTCGCCAATGGCCGCGACTTCCTCAACGGCCGGACCTATCACGGCATCGATCTGCCCCTGGGCCCGCCATCGGGCGGCCCCCTCTTTTTCACGCATTACTCCTTCCTGGGCCTCGATCCCCGCGGCCTCAAGGACCGCTATGCCGACTATTGGGAGCAGAACCGCCGCCATGTACGCATCAATTACGAGCATTGCGTGCGCAATCCCAATGGCCACAAGGCCTATGGCAAGGCCTGCTGGGGCTTGACCGCGAGCGACGATCCCGACGGCTATGCCGCCCATGCGCCGGACAACGACAATGGCACGATCTCACCGACCGCGGCGCTCGCCAGCCTGCCCTATGCGCCTAAGGAAGCGATGCGGGCGCTGCGCCACTTCCGCAAGCAGGGCGACAAGCTATGGGGCCGCTTCGGTTTCGTCGACGCCTTTAACGACGGGCGCGGCTGGTATGCCGACACCTTCCTTGCCGTCGATCAGGGCCCCATCATCGTCATGATCGAGAACTATCGCACCGGCCTGCTGTGGAAACTGTTCATGGGCATCCCGGAGATCCAGTCGGGCTTGCGCAAGCTCGGTTTCGCGAGCCCGCATCTCGATCCGGAGATGAGTTGATGGCCATCCAAATACCGCCATCCTCACTCTCGCCGCTCTTGTCCCTCCCCCTGCGGACAAGGGCATCGCATATGAGAACATCAGCGGGGACTGTCACAAGCACTTCCCCTTCTCCCGCTTGCGGGAGAAGGTGGCCAAAGGCCGGATGAGGGTGTCCTTTGCTGACGCTTCGGCGCAATTCCCAGGCTGATGAGCGTGATCGAGCATGCCGTTTGCTGAAGTTGGAAGGCTCTCGCATGTTGAACCAACGCCCTCATCCGCCCTATCGGGCACCTTCTCCCGCAAGCGGGAGAAGGAAAATGATGGGAGCGGTTGTCGCATCACGCCCATCCGGCTTCCTCACAAAGGGAGAGATAAGGATACAAATGTGTGAATACTACAACGGCCTTCGCCAGGACGACGGTCAAGTGGAATGAGCAACCCTGAGACGTTGGACGCCTGGATCGACCGGCAGTATCGCCTTTCCGCCAAGGCGATGCGCGCCGCGATCTCGCCGACCGGGATCGTCAAGACGCGACCGGGCTTCGGCCAGACGATAAGAGCGAAGTCTGGTTCCATCGTCGCCTCGCCGGTCCTTGCCTCCTGGGATCCCGATCCCGATTATTTCTTCCATTGGTTCCGCGATTCCGCCATCGTCATCGATGCGCTGCGTGTCCTCCATCAGGACGGGACGGTCGGCTCCGGGGCTCTGACGGATTTTCGCGACTTCATCGATTTTTCCCTGTCATTGCGCCGCCTCGATGGCGGCGTGTTGGTCAGAGACACGTCATGGCGTACGCGGACCACCGCCGATTTCCAGCAATATCTCAGATCCGGCGAGGAGCTTGCCGCCGTGACGCCGGAGACGGTCGTCGCCGAGACGCGCGTCAATCCCGACGGCACGCTCGACATCTCGCGCTGGTCCAGGCCGCAACATGATGGGCCGGCTTTGCGCCTGCTCGCCGTCCTGCGCTGGCTCGCCGCGTCCGTGTCCCTCGATGACGAGTGCCGGCAGCAGGCCACCCTCCTCCTGCACCATGACATCGACTTCGTCCTCGCCCATTGGGATGAACCCGATTTCGACATGTGGGAAGAGGAGAAGGGCAGCAACTACTATACCGACCGCCTCGCGGCGTCGGGCCTCGAACGGGCCGCTTCATGGCTCGACCGCGCGGCGCGCAACGAGGACCGGCGCAAGGCGGCGGCCTGCCGGCATACGGCGGCTCACCTGCGTCGCCGGCTCGACGACTACTGGCTGGACAATGGCGGCTTCTACCGCTCGCGCTTGACCGGCACGCCGGCGAAGCATCTCGACATCTCGGTCATCTTCGCCGTCGTCCATTCGGGCGAGGACGGCCCTCTGCACGGCCTGCGCGACCCCCGGATGCTCGCCACGCTGACGAAGCTCGAAGCGCTCTTCGCCCGGGACTATGTCATCAATCGTGACCGCCCGGCCGGGCGCGCCCCTGCCCTCGGCCGCTATTCGGGCGATGTCTATTTCTCGGGCGGCGCCTATTATTTCTCGACGCTGGCGGCAGCCGAATTCCATTACCGCCTGGCGGCGGCGAGCTCAGGCGAACCGGCCCGGCGCCATCTCCGTTACGGCGATGCCTTCCTCGCGACGGTGCGCGCCTTCACGCCGGAATCGGGCGAGCTCTCCGAGCAGTTCGATCAGGCGACAGGGCAGCAGACTTCGGCGAAGAACCTGGCCTGGAGCCATGCCGGTTTGATCACCGCCGTCGCCGCGCGCCGCGCCTTGCTGAAGCTTCAGTAGTCCCACTCGGCGCCGATGCCGACCTCGGTGCTGCCGTCGGCGCCCGTGGCGCCTTGCGCCCGGATGTTCTTGGTGATGTCGACGTCGATCGTCACCTTGCTCGAATTGGGCTGCGCGCCCTGCTTCACGCCGAGATAGATCCGGTCGTTGAGCCGCTTGCCCATGCCGACTTCGCCGCCATTCTCGGTGCCGACATCGAGGCTGTCGACGCCCAAGGACCGGCGCATCTTGTCGAGCATGCCCGGCCCTGATCCTGACAGCTGCGCGACGGTCTGGGCGAGCTGCGCGGCCTGCCCGAGTGTCAGTTCGCCCGCCCCCTTGTCGAAGAGGAGCCGCGCGATGACCTCGTCCTGCGGCAATTGCGGGGTCGAACCAAAGCTGATCTTGGGTTCCGATGCGGGACCGGTGATCAGGATCTTGGCGATGATGCCCTCGCTTTCGGACTGCGCCACGAAGTCGAGCTCAGGATCGAGTGAGCCATTGAAGGAGATCACACCCTTGGTAAGGTCGAGGCGCCTGCCGAAGCCGTCAAACCGCCCACGCTTGGTCGTGAAGCCGCCCTGCGAGCGGGGTGCCGCGCTGGTGCCCCGCACCGCGAGATCGCCGCCGAGCTCGGCCTCGAGGCCCATGCCGCGCACGAAGATGCCGTTGGGCGCCGACAGCGTCACGTCGAGATCGGCGAGGAACCCGGTGCCGGCCGGACGTTCCTTCGCCGGCTTCTTCTCGGCGGACTTGCCGCCGGCGAGCTTCTTGCCCGCCGGCGCCCCGACATGACGGACATCGAGTGGCTTGGCTGCGCCTCCGAACTTGTCCGGCAGGTTGATGTCGAGCCGCCTGATGGCGACGCGTCCTGTCACCTTGGGGCGCGTCATGATGGGCCCCCGCGTCTGCACCTGGCCGTCGGCGATGAGCCGTGCCGTTTCGCTGGTGACGAGGGCGGCATTGTTGAAGGACACGTCGATATCGGCGGGAATGCCGGCCGCCGGATCCACCGTGACGCGTCCCGCGAGCGTGACGGTCCCGCCATTCACCGTCTGGCCGCGGACATTCTGGAGGACGAGCGCCCGCCCGTCACCGACGATGTCGCCATTGATCTTGGTGATGGTGACGCCGTTGACGAGGTCGTCGAAGCGGCCCTCGGAGAGCCGCACTTTGCCCCTGACCGCGGGCGCCGAAAACGTGCCGGTCACCGTGGCATCGATCGCGGCCTTGCCGGCGAGGCGGTTGCCGGATGCCGCCAGGAACGCATTGGCGAGCGCCAGATCGACCGCCCCCTTCGCCGCGAGGTCGAGCGTCGACTGGGCGAGCATGATCGCGCCCGTGACCCGCATGTCCTGGAGACGCGGATTCTTGATCACCATCGCAAGCCCGGCGCGCCCGTTCTTCACATCGCCGTCGACCGTGATGTCGAAGCTGCCGGCGCCGCTGCGGACGATGTCGGGATTGCTCAGGTTGGTGATCTCGACGTCATAGCGCCCATTCGGCGTTTGCGGATTGCCCGAGATCCTGATCGTCCCGTCGAGGGTGCCGCCGAGGTCGTCGTCATAGCCGCCGAGCCGGGCCAGCGCCAAAGGCAAATTGGTGAGCTTGACGTCGAGCGCCAGGCTCTCGCCGCCGGCCTTGCCCGAGAGCGCCGCGCGGCCCTTGGCCGTCGCCAGTACGAAGTTGTCGATCGTAACGGCGCCTTCGGCGACCTTGATCTGTGCCGGGCCGGCGAGCGTGGCGCGCGTGCCGCCACGCGCCAGATTGAGCGAACGGAGATCGAGCGCGGTCGTCGCCTCGGTCATGGAGGCCTTGCCCTTCGCCGCGATGGCCACGCCCGCGACCAGCGCATCGAGAGCGAGCGTGCTTTCCTGGCCATTGCCGCTGGCGGCGAGCTTGGCGCGTTCGACCTTGACGCCGCCCGCCGTCATGTCGGCGATATCGAGGTCGCCGTCGAACAGCGGCACGCCGAAGACGTCGCGCAAGGTGCCGTCGACATCTGCCTTGCCGATGGCCTGGCCCGCGACCCGCAGGCTCCCGGCCTTGGCCTTGATGACGACGTCCTGCCTGCCTTGCTGCGGCGTGAGCGTGACATCCGCCGCGAGCTTGCCGGCCATGGGCATCAGCGCCAGCGCCGACAGATCGGCGAGATCGTCGGCTGCGATCTCGAGGCTGCCGTTCATCAGGCCGCTGCCCGCAAGCGCGAGCCCGCCTTGCACTCTATTCGCGCCGACAGTGAGATCGATCGTCTCGAAGCGATAGCCGCTCTCGGCGAGGCTGGCGAAGCGCACCAGACCCTTGACCGGCTTCTCGGCGACCTCGCCGGCAATGGTGAGGTCGCCCGCGGCCTGGCCGGTCAGGTCCGCGGCCTTGACGGTGACGGCGAGGTTCTCGACCGGCTTGCCCATGGCGCGGCCAGCCGGAACCTCGAGCGTGGAGGTGAGAGCGAGCTCGTCGAGCGTGCCGGAGAATTTCGCTGTCCCCTTGGCGGCGCCACTCACGCGGGCATCGATCAGAGCGAGATCGCTGAGCGAGAGTCGGGCGGTGAGATCGGCGGCGCTGCGATCGATGCGCCCGGCGATCGTCAGGACCGCGTCTTTCGCCTTGAGGCTCGTATCCTCGACGATGATGACGCCGTCGGCGCCACGCTCGACGCTGCCCGCAAGCTCGGCCGGCCCCTTGAGCAGGCCGTCGAGCGCAGCAATGCCGGTGACGACGCCGATCGAGCTGCCGCGCCCGGCGATGCGGATCATCGCTTGCGTCATATCGATGTCGGCATCGGCGGACACCTGCCCGCCCAGCGGGCGCCCGACGAGCGGCGCGAAGGCTGCGAGATCGAGGCGTCCGAGGCGGAGCTTGCCTTTCACCGCTTCCGCCGCCGCCTGCCCGGTGAACTCTGCGGCGAGTGGGGCGAGCTTGATCGTGGCCGCGGTCAGCGCCGGCTTCCCGGCCGTATCGACCTGCCCGGTCAGCGCGAAGTCGAGCGTATCCCCAAGGGCTGCCGCGACCTTGGGATCGGCGGCGGTGAGGCCCTTGGCATTGCCGTCGGCGGCGAGCGCGAAGGCGCCGTCTGCCACCGGCGTCATCTCGACATTGGCGCTCATCATCTGGGCGCCATAGCCCTGCGCCTTGGGCATGGTCACCGTGACCGCCGCCTTGACTTCCGGCCGATCGATTTGGCCGGCGAGCTTGCCGTCGACGAACCAATCCTGCCATTGCGCCTGCGGGGCGAGTTGCGCGAAGCGGTCCGCAGCACCGCCGATGAGGGTGTAGCGCAGCTGCGCCTGACGCGTCTCAAGGTCCACCGTCCCCTTGAGCGTGGCACCGATCCCGGCGGCCTGAAGCCTCGCATTGGTGATCTCGACGCGCTGCGCGGCATCGATGGTGAGCGCCGCATTGATCGCGGTGGTCCCTTCGAACACCGGCGCAGCGGCGGGCGGCAGGAGGCCGGCGATCTCGCCGGTGAGATCGAGCTTCGCCGCGCGGCCTTCGCCGGCGCGCTGTATGCCGGCCGTGCCGCGCGCCTTGATATCGGCGCCCGCCGTGAAAGCGAGCGATGCCGCGAAGTCGTCGAGCGTTCCCTTGCCCTTGACCGCGAAATGCACCGGCGGCCGGCCGGCGATGCGGGCAAGCTCGGCAATGAGACCGCCTTCGGGCTCATCGGCGGCGACATCGATATCGAGCGTGCCGTTGTCCGGTACGAATATGACCTTGCCAGCGATCCGCCCCTCGAGATCGCGCCGGTCGAGGGCGAAATCGAGGAACAGGCCTTCTGCCGGATCGGTGAGGCGCGCCGAGCCCGCAAAGGAGAGCCGCATCGCCTGGCCGATGACGGGCTCGGCGATTTCGATATCGGACAAGGCCAGACGCGCGATGTCGAGGCGCGGCAACGCCGGGCTCGACGCCGATGCGCCTTCCGGCTGCGGCGGCAGCTCCGGCAGGCGCAGCAGCGAGATCTTCCGCGCATCCACCGCCTGGGCGGAGACCGTGCCGCTCACCAGCGCCAGCGGGCTCCAGGCGATGCCAAGCCCTTCGATTATGGCGAAAGGTCCCTTGTCATCGGCGAGCGTCACACGGCCGATATCCATGCGGGCGGGCACAAAGCCCGCGATATCGGAGATCTGGACATGGAGGCCGTTGCCCGAGGCGAGCGGGCCGGCGGTGCTGGCGATGAAGCGCTTGCCGGGCCCGGTCTGCAAGACGCCGAAGACCGCGGCGAGGAGAAGCACCAGTCCCGTAAAGGCGAAGAGGGCAAACCTGATGACCCGGCGCAGCCGCATCAGAACGCCTGCCCGATGCTGACATAGATGCCATAGCCGTCATCGTCATCCCGCGGATTGAGCGGGATCGCGGCGTCGAGGCGGATCGGCCCGATGGCGGTGTAATAGCGCAGGCCGAGGCCCGCCGCATATTGAAGGCCGGAGAAATCGGGCCATTCGTCCGCGAAGGCGGCGCCCATGTCGAAGAACGGCACCACGCCGATCGTGTCGGTGACCCTCACCCGCAATTCGGCCGAGGCCTCGAAATAGCTCAGGCCGCCGATGAGATCGCCTTTGCCGGTGCGCGGGCTGACCGATTGATATTCATAGCCGCGGATCGATCCGCCGCCGCCCGCATAGAAGCGCCGCGCCGGTGGCACATCGGTGATGTCGGCGCCGATCAAGCTGCCGCCCGCCACGCGTCCGGCGATGATGAAGCGGTCGCGATCGTCGAGGGCCTGATAGGCGGAGAGCGAGCCTTTGGCGAGCACCGGTCCCGCTCCCGCCTCGCCCAGGAAGACGAAGGGCTCGATCCGGGCATTGGCGCGCATGCCTTCGGTCGGATCGAGAAGGGAATCGGTCGAATCATAGATGACGTCGATCGGAATGCCGGCCACGAAGTCATCGCGCTTGCCGAATACATCCTCGACGAAGGCCTGCTCGAAATCGACGCCCACCTGCACCGCGAGATGATCGTCGAAGCGACGTCGCACGCCGGCGGTGAAGACGACGGCATCGCGCACATAGGCGTCAGTCACTTCGCGCAGAAGCGCGGCCTCTGCAATGAGGTCGTCATCGACGGTGAAGATGCCGGGCTTGCCGAAGCTTACGGTGAGCGCATAGCCGAAGGGATCGGCATCGGGCACCGCGTCGGGCTTGCCGCCGAACCACGAGACCTGCCCGTCGACACGCAAGGTCTCGGCCCCGCCGAAGAGGTTGCGATGTCCCCAATAGGCGTTGACCGCGGTGCCGTCGGTGCTCGAATATTTCGTGCCGAAGCCGAAGAAGCGTGGCTTGCGCTCGCTGACCTCGACATCGACAGGCAGGAGGCCGGAAGAATCGAGCTGCTCCGCCTCCTTGAGCCGGATGCCGCCGATGATCGGATAGGATGTCAGGCGCTTGCGCAGCCTGTCGAGGCGTTTGGGCGAATAGGGCTCGCCCTCCTCGATGTCGATGCGGCTGGCGACGAACTCGGGATCGAGCCCTTCCGTTCCCGAGACCTGGAAGCGGCCAAAGCCGGCCTTGCGGCCAGGATCGACGATCAGCGTCACGTCGAGTCGCAAGGTATTGTGATTGGCGACGACGTCCTTGCTCGCGATCTTGGCGAAGGGATAGCTCTTGTCGCGCAGGTCCTTGACGATGATCCGCTCGGCCTCGGCGATGGCCGGGCTCAGCGCCACCTCGCCTTCGATGAGATTGCTGTCCTCGATATCGGGCATCTCCGGCATCGGCCGGCGCGAGGCCGCCTCGAGCACCCGCACCTTGCCGAACCGGAACTGCGATCCGGCGTCGACGGCGATCTCGACCGGGACCGCGCCCTTCCGGCGCGCCTTCTCGGCGGCGTCGAAGACACGCATGTCGTCGACCGGCACGCCGGCGATGCGGATCTGCGTCTCGCCGGCATAATAGCCGTTCTCATAAAGGATCGCGGTGATGCCTTCGAAATCGGACAGTGCGCGCTGCACCAAGCCCGCCGCTCCCGGCGCCGCCTTGTCTTGCAGCGTCACCAGGCTGGACCCCTCCTCGATCGCCGATTTGAGGCCGCTGTCGGCATGATCGATCCTGATCGAGACCTTATAGGCGAGCGCGTCAGCCATGGGCTCATCCGCCTCTTCGCCCCCGAACCACGAAAAGATGCCATCGAAAAACGTCCGGCTCTCGGCCGGTTTCGCCAAACCGAGCGCGAGCGCCACACTTGCTATGGCCAATTTTCCCAGGCCGCCCGGCAATCCCTGAACCACTCGACGCACAACGCCCCACCACATTCCCTTTGTGCAGTAAGAGGTTGCGGCAAAAATCCGGTTAAAATGTGTCTCGCTTGACGCTACGCCATCAGATAAATGCGCGGCATGCAAAACATTCAGGGAACATCCGTTTTACAGAAGAAACATACGTCCCTCCCTGGAATTCCGTAGAGTCATGTTTCGGATGCATCGCTGCCGGCGCATTCCTGCGCCTTTGCGTAGCGGCATGATCCTGCGGTATTTGCCTTAAGCAAGGCTTAACCCCGCTGGAACATTCCGATCAGCGTTCCAGCCGGTGAATGGCGCGCGCGATCTGCTGCAGGGCCACCTCGGCTTGCGGCAGCACCGCGCCCATGTTCAGGAAGCCATGGAACATCTCGGGAAAATGGATCTCCTGGACCGGCACGCCGGCCAGCGCCAGCCTTTTCGCATAGGCCCAAGCCTCGTCGCGCAAGGGGTCGAAGCCGGCGCTGAGGATGATGGCGGGAGCGACATCCTTGAGCCCCGCGGCAAAGAGCGGCGAGATCCGCCAATCGGTTGGATCATGATCCTGGACATAGTTCCTGCGATACCAGCCATAGATCTCGCGGGTGAGGACATAGCCGCTGCCGAGCTCGCGATGCGAGGGATAGCTCGCGGTCAGATCGAGGCAGGGATAGATCAGGATCTGGCGTTCGAAGGCCCAGCCGAATTCCGATCGGCGATTGAGCAGAGCAAGGACGGCCGCGATATTGGCGCCGGCGCTGTCGCCGATGAGCGATATGCGGTTGGGATCGATGCCGAGACTGCCGGCATGGCCGAAGATGAAGTGGGCCGCAGCCACGGCGTCATCGAGAGCGGCGGGAAACGGACGCTCCGGCGCCAGCCGGTACTCGACCCAGGCGACATTGGCGGCAAGCCGGTTGGCCAGCCTGCGGCACAGCGGCTCGTAGGTGGCGAGATCGCCCAGCGTCCATCCCCCGCCATGGAGGAAGATGTAGGTGTCGCGCTCATGCGACAAGGGACCGAGCGGTCGGAACAGGCGCAAAGCCGGCGTCCCGTCATGGTTGCGCGCCACCGACGTGACATTGCCCACCGTGTCGAGCGGCCAGACATAGGGCTTGCGCGCCAGGGTATAGGCGTGCCGCACCGCCGCCGGATCGAGATTTTCGACAGTGCCGGCGAAGCTGAGCTTGGGAATCAACCGATAGGCACGCGGATCGATCCGGGTCTGGGGATTGAGTTCGGCTGTCGCTGCGAGCATTGGGGCCTCCTCTGGCTCACACTCTGGCACGACGATTTCATTGGCGGGTGCTGCAGGCAAACGAACTAAATTGAAGATTGCCGTGAGGTTTCCTGCCCACAAATAAACTTGCGCGCGGCTGTGATTTTTCTCACCGCCCACATCCGGCAAGGGCTGTTATCTTCGCGGGGCGTGGCGATGCTCGCGGCATGCCACGATTATCCTCCCTGGACTTCACCCGGTCAGACCGCTGGCCGGGTGCTTTTTGCGTTGCATGCCGCACCAGCATGCATTTCCAAGATTGTTCGTTCCGTCCTACAAAAAGTTCTTTACTGCGAACAAATTATAGTTATTCTATAAAGATTATAGAATTTGAAATCGGGAGCCTGCCATGGCCCGCACCTTGCCGTCCCTGAACGCGTTGCGCGCCTTTGAAGCCGCCGCCCGTCACTTGAGCATTGCCGAGGCCGCGGACGAGTTGCACGTCACGTCCGCGGCGATCAGCCACCAGATCCGTCATCTCGAGGATCATCTCGGCATGCCGGTCTTCCAGCGCAACGGCCGCAACCTGACCCTGACCGATGCCGGCCAAGCCGGCCTGCCCGCGATCCGCGAAGGCTTCGCCCTTCTCACCGCGGCGATGGACGCGATCGATTCGCTCGGCGAGACGGGCTCGCTCGCCATCAGCGTCGCGCCCTCATTCGCCACCAAATGGCTGCTGCCGCGGCTACATCGATTCGAGGCGCAACATCCCGAGATCGACATCAAGGTGAATGCGTCCATGCAGCTCTGCGACTTCGCCCGGGACGGCATCGACGTCGCCATCCGCTACGGCGCCGGCACCTATCCCGAGCTCATCTCCGAAAAGCTGATCCAGGAATCGCTGATCCCCGTTTGCAGCCCCGAATTGCTGGCCTCGGCGCCGCTCGGGCGGCCGGACGATCTCAAGAACCACACGCTCCTGCATGACGAGAGTCCCGACAACGATCCCTCCTGCCCGAATTGGGAGATGTGGCTGCGCGCCGCCGGCATCCATGACATCGATGCGAGCCGCGGCCCGCGCTTCAACCAGTCGAGCATGGTGCTCGAGGCGGCCATGCTGGGTCGCGGCATCGCGCTCGCCAAATCGACGCTCGCCGCCGCCGACATAGCGAGCGGGCGGCTGGTGCGTCCGCTCCCCGGCCACAGCCCGGTCGGCTTCGCCTATTATCTGGTGGCGCCGAAATCGAAGCTCAATCTGCCGAAAGTGTCGTTCTTCCGCGACTGGCTGTGGGACGAAGTCGGGCGCACGGACAGGGACACGCCGCGCCTGGATCTCGGCCGGCCGAGCGTCACCTTGCATGCGCGGGCGTCATGAGCCTCGCGGAACATTGACAAGATAAGGCGTTCATCCCCTATTCTGGCTAGGGGCCTCGCATTTGAGGAGAATGCGCTTGCGCAAAGGAACGATTTTGGCCGCCGCGGCCGCGATATTATTGAATGTCGGCCCGGCCTCGGCGGCCCAGCTTGCGGACGGTCTTTATGACTGCACGATCGGAACCGCTTTCCTGGGATCGATCCGGATCGAAGGCGACCAGTTCAGCGGACCAGCCTATGACGGCAAGTTCGAAGGCAGCTACCCTTTTGATGCATCGGACGGCCAGACCATCACTTGGGGCGGGCCGCTGAGCGGCATAACCGAGGCTGGCAAGGTCGTCAGCACCGTGCTGACCGATGTCGGCAACGGCAGGACGGGTTTTGACATCACCATCCAGAATTCGCGCGGCAACTTCCAGACCGTCAACTGCGCGCCGCAGTAGGCGACTCAGAACTCCAGAAGGTTGCCGCGCAATGTCGATTGCGTGTAGGCCGTGCGCGCTCGGCCGCGGCGCTGCAGCTCGGGCACCACGAGATCGACGAATTCCTCGAAGCAGCCTGGCGTGTATGTCGCGATCAGCATGAAGCCGTCGGCGCCGCCGTCATCGAGAAAGACCTCGAGCTTGTCGGCGATGTCCTGGGGCGTCCCGACCAGGACCGGCATGCCCATGCCCTGGGCATAGATGAGCGCCGCCTCACGGACCGTGACGGGCGCGCCGTCGCGCGCATAGACGATCGATTCGAACAGGCCCTGGATCCCCGGCACCTCGATGTTCTGGATATGCTCGTCGAGCGGAATCTTCGAGAAATCCAAGCCGAAATGACCCGACATCCAGGCGAGCGCCCCTTCCGGCGGAATGCAGGCCTTGATGCGTTCGTATTTCGCCTGCGCCTCCTCGCGCGTCTCGGCCACCACGGTCTGGACGCCGAAGATGAGCTTCACGCTGCCGGGCTTGCGGTTGAATTTGTCCGTCAACCGCCCATTGAGATCCTCGGCATACTGGCGCATGCGGGCAACCGTCGGCAGCACGGCGAAGATCGCCTCGGCGTGCTTGGCGGCGAAATCGCGACCGCGGTCGGATGAACCCGCCTGCCAGAGCACGGGATGGCCCTGCGGCGACGGCGCCACGAAATGCCGGCCTTTGCTGCGGAAGAACTCACCTTGATGATCGACCTCGCGCACCTTCGCCGGATCGGCATAGATGCCGCTGTCCTTGTCGGCGATGATGGCGTCCGGCTCCCAGGAGTCCCACAGCTTGTAGCAGAGCTCCATGTATTCCTCGAGCAGCTCGTAGCGCCGGCTGCGATGGCTCATCTCGGCGCCATAGGCCTCCCATTCGCTTTTCGAATAGGAGCTGACGATGTTCCAGGCGATGCGGCCATCGGAAAGATGGTCGAGGCTCGAAAGCCTGCGGCACATCGAATAGGGATGCTCGAAAGCCGTCGAGAGAGTGACGCCGACACCCAGATGCCTGGTCGCGGTGGTGATGATGGGGACAATCGTCGATGGCTCATGCGTCGGACACTGCACCGCATATTTGACGGTGAGGTCGGAGCTGCCGGCATGGGTGTTGTAAGGAGCAAGCTCATCGGCGATGAACATGGCGTCGAAGAGCCCGCGTTCCATCGTGCGCGCCATATGCTGCCAGTATTCCGGCCGCGCATAGTGCCAGCCCACCTTGTCCTTGGGATGCCGCCACATGCCGGTCGCATGGCTGTTCACGCCATGTTGGATGAAGCCCAGAAGATGCGCCTTCTTTGTCAATGAACGCTCCGATGATACAAAATGAAGGACAGTTACGCGTCGCTGCCGTCGAGAAAGAACGCCAGACCGTTGGCGGCGGCGGTCAGGATGACCAGGAAGGGTCCGGCATAGACGGCGTAAGGCACGAAGCCGACGGCGGCGATGATGAGGGCCGAGGCGATGACCGCGAAGATCACGCTTGGCCAATGGTCGCCCGTCGAGGGCGCCTCGGCCGCGCCTTTTGCATGGCGCTGGGCGATCGTTTGCTTGAGGCCTCTGACGAAACCGACAATGAAGACCGCCGTGGCGGCAAGGCCAAGAATGAGGAGAATGATTGAAATCGTGGACATGGGAGCTCCTTGCTTTTACTCGGCCGGGGCTTCGGACGCCTTGCCGAGGACGAAGCCTTTGCCGTCCTCCGCTTCGAGATCGCGTGCTTTCTTGAGAACTGAGGCATCGAAACGCTGCGGCGCTATCAGCGCCCCGATCACCACCGTGACGCCGCTGATGGCCAGGATCGAGAGCGTGCCGATGAGCTCGCCGTAATAGGAGCGGATGGTCATGCCGATCAAGATCGCAAGCACGATGCCGCCGACGAAGCCCAGCGTAGTGGTTCGCGGCCAGAGGATGGCGAGCGCCAGGGGCAGCAGGATCGCCGTCTTCAGCGCATAGGTCGTGAGCACCAGCGTGGTGAAATCGGCGCCCGACAGGACGATGGCAAGCGCGATCAGCCCGCCGGCCAGCGTCGACAATTTGGTGATTGCGAAGAGCGTGCCTTCCGAGACATTGGGCGTATAGCGCTTGACGATGTCGACGGCGACGACCGAGGACAGCGCGGCGCTGGCGCCGTCGATCGTCGAATAGCAGGCGGCCAGGATGACCAGCACATAGACGACGATGATGGCGACCGGGAGCCCGATATGCGAGACGATATACGGGCCGATGGCGGCGATATCGCCGCCGATGTCGGCGGATGTCACGCCATAGGCGATGCCCACCAGGCCTAGCATGCCGAGCGCGATGGGGATCGGGTAGAACAAGGCCCCGGCCCACAGGAAGGTGCGGCTCACTTGCGTGGCCTTGATCGACCAGACCTTCTGCCAGAAGGTCTGGTCCGCGATGGTGGCGGCAAGCAGGCCGAAAGCCAGCGTTATGCCGAAGCCCGCAGCCGCGTCCCAGCGCAGCACCGAGAGATTGGCCGGATCGGCGGCGCCCACGGCCGCGACCACGGCCGGCGCCCCGCCCGGTATCTTGTCATAGACCAGGGCGACGATGATGCCGGCCGGGACCGTGATCATCAGCGTGTTGATCGTCGCCGTGATGACGCTCGTCCACAGCCCGCCGAAATAGGAATACACCAGCACCGCGAAGATACCGACGATCGCCGCCACCACCCAATTGATGCCGAAGACCGACGAGATCACGATCGATGTACCTTTGAGATTGATCAGGATCTCGAGGATGATGCCGAACAGCATGGTCAAGGTCACGATGACCGACGCCACCTGGGAGCGGTTGAAGCGGTAGGTGATGAATTCCGCGATCGTATAGCCCTGCGGCATGTTGCGCCTGAGGATGCGGGCGAAGGGAATGACCGCCATGACCGCGAGCCCGTTCGGCACGACGAACCAGAAGAGGCCGGACAGCCCCCATTGATAGGTCATGGCCGAGCTCATCATCACCGCCATGGCCCAGGTCCAGACCGCGATCACGGAACCGACGCCGAAGCCGAAGCCGACCTTGCGGTTCGAGATGATGAAGTCGTGCGTGTTGCGCACCAGGTAATGGCGCACGATGGCGGCGATCACCAAGGATGCGGCGCCGAGGCCGATCATGATCGCATAGCCGAGGAACGGCGTGAGTCCCGGGGTCAGTTGCAGTGCGGATTTGTCCATCGTCGTGGTTTCCCTGTTCGGCACAGAGAAACGCAGGATTGCGCCGCGACCGCCACTAAGTTTTTCTAACGCGTGGCGCGAGATTATTTCAGTCGGGCGGACGATGGATCGGATCGATCCACAAGACCGATTCCGGCTTCTCCACCGGCTCGATGTCGAGATTGACCACCACCGCCTCGCCGTCGCTGCGCACCAGAACGCATTCCAGCGGCTCATCGGGGCTGGCATTGATCTCCTGGTGCGGCACGAAGGGCGGCACATAGATGAAAGCGCCGGGGCCCGCCTCGGCGACGAATTCGAGTTTCTCGCCCCAGCGCATCCGGGCCTTGCCCTTGACCACATAGATCACGCTTTCCAGCGGCCCGTGATGATGGGCACCGGTCTTGGCATTGGCGTGGATGGTGACGGTGCCCGCCCACAGCTTCTGCGCGCCGACGCGGGCGAAATTGATGGCCGCGCGCCGGTCCATGCCGGGGGTCTGGGCCGTGTTGGTGTCGAGCGATCCCGCCGGGATGACGCGGACACCGTCGTGCTTCCAAGGTTCTGACATGCCTTTTCCTTTTTGCTGGCCGGATTGTCGGCCAGATCGCGGCCCTGTTCAATATCAGCCTTGTGGCTCGGGGATCGGCGACATCCGCGCGGCATTCGCGGCCGCGGCTTCGGCCGCCCCGTGCTGGGCGGGCGACCTGACCACGACGGCATTCGACGCCAGAGGCACGCCCGCTTCCTGCAAGGCGCGATAGACCCGCTTCAGCGCCTCGCGCTGCAAGAGGCTCGGGTTCTTCGGCTTCGATGTCAACTTGAGGCGGACCACCATGGCGGAATCGGTGATGTCCTGGATGCCCTGCATCTTGAGCGGCGCGATGAGATCGGGGCCGAGCTCGGGATCCTCGAGCATCGCCTGGCCCACTTTCTTGATCGTCTTGCGCGCCTTCTCGATATCGGCGTCGCGATCGAGCCTGATCTCGAACTTCACCGTCGACCAGTCGCGGCTGTAGTTGGTGATCGCATCAAGCTGCCCGAAGGGGATGGTGTGGATCTGCCCGTTCTGATGGCGCAGGCGCACCGAGCGCAGATGGATCTTCTCGACCGTCCCCTTCTGGCTGCCCGTCTCGATATATTCGCCGACCCGGAAGGCATCGTCCACCATGAAGAAGATGCCGGAGACGATGTCCTTGATGAGGGTCTGCGAGCCGAAGGAGATGGCGAGGCCGATGACGCCGAAGCCCGCGAGCAACGGCCCGACATTGACGCCGACGGCCGAGAGGATGATGAGCGCGGTGAGCGCGATGATGCCGCCCAGCACGATGTCGCGGATGAGCGGCAGGATCGTCGCGAGGCGACCATGCGCGGTGGTCGCCTCCTCATCGTCGCCGCCCGCCAGATGGACGCCCATCGGCTTCGGCGCATAGGCGTCGAAATAGGCCCGAAAGAACACCCAGATGACGCAGCCGGCAAGAAGAGCAAGCCCCGCTTGCGCCGCCGCCTTCATGCGGGTGAGCGCGTCTTGCGGATTGCCGCCCGCCACATAGACGTCCCAGATATAGACGATCGAATAGAGTACCACGATCCAGGTGCCGGCGCTCGCCAGCGCCCGCACCACGGCGCGCCCCGCCGCCCTGGCCGGACTCATCGTCTCGTCATCCATGTTGCGCAGCATGGCGGCATCGACCAGCGCCGGTATGCCGAAGCCCAGGATCGGGCTCGTGGCCATAAGGAGCAGCATCACGCTGGCGGCCGTCGACCAGTCCGAACGCTCCGGCATCGCTGCCGTCATTTGCGCCGCGCTCCACACCAGGATCACGCCGATGAGATTGATGCCGGGGAACACCGCGGCCACGAAACGGCGCGCGAGACCGTCCGGATTGACGGAGCGGATCGCCTGGCGGACATCGGATCGGGCCTGCCATATCCACCAGAGCGAGAACAGCGCCGCGGCCGTGGTGACGAGGATGAGCCAGCCCATGACGGCGGTGCGCTCGGCATCTATGCGCACCAGGAGGGCGATCGATTCGATGATGAGTGCCACCGCCGTGGCATAGATCGCGATATTGCGCAGCTGCCATTGATGCCGTTGCAGCGGCAGCAAGGGAGAGCCCGTCGGATCCGGCGCCAGCAGGAAGCGTCCGATCGCATGATAGCTGCCGATGATGAAAGCGGCGTTCATGAGTGTCCGCGCCAGGTCGGGGACGAAGTCGGAGGCCGGCAAGGCGAGCCGGATCACCAGCGATCCGGCGGCGAGCATGGCGATGAGCGCAACGATGTCGACGAAGAGAGTCTTGAGTCGCCACCAGGTGCGGGCGATGAGATCGGGCTCGCTCCGGCTGGAGAAGCTCACCAGCCGGTGTCCGGTCCGCGCGACGGCAAGATAGGCCGCCGCGGCGGCGAGAAGCACGGTGAGCAGCAGGAAGAAGGCGTAAGCGCCGCTGCCATTGCCGCGCCAGGCTTCGGCGAATTTCCCGGGCAGCGTGTCGATGAGGCCGAGACCGGTGATGCCCAGGGTCACGCCGGCGACAAAGGTCTCCTTGAGCGCCGTGAGCCAGGGCAAAAGGTTGCCGGGCGTGAGGGTAGTCGCTGCCGTATCCTCGGCCGCGGGTTTCGCCGCCGCGGGCTGCGGCGCTTCCGCCGCCGCGCTGCCCGCGCCTTCGACGCGGATGATGATCGGCCGGTCGCTGTCCTTCAACGTCTTGAGCAGGTTTTCGACCTGCGCCGCATTGGGCTCGGCCGGCAGGATGACGGTGATGCCGGGATCGGCCTGTTGCGCCGATGCGCTCACGACGGGCAGCAGACAAGCGAGCGCCAGGAGAACGAGTCCGATGGATGGTATTGTACGGCGCATAGGCTTCCCTCTTCGATGCCGAAAGCGGGCCGGGCCTGTCCGGCCCGGCCGCTTAGGCCTCGATAACACACAATCAGGCGCGCTTCCTCAGGGCAAAAGTCGGCCGAATTGTGAGGTCAGACGGTCCCTATTTGGTCGTATAGCCGCCATTGGCGAGAATGGTCTGGCCGGTGATCCACCAGCCCTCGCTCACCAGGAAGCGGATGAAGGGGATGATGTCCTCGATATCGGTGAGGCCGGTCTTGCTGAAGGGAGAAAGGGCCGCGGCCGTCTTGTGATAGGCGACGGCGTCAGCGCCCTCCGCCGGATAGAAGAAGGGCGTGTCCATCGGTCCCGGCCCCACCGCCGTCACCGAGATGCCGCGCGCACCAAATTCCTTCGCCGCGGCACGGGTGAAATGCTCGATCGGCGCCTTGCCGCCGGCATAGGCGGCGTAGAAGGGCGTGAAGGCGCCGAGCAGCGAGGTCACCAGTGTGACGAGTTTGCCGTTGTCGCTCAACTGCCGGCCCGCTTCCTTGATGAAGAAGAAGGCGATCTTGGCGTTGATCGCGAACATCCCATCGAATTCCTCTTCGCTGATCTCGGTGATCGGCTTCTTGAGCACCCTGCCGGTCGTGTTGATGGCGATGTCGATGTGGCCGAGCTTGGCCTTGGCGTCGGCGAAGAGCTTCTCGACCGCGCCCGCGGTGACGAGATCGGCCCGGAACGCATGGGCTTCCGCTCCTTTGGCCTTCACCGCCGCCACCGTCTCCTTCGCTGCGGCTTCGGTCGCAGCGCTGTTGTAATGGATGGCGACCGCCTTGGCGCCGTGGCCTGCCAGGTCGCGGGCGATGAGGCCGCCCAGGTTCTTCGCCCCTCCGGCAATCAGGACGGTTTTTCCCTTGATCTTGTGATCAGCCATGATGGTCTCCTTTGCTCAGGCACGGCACTGGCCTCATGCCTTCGCTTTCCGAGATAATTCGTTTGGAAAACCGAATAAACTGGGCAATTCTGATATTACTTGTCAGAAAAGCCAAACAATGGACCGGATCGAATCACTCAGGATTTTCGTCCGCCTGGTGGAAAGCCAGAGCTTCACCCGGACGGCCGACCTCTTGCGCCTGCCGCGCTCGACCGTTTCGACGGCGCTCACCGATCTCGAGCGGCGTATCGGCACCCGCCTCCTCAACCGCACCACGCGGCGCATGTCGCTGACCGAGGATGGCAGCACCTTCTATGAGCGCTGCCTCAGGCTGCTCGCTGATTATGAGGAGACCGAGGGTCTCTTCCGCCAGGCCTCGGCGCTGCCCAAGGGCAAGGTCAGGATCAATGTGCCGGGCCGTCTCGGCCGCCTCATCATCGCGCCCGCTCTGCCCGGTTTCCTCACCCGCTATCCCGATATCGAGATCGACATGGGCGTCACCGACCGCACCGTCGATCTGGTGCAGGAAGGCATCGACTGCGCCATCAGGGTCGGGCCGCTTTCCGATTCGAGCCTGGTCGCGCGCAAGATCGGCGACCTCATTCTCCTCAATTGCGCGAGCCCGGCCTATCTCGCGCGGCACGGCACGCCCCGCGCCATCGCCGATCTCGCCTCTCATTTCGCCGTCAACTATGCCTCGCCCGCCTCGGGCCGGATCGAGGAGTGGGAATATGTCGAAGGAGGCGCGGTCCGCTCGGTTGCTTTGCACGCGCGAGTGACCGTCAATAGCGCCGAGGCCTATATCGCCTGCTGCCTCGCCGGCCTAGGCCTCATCCAGATCCCGGCCTATGACGTGCGCGACCATATCGCGGCCGGCGAGCTCGTCGAGGTGCTGAGCGACTGGCGTGCGGCGCCCATGCCGGTCACGCTGCTCTACCCGCACCGTTTGCATCTCTCGCGCCGGCTCAAAGTTTTCCTCGACTGGATAATGAGCCTTTTGCGCGACCGCCTTCTCTTCGCGGAGGCCTGAGATGGGAACTTTGGCAGGAACATACAATGATGACATCCTCCTTTCCCTCTCGCGCAAGCTCGAAATCCTGGCTGACGCCACCAAATACGATGCCTCCTGCGCCTCCTCCAGCGGAGCGAAGCGAAACGCCCGCACGGGCGGCATCGGCTCGACCACCGGGGCGGGCATCTGCCACGCTTACACGCCGGATGGACGCTGCGTCTCTCTCCTCAAGATCCTGCTCACCAATTTCTGCCGCTATGACTGCGCCTATTGCGTCAGCCGCCGCTCCAGCAACGTCTTATGCATTGAAGCGCGTCTATTATTCGGCTTTCAGCCCGACGGGTCATCCCTCCGCGAACCTGCCCGACATCGCGACACCGCTCATCCTGAGCGCCGCCACGACGGTGCTGGCATTGGCTGCGGCATGCGGGGTGGCTGCAACAGTCTGGCTGTTGAACCGCCGAGCCGAGTTCATCTTCGATCTTTCCGCGGCCAAGGGTGTCGTCGCGCGCAGTATCGCGCTGGGGAAATGGCTCCTGTCGGGGCAACTGGCCATGCAGGCGCAAGGCTATGCCGCCCACTGGATCACGCTTGCCATCGGGGGAGCCGTGACGACCGGTCTCTACTCGGCCTGCCTCAGCACCGCGCTGCCGTGTGGGGACGGCGGGGGTGATGAGCTCCGCCAAGCGCGGCGCGAAAAAGCTGCTTAAGCGATAGGCGACGATGGCTGCTGGTCCTTGGCGCTGTCTGCCGGCAGCGGCAGGCGGACGGTGATGCGCGTGCCGCGGCCGCCCTCGGTCGGGCTCTTGGCGCTGATCGTGCCGCCGAGCGCCGTGATGATGCCGCGACAGATGGCGAGGCCAAGGCCGACGCCGGCGCCGCGGCCATCATCCTGCTTCACGCGGTAGAACTTGTCGAAGACGCGCTCGAGGTCGGTGGGAGGTATGCCCTGCCCCTGGTCGCTCACCCTGAGGACGACCTCCGATCCATAGCGGGCCGCGGTCACGTCCGTGGGCGGTCCGGACGGCGAGTATTTGTTGGCGTTGTCGAGCAGGTTGAACACCACCTGCTCGAGGAGCCCGCTGTCGCCGTGGACGAGCGGCAGCTTCGCCTCGACGGCGACCTCGACCGCGCGCTCGGGCCAGGCGGTCCGCGCCCTCGCGACTGCCGCCCGGATCACGTCGCCGAGATCGACCCAATCGCGCTTGATCTCGAGATCGGGACCTTCGATGCGCGTCATGTCGAGGAGATTGGTCACGAAGCGCGACAGGCGCCGCGTCTCCTCCTCGATGGCGGACAAAAGCTCATCGCGGCCTCCGGCCGGCATCTTGCTCCCCAGGCTTCTGAGGCTCGTCACCGCCCCCAGGATGGTGGCGAGCGGCGTGCGCAGGTCGTGCGAGATCGAGGAGAGCAGAGCCGAGCGCAGGCGCTCGCTCTCGGCGGCGGCGGCGGCGCGCGCCGCATCGCCGGCGAGCAGCGTACGCTCGATCGCGACCGTCGTCTGGTCGAGCAGCGCCTCGACCACGCGCTCGTCCTCGGCGGCGAGCCCGGCCGGCCCGGGCCGCAAGCCGATCACGCCGACGACGCCGCGCGGCGTCGTGAGCGGTCGGAAAGCGAAATGGGCGTTGGGCAAGGTCGTCGTCCTGAGGCCCGCGGGCTCGCGATGATTGAGCGCCCAGCGGGCGGCCGTCCATTCGCTGGCGCCCATCGTGTCCTCGGGCGGAAAGGCGGCCTTGATCACGAGCTCGCCATTCTCGGCAAGGAGCACGATCGTCTCGCCCCTGATCGCCGAGGCGGTCTGCGAGGCGACCGCCCACAGCACGTCGTCGAGGGCGGCGGTCGCCGACAGCTTGCGCGAGAAATCGAACAGCATCTGGGTCTGGAAGACGCGCCGGCCTGCCGCGTCGGATTGCTCGCGCACGCGCCCCGACAGCCCCCCGGTGATGACCGCCACCAGAAGAAAGACGGTGAGAGCCAGGAGCTCATGCGGGCTCGCGACGGTGAATGTGAAAGTAGGCTCGATGAAGAAGAAATTGTAGGCGAAGAAGGACAATATCGCCGCGATGAGGGCGCCGCCGGTGCCGAAGCGATTGGCGCAGAGCAGCACGGCGGCCAGGAAGAACATCGAGATCGCGGGCGGCTGCAGCCAGTTGGACGCATAAAGTCCAAGCCCGACCGCCAGCGCGACGGCACCGATCGCGGCGAGAAGCGCGCCGGCCCGGATCACCGGCCGCGGCCATCTGAGTCCCGGCGCCTTGCCCTTGGGCGGCGTCACGATATGGACCGCGATGCCCTCGGCCTGCCGCGTGATCTCGTCCGACAGCGACCGGCCGAGGAGCCGCTTGAGCCAGGAGGCGCGCGAGCGGCCGAGCACGATCTGGGTGATGTTCTCGCGCCGGGCATAGCGCAGCACCTCGGCCGGCAGATCGGTGGCCGACAGCCGCGAAACGTCGGCGCCGAGCCGTGCGGCGAGCTTGAGCGCGTCCTCGACGCGTCTGACCGAGTCCGGATCGCGCGGCTCGCGCCCGATATGATCGAGATGCGCCGCGACCCAGCCGGCATTGAGCCCGCTGGCGAGGCGGCTCGCGACCCGGACCACGGTCTGCGACTGCTCGTCGGGGCCGACGCAGACAAGGATGCGCTCGGCCGTCGGCCACGGCCCCTCGATGGCGTTCTGGCGCAGATAATCGACCATCGCGTCGTCGACGCGATCGGCGGTGCGCCTGAGCGCCAGCTCGCGCAGCGCCGTCAGGTTTCCCGGCTTGAAGAAATTGTCGGCAGCGCGGCGGGCATTCTCCGGCAGATAGACCTTGCCGTCCCTCAGCCGCTCGAGCAGCTCGTCCGGCGTGATGTCGACCACGACGACATCGTCGGCCTTTTCGATGACCGTATCGGGCACGACCTCGCGCACGACGATGCCGGTGATGCCGGCGACGACATCCGACAGGCTCTCGACATGCTGGATATTGAGCGCCGTCCACACGTCGATGCCGGCATTGAGCAGTTCCTCGACATCCTGGAAGCGCTTGGGATGCCGGCTGTCGGGCGCATTGGTATGGGCGAGCTCGTCGACGATGATGAGCTCGGGCCGCCGCGCCAATGCCGCATCGACATCGAACTCCATGAGGGTGCGGTCCTTGTAGACCGCCGGCCGGCGCGGCAGCACGTCGAGCCCCTCGAGAAGGGCCGCGGTATCGGACCGGCCATGGGTCTCGACGAGCCCCACGACCACATCGCGCCCCTCCGCCCTGAGGCGTCTCGCGCCCGACAGCATGGCATAGGTCTTGCCCACGCCTGGCGACGCGCCGAGAAAGACCTTGAGCTTGCCGCGCGCCTCCTTCTCGGCGAGCTTCAGCAGCGCGTCTGGAGACGGACGCAGGTCGGGGTCTTGGGCCATCTAGGACATATGTTCTATCCCGGAGCCAAGGCGTCAAGGGCCCTGTTGAGCTTGAGCACATTGACGCGCGGTTCTCCGAAAATGCCGAGCAGCGGCTTTTTCGCCTGCGCATCCACCAGGGCCTTGACCTTGTCCTCGGAGATACTGCGCGCCTTGGCGACCCGAGCCGCCTGCAGGAACGCATAGGCCGGCGAGATGTCGGGATCGAGCCCGCTGCCCGAGCTCGTGACCGAATCGGACGGGAGCGTCGAGACGCCGTTCGCCGTTTTCAGGCGCTCGGCATCGGCGGCGATCCGGTCGAGCAGCTTCCTCGACGTCGGCCCGAGATTGGCGCCCGACGAGGCGCCGGCATCATAGCCGCTGCCTGCGGCCGAGATGCGCGGCCAGAAATATGTGTCGGCGGTGAAATTCTGGCCGATCAGTTCCGAGCCGCGCACGACAGTGTCGTCGATGACGAGGCTGCCATTCGCCCTGGCCGGAAACAGGAGCTGCGCGCCGCCGGTCATGGCGAAAGGATAGGCGATGCCGGTGAGCAGCATGAGGAAGGCGAACAGGACGAGACAGGGACGCAGTTGCGAAAACATGGATCTATTTCCTCTATGCGAGATGGAGCGCCGAGACGATCACGTCGACGGCCTTGATGCCGATGAACGGCACGACGATGCCGCCCAGGCCATAGACGAGAAGGTTGCGGCGCAGGAGCTCGCTCGCGCCGACCGCGCGGTAAGCGACGCCCTTGAGGGCGAGCGGGATCAGCGCGATGATGACGAGCGCGTTGAAGATCACCGCCGAGAGGATGGCGCTCTCGGGCGAAGCGAGGCCCATGATGTTGAGCGCGCCGAGCTCAGGGTACGTCGCGACGAACAGCGCCGGGATGATGGCGAAATATTTGGCCACGTCATTGGCGATCGAAAATGTGGTGAGCGAGCCGCGGGTCATCAGCAGCTGCTTGCCGATCTCGACGATCTCGATGAGCTTGGTGGGATTGGAATCGAGATCCACCATATTGCCGGCTTCGCGCGCCGCCTGCGTGCCGGACTGCATGGCGACGCCGACATCGGCCTGCGCCAAGGCCGGCGCGTCATTGGTGCCGTCGCCGCACATGGCGATCAAGCGGCCCTTGGCCTGCTCGGCACGGATGTAAGCGAGCTTGTCCTCGGGCGTCGCCTCGGCGATGAAGTCGTCGACGCCGGCCTCGGAAGCGATGGCGGCGGCGGTGACGGGGTTGTCGCCCGTCACCATCACCGTCTTGATGCCCATATTGCGGAGCGCGTTGAAGCGTTCCTTGATGTCGGACTTGACCACGTCCTTCAAGTGGATGACGCCCAGGAGCTTGCCGTTCTCGGCGACCGCGAGCGGCGTGCCGCCGGTGCGCGAGATCCGATCCACCGCGTCGCGGAAAACCGGCGGCGCCGCATTGGCCGTGATCTTCACATGCTTGAGCACCGCATCGACGGCGCCTTTGCGGATGACACGATCGCCGAGGTCGACGCCGGAAATGCGGGTGACGGCCGAGAAGGCGATGGGGACAGCCTTGTTCCCGGCCAATTTCGGCTCGGCAACGTGATGATTGCCCTTGGCCAGCGCCACGATCGAGCGGCCCTCGGGCGTCTCATCCGCCAGCGAGGCGAGGAGCGCCGTCTCGGCGAGCGCCTGCTCGCTGATGCCCGGCACCGGCAGGAAGGCGGTCGCCAGGCGGTTGCCGAAGGTGATCGTGCCGGTCTTGTCGAGGAGCAGCGTGTCGACGTCGCCCGCCGCCTCCACGGCGCGGCCGGACGTGGCGATGACGTTGAAACGGATGAGCCGGTCCATGCCGGCGATGCCGATGGCCGACAGGAGGCCGCCGATGGTCGTCGGGATGAGCGTCACCAGCAGCGCCGCCAGCACGGTGACCGACAGGACCGTGGAAGAATAGCCCGCGATGCCCCACAGCGACATCACGACAAAGAGGAAGATGAGCGTCATGCCGGCGAGCAGGATCGAAAGCGCGAGCTCGTTCGGCGTCTTCTGGCGCTCGGCGCCTTCGACCAGCGCGATCATGCGGTCGAGGAAGCTCGAACCGGGCGCAGCCGTGACCTTCACCTTGATCCAGTCGGACAGCACGGTGGTGCCGCCGGTGACGGCGGAGCGGTCGCCGCCCGATTCGCGGATAACGGGCGCCGATTCACCGGTGATCGCCGATTCATTCACCGAGGCGATGCCTTCGATGATCTCGCCGTCGGCCGGGATGACCTCGCCGGCCGCGACCATCACCACATCGCCCTCGCGCAGGTCGAGCGCCGACACTTTCTCGAACAGGTCATTGCGCTCGTCGGGCTGCAGCAGACGCTTGGCGATCGTGTCGGTGCGCGTGCGCCTGAGCGCATCGGCCTGCGCCTTGCCCCTGCCCTCGGCGACAGCTTCGGCGAAATTGGCGAAGAGCACGGTGAACCACAGCCAGGCGGCGATCTGCCCCGAGAAGGATGCGACGCCGTTGCCCGCGAAGAGATCGCGCAGCCACATGGCCGTGACCAGGGCGGCGACCACGGCGGTGACGAAGATCACCGGATTGCGGGCAAGAAGCCGCGGGGAGAATTTGACAAACGCCTGCTTCGCCGCCTCGAACGTGATCTTGCTGTCGAAGAGCGAGGGGTTTGCGTGTTTCTTGGACATGGAGAGGACTCCGGTTAGAAGCTCTTGCCGGCGAGCATGGTGAAATGCTCGACGATCGGGCCGAGGGCGAGAGCTGGGAAATATTGCAGGCCGCCCAGGATCAGGATCACGCCGATGAGAAGGCCGATGAACAGCGCGCCATGGGTCGGGAAGCTGCCCTGGGTGACCGGGATCTTCTTCTTGGCGGCCAGCGATCCCGCGATCGCCATGACCGGCACGACATAGGCGAAGCGGCCGAACGCCATGGCGATGCCGAGCGTGGTGTTGAACCACGGCGTGTTGGCATTGAGGCCGGCGAAGGCCGAGCCGTTGTTGCCGGCACCCGAGGAGAAGGCATAGAGGATCTCGGAAAGGCCGTGCGGACCGGCATTGGCGAGGCTCGACAGAGCAGCGGGCAGCATCGCCGAAGCCGCGGTGAAGCCCAGTATCACGAGCGGCAGGACCAGGATGGCAAGTACCGCCAGCTTCATTTCCCTGGCCTCGATCTTCTTGCCGAGATAATCGGGCGTGCGGCCGACCATCAGTCCGGCGACGAACACGCTGATCAGGGCCATCACGATCATGCCATAGAGGCCGGAGCCGACACCGCCCGGCAGGATTTCGCCGAGCTGCATGAGGAACATCGGCACCAGGCCGCCGAGCGGCGTCAAGGCCGCATGCATGGCGTTGACCGCGCCGCAGGAGAGGCCGGTCGTCACCGCCACATAGAGAGCGGACATGGCGAGGCCGAAGCGCACTTCCTTGCCCTCCATGTTCGCCTGGGAGTCCAGCCCGAACTGGGCGAGCAGCGGATTGCCATAGGCTTCCGCCCAGTAGACGGCGGCGGCGCCGGCGGCAACCATCACGATCATGACGATGAGCAGCGCCCTGCCCTGGCGCATGTCGCCGACCATGCGGCCGAACATGACCGGCATCGCGGCGGAGACCACCAGCATGGCGAAGATCGACAGGTAATTCGCCCAGGTATTGGGGTTCTCGAAAGGATGCGCGGCATTGGCGTTGAAGAAGCCGCCGCCATTGGTGCCGAGCTGCTTGATCGCCTCCTGGCTGGCGACGGGCCCGAGCGCGATGACCTGCTTGGCCCCTTCGAGCGTCGTCGCCTCGACCGAGCCCTGCAAGGTCTGCGGAACGCCGAGGATGATGAAAGCCAGCGCCACGATGATCGCGAGCGGCAGCAGCACATAGAGGGTCGCGCGCGTGAAATCGACCCAGAAATTGCCCAGGGTCCTGGATTCGGAGCGGGCGAAGGCGCGCGTCACCGCGACCGCGAGCGCGATGCCGGTCGCGGCGGAGAGAAAATTCTGCACCGTGAGGCCGGCCATCTGCACGAAATGGCTCATGGTCGTCTCGCCGCCATAGGACTGCCAGTTGGTGTTGGCGACGAAGCTCCAGGCGGTATTGAAGGCGAGATGCTCGCTCGTGCCGGCGAAGCCTTGCGGGTCGAGCGGCAGATAGAATTGTAGGCGCTGCAGGAGATAGAGCACGATGAAGCCGACGAGGTTCACCGAGAGCATGGCGAGCGTGTAGGTTGCCCAGCTGTGCTCCTTGTTGACGTCGACGCCGGCCACACGGTAGAGGCCGCGCTCGAGCGCCATGGGCTCGGTGCGCGTGAACAGTCGCGCCATGGCATTGCCGAGCGGCCAGGCCGCGGCGATGACGGTCGCGAAAACGAGAATGATCTGCAGCCAGCCTGCAAGGGTCATGGCGTCACCTGACGAGAAAAAGGTTCAGAATTTTTCGGGATGGACGAGAGCGTAGACGAGATAGGCGATGAGGCCCGCCGCGACGATCAGTCCGATGAAGGTTTCCGACGTCATAGGGCGGCCCTCAGATGCGGTCGCACAGGCGCACATAGGCCGCCATGACTGCGAAGATGAGAACGCCCAACCCTAAGTAAACGACATCGAGCATGATGGCCTCCTTGTGGGAGGCTAGATCGCGTTTCGCGGATCAAAATTCCATTCGAGAAACCGGGACGATGTATAAGTTTTTCATAAAGCCTCCCTCGCCCCGCATGCGGAGCGAGGGTACGCTTAGAACTGCACGCCTCTGGTCAGGGCGCCATCGATCACCAGATTGGTGCCGGTGGTAAAGCTCGAGGCCGGGCTCGCCAGGAAGACGATGCCGCGGCCGATCTCCTCGGGCGTCGCCATGCGCCCGGTCGGGTTGAGCGCCAGCGCCTTGCTGAATAAATCCGGGATGTTCTTCTCTATATGCTCCCACACGCCGCCGGTAAAATAGGTGTTGCCGGGCGAGACCGCGTTGACGCGAATCATCTTGGGCGCGAGTTCGAAGGCCATGCGCTGGGCGTAGTGGATGAGCGCCGCCTTGAAGGCGCCATAGGCGGGACCGGTGAAATCGACTTCGCGGCCGGAGACCGAGGACACGATGACAATGGCCGGCGCCTTGGACTTCTCGAGATGAGGCTGCGCCGCGGTCACGGCGCGCACCGTGTGCAGCATGTCCACCTCGAACTGTTTGTGCCAGGCCTCCTCGCTCTGGTCGACGGCCAGCGCCGAGACATTGGCGACGAGGATGTCGATGCCGCCGAGCGCCTTGGCGCTGGCCGCGATCCAGCCTTCGAGATCGGCCTTGTTGCTGACATCGACTGCCTGGCCGAAGCTCTTGACCTGCTTCTTGCCGAGATCGGCGACGGCGGTATCTACTTCGGCCTTGTTGCGGGCGCAGATCGCGACATTGGCGCCTTCGTCGGCGAAAATATCGGCGGCACGCCGCCCGATGCCCTTGCTTCCGCCGGTCACCAGCGCGTTCAGTCCTTTCAATCCAAGATCCATGACGTATCTCCCTTCTAAATTTGTGCGGCCGGCGCCAGGCACCAGACGGCGAAAAGCGGCGCGTCGCCTGAGGCCATGGCGTGCTTGACATTGGGCGTGTTGTAGAAGCTGCCGCCGATGCCCGGCTCGAACCAGTCGGCTTCGCCTTGCCGGAACCTGCCCTGCGACAGGACGAGATAGACCTCCTCCGGCGCGTGATCATGATCGGGATAGCGGACGCGCGGCGCCAGCAGGCTGACGCCGACCCAGACGTCGGTGCGCGGCTCATAGCCGTTGGGGCCGACGATCATCGCATTGGCATGGCCGTCGGTGAAGTTGGGGCTCGCCGTATGATCGGCGCTGGGCCT
>JBFWNN010000047.1:0-46907 GCA_050251035.1 Parvibaculaceae bacterium
GCCTCGGCCAGATCGGGCAGCGCCAACAGCGAGCCATCGGCGAGGCGCGCCCATTTCCCGTCGATGACGGCAGCGAAGAAATTCATCGTCGGCGAGCCGATGAAGCCCGCGACGAAGATGTTGGCCGGCCGGTCATAGAGCGCGAGGGGTGCTCCCACTTGCTGGATGACGCCGTCATTCATCACCACGATGCGGTTGGCCATGGTCATGGCCTCGACCTGGTCATGGGTGACATAGATGGCGGTGGTCTTGAGCGACTGGTGCAGAGCCTTGATCTCGGTGCGCATGGTCGAGCGCAATTTCGCGTCGAGATTGGAGAGCGGTTCGTCGAACAGGAAGACCTGCGGCTGGCGCACGATGGCGCGGCCCATGGCGACGCGCTGGCGCTGTCCGCCGGAGAGCTGCTTCGGCAGGCGCTCGAGCAGGGTGCCGAGGCCGAGCTTCTGCGCCGCGGCGCCGACCCGCTCGCTGACCATGGCGGCGGGACTTTTGCGCAGGTTCAGGCTGAAGGCCATGTTCCGGCGCACGTCCATATGCGGATAGAGCGCATAGGACTGGAACACCATGGCGATGTCGCGGTCCTTGGGTGCCACGTGGTTGATCTGCCGGTCGCCGATCCGGATCTCGCCGCCATTGATCGTCTCGAGCCCGGCGATGGACCTGAGCAAGGTCGACTTGCCGCAGCCGGAGGGACCGACGAGGACGACGAACTCGCCATCGGCGATGTCGAGATCGATCGACTTGAGCACAGTGATCGGTCCGAAGGTCTTATGGACGTTGCGCAGCGAAACGGAAGCCATGGGGTCAACCCTTGACGGCGCCGGCGGTGAGGCCGGTGACCAGATAACGTTGCAGGAAGAGGAAGAACAGGCAGACCGGAATGAGGGCGAGTACCGAGGCCGCCATCATCTGCCCCCAGTCGACGGCGAACTTGCCGACGAAGGTGAGGAGCCCGACCGAGAAGGTCTTCTGGCTTTCGCTGTTGATCAGCATGAGGCCGAACAGCAGCTCGCTCCAGGCGGCGGTGAAGACGAAGGCGACGGTGGCGCCCATGCCGGGGAGCGTCAGAGGCAGGATCACGCGTCTCAGCGCCGCGAAGCGCGTGCAGCCGTCGATCATCGCCGCCTCCTCGAGGTCCTTCGGCACGCCGTCGAAGAAGGACTGCATCAGGAAGGTGGCGAAGGCGATGTTGAAGGCGGTGTAGATGATGATGAGCCCGGTGAGGCTGTCGGTGAGGCCGAGCTGGCCCATGATCCGGTAGATGGGTGGGATGACCATCACCAGCGGGAAGGTCTGGGTGAGAAGGAGGACGAGGCTGACGGCCGCTTTGCCGCGGAAGCGGAAGCGCGACAGCGCATAGCCGGCGAAGGCGGCGACCGCGGTGACGATCACGGCGGTCGCCACCGAGACCAGGATGCTGTTGAGGAAATAGCGCGGGAAGTCGGTGGCCTCGAGCACGCTCGCATAGTTGGCGAGCGTCATGCGGCTCGGCCACAGGCGGATGCCTTCGCTGTAGAGCAGGTCCTGCGGCGTCACCGAGATCTTGACCGTCCAATAGATCGGCAAAAGCGCGAAGCCGACATAGCAGGCGACCGCCGCATAGAGACCGATCTGTCCGAGCGCGCGCTGGAGGAGGGATTGGCCCGGCATGTCAGGCGTCTCTCAGGAGCGCGCGGCGCATCTGGATGACGATCAGTGCATAGGCGATGAGGAGCACGAGCGGGAGGACGGCGACGGCCGAGGCATAGCCTTTGTCGAGCGACTTGAAGGCCGACACATAGATGTAGGTGGCGATGGTGTTGGTGGAGCCCGCGGGTCCGCCCGCCGTCATGACATAGATGAGATCGGCGAAGGTCGCGATCCACACCGTGCGCAGCATCACCGTGATGGCGATGGTGGGAGCGAGGAAGGGCAGCGTCACCTTGGTGAATTGCTGCCAGGCGGAGGCGCCGTCGATGGCGGCCGCTTCGTAGAGCTCGGCGGGAATGGATTTGCGCGCCGCGAGCAGCGTGATGGCGAAAAAGGGGATGCCGAACCAGACATTGGCGATGATCGGTCCCCACATGGCGGTCTGGGGGTCGGCCAGGATGGTGACGGGCTCGGCCTGGAGGCCGATCGCATGGAAGACATGCGGCAAGGGCCCGATGAGCGGGTTGAACAGCCACGCCCAGGTGAGGCCGGTGAGGAAGATCGGCACCGCCCAGGGCAGGAAGACGAGGCCCTGCACCAGCTTGCGGCCGTAAAACGGGCGATTGAGCAGGAGCGCCAAGCCGAGCCCCAGGAAGAACTGCAGAGCGAGGCTCCAGACCGTCCACCAGAAGGTGTTGACGAGCGCGCCATGCAGGACGGGATCGCCGAGCATCGCGCGATACTGGCCGAGGCCGACGAATTCCGAGCGGAAGGCCGAGAATTTGCGGAAGGAATAGCCGATGCCGATGATGAGCGGCACGATCAGGATGGTGAAGATGATGACGAGCGCCGGGCTCAGATAGAGCCACGGCTCGAGCAGGCGGCGCCGGTCCGCTTGCCGCTGCAGTCCATGAATGTCGTCAGCGAGCGCGGTCATGATTGACCCTCTCCCTGCCGAAGCGGGGAGAGGGCAACTCGCTACTTGTTGCTTTCCATCCACTTCTTCTGTTCGGCGGTGAGGAACGCGGCCCATTCATCGGCCACCTCCTTCGGCGTGCGCTTCGCCAGCAGGATCTCCTGGAAGCCGGTCGGCACCATGGAATCGTAGAACACGCCCAGATTCTCCAGATGCGTCGGCGGCGTCACGAAGACGTATTTGTCGGGGTTGGCGAGCTCCTCGAACCAGCCCTTGAACTGCTCGGTCTTGAAATGCGCGTCCTGGTCGGCGCCATTATGGATCGGCAGCACGCCCACCACCTTGGCCCACTCGAGATTCTGCTTGTTGGACGACAGGAACTCGACGACCTTCCACGACTCGGTCTTAGCCGGGCTGTCGGCGAAGATCGACCAGCCAGCATAGCCGAGGGTGGGATAGGACTTGCCATTGGGGCCGACCGGCATGGGCGCCACGGCGAAGTCGTCGGCCTTCATCTTCTCGGCGATGCCGATCAAGGCGTCCGGGTCCTGGTCGAGCATGGCGCAGGTGCCGGTATAGAAGCCGGTGACGATCTCGTTGAAGCCCCAGCTCACGCTGTCCTTCGGCACCAGGCCGTTCTTGTACATGTCCTGCAGCATCTGCAGCGCCTTGACCGAGCCGTCCTCATTGAAGGTCGAGGTGCCGTCCTCGTTGAAGAAGCCGGGCTTGCCGTCCATGATGTTCATGAACATCTGGATGCCGCCGAAGGCGCCGGGACCGCCGCGCAGGCAATAGCCATATTTGCCGTTGCCCAGGGCCGAGATCTTCTGCGAGGCGGCGATGAAGTCGTCGATCGTCTTCGGCGCTTCGGTGAGACCGGCTTCGGCGAAGAGCTTCTTGTTCCAGAACATCGCGCGGGCGTAATAGCCGTAGGGTATCATATATTGCGTGTTCTTGACGGTGGAGCCGAACACCTTGGCGCGGTCGCCCAGTGTTGCGAGCTCCGCCCAATCCTTCATATAGGGCCCTAGGTCTTCGAGCTGGCCGTTATTGGCATAAAGGCCCATCCAGCGTTCCGGCATCTCGACGATGTCGGGCGTCTCGCCCGCCTGCACCATGCTCAGGAACTTCTCGAAGGCTTGGCCCCAGGGCAGCGACACGATCTCGACCTTGATGTCGGGATTGGCCGCCTCGAATTCCGCGAGCTGCTTCTTCAGGAACTCGGTGCGCTGCGGGCTGGTGATCACCTCCACCAGCTGGATCTTGGTCTCGGCCATGGCGGCACTGCTCAGGGCGGCAAGGCCCACGCTCAGCAGGATGGTCTGCAACAGTCTTTTCATGTGGTCTCCTCCCTTTGCTGGTTTTCACGTCACACTCTTCGCCAGGGCGTTTTCGAGGTCCGCCCACAGCATCTCGGCATCCTCCAGTCCGACATGCAGCCGGATCGCCCGCGGGCTGACCTGGAAGCGGTCGAAGGAATTGACGCCCGGCGTCTGCGCCAGCGACGCGGCCACCGGCACGACCAGGCTCTCATGTCCGCCCCAGCTCACGCCCAGACGGAAGAATTTCAGGAGATCGGCGAGGCGCGGAATGTCGATGGCCTCGTCGACCTCGAAGGTGAAGAGGCCGGTGAAGCCCGACAAGGTCGCGCGGCCCGGATGATTGGAATAGACCGGATGATGGATCTTGGTGACATGGGCGTGCCCGCGCAGGCGCTCGGCGAGCGTGAGCGCGCTCTCCATATGGCGCTTGAGGCGGAAGGGCAGTGTGCGCAGGCCGCGCGTGAGCAGGAAGGCCTCGAGCGGCGACAATTTGGCGCCGAGGAAGGGATGGGTGAGTTCGTTGATCCTGGCGACGAGCGCTTTCGATCCCGCAACCACGCCCGCCACCGTGTCGCTGTGGCCGCCGATATATTTCGAGGCCGAATGGAGCACGAGGTCGACGCCATGGGTGACGGGCTTCTGGAAGATCGGCGTCGCCCAGGAGTTGTCCATGACGGTGGGGATGCCCTGCGCGTGCGCCGCCCTGGCGAGGCGGGCGATGTCCTGGAGCTCGAAGACCATGGAGGAGGGGCTTTCGAGATAGAGCAGTCTGGCGCCGGGAAGGGCGGCCTCGACCGCCTCTGCGTCCGAGCCGTCGACATAGTCGACGCTGACGCCGAAGCGCGGCAGCAGCTTCTCGAAGAAGCGATAGGCATCGCCATAGCAGTTGCGCACCGCGACGATGCGGTCGCCGGCCTGGACGATGGAGAGCACCGTCGAGCTGATCGCCGCCATGCCGGACGAGAAGGCGCGCGCCGCTTCCGCCTGCTCGAGCGCGGCGATGCGACGCTCGAAGTCGGCGACCGTCGGATTGCCGACGCGGCTGTAGATATAGCCTTGCCCTTGCCCGGCGAAGGCGTCGCGCATCTCGGCATAGTCCTTGAAAGTGAAGAGCGAGGTCTGATAGATCGGTCCGACCACGGGATCGTGGAGATGCGGCGCATCGTCGGTGACGATCAGCGATGCGGCGGCGATGGCGGCATCCGCGGCGTCGGTCATGCGCATCTCATGTTTCATTCGGATAGGCCTCGCGGATCTCACGGCCGACGCTGTCGATGATCTTCAGCGCTTCGGCGCGCGCTCCCTGCGGATCGCGGTGCGCTATGGCGTCGAACATGCTGCGGTGGAACGGGAAGGACGCCTCGGCGAAGTTCGGCAATTGCAAAGGATTCTCCCAGAACTGGTGCACGAGGTCGCGCATCGACTGGATGATCTGGGTGAAGAGCGGGTTGCCGGTCGCCTCGATGATCGACTGGTGATATTCCCAGTCCTCCTCGGCGGAGTTGCCCTTGGCATGGGCGTTCTCCATCCTGATCAGCGCTTTCTCGATCATGGCGATGCGGTCGGCCGATGCGGACGCGGCGCAGATGGCGGCGGCCTCGCCTTCGAGCGCGCGGCGCACTTGCAGGCCATAGAGCAAGCCTTTGACCTTGGACGACCGGATGAGGACGAGCGGCACATGCAGGATGTTGCGACCGACGGCTTTCCGCAGATAGACGCCCGAACCTTTCCGCATCTCGACGATGCCGAGCGCTTCCCAGCGCTTGAGCGCCTCGCGCACCGTCGGCCGGCTGACTTCGAGCCTCTCGCACAGCATGCGCTCCGAGGGCAGCTTGTCGCCCAGCGCGATGTGAGCTTCCTCGACATAGGCCGCGAGCGCCTCGATCACAGCAGAATCAAGGGTTTGGCTCCTGACCGGGCCCAGAAAGGCGGATGGCGCAGCCTTGGATTTCAAGCGTCTCTCCCAAAGATGTCTGGCTGTCAGACCAGTTAGTGAAGCCTCTGGGTGAAGAGAAGTCAAGCGGCAATCAAGGGGTGGAGGCTTCGACTTGTCTACCGGTTCGCCGGCGTCCGTCCATAGAGCAAGAGCATGGCGATGATGACCACGCCATAAATGATCTGCCGCCCGGCTTCGGGCATCTGCATCACCGACAGGATGGACTGCAGGAGCGTGATCAGGATGACGCCCGCCACCGTGCCGAGATAGGAGCCGCGGCCGCCGAGGATCGAGGTGCCGCCCAGGACCACGGCGGCGATGGCCGGGAGCAGATAGGCATCGCCCATGCCTTGCGCCGCCTTCGACGCATAGCCCGCGAGCAGCACGCCGCCGAAGGCCGAGAGGCCGCCGGCCACGGCAAAGGCGGTCATCACTACGCGCCGGGTATTGATCCCCGACAGATAGGCGGCGCGCTCGCGATTGCCGATGCCATAGACGGCGCGGCCGAAGCTGGTGCGGGTGAGCACGAACACCATGCCGGCGCCGACGATGGCCCAGATGATGAGGGCATTGGGGACACCGGGGATGAGCGAGCCGGTGGCGAGATAGCGCATCGCGTCGGTGGCGAAGTCGCGCGGCGAGAAGCCGCCGGTATAGGCCACCATGAGGCCTTGCGCGACCGCGTTGGTGGCGAGCGTGATGATCATCGAGGGGATGCGCAGATAGGCGACGCCGATGCCGTTGACGAGGCCGATGCATATGCCGAACAGGATGCCGATCGGCACGGCCAGCGCCGTCCATGCCGGACCATAGGCGGTGGCGGCGCAGGCGACCATGGCGCCCGACGCGACGACCCAGGGCACCGACAGGTCGATCTGGCCGAGCAGGATGACCAGCATCATGCCGGTGGCGATGACGCCGAGGAACGAGGCCACCTTGAGCTGCTGCAGCAGATAGTCGGCCGACAGGAAGGCCTGCGAATAGAGGCTGCCGAAGAGGAGCAAAAGGATGATGCAGGCGAAGGAGATCGCGACCGCGGGCTCGACGCGGCGGATGAAGCGCGGCATGCGTTCGCGCGCGTGATCAGGAAAAGTGGTCACCGGTTTTCCGTCCGATCACGCGCCAAACTAAGATTCCGATCACGTTTTATCACCTCGGATCGGGACGATCCGAGGTGATCGTGATCTATCCGGCCCATGGTCGTGTCGCTCATCCGAACCACTCCAGCCGATTGCGCACCCGCCACAGCCCGATGGCGCCGATGCTGACCGCGAGCAGCAGAATGACGCCTTGGAACAAAGGCTGCCACAGGGCGTCGAAGTCGAAGACGAACATCAGGTCGCCGATGGTGCGGAAGGCGAAGGCGCCGAAGATGGCGCCGATGGCGCTGCCCTTGCCGCCGAAGAGCGAGACGCCGCCCAGGACGACGGCGGCGATCGACAGCAGCGTGTAGGTGCTGGCGGTCGCCGACGACGCCTGGCCCGAATAGGTGAAGAAGGTGAGGAACAGGCCGCCGATGCCGGCGAGAAGGCCGCCCAGGGTATAGGCGGCGAACTTGCCGCGCCTGATCGGCATGCCCGACATGAACGCCGCAGTCTCGGACGAGCCCGCCGCATAGGCGGCGCGCCCGATCACCGAGCGGCAGAAGGGCAGCCAGATCAGGAGCACGATGGCGAGCATCATGAGGAGGCTGGCCGGCACGACGCCGAAGACCTTGCCGGTCATGCTGTCGGCGAGCGTCTCATTGACACTGCCGCCGGGCAGCGGGCGCAGGATGAGGGCGATGCCGAAATAGATGGCGCCGGTGCCGATGGTGGCGACGATCGGCTGCAGGCGGCCATAAATGACGATGAGGCCGTTGAGCGCGCCGCACAGCGCGCCTACGAAGAGCGTGAAGGCGACGCCGAGCGCCGTCTCGAACGGGTTGCCGGTCACCACCATGGAGGCGATGCAGTTGGTGAGCACGAAGATGGTGCCGACCGAAAGATCGATGCCGGCGGTGATGACGACGAGCGCCTGCGCCATGGCGACGAGCGCCAGAAGCGTGCCCTTGTTCGATGCCGTCTGCATCACGTTGGTGGTGAGCCCGGCCGGATGGTTCGAGACATAGATCGCGAACATGACGAGAAAGAGCGCCACCGCGATGAGGGTGCCCTTCTGCTCGGCGAGCCAGTAGCGCCAGTCCTTCATGCTTCGATCCCTTCCCGCGCGGCCGTGGCGGCACCTGAGATATTGAGGGCGCTGGCGATGAGCGCATGCTCGGTGATCTCATCGCCGGCGAGCTCGCGCTTGACGGCGCCGTCATAGAGGACGAGCACCCGGTCGCAGCAGCCGATCAGCTCGTCATAGTCGGTGGAATAGAACAGGATACCGGCGCCGCCTTGGGCGAGCTTGCGCAAGAGGCCGTAGATCTCCTGCTTGGTGCCGACGTCGATGCCGCGGGTCGGATCGTTGAGCAAGATGATGCGCGGCCGGCGCATCAGCCATTTGGCGATCACCACCTTCTGCTGGTTGCCGCCGGAGAGCGCCCCCACCGGGATATCGAGTCCGGCGGTCTTGATGGCGAGAAGCTCGACCATATCCTCGTTGCGGCGCTCCTCGGCCTCGGCGTCGATGACGCTGCCGCGCGACAGGAGATCGAGCGCCGCGAAGGAGAGATTGTCCCTGACCGACATCGGCAGCATCAGGCCCTCGGTCTTGCGGTCTTCGGGGATGAGCGCCATGTCGATGCCGGCTTTCTTGGCGGCGGCGGGACTTGCGATGCTGGCGGGCTTGCCGTCGACCAGCACGTCGCCCGAAAGGCCGGCGAGGACACCGAAGAAGGCGAGGAGCAGCTCGCGCTGGCCTTGGCCGTCGAGGCCGCCGAGGCCCACGACTTCGCCCGCATCCACCTTGAGCGAGATGTCCCTGAGCCGGCCGGCCCAGGAGAGATTGCGGCATTCGAGCACCGGTGACCTGCCGCCCACGGCGAACCTGGTCTTGGGCGGGAACACATTGCTGTATTCGCGCCCGATCATCATCTCGACGACCTCGTTGTCGCTCTTCGTGCCGTTGGCATAGGTCGCGACATTGCGGCCATTGCGGAAGACGGTGCAGCTGTCGGCGAGCTCGGCGATCTCGTTCATGCGATGCGAGATGTAGAGCAGCGCCATGCCGTCGTCGCGCAGCCGCTTCAGCACCTGGAAGATCTTGCCGACATCGGCGGCGGTGAGCGCCGAGGTCGCCTCGTCGAGGATGAGGATTTTGGGCCCGCGCGCCAGCGCCTTGGCGATCTCGACCATCTGCCGGCGCGACAGCGGCAGGTCCTTGACCAAGGCGGCGGGGTGGATGTCGGGGGCGCCGGCGCGGGCGAGCGCGCCTTCCGCGATGCGGCGCTGCGCCTTGCGGTCGATCATGCCGAAGCGCCGCGGCGGATCGGAGATGACGATATTGTCGGCGACGGTGAGATCGGGGATGAGCGACAGTTCCTGGAAGATGCAGGCGATGCCGGCCTGGTTGGCGGCGGCTGGCGAGGGGAAGGCGACATCTTCTCCGTTCAGGATCATGCGGCCTTCGTCCGGGCTCACCACCCCGGCCATGATCTTGATCAGCGTGGATTTCCCGGCGCCGTTTTCGCCCAGTATGGCATGGATGCGGCCGGGCTCGACGACGAGCTCCGCCTTTTCGAGCGCCCGGACACCGCCATAGCGCTTCGATATGCCGTCCATGCGGAAGAGCGCTTCGGCTCCCTGCATCAAGCCCTCCCGCGGCCTGGGTCGTGGCGGCGCTGCAGCCTTGCCGGCGGCAGCGCCTCGTTCGTCGTGATTATTGGTTGTCCTTGCTCTGATTGAGGATCTCGATGGCGGAAATGTCAATGCCGCAGGTCGGGAAGGAGTTGCCGACGAAGAAGTTGTCCGACTGGTCGGGATAATAGTCGGCTCCTTCCTTGAAGTTCGGGTCCTCGACGATGGCGAGCGGCAGCTTGACCGCTTGCGGTATGACACTGCCTTCGAGGGCCGCGATCGCGGTCTTGATGGCGACCGCGACCTGGGCCGGGCCTGATCCCGCCGACGAGCATTTGAGGCCTTCGCCCGAATGCTTGGCGCAGAACTTGCGGAAGCCGTTCTCGGTCTCGCCGCCGAAGGGCACGAATTTGTGCTTGGCGTCGATCATCGCCTGCACGATGCCCGTGTCGCCGCCCTGGCCGGTGATGCCGTCGAAGGGACCGCTGGTCGCCAGCGCGTCCGCCGTCACCTTCTGGGCAACGCCGTCGTCCCATTTGCCGACGACTTCGACGATGTCCCATTTCTTGCCGGACGCGGCGAAGGTCTCATGGATGCCTTCATGGCGGATGCCGTCGACCGGATGGCCGGCGACGCCGCGCACTTCCAGGATCTTGCCGCCGTCGGGCAGGTGCTTCATGAGCCAGTTGGCCCACAATATGCCGAGGCCTTTCTGGTCGACATTGACGTTGATCAGGTCTTCGGAGTCATCGACCGTGCCGTCGAAGGCGACGACCACGACGCCCGCCGCCTTGGCGCGCTTGAGCGCCGGGATGAGGGCCGCGGCATTCTGCGCGTTCACGACGATGGCGTCATAGCCCGAGTCGATGAAGGTATCGACGGCGGAGACCTGCGCCGGCACGTCCTCGCCGGTCGAGACGACCTTGAACTCCTTGAGCTTGGCCGCCACTTCCGGCTGTGCCGCGTAGGCCTTGGCCGACTGGATCATCTGGATGCGCCAGGTATTGGCGATATAGCCATTGGCGAGCGCGATGCGGTAGGGGCCGTCCTTTTTGGGATATTTGTAGAATTTGGTCTCGGCCGCCCAGGGCGCAAAACAGGTTGGATCGGAGGCCGGGCCGGCGACGACCTCAGGCCCTTCGGCCAAAGCGCCGCCATAGGAAAGACCCAGGGCGAAGACGCCGGCGATTGAAGCTAGGCACGCTTGCTTGATGCTCGATTTCATCGGTGATTCCTCCCAAACGCCATTCTTGAGTTGGCTGCATGCGCTCATGCCGAAGGGTTCGCCTCTCTTGCGCGAAGCAATTGAAAAACCAGCAGAAAGGCGATCCGCTCAGCGTAGCGTAAGGGAACGATATTATATGATGATAGCGCTGTCAATTGAACTGCGGAGCGGATAGGCTAAGAGGGGGAACATGACCGCAATGCCCAGAAAACAGCGCCGGACGCGCAGCAAATTGTCGGATGTGGCCGAGCGCGCCGGGGTAAGCGCCGTCACCGTGTCGCGCGCTTTGCGCCGGCCGGAGATGGTTTCGCCGCAACTGCGCGAGCGCATCGAGAGCGCGATCAGGGATCTCGCCTACATCCCCAACCGCGCGGCGAGCATCCTCGCCTCGTCGCGCTCGAATGTCATCGGCGTCGTCGTCTCCTCGCTCACCAACGGCGTCTTCGTCGATTATCTGCGGGCGCTGCACGACATGTTCCAGCCCAAGGGCTTCCAGGTCATGGTGCTGAACAGCCGCTATTCGCCGCTCGAGGAAGAGAAGGCGATCGTCACCCTTCTGGGCCAGCATCCGGAAGCGCTGATCCTCACCGACGTCGATCAGACACCCTATGCGCGCGAGCTTCTGGAGCATGCGGGAATCCCCGTCATCCAGACGATGAGCCTCACCGACACGCCGATCGACATCAATATCGGCATCTCGCAATATGAAGCGGGCAGGCTGGCGACCCGGCATTTGCTCGAGCTCGGGCATCGGCGCATCGGCGCCATCGCGGCCCGGCTCGACTCGCGCGCCCGGGCCCGCCTTGCCGGCTATGTCGATGTGATGAAGAAGGCCGGCCTCCATGACGAGGCCCTGGTGGAGCTGAGCCCGATACCGTCCACCGTGAAGCAGGGCGGCGAGCTGTTCGGCGCCTTGCGCGCCCGCTGCCCCGATCTCGACGCCGTGTTCTGCGGCAATGACGACCTCGCCCTCGGCGTCCTGTTCGAATGCGGTCGGCGCGGCATGAGGGTTCCCGACGATCTGTCGGTCGTGGGCTTCAACGATCTCGAATTCGCGGCGAGCGCCTATCCGGCGCTGACGACGATCGCCGTGCCGCGCCACGAGATGGGCCGCCTGAGCGCCGAGATCATCCTCGAGATCATCCGCGGATCGGGGAGAAGGCCGCCGGCGGCGCGGATCGACCTCGGCTTCAGGCTCAGCCTTCGCGCCAGCACGAAGCCGGCGGCGCGGTCAAGCCGGAGCCAGCTTGGCTGAGACCGCGTCCGCGATGGCGAGGCTCGCGGTGAGGCCGGGGCTCTCGATGCCGAAGAGGTTGACGAGGCCGGGAATGCCGTGATCGGCAGGCCCTGAGATCACGAAATCGGCGGCGGGCTCGCCCTTTCTCGACAGTTTCGGCCTGATCCCGGTATAGCCGGGCTGCAGGCGGCCATCGGCGAGGGCCGGCCAGTAGCGGCGGATATCTTCATAGAAGGACAGGCCGCGCTTTTCATCCAGCGTGTAGTCGACGCCGTCGATCCATTCGACATCGGGGCCGAAGCGCGCCTGTCGCGCGAGATCGAGGGTGAGATGGATGCCCAATCCGCCGTCGACCGGCACCGGATAGATGAGCCGCGAGAAGGGCGCCTTTCCGCTGAGCGTGAAATAGCAGCCGCGCGCGAAAGTGAGCGGCGGAACATGCTGCCGGGGAAAGCCCGAGAGCCTGCCGGCCACAGCCTGGGCGCCGAGCCCCGCGGCATTGACGACGCTCCGCGACAGGAATTCGTAAGTCCCGCCATCGCTTGCCGCGGCGCGGAGCACGATGCCGTCGGAGGTGATCGCGCCGCTTTCGATCGTCGTCTCGAAGGCGAAGACAGCGCCTTTCGCCTCGGCATCGCCCCGATAGCTCAGCATCAGCGAGTGGCTGTCGATGATGCCGGTCGAGGGTGACGAGAGGGCGGCGACGCAGGCGAGCGCGGGCTCCATGGCCCGGGCCGCGGCCTTGTCGAGGAAGACGAGATCGTCCACGCCGCAGGCTGCCGCGGCGGCCTTGATCTGATGGAGCTTGGCCAGCTGATCGTCGCTGGTCGCGACGATGAGCTTGCCCAGACGCTCATGGCCGATGGCGCGCTCAGCCGCATAGGCATAGAGCCGGTCGCGGCCTGTGACGCAGAGCCGGGCCTTCAGGCTGCCTTTCGGATAATAGATGCCGGCATGGATGACTTCCGAGTTGCGCGAGCTCGTCTCGGTGCCGATGCCATAGGCCGCTTCGACGACCAGCACCTCGCGCCCCGCGAGCGCCAGAGCACGCGCGACCGCGAGGCCGATGACGCCGGCGCCGATGACGGTGCAGTCGATCCTATCCACAATGATCAGTGCACACGCTGTTCGTTCGCGTGTCCGGCGTCGCCGAAATAGGCTTCGGTCAAGGTGGTGCCGTCGCCCATCGAGGCCTTCGTCTCATGCAGCACGATCTTGCCGTTCCGCATCACATAGACGCGTGAGGCGAGGTCGGCGACGCGCGCCGTCGACTGCTCGATGACGAGCAGGGTCATGCCCTTGCCGTTGAGCTTGCGCAAGGCGTCATAGACCTGGTCGATGACCAATGGCGCGAGGCCCAGCGAGGGCTCGTCGATCATCATGAGCCGCGGCTTCTGCAGAATGGCGCGGGCGATGGCGAGCTGCTGCTGCTCGCCGCCCGAGAGATAGACGGCGGTGCTGCTGTAGCGCTCGCGCAGGATCGGGAAGAGGGTGAGCACCTCGTCGAGATCGGCGCGGATCTGCTGGCGGTCGTCGCGGATCGTGGCGCCGAGGGCCAGGTTCTCGGCGACGCTGAGCGTGCCGAATATGTGCCGTCCTTCCGGGACGAGGACGAGGCCGCGCCGGCAAATCTCTTCGGGCGCGAGGCCCGAGACGCCGGCGCCGTCGAAGGTGATCGATCCCGCCTCCGGCCGATGCAGTCCCGAAATTGTCTTGAGCAGCGTGGATTTCCCGGCGCCGTTCGGCCCGATGAGGAAGACGATCTCGTTCTCCTGGACCTCGAGCGAGACGCCCTTGATCGCCGCGACGCGTCCATAGGAGGCCTTGAGCTCGTCAACCCGCAGCATTTTTCGTCTCCCTTGGCGACGGCCCGTCGGTTTGTCCACGGATCATCTGCCGATTTGGCCTTGTTTCATTTGACAAGTCATTCGTTAAAAACTAGCCTGTCTGCTGTCCACAGTCTACAGCAGACTGATAAACACAAGAAATGGCGCTCCGCCCGGGGTGCCGGCAGGGAGCCAGACATGATCTCTTTCCGCTCGACCCTTCGCGCCGCGGCCATACTCGGCACGGCGCTGTTTTCGCTCAATCTCACGGCCCAGGCCGAGGAAAAGCCCATCCAGATCGGCTTCGCCATCGCCGAGTCCGGCTGGCTGCATAATTATGACGGCCCGCCCTTCAAGGCGGCGGTGATGCAGATCGAGGAGATCAACAAGGCGGGCGGCCTCAATGGCCGCCAGATCGAATACAAGGTGATCGACACCAAGACCGAGCGCGAGCGCTCGGCGACGGCGGGCGCCGAGCTCGTCGAGGCGGGCGTCGATCTGCTCGTCGTGTCCTGCGATTACGATTTCGGCGCGCCCGCCGCACTTGCCGGCAACCAGGCGAAGATCATCACCATCAGCCTGTGCGCCGCCGATCCGAAGATGGGCGTTCAGGGTGTCGGCCCCTATGCCTTCACCGCCAACAGCGCGGCGCAGTCGGAGGGCATCGCCATCGCCGAATGGGCGCAGAAGAAGCTCGGCCTCAAGACCGCCTATGTGCTGGAAGACCTGACGATCGAATACAACAAGTCGGCCTGCGCCGGCTTCCGCGCCGCCTGGACCAATGGCGGCGGCGAGGCCTCGATCCTCGGCAACGACACCTTCAAGAACGACGACCCGTCGATCGCCGCCCAGATCACGCGGCTCAAGAGCCTCTCGCCCCAGCCTGACGCCGTCTTCGTCTGCAGCTTCACGCCGGGCGGGGCTTCGGCGGTGCGCCAGATCCGCGCCGCCGGCGTCGAGCTGCCGATCCTCGCCAACACCGCGATGGTCGACAATTACTGGCTCAATTCGGCGCCCGGCCTGAAGAACTTCTATCTCGCCGCCTTCATGTCGCTCTATGGCGACGATCCGCGGCCGGAGATGAACAAGTTCGTCGCGGACCACAAGGCGCGCTGGAACGAGGCACCGGTGTCGTCCTATGCGGTCCTGGGCTACAGCCTCATCGAGCAGTGGGCCCATGCGGTCAAGCAGGCGGGATCGACCGAGTCCGACAAGGTGCTCGAGATCATGAACACCTATAAGGACCAGCCCTTCCTGGTCGGGCCGACCTCCTACACGCCCGAGCTCCACATCCAGACGGCGCGTCCCTGGCTCATCATGAAGGTCGAGAACGAGTCCTTCTGCGCGGTCGAGATCTACCGCAACAGCTTCACGCCCTCGATGGAACTGCTGTTCCGCGTCGGCAACTGAGGCGGCACGGATCGAGGCCTGCCGCGTGACGCGCGGCAGGCCGGTTCGGAGAAGGTACTGATGAGCACGCTTGCACAAGATGGCGGCCTTCACGCGCGCGACGTGCATGTCGCCTTCGGCGGCCTGAAGGCGCTCAAGGGCGTCGACCTCGAGCTGCGGCGCGGCGAGGTCCTGGGGCTCATCGGCCCCAATGGCGCCGGCAAGACCACCATGGTGAATGTGCTGACCGGCTTCCAGCCGGTGACGGCGGGCGCAGTGACGCTCGATGGCCGCTCGATCGCAGGCCTCGGGCCGCGCAATGTCGCGCGCGCCGGCGTGGCGCGCAGCTTCCAGGCGGCGCGCCTGTTCCGCGATCTCACCGTGCGCCAGAATCTCGAAGTGGCGGCGATCGGCTCGGGCCGCAGGCGCAAGGAGGCGCGTGCCCAAGCCGATGCGCTGCTCGACTGGATCGGCTGCCGCGGCAAGGCCGACCTTCCGGCGGGAAGCCTGCCCTATGGCGACGAGCGCCGCATCGGCATCGCCCGCGCGCTCGCCCTGACGCCCAAATATGTGCTTCTCGACGAGCCGGCCTCGGGCATGAACGACCAGGAATGCGAGGCGCTGATGAAGCTCATCGCCGAGATACCGGACCGGTTCGACTGCGGCGTGCTCCTCATCGAGCACAATATGCAGGTGGTGATGGGCGCCTGCCGGCGCGTCCATGTGCTCGACAACGGCAAGAGCCTGGCCGAGGGCACGCCGGCCGAGATGCGCGCCAATCAAGAGGTGAGGCGCGCCTATCTCGGCACCAAGACCGGCCGCGGCCAGCTGATCTGAGGGACCGATGCTGAACTTCATCCAGGTCCTTTTCGACGCCGCGGCGCTGGGCAGCCTCTACGCCCTGGTGGCGCTCGCCATCGGCCTCGTCTTCGGCATCATGCGGCTCATCAATTTCGCGCAGGGCGACTATCTCACCATCGGCGCCTATGCCCTGGTCGTGCCGACCGCGAGCGTGACGCCGCCTCTGCTGTTCGGCGCTCTCCCCTGGCCCTTGATGGTGGCGGCGGTCCTCGCCACCTGCATGATCGCGGCCTTGCTCACCGAGCGCATCGCCTTCCGGCCCTTGCGCAACGCCAATCCGGCGACGCTGCTCATCTCTTCCTTCGCGGTGAGCTATTTCCTCCAGCATGCGCTGATGCTCGTCCATACCGGGCGGCCGAAATCCGTCGCCATGGGCACCTCGCTCGCCCAGGCGATCGACATCTTCGGCGTGCGCATCCCGGGCCTGCAGCTCGTGACGATGGTCACCACCGTCACGCTGCTCGTCGGCTTCGTCATCCTGCTCAAGAAGACGGCGATCGGCATCCAGATGCGCGCCGCGGCCGAGAATTTCCAGATGGCGCGCCTGCTCGGCGTCAAGGCCAACAGGGTCATCGCCTTCGGCTTCGCGCTCAGCGGCTTCCTTGCCGGCACTGTCTCGCTCCTGCTCGTCGCCCAGACCGGCACGCTCGACATCAGGATGGGCATCATGCCGGTGATCTATGCCTTCTTCGCCACCGTCATCGGCGGCATGGGCTCGCTCACGGGCGCGGCGCTCGGCGGCTTCCTGGTCGGCGTGGCGAGCGTCCTGCTCCAGGCATACCTGCCGCCCGACCTGCGCCCGTTCCGCGATGCCGGCGTCTTCGCGCTCGTCATCCTCATCCTGCTCGCTTATCCCAAGGGCCTCATCCCCTCGAGCGCCTCCAGGGAGCGTGTGTGATGGTCCTGCGCGTCCTGAAACAGGCCTGGCCGATCCTGGGGCTGCTTCTGCCTCTGGCCCTCATCGTGCTCCTCGCCGACCAGTTCGGCTCGATCTCGGTCGAGCGCTCGGTGACCGAGGGCCTGATCAAGATCGTGACCGTGGTCGGCCTCTATATCTTCATCGGCAATTCCGGCGTCGTGTCCTTCGGCCATGTCGCCTTCATGGCGATCGCCGCCTATGCCACGGCCTGGCAGACCTGCTGCTCGGCCCTGAAGCCGATCACCATGTCGGGCCTGCCGGATTTCCTGCGCACGCAGACCTATCCGGTCCTGCCCGCCGGCATCAGCGCGGCGACGCTCGCCGCGATCGCGGCCTTTGTCGTCGGCCTCGTCCTCATGCGGCTGTCGGGCATCGCCGCCTCGATCTCGACCTTGGCGGCGCTCTTCATCCTCAACGTCGTCTATTCCAACTGGGACAAGGTGACGATGGGGACCGCCTCGATCGTCGGCCTTCCCACCTATGTGACGCCCTGGGTCGCTTTCGCCTGCGCCGGCGTCGCCATGGTCATCGCCTATCTCTTCCAGATCTCGAGCTGGGGCCTGGCGCTCCGGGCGACGCGCGAGGACGAGGTGGCGGCGCGCGCCTCCGGCATCTCGGTCTATTGGATGCGGCTTGCCGCTTTCACGCTCTCAGGGCTGGTCATGGGCATGGCAGGCGTTCTCCACGCCCATTTCCTGGGCACCATCTCGGTCGACACCTTCTTCCTGGGGCTCACCTTCATCACCCTCACCATGCTGGTGGTGGGCGGCATGAAATCGCTCGCGGGCGCCGTGCTCGGGGTGGTTGTCATTTCCTTCGTGACCGACATACTGCGCCGCATGGAGGCGGGGATGTCCTTCGGCGGAGGGGAAGTCGCGCTTCCCGCGGGCACTCAGGAAGTCGTGCTCGCGGTCGTCATGCTGCTGGTCCTGATCTTCCGCCGCGACGGCCTGACCAAAGGCCGCGAATTCGTCTGGCCGTTCTCGCGCCGGCAAACCGGTTCTGGAGATGTCACATGACGATGGATGACGGCCGCAGATCGGCGGCGCAAGGATCGAAGGCCCTGCGCGACCAGGCGGCGGCGACGACGCTCGACCGCAACAGCCTGGTGGACCAGGTCGAGAATTTCCTGTTCAAGCAGCTCGTCGCCGGACGCCTGCAGCAGGGCGAGCGCATCAACGAGGCCGAGCTCGCCCGCATCCTGGGCATCAGCCGCAATCCGATCCGCGAGGCGGTGCGCAAGCTCGAGGAGCGCGGCCTCCTGATCTCGATCCCGCACAAGGGCAATTTCGTCCGCCATTTCGAGCTCGAGGATGTGAACGACATCTTCACCTTCCGCATCTGCATCGAAAGCGCCGCGATCAGGGCGGCGCTGCCACGCATGACCAATGCCGATTTCGACGGTCTGGCGCGCATCGTCGACGCCATGGTGGCGGCCGCCGAGGCCAGCGACGAGCGCGGGCTGGTCGAGAACGACATCGCCTTCCATCACCGCATCTGCGAGCTCTCCGGCAGCCGCCATATCGCGCGCGCCTTCAACGACATCTATGCCGAGGTGCGCATGCTCATCACCCTGGTCGAACACCGCTTCGAGAGCCTCAACGCCGCGGCCGTCGATCACTGGCCGGTGGTCGAGGCGCTGCGCACGCGCGATCCCGAGAAAGCCATTGCCGCCATGGTCACCCATATCAAGGACCCATGGGGGCGCATCCTCAAAGCCTATGAGAAGAAGAGTCCCGCCAAGCAGACGTGACCTGCGGTCCCAAGTTTTTGAGTTCAGGAGAAAGACATCATGCAGAACATCATCGGCATCGACATCGGCGGCACCTTCACCGATTTCGTGTCCTATGACCCGAAGACCGGCGAGATCCACAACTGGAAGAACCTGACGACGCCGGCCGAGCCGATCGATGGCGTGCTCGAAGGCCTCGGGCGCGTCGATGACGTGAAGAAGCTCGACAAGCTGCGCCTCGGCACGACGATCGCCACCAACGCGCTCCTCACCCGCCGCGGCGCCAAGGTCGCCTATGTCACGACCAAGGGCTTTCGCGACGTGCCCTTCATCCAGCGCGGCGACCGCCGCAGCCACTATGACATCACCTGGATCAAGACCAAGCCTTTGATGAAACGGGCCGACTGTCACGAGGTGTCCGAGCGCCTGTCGGCCAAGGGCGAGGTCGTCGAGGCGCTGGACGAGAAAGCGGTGCGCGCCGTGGCCGAGAAGATCAAGACGCAGGGCGATATCGAGGCGGTCGCGATCTGCACGCTCTTCTCCTACATCGACCCCAAGCATGAGATACGGGTGCGCGACATTTTCGCCGAGGTCATGCCCGACATGCCGATCTCGATCTCCTATGACGTGCTGCCCAAGTGGAAGGAGTATGACCGCGCCTCGACGACCATTGCCGATGCCTATCTGAAGCCGGTCGTCTCCGACAACTTCCGCCGCATGCAGAAGCGCCTCGACGGTATCGGCATCGGCGGCAAGGTCGGCGTGATCAAGTCGAATGGCGGCGAGGCGACGCTGGCCGGCGCCGCCGCGTCGCCGGTGCAGATGACGCTGTCGGGCCCGACCGGCGCCGTCGTCGCGACCCGTGCGCTCTCGCGCCTCACCGGCATCAACAACATCGTCACCTTCGACATGGGCGGCACCTCGACCGACTGCTCGACCGTGGTCGACGGCATGGAGCATGTCACCACCAGCTTCGAGATCGAATGGGGCGTTCCCATCCAGGTGCCGATGATCGACATCCACACGATCGGCGCCGGCGGCGGATCGATCGCCTGGATCGACAAGGGCGGCATGCTCAGGGTCGGGCCGCAATCGGCGGGCGCCGATCCGGGGCCGGCCTGCTACGGCAGGGGCGGCGACAATGCGACGGTCACCGACGCCAATGTCGTCTTGGGACGCATCAACCCGGACTATTTCCTTGGCGGCAAGATGAAGCTCGACGCCGATGCCGCGCATCGCGCGGTGGCGAAGGTCGCCAAGGCACTCAATCTCGAGCCCGATGCCGCGGCCTACGCCATGGTGCAGATCGCCAACAACAACATGCTGGGCGCCCTGCGCGCGGTGCTGCTGCAGCGCGGCCTCGATCCGCGCGACTTCACACTCCTCGCGTCCGGCGGGGCGGGCCCGGTGCATGTCTGCGATCTCATGCATATTGCCGGCATCCCCAAGGGCATCATCCCCAACTATCCGGGCCAGTTCTCGGCCTTCGGCTTCATCATGACCGATGCCCGCGTCGACCGGCACCGCACGGTGCAGCAGATCTCGAAATATTTCGATGCGGCGCGCGCCACCACGGCGATGACCGAGCTCGCCGAGAGCGCCGTCAACGAGCTCACCCAGTATGGCTATACCCAGGGCATCGAGCTCTATCGCTCGATCGAGGCCCGCTATCTGGGCCAGAACCACGAGCTCGAGCTGACCTTCCCCGGCAACGAGTTCAACGACAAGACGGTCGCCGACCTGTGGGATCGCTTCCATGAAGAGCATCATGCCCGCTTCGGCTTCTCCATCCCGGGCGAGACCATCGAAACCGTCAATCTGAAAGTGGTGGCCATCTCGGTCTCGGAGAAGCCGCAGATGAAGACGCTGGCCAAGGGGAGCGGCAAGCCCGAGTCCCGCAGCAAGCGGCGCGTGCGCTACGAGGAGGGCTGGCGTGACGTGCCGGTCTTCGATCGCGAGGCTTTCCGCGACGGCGACAAGATCGCAGGTCCGGCGGTCATCGAGGAGAATGCCTCAGTCACCATCCTTCGCCCCGAACAGAACCTGGTTGTCGATCGCTTCGGCAATCTCCTCATCGCCTCATAAGGAGCCCGATCATGGATCTTGTCACCATGAACATCTTGGAATCGACGATGGTGTCCATCTGCCGCGAGATGGGCATCGTCCTGATGAAGACGTCCTATTCCACCATCTTCAACGAAGCGCTCGACTTCACCTGCGGCCTGGCCGACCTCAATGGCGACATGATCGCGGTCGCCGATTACTGCCCGGCGCAGATCGGCGGCATGCCGCTGCTGGTGCGCTCCTGCCTCAAGGAGATCCCGCTCAAGGAGATCGAGGAGGGTGACGTCATCCTCCACAACGATCCCTATCGCGGCGGCCTGCACACGCCCGAGCATACCTTCTTCAAGCCGATCTTCGCCGAGGGCGAGATCATCGGTTTCGCGGTGGCCATCGGCCATATCGCCGAGGTCGGCGGCATGGCCCCCGGCGGCTTCTGCGGCGAGGCGACGGAGATCTTCCAGGAAGGCCTCCGCATCCCGCCGGTCAAGATCAAGAAGCGCGGCAAGGACGTTACCGAGGTGTGGAAGCTGCTCCTCGCCAATGTGCGCACGCCGCGGGTGAACTACGGCGACCTGCGCGCCCTCATCGCCGCCGTCGACCTGGGCGAGAAGCAGATGACCCAGGTGTTCAAGAAATACGGCAAGGCCAAGATGCAGGAGACGGTGCGCGATCTTCTGCTCTATTCGGAGCGCCGCATGCGCGCCGAGCTCGAAGCGCTGCCCGACGGCCGTTTCTCCTTCATCGACCATATCGAGAGCGACGGCATCGAGGAGGACCGCAAGCACACGATCGAGGTCGAGGTCACGAAGAAGGGCGGCGACATCATCATCGACTATACCGGCTCGTCGCCCCAGGCCGCGGGCCCGATCAATGCGACCCTCGGCGTGGCGACCTCGGCCGCCTACAACGCCGTGCTGCACATGACCGACCCTTCGATCCCGCGCAACTCCGGCTGCTTCCGGCCGATCCGTATCGTGGCGCCGCCCGGTACCATCGTGAATGTGGACTTCCCGGCTCCCGAGGTCGGCGGCAACACCGAGACCCATCCGCGCATCGTCGGCGCCATCATGGGCGCCATGTCGAAGGCGGTGCCGAACCGCACCATGGCGGCGGAAGGCGCCACCCACTGCAACTTCGTCTTCGGCGGCGTCGACGCCGAGACCGGCGAGTTCTTCGCCTGCTACGATCTCGAGGCGGTCGGCTGGGGCGGCCGCGCCTTCGCCGACGGCAATGACGCGGTCGATTCGATCAACGGCAATTGCCGCATCACGCCGGTCGAGGTCTATGAGACGCGCTTCCCCTGGCGCATCGAGAGCCTTGCCTTCAATCCGGATTCGGGCGGCGCCGGCGAGTTTCGCGGCGGTGTCGGCTACACCAAGCAGATGCTCTGCCTCAACAAGGAGATCATCTGCTCGCAGATGACCGACCGCCATCTGATCGCCCCCTGGGGCCTCAATGGTGGCGGCGAAGGCGGCACCGGCGCCACGCTGGTGCAGAAGGCGGGCGAGAGCAAGTGGAAGACCATGCGCGAGGCCTATGGCAAGAAGTCGACCAGCCGCTATTCCAACGTGTCGATCCGCGAGGGCGACCGGGTGAGGCTGGTGACGCCAGGCGGTGGCGGCTATGGCGACCCCACGAAACGGCCGAAGGCCTCCGTGCGCGACGATGTCAAGGAAGGCTACATCACGCGCGACTTCGCCAAGCGCAACTATTCCTTCGAGGAGTCGAAGTCATGAAGTTCTCTCAGAACGGGCTCTATATCGAGAGCTACACGAAATGCACCAATTGCGGCGTGCTCATCTATGAGCAGGCGGACGAGGCCAGGCGCGGCCCGGACAACGCGCTGTATTGCTCGTCCTGGTGCATCGACTGGAAGAAGGACCGCGACGCGCGGCGCGCCAAGACGGCCAAGGGATAAGGATACCTACACGTGAGATCGAATGCATCCCTGGCAGAGCGCCGCAGCGCCGCCATCCCGGCCGGCCTGGCGAAACACTCCGACATCTATATCGCGCGGGCCGAGAATGCCGAGCTCTGGGATGTCGAGGGCCGCCGCTATATCGATTTTGCCGCCGGCATCGCCGTCACCAATACCGGCCATCGCCATCCGGCGGTAGTCGAGCGGGTCAAACGGCAGCTCGACCAGTTCACCCATACGTCCTTCCAGACGACGCCCTATGAGGACTATGTGTCCTTGTGCGAAAGGCTCAATGCGCTGGCGCCGGGCGATACGCCCAAGAAGACCTTCCTGGTGACGACGGGGGCGGAGGCGATCGAGAATGCCGCCAAGATCGCGCGCGCCGTCACTGGTCGCTCGGCGCTGATCGCCTTCTCGGGCGCCTTTCATGGGCGCACCTTGCTGGCGATGACCCTCACCGGCAAGACGGCGCCCTACAAGGCCGGCTTCGGCCCGTTGGTGAGTGATATCTATCACGTGCCGTTCCCGATCGCGTTCCATGGCGTGAGCGTGGCGGACTCGCTCGCGGCGCTGCAGCAGGTCTTCCGCGTCCAGGCCGATCCCTCGCGGGTCGCGGCGATCTTCATCGAGCCGGTGCAGGGCGAGGGCGGCTTCTATCCGGCGCCTGCGTCCTTCCTCAAGAGCTTGCGCCGCATCTGCGACGAACATGGCATCCTGCTCATCGCCGATGAGATCCAGACCGGCTTCGGCCGGACGGGCAGGATGTTCGCCATGGAGCATTCCGGCGTCAGCGCCGATATCGTCACCATGGCGAAGGGCCTCGGCGGCGGCTTCCCCATTGCCGCGATCACCGGCCGCGCCGAGCTCATGGACAAGATCCCGATGGGCGGCGTCGGCTCGACCTTTGCCGGCAATCCGCTGGCCTGCGCCGCGGCCCATGCCGTCCTCGATGTCATCGAGACGGAGAAGCTGGTCGAACGCGCGCAGGAGATCGGCCGGCGCATCAAGGCCAGGCTCGAGCCCTGGGCCAATGGCAATGAGTTTCCGACCATCGGCGAGGTGCGCGGCCTCGGCGCCATGGTGGCGATCGAATTCGTGACCGACCGCTCGACCAGGGCGCCAGCCGCGGACCTTGCCAAGGCCGTGACCCGGATCGCGTTGGACTCCGGGCTCCTGGTGCTCAATTGCGGCATCAGAGGCAATGGCGTGCGCCTGCTGCCGCCGCTCACCATTCCCTTCGATCTTCTCGACGAGGGGCTCGACCGGCTGGAGGCGGCGATCCGCCAGGCGCAAAGCGAGGCTCGTTAGGACATTCCATGGCCGATCGTCCAGTCGTCCTGGTGGCAGGCGCCTCACGCAGCCTGGGCCTCGAGCTCGTGCGCCAGTTCGCCGAGCGCGGCTGGCAAGTGATCGCCACCATGCGCAATCTCGATGGGGCGCCGGATCTGGTCCGCCTGCAGGCAAGCCAGCCGGACCGTATCGCGATCAGCCGCCTCGATATCGCCGATCAAGGCAGCGTCGCGGCGCTGAAGGCCGAGATCGGCGACCGCCGCCTCGATGTCCTCTATGTCAATGCGGGGATCATGGGGCCGACGCATCACGATCCGATGCGGATCGGCGCGGACGAGTTCCAGTCCCTGATGCTGACCAACGCGCTGGCGCCGGTCCGATTCGCCACGACATTCCTCGGCAATCTCGCGGACGGCACGGGCGTGATCGTCTTCATGACGTCCAGGCTCGGCAGCGTGGCGCAAAATGACGACGGCGGCTATGACCTCTATCGCGCCAGCAAGGCGGCGCTCAACACGCTGACCCGCAGCTTCGTCGCCAGGCTCGGCCGGCGAAGGCTCGCCGTCCTGTCGCTCCATCCCGGCTGGGTGAAGACGGATATGGGCGGCGAGAAGGCGCCGCTCGACGCGAGGACGAGCGTCGCCGGCATGATCGCCCTCGTCGAGCGGGCGCGCGGCACGAGCGGACACTGTTTCCTCGATTATCAGGGCACGGCCATTCCCTGGTGACGGGCGGTGCGGAAATCAGCGTCTGCCGCCCGCGAGCTTGCGGCTGTCGGGCAAGGTTCGCAGCCGCAGCATCGCCAGTGCGCCGATCACCGGTCCCGGCACCAGGATGAGAAAGCTCCAGCGCCAGCTGCCGAGCGCGTCGGCGACGATCGGGATGAGCCAGATGACGATGACGGTCAAGGCGAAGCCGAGCCCGAGCTGGACAGAGAGGGCGGTGCCGACATAGCGCCTGTCGGCAAGCTCGGTGACCGCGGCGGAGAATTGCGCCGAATCCCCGATGACGGAAATGCCCCAGACGAGGATGATGAGGATGAAGAGCCAGGCCGGGCCCTCGAAGGCGAAGCCGATCGCCAGGGCGCAGGCGCCGGAAACGATCATCATGCCGGCCGTTGTGGCGGTGCGCCCGAAGCGGTCGGATATCGTGCCGCCGAGGAGGCAGCCGAGCGCGCCGCCGGCGATCGCCGCGAAGGTGACGAGCGAGGCGAGGTTGGCGGGCCCGGTCGCGCGCAGGATCGGCGCGACCCCTATGTAGAAGAGCAGCCAGGCCCACATGGCATAGAGCTCCCACATATGGCCGAGATAGCCGATGGTGGCCAAGAGCAGCGGCCGGTCGCGCAGCACGAGGCCGACCTGGCGCGGATCGAATTTCGCCTGGCTGAAGGCATGCGGGCCTTCCTTCGCGGCGAGGAACAAGGCGGCGCCGGCCAAGGTCGCGGCACTCGCGGCGATCACCACCGATTGCCAGGCGAAGTTCGCCGACAGCGCCCTGAACAGATGCGGCAGCGACGAGCCGAGCGTCAGCGCGCCGATCACCGCGCCGAGCGCCAGCCCACGCCCGCTCACGAACCAGGTGGCGACGAATTTCAGCGCCGGCGGATAGACGCCGGCGAGCGCGATTCCGGTGGCCACGCGCAGCGCAATGAGCATCGCCGGGCCCGGCTCGGTGAGCAGCAGCAGATTGGCGAACGCCGCCAGGCCGGCTGAGACCGCCATGAGCCGGCCGAGGCGCACGACATCCGGAAGGCTGACCAGGCTGGCGGCGAGCGCGCCGATGACGAAGCCGATCTGCACGCCGTTGGTCAGCCAGGGCAGGACCGCCGGGGACAGGCTCAAATCGCGCTGCAGCTCCTGGGTGATCGCGGTCGCCGAGAACCACGTCGTCATCGACAGCACGACGGCGATGCAGATGAGCGCCAGCGCTATCCAGCGCGAGGCATCGGCGCCGACCGCCGCGCCGGGCGTGGCCATCAGCCGGGGCTGAGCGGAACGGTGAAGACCGTCGCGGTCCCGGTCAGGCAGACCTCGCCCGCCTCGTTGCGCACCGATGTCTCGATCTTGCAGATCGGCTTGTCGGGCCGCACCTCCTTGATCTCGACGCGGCCGGTGATGAGCTCGTCGACGCCGACCGCCTTGACGAATTTCCAGTTCACTTCCAGGAAGACGGTTCCGGGTCCCGGCAGGTCCTCGGCGACGAGCGCGTTGAGAATGCCGCTGGTCACGCCGCCTTGCACGATGAGCTTGCCGAACACCGATTGCCTGGCGAGCGCCTCGTCATAATGGAGCGGATTGCGATCGCCGGTCATTTCGGTGAAGGATGCGATGTCGGCCGACCGGGTGCGCCGCGATCGTTCGGCAAAGTCGCCTGCCTTCGGGCGTCCCTTGACCACGCCAGCCCATCCATCCTTGGTGACGGCCTTGTCCATTCTCGCCTCCTAAACTTTATCTTGCGGTTCTGGTTTTCTGAAAGCCGGCAGCCTGCGGCCGCCGATGATCGTCGGCGCGAGGATCAGGGCATCACCGACCGCGAGGGCATCGCCCGTGCTGCGTAAGATGAAGCTGGTCATCGTCGGGCCTTCGGCGAGCGTGACAAGACCGACAGTGTAGGGTGTCGCCGGCACCCAGGCCGGATGGCCGGGCTTGTGAATCTCGGAAAAGGATTTGAGCCGGCCGCGGCCGGAGGCCTCGTGCCACGACAATTGGCGGCCCCAGCACTGCGGACACTGGCTGCGCGGATAGAAGACATGCTCCCCGCAGGCCGCGCAGCGCTGGATCAGCAGGCGCCCTTGCGCCGCCGCCGCCCAGAACGGCTCGGTGAGCGCGATGATGGTGGGGCCGGGTGTCGACAAAGTGGCCAGGATGTCGTTCATGCATCGGCTCCGAGGACCAGGGCCACGGCCTCGCTCATGGTCGCGCCATTGCCGGTGACAAGCGCGCGCCGTGCGGTCTTGATCTGGCGTCCGGCGGCCTCGCCGCGCAGCTGCCGCACCGCCTCGACGACATGCGTCATGCCGCCGGCGAGGTCGGGCTGGCCGAAACCGAGCTGGCCGCCATGGGTGTTGAGCGGCGCGCTGCCATCATGCCCGAGCGTGTTGGCCCTGAGCCAGGCGCCGAATTCTCCCGGCGGACAGAGCCCCGCATCCTCGATCGTCGTCGCCACCATGATCGTGTAGCAGTCATAGAGCGACAGGAGGTCCATCTGCCGCGCGGCGAGGCCGGATTGCTCGAAGGCGCGCGCCATGGCGGGCTTCAGCGGCCCAGAGGTGAGGGTCGGCGCCTGCGACACGGCGCGATGCGTCACCTTCTCTCCGGCGCCGAGGAGGAGCACCGGGGGCTTCGCCGCCGTCTTCGCGCGCTTTGCCGAGGTCACGATGACGGCATCGCCGCCGGCGACCGGCATCACGATCTCATAGAGGTGCAAGGGCGAAGCCACCATCGGCGAGGCCAGCACATCGGCGACGCTCGCCGGCCGGCCATGGAAGATCGCATCGGGATTGTGCTGGGCGTTGGCCCGCGCCCAGGCCGCGATCGCGGCATAGTCCTCGGGCGTCGTGCCGAAGGCGGCCATGTGCGCCTGCATCAGGAGGGCGTAGGAGATATTGGCGCCGGAGGCGCCGAAAGGCACGTCGAACTCGCGGATCGGATTGCGGTTGGGCGAGCGCGCCGGGACGTCGTCGCGGATATTGGCGAGCACGCACAGGACCGTCTCGCACATGCCGGCCTCGATCGCGGCGGCGGCGCGCCAGATCATGCCGGCGCCTGATGCGCCACCGAGATCGACGATATTGGCCATGGTCGGCGCGAGGCCCAGATATTCCGCCACCGTGGCCGGCACATGCTGCGGCGTCTCGCCGACCTGGGGCCCGACCAGCAGCCCGTCGATGTCACCGGGCTCGATGCCGGCGTCATCGGCGGCGAGCCGCGAGACCTCGGCGATCATGTCGAGCGTGGTGCGGTCCTGCGTCTTGCGTTCGGGCTTGAGCTCGCCGATGCCGATGATCGCGCCGGTCATGCGGCCTTACTCCGGTCGAGGCCGCGATACTCCTCGAGGCATTCGGGATTGGCGAGCGAGCCGATATTCTTCACGATGCGGCCTTCGATGACGGTGCGAGCGGCGCCCTCGACGCGCTTGCCGTTGAGCGTGTAGGGCACCGCCGAGACTTCATGGATGCGATGCGGCACGTGACGGGGCGAGGCCTGATCGCGAATGCGCTTGCGGATCGCCGCGGCGAGGTCGGCGGTGAGCGTCTTGCCGTCCTTGAGCTTGAGGCAGAGCACAATCTCCTCGTCGCCCTTGATCGGCGCGCCGAACACCAGACAGTCCTCTATTTCGGCGAAGGCTTCGCAGGCGGCATAGATTTCCGCGGTGCCGAGGCGCACGCCGCCGGGCTTCAGCGTCGTGTCGGAGCGGCCATGGATCACCGCCGAGCCGTGGACCGTCATCATGGCGACATCGCCATGTGTCCAGATCTCAGGGCGGTCGGCGAAATAAGTGGCGTGATAGCGCGCCGTTCCGTTCTCGCCCCAGAAGGTGACGGGCATCGATGGAAAGGGCTCGGTGCAGACGAGGTCGCCCGGCCGGCCGACGATCGGCGCATTGCGCGCATCCATGACATTCACCGCCATGCCGAGGCCCTTCACCGTCAGCTCGCCGCGCCGCACCGGATGGTAGGGCGAGCCCAGCATGAAGCAGCCGATGATCTCGGTGCCGCCGGAGATCGAGGCGAAGACCATGTCGCGCTTGATGTTGTCGTAGACCCAGTCGAATTGCTGCGGCGAGACCGGCGCGCCGGCGGAGAGTACGGAACGCAGGCGGCTCAGATCATGGCGCCGGCCGGGGGCATATGTCGCGTCCGCGAGCGTCGCCAGATATTTGGGGCTGATGCCGAAATGGGTGATGCCGGCACGCTCGGCAAGGGCCCAGAGGGGGCTCGGATCGAGGCCTGCGGCACCCTTCAGTATGGGCGCTCCGTCATAGAGGACGATCGCCGCATTGCAGCCGAGCGCCGACACCAGCCAGTGATACATCATCCAGGCCGTATTCGTGTACCAGCTCACCACATCGCCCGGCCGCACGTCGCCATGCAGCAGGTGCTCCTTCAGGTGCTGCAGCAGGACGCCGCCGGTCGAATGCACGATCGCCTTGGGCGCGCCGGTGGTACCAGACGTGTAGAGCACATAGAGCGGATGCGCGAAGCTCACGCGCGTGAAGGCCAGCGGCGTGGCGGTGCCGAAGTCCTCGAAGCGGCTGCGACGCACGTGGCTGGGGATCGACCGATCGGTCCAGGCGTTGCCGCAGGTCACGACATGGCGGAGGCTGGGCATGCCGGCGGCGATGGCGGCGAGGCGGGCCCCGATATCGTGGTCCTTGCCGCCATAGCGGTAGCGTGGCGCCGCGAACAGCACCTTGGGCGCGATCTGGCCGAGCCGGTCGAGAATGGCGGCGGTGCCGAAATCGGGCGAGCATGACGACCAGACGGCGCCAAGGGAGGCGGTCGCCAGCAGGGCGACGAGGCCTTCGATCCGGTTGGGCAGGATGCCGGCCACCCGGTCATCCTTCCCGACGCCGGCATCCCGCAGGCCTTGCGCCGCGCGGGCGACGAGACCACGGAGCGCGCCATAGGTGAATGTGCGAAAATGACCGGTTTCGTCGGCCTCGATGACGGCGGTGGCCAGATCTTCGCCGCGCAGCAGGGTCTCGGCGAGATTGAGGCGTGCGTCGGGAAAGAAGGCGGCACCCGTCATGGCCCGCTCCGGGTCGGACCGGAAAGTCTCGGCGCCCGGGTCGCCGATGATGCCGGCATAGTCCCAGAGGGCTTGCCAGAAGGCGCCTTTCTCGGCGATCGACCAGCGATGCAGGGTCTCGTAGTCTGCCGGGTCGAAGCCATGCGCACGGGCGAAAATGGCGAGATGCGAGCTGTCCGCAGCGTCACGCGACGGTTGCCAGACGACGGACGAGGGCATCTTTACCTTTCTCCCGGGGTAAGCCAAAGTAGATGGTCGACTATACAGACCGATCGGTACAAGACAAGGGCAGAGTAATGATGGCAAGACATATCCACATCGTGGCGGCCAAGCGCACGCCGATCGGCAAGCTGAATGGCGCGTTCGCTGGCGTCGCGGCCTCCGATCTCGGCGCTGAAGTGATCAAGGCGCTCGTCGCCGAGACGGAGATCGAGCCTGCGGCGGTGTCGGAGGTCATCATGGGGCAGGTGCTGACCGGCGGCGCCGGGCAGAACCCGGCGCGCCAGGCGACGCTGAAGGCCGGCCTTCCCGTCACCGTCTCGGCCTTGAGCGTCAATCAGGTCTGCGGCGCGGGGCAGAGATCGATCCACCTCGCCGCGCAGGCGATCCGCTGCGGCGATGCCGACATCGTGATCAGCGGCGGCCAGGACAGCATGACGGAGGCGCCGCATCTCCTCTATGGGCTGCGGTCCGGGGTGAAGATGGGCGAGCGGACGGTAAAGGATTCGATGGTCGTCGACGGCCTGTGGGACGCCTTTCACGATGTTCATATGGGAACGACGGTCGAAAGCATTGCGCGGCGCCACCAGATCACGCGCGCCGAGCAAGATGCCTTCGCGCTGGCCTCGCAGCAGCGGGCCGAGGCCGCGCGGTCGGCGGGCCGGTTCGACGACGAGATCATAGAGGTGACGGTGCCGGGCCGCGTGGCGCGCAGCGTCAAGGCCGACGAGCATCCGAACCCCGCCACGTCGCTCGAGGCGCTGGCGCGCCTCAAGCCCGTCTTCGATCCGGACGGCAGCATCACCGCCGGCAATTCGTCCGGTCTCAATGACGGCGCGGCCGCGGTGATGGTGATGGCGGAAGATCGCATGGTCGAGCTCGGTCTCGAGTCTCTGGCGCGCATCGTCTCCTATGCGTCGGCCGCCGTCGAGCCCATGGATATGGGACTGGCGCCCGTGCCGGCGGCGCGGCAGGCCCTGGCCAAGGCGGGCTGGAGCGTGGACGACCTCGACCTGATGGAAATCAACGAGGCCTTCGCGGCGCAGGCGATCGCGGTCGATCGCGAGATGGGCTGGGACACCGCGCGAATCAATGTGAATGGCGGCGCCATCGCGCTCGGCCATCCGCTGGCGGGCTCGGGCTGCCGCATCGTCGTGACCTTGCTGCACGAGATGAGGAAGCGGAATGCCAGGCGCGGCCTTGCGGCGCTGTGCATCGGCGGCGGGCAGGGCGTCGCCATCTGCCTGGAGCGCGGTTAGCGCATCAGGCTTTTGCGAGAGCCTTTTCGGTGGCGAAGGCGCGCACGAACAGGTCGCTGAACACCTCGCCGATCGCGCCCGGCGAATGCCGGCCGTTTGGATCGAGCCAGAGGAAGCTGTAGAAATACATGCCGAGCAGGCCCTTGATGGCGATCTTTTCCGTCTTGATCCTGCGGAACACGCCCGTGGCCACGCCTGCCGCGACCGCGTCCACCCAGATCTGCTCATATTCGGCATGCAGCCTGGAGACATTGGTGTGATGCTCGCCCGAGAGCGTGTCGACCTCGCGGAAGCAGACCGTCATCTCGGCCTGGTGCTGACCGACGGCATGCATGAGGTGGCTGCTGAGCTGCCGGATCCGCGCGACCGGATCGGGATATTTCGCCGTGATCTGGCGGCCCGATTCGACGAGATCGGCGATATAGCGGGAGGCTATGTCGTAGAGCAGGTCTTCCTTGCTGCCGATATGGTGATAGAGCGCGCCGCGGCCGAGCCCGGTGGCATCGCCGATTTCGGCGACGCCCACGCCATTATAGCCCTTCGCGGCAAAAAGCTCCGCGGCAATATGGCGGATGCGGTCGGTCTGGCTGCTGTCCTTCACGCAGTCCGTATAGTTCGGTCGGTACAGTCAGACAAGCAAGTTCAGCGGGAAGCCGACTGAAAGTACAAGTTGTCTGTACCGATCGGTCGGTTATATTTGCGTAATGGTAGGCTTGGGCGGAAATCCTGCCCGGCGAGTTGACGAAAATGGCTGGAGCGCATCAAATCGCGAGAGTGCATCGCAGTGATCAGGGCAGCGGAGCAGATGGACAATTGGCGCAGGCAGTATTCGGTTTCATCGAACGAGACCGCGAAGGCGGCATCGCTCTGGCGCGACTTCGTCAACGAAGTCTACTATCCGATCGAGGTTTCCAATATCCGCAAGGGCGAATTCGCCGGTAACCTCGACGAAATCAGCCTCGGCGACGTGCAGATCACGAAATTCACCGCCGAGGAGCAGGAGGTGGAGCGCACGAGCTTCCACACCAAGTTCGACCGCAGCGAGGATTTCATCCTGATCATCCCCCAGCGCGGCGAACTCTCCTATCGCCAGTTCGGCCGCGAGGGCCGCTCGCCGCCGCGCAGCGCCACCTTGATCCTGTGCTCCGAGCCTTACTGGGCCGCCTGCACGAACGATTATTCCAATCTCACGATCCGCATCCCGGCCCAGCGCATCCGCGAGCGCATCGGCAAGAGCGAGGCGCTCTGCGGGCGCACCTTTTCGCGCGAAGAGATCCTTTGTGTCGCGATCTCCGGCATGGTTTCGGGCCTGTTCGAGAACAGCGCCGAGCTGGTCAACCCGGACAAGGAGCTGTTCTCGCGCTGCGGCGACACGATCGTCGATCTGGTCCTGCTGGCGCTGGAGCGCGAACTCGGCCCCGGGGAAACCGGCGGCACCGGCCGCTCCCAGATCTACCGCCGGATTCTGGGTTACTTGCGCGAGAACCTGGCCGATCCGGGCCTGTCGCCCCAGACCATCGCGCAGGCCAACGGCATTTCCGTGAGCTATATGCACAAGATCTTCCGCGCCTTCGGCCAGTCGGTTACCAAGGTGATCCAGGACGACCGTCTGTCGCTCGCCCATGAGAGCCTGGTGAAGCCGGCGCTGCGGCACCTTTCCATCGGCCAGATCGCCTTCGGGGCCGGCTTCAACAATCAGGCGCACTTCACCAGCTGTTTCCGCGCCAAATATGGCGAGACACCGCGCGAAGTCCGCCGCTCGGCACTCACGGCGCTGGATCGCGCCCGCTGATCAAGCGCTAAAGTGGTCCCTGCCGACAAAAATTGTCCACTCCGGCAATAAATCAGCCGGGGGACTTCTGCGACGCTGCCCGGGCCTCGGAGCTTGGCCATGTCTTTGCGGGCCTCGTTCGGGCATGTTCTGTGGAGCCGCGGCGCTTTCGCCGCCTACCCTCAGGAGGACGCATATGCAGGATATCGCCACGCGACCGGACTCCCGCAATCGGCACCCGCTCGATGGACTGAGCGGCGAGGAGATCGGCCACGCCGCCGATCTCGTCAGGAGCGCCCACGATCTGGGATCAGGAATGCGCTTCGAGACGATCGTCCTCGACGAGCCGGAGCCGCGCGAGATCGACGCGCATGAAGCCGGACAGCCGGCGGACCGGCGTGCTTTCGTCGCGGCCTATGACATGGCCACCGGCGAGCTGTTCGAGGCCGTCGTCTCGCTGAGCCGGGGCAAGGTCTTGTCATGGACGCCCCGGCCCGGGGCGAAGCCGCGCATCGGGCCCGACGACTTCCTGCTCGCCGAGGAGATCATCCTCAAGGACCCGCGCTTCGTGGCCGCCCTGCGCAAGCGCGGCATCACCGACATGTCGACGGTGTGCGTCGATCCGTGGTCGACGGGAACCTTCGGCATTCCCGGCGAGAAGGAGAAGCGCCTGATCCAGAGCTTCGCCTGGGTCCGCACCAAGCCCTATGACAATCAATATGCCCATCCGATCGAGGGCCTGAGTGCCATCATCGACATCAATGCCGGCGAAGTGCTGAGCGTCGACGACCAGGGGCCGTGGACCATCGGCATGACGGACGGCAACTATGCCGCCCGCTTCCAGAAGACCTGGCGCCGGGACATCAAACCTATAGATATAGTGCAGCCCGAGGGGCCGAGCTTCACCGTCACGGGGAACCTTGTCGAATGGTGCGGCTGGCGGTTCCGCGTCGGCTTCACGCCGCGCGAGGGCCTGGTCCTGCATGACCTCAAGATCAAGCAAGGCGAAGGCGGCTGGCGGTCGCTGATCCGCCGCGCCGCCGTCGCCGAGATGATCGTCCCCTATGGCGCCCCGCATGGCGTGCATCCGCGTAAGAACGCCTTCGACTGCGGCGAATACGGCATCGGCGCCTTGGCCAACAGCCTCAAGCTCGGCTGCGATTGCCTGGGGACGATCCATTATTTCGATGCGGTGCTCAACACCACCGCCGGCTCGTCGATGACGATCGAGAATGCGGTGTGCCTGCATGAGGAAGATGCCGGGCTTCTGTGGAAGCACACCGATTTCCGCACTCGCGAGAGCGACACCCGCCGCTCGCGCCGACTCGTCATTTCCTTCATCTCGACGGTCGGCAACTATGAATACGCGTTCTACTGGAACCTCTATCTCGACGGCACGATCTCCCTCGACATCCGCCTGACCGGCATCATCAACACGGCAGGCTCCGATCCCTCGGAAGGCGCCCGCTACAGCACCGAGATACTGCCGCAGGTCTATGGCCAGATTCACCAGCATCTGTTCTGCGCGCGCCTGGACATGGCGCTCGATGGGCCCGACAACACGGTGGTCGAGGTCAACACCGTGGTCGACGAGCCGGGGCCCGGCAATCCCTACAACAATTCGTTCTACGCCATCGAGACGCCGCTCCTCACCGAGAAGGCCGCCCGCCGGCGCGCCGAGCCCGACACGCATCGCTTCTGGAAGATCGTCAATCGCAGCAAGACCAACGTCGCCGGCAACCCGCGCGCCTACAAGCTGGTGGCGCACAGCGCCATCGCCGAATGCGGTGCCGCCGGCTCGCAGCTCGACCTGCGCGGCGGCTTCACCCGCAACCACATCTGGGTGACGCCGACCTCCAGGGCGGAGCGCTGGCCGGCCGGCGACTACGTCAATCAGAGCCAGCCGGGCGAAGGCCTGCCGCGCTGGACCGAAGCCGACCGCAAGGTGACCGATCGCCCGATCACCGTGTGGCACACTTTCGGCCATCACCACATCGTGCGGCCCGAGGATTTTCCGGTTCAGCCGTCGGTCAGTTGCGGCTTCATGCTGCAGCCGGCGGGCTTCTTCGACCGCAACCCGACGCTCGACGTGCCGCCGACGGAAGAGCGCAAGAGTTGCTGCGTGTAGGGCAGCTTGAGGATCAGTTGGAGGTGAAGGTCGAATGGCAATGAAGACAGGCCTGGTGTTTCACGAGCTCTATCTCTGGCATGACACGGGCTCGTGGCCCTTGGGCTACTCTCCGCCCGGCCTCGGGCTCGAGCCGCATTTCCATCCAGAATCGCCCGAGTCGAAGCGCCGCCTGCGCAACCTTCTCGAGGTATCGGGCGTGCTGGATCACCTCGTCAAGCTCGAGGCGAAGCCGGCGACGGTCGAGCAGATCCAGCGCTTCCATACCCCGGCCTATGTCAACCGTGTGCGCAACATGAGCGACGCCAGCGGCGGCGATGCGGGAGAGCTGACGCCCTTCGGGCGCGGCAGCTACGACATCGCGCTCCTGTCGGCGGGCGGCGTCATTCGCGCCGTCGAGGCGACGCTGTCGGGCGAGGTCGACAACGCCTATGCCTTTGTGCGGCCCCCCGGGCATCATGCCGAGGCCGATCGCGGCCGCGGCTTCTGCCTGTTCGGCAATGTCGCCATCGCCGCCAAGCACGCCAGGGCCGCGCTTGGCGTCGGGCGCATCGCCACCGTCGACTGGGACGTGCATCACGGCAACGGTACGCAGAGCGCTTTCTATGACGATCCGGACGTGCTGACGATCTCGCTGCACCAGAACCAGCTCTATCCGGTCGATTCCGGCAAGGTCGAGGAGCGCGGCACCGGGCGCGGCCTTGGCTACAATCTCAACATACCTCTGCCGCCGGGCTCGGGCGAGGGCGCCTATATCGCGGCCTTCGAGCGCGTCGTCCTGCCGGCCTTGCGGGCTTACGGCCCTGAGCTGATCCTGGTGTCCTCCGGTTTCGATGCCTGCGGCTTCGATCCCTTGGCCCGCATGATGCTGCACAGCGGCACCTATCGCACGTTGACGAGCATGATGAAGGAGGCCGCGGCCGAACTGTGCGGCGGGCGCCTCGTCCTGGCGCATGAGGGCGGCTATTCGGCTGTCTACGCGCCCTATTGCGGCTTGGCGGTGATGGAGGAGCTGTGCGGGCGCCGCGGCTCCGCCGGCGATCCTTTCATGGCCGCCGTCAGCAGCTGGGGCGAGCAAAACCTGCAGCCGCATCAGGATCAGGCCATTGAGCGGGCCGCAACCAATCTCGCCGGCATTGCCCGGCGATAACGGCGATAACGGCAATAACAAAGAACAGAGGAGGGTGGAAAATGAAGAAGCTGACTATGCTGATGACGGGTGCGGCCTGCCTTTTGGCGCTCGCCGCGGCGTCCGGGGAGGCGTCCGCGCAGGGCACCTTGATCTGGGGCACGCCGGCTGAGCTCGACGCGCTCGACCCGCATGCCATGGGCGGCTGGCTCGGCCGCGCCGTGACCAATCAGATCTATGAGAGCCTGCTCAAGGAGGATCTGACCGACCCTTCCGCCGCCAGCGTGAAGTTGGCGCCGGCCTTGGCCGAAAGCTGGACCGTGTCCGACGACGGCAAGGTGTGGACGTTCGTCCTGCGCGACGGCGTCAAGTTCCATGACGGCACGCCGTTCAATGCCGAGGCGGTGAAGTTCAACTTCGACCGGTTCCTCGACGAGAAGGCGCCGCAGTTCTATCCCAAGGCGAAGGGCTTCATGGGCGCCTTCACTGCCTGGATCGACAAGGTCGAGATCGCCGACCCGAAGACCATCCGGGTGACGCTCAAGAAACCCAATTTCGAATGGTTCCAAAGCGGCCTGCAGAGCTACGGCCAGTTTCTCATCATGAGCCCGGCCGCCATCCAGAAATACGGCAACGACAACATGGCGCTCAACCCGGTGGGAACCGGTCCCTTCAAGTTCGTGACCCGCGAGCAGGGGGTGAAGATCGAGCTCACTCGCAATGACGATTATTGGGGCACCAAGGCGAAGCTCGACGGCATCATCCTGCGGCCGCTCGAGGATCCGGCGACCCGCGTCAACGCGCTGCTCGCCGGCGAAGTGAACATGATCACCACGCCGCCCTGGGACGAGATCGAATCCCTGAAGTCGGAAGGCTTCGTCCTCAGCACCAACGAGAACGTGCCCTCGATCTGGTATATCCATCTCAACACGCGCAATCCGGCCCTCAAGGATGTGCGCGTGCGCCAGGCGATCAACTATGCGTTCAATCGCGAGGGCATGGCCAAGGAAGTCATGCGCGGCACGGCGTCGCCCGCTTACGGCATGTTGTCGCGCGGCACCTATGCCTTCGACCCTGCCGACACCACCTACAAATACGATCCGGAGAAGGCCAAGAAGCTTCTCGCCGAGGCCGGCTACAAGGAAGGAACCGAATTGTCCTTCGAGATCCTCAAATACGGCCTGGGAGAAATGGCAGAGCAGTGGTTCCAGCGCGACATGAAGGCGGTCGGCATCAATGTGCAGCTGGTGAAGAACGAATGGGTCACCTACATGCACAATTGGGCCCAGGGCATGCCGGAAACGACGGCGATGAACGAAATGGGCTGGGGCACGTCGATCCCGTCCTGGACTGGCGTCGTCACGCGTTGCGACACGCTGCCGCCGGCCGGCACCAATTCCGGCTGGTATTGCAACCAGAAGGTCGATGAGCTGTTCGACAAGGCGCTGGCCGAGAAGGACCAGGCGGCGGCGACCAACTACTATCGCGAGGCCAACAAGATCATCATGGAGGACGCCGCCTTCGTGCCGATGTTCCATGATCAGCAACCGGTCTTCCTGGCGCCGTCGGTGAAGGGCTTCGTCAACCCGGCGCAGGACTGGTTCGACCTTTCGACCGTCTCCATCGAATAGGCCGCGCGGCTGGGATGAACCGGTTTTCCGCTCTCGTCGGACGCAGGCTCATCGGCATCGTGCCCGTGCTGCTCGGCGCCTCGCTGATCGTCTTCCTGTTGCTGCATCTCGCCCCCGGTGATGCCGCGACGACCCTTCTTGGCCCCCTCGCGAGCGAGGAGGCCAAGGAGGCGTTGCGCCGCGAGATGGGCCTCGACCAGCCGTTCTTCGTGCAATTCGGCCGCTGGCTCTGGGCGGTGCTGGGCGGCGACTTCGGCATGTCGATCGCCGCCCGCCGACCGGTGATCGACGTCGTCGTTCCGCGCTTCTGGAACACATTGCTTTTGGGGGGCGCCAGCCTCCTCCTCGCCCTTGCGGTCGGGCTGTCGGTGGGCATTGCCGCGGCATCCCGCCCGGGCTCGCTTCTCGACCGTGCGGCGTCCGCCGTCATCGCGGTGATCGGCAGCATACCGCCGTTCTGGCTGGGGCTCGTGCTCGTCGCGTTCTTCGCCCTGCAGCTGCGCTGGCTGCCGGCGACGGGCATGACGTCGGTCACCGGCAATGGCGGGCTCGTCGACATATTGTGGCACCTGCCGCTGCCCACCATCGCCACCGCCGCCATCCCGGCGGCGGTCATCACGCGCATGGTGCGGGCCACCATGCTGGAGATATTGAGCGCCGACTACATCCAGGTGGCGCGCGCCAAGGGCATTCCACGCCACACGATCCTCTACCGCCATGCGCTGCGCAACGCCTTGCCGCCCATCGTCACCATCGTCGGCCTCCAGCTCGGCTACCTGATCGGCGGCGCGCTGTTCACCGAAGTGGTCTTCGCCTGGCCGGGCCTTGGGCAGCAGCTCTATTCCTCGATCGTCGCGCGCGACGTGCCGATGGTCCAGGCCGCGGTCCTGCTGATCGCGGCGAGCTTCGTGCTCATCAACGCCTTCGTCGACATCCTCAACCAGTTCCTCGATCCGAAAGGCAGCCATGGCTGAAGCGGCCGGGAAAGCAGCGAACAGCCTGAGCCGCCGGCTGTCGCGGCACTGGGCGCTGGTCCTCGCTCTGGCGTTCCTTGCCGTGATCGCGCTGGCGGCCATACTGGCGCCGTGGGTCAGCCCGCACGATCCGCTCGTCGATCTGGGGGTAGGCCGTTCGGCAGGCATCGGGACGCCGGGCGCCGTGCTCGGCACCGACAATCAGGGCCGCGACATCCTCTCGCGCATCATCTGGGGCGGGCGCATCTCGCTGGTGGTGGCGCTGGTGCCGGTGCTCGTCTCGACCTTGATCAGCTTGGGGATCGGCATCGCCGCCGGCGTGCTCGGCGGCTGGACCGACTGGCTGATCATGCGTGTCCTCGATATCTTCTTCGCTTTCCCCCTGGTGCTGCTGGCCATCGCCATCGCGGGCGTGCTGCAGCCGGGCCTCGCCACCGTGCTCATTTCGATCACCATCGTTCTGACGCCCTATATCAGCCGGGTGGCGCGCACCGCGACCGGCATGGTCACGCAGCAGCTCTATATCGAAGCGGCCCGCGCCACCGGCGCGCCACCGTGGGCGCTGGTCGTCCGCTACATACTGCCGAACATGCTGGCACCGGTGCTGGTCTACGCCACGACGCTTGCCGGCCTGATGATCGTCGTTGGCTCCGGCATGAGCTTTCTCGGCCTCGGCGTGCAGCCGCCGACCGCCGATTGGGGCGCCATGGTGGGCGAGGGCGCGCCGGTGTTGCGCCGCGCGCCGCATGTGACCGTCCTGCCCGGGCTCGCCATCGTCCTGACCTCGCTCGCCTTCAACGTCCTCGGCGACATGCTGCGCGACGTGCTCGACCCCAGGAGCGGAGGACGTCATGGCTGACGACGTCGTCCTCGCGGTCGAGAACCTGACCACGCAATTCTTCCTGAAGGCCGGAAGGCTCGATGCGGTGACCGACGTCAGCTTCACCGTCAAGGCGGGCCGCGTGCTGTGCATCGTCGGGGAATCGGGCTCGGGCAAGAGCGTCACGGCGCGCTCGATCATGCGGCTCATCGATCCTCCGGGCAGGATCGCCGGCGGACGCCTGCTGCTGCGCGGCCGCAACCTTCTCGATCTCGGCGAGAAGGACATGGAGGCGATCCGCGGCGACCGGCTCAGCATGATCTTCCAGAACCCGATGACCTCGCTGAACCCGGCCTTCTCCGTCGGCGAGCAGATTGCCGAGGGTATCGTGCTGCACCGGAAACTGAGCCGGACCGAGGCGCGCCGCCAGGCCGAGGAGCTTCTCGACATGGTCGGCATCCCGGACGCCGCCCGCCGCTATGACGATTATCCGCATCGGTTCAGCGGCGGCATGCGGCAGCGCATCCTCATCGCCGCGGCCATAGCCTGCAATCCCGACGTGCTGATCGCCGATGAACCGACCACCGCGCTCGACGTGACCATCCAGGCCCAGATCCTCAAGCTGCTGAAGCGCCTGCAGGACGAGCTGCGCAACGCGCTCATCCTCATCACTCATGATCTCGGCGTCGTGGCGGTCATCGCCGACGACGTCGCGGTGATGTATGCCGGGCGCATCGTCGAGCAGGCGCCGGTGGCAACGATCTTCGCCCATCCGATCCATCCCTATACACGGGGGCTCATCGCCGCGATGCGCAGCATCGAGACGGTGGGCGAGCCGCTGGCGGCGATCAAGGGCATGCCGATGGTGCCGATCGACCGGCCGCCCGGCTGCGCCTTCGCCCCGCGCTGCACCCGCCGGGTCGAGCGCTGCACCATGGCCGATCCGGCGGTCGAGACGATCGCCCCCGACCACACCGTCGCCTGCTTCCGGGCGCGCGAGCAGGAGGGCGGACCGGCATGACGTCGCCATTGCTCGAGGCGCGCGATCTGGCGCGGCATTTCCCGGCCGGTTCCGGCTCGGCCAAGGGCGCCGTGGTGCGCGCCGTCGACGGCATCAGCCTGTCGATCATGCCGGGTGAGACGTTGGGCATCGTCGGCGAGAGCGGCTGTGGCAAGTCCACCCTGGCGCGCCTGGTCCTGCGGCTGGTCGAGCCGACGCAGGGCGAGCTCGTCTTCATGGGGCAAAATCTGCTGGCGCTCGATGCCGAAGCCATGCGCCGGGCGCGCCGGCATGCGCAGATGGTATTCCAGGATCCGCTCGCCTCGCTCAACCCGCGCCTGTCGGTGGGCGAGACGATCGTGGACGCGCTCAGGTTCCATGGCATCGGTGAGCCCCGGGACTGGAAGCGCAAGGCGCTCGAGCTGATGGAATTGACCGGCCTTTCGGCCGATTATTTCGACCGCAAGCCGCATGAGCTCAGCGGCGGCCAGAACCAGCGCATCGGCATCGCGCGCGCCCTTGTCGTCGAGCCGCGGCTGTTGGTGCTCGACGAGCCCGTCTCGGCGCTCGATGTTTCGGTGCAGGTCCAGATCCTCGAGCTGCTGCTCGCCATGCGGCAACGCTTCCAGCTCACCTGCATGTTCATCTCGCACAATCTCTCGGTGGTGCGGCGCATGTCCGACCGCATCGCCGTGCTCTATCTCGGCCGCGTGATGGAGATTGCCAATGCCGAGGACCTGCTGGAGCGCCCGCTTCATCCCTACACGCAGAGTCTGATCGCCGCCGTGCTGGTCGCCGATCCCGGCCATCGGCGCGTCGCCGACCTGCAAGGCCCGCAGGGCGAATTGCCGAGCCCGATCGACCGGCAGCAAGGCTGCCGCTTCGCCAAGCGTTGCCCGCACGCCATGCCGGTCTGCGCGCAAAAGGAGCCCGAATTGCTGGAGGCCGCCCCTGGCCGGCGAGTCGCCTGTTATCTGCATCAACCGACATCGTGAGAGGGAATGCGCTATGAGGATCGATGAATATGCCAAGCAGGATGCCGTGGCGCTTGCCGGCCTGGTGGACCGCCGCGAGGTGAGTCCCGAGGAGCTTCTCGCGGCGGCGCTCGTCGCGGCCGCGCGCGTGAATGGCGATGTGAACTGCGTGCTCGCCGTGCTGGAAGACCGTGCGCGCGACGCGATAAAGGCTGGCTTGCCCAAGGGGCCGCTGACCGGGGTGCCCTTCCTCATCAAGGAATGCATGCTGCTCATGGAAGGGGCGCCCTACCGGCTCGGTTGCCGCCTGCTCGAGGGCTATGCCTCGCCGAACGATACCGAGCTGATGATCCGTTTCCGCAATGCCGGTCTCGTCACCTTCGGAACGACCTCGACGCCGGAGACGGCCTACAGTCCCACGACCGAGCCGGTGATGTTCGGCCCGTGCCGCAATCCGTGGAACCTGGCGCATACGGCGGGTGGCTCGAGCGGCGGCGCCGCAGCGGCGGTCGCGGCCGGCATCGTTCCCGTGGCGCATGCCAATGACGGCGGCGGCTCGATCCGCATCCCGGCCGCCTGCTGCGGTGTCGTGGGCTTGAAGCCCACGCGCCATCGCGTGCCCCAGGGACCGAATTACGGGGAGTTGCTGCAGGGCCTGTCCTGCGAATTGGTGGTGAGCCGCAGCGTGCGCGACATGGCGGTGGTGCTCGATGCCGTGCACGGCGCCGATCCCGGGGCCAAGAACGTCATCGCGCCGCCGCTCAGACCCTATCAAGAGGAAATCCGCGTGGCGCCGCGAAAGCTCAAGATAGCTCTGATGGATCAATCCTTCTCCGGCACCCGGGTCGATGCCGAGCTGGCGCAGGCGGCGCGCGATGTGGGCAAGGCCTGCGCCGCCCTTGGCCATGAGGTCATGCCGGCGCGCCTCTCCATAGATTGGGAGCGCTTCTTCCACGCCACCCATGTGGTCTGGACCGCGAATGTCGCGGCGATCGTCGACGGGCTTGGCGCGGCGACCGGCCGGGCGGTGACCGAGGACATGCTGGAAGCGGCGACCTGGGCCTGTTACCAGGAAGGCAAGCGCTGGAAGGCGACCGATCTCATCGCGGCCCTCGACGATTTCAACGTCATTTCCCGCGACGTCGGCCGCTTCTTCCTGAGTTGCGATCTGCTGCTGACGCCGACCTTGGCGCGGCTCCCGCTGAAGCTCGGCGAGCTCGACCAGAACCACGCTGGCATCACGGCGCGGGACTGGACATACCGCGTATTCGACTGGTGCAATTTCACGCCGCTGTTCAACACGACGGGACAGCCGGCCATCAGCCTGCCGCTGGCGATGTCCAAATCGGGCCTGCCGATCGGTATCCAGTTTGTCGGCCATATGAATGACGAGGCAAGCCTGCTGCGGATCGCCGCCGAGCTCGAGAAAGCCATGCCCTGGCAGGAGCGGCGGCCCAGGGTACATGCATCGATGCACTGAGAAGGTTCGGACCCGTCCAGCAGTTTTTGAATTAGTCTCATTCCAGATTGGCGTATTAAATTTCGTCCATGGAGGCATGCGCTTCTCGACTGCAACACATTAGCTGAGTAGCCTGGTCAGACATTCAATTCGGTAAAAGGAATCCAGGCATGCTGCGCCTTCACGGCGCGCCGGCGCGCGCGCTTATTCTCCTTGTCGGCGGCCTTTCGCTGGTCTTCTTCGCGAACCATACGGCCGAAGCCAAGGACCCCGTAACCTATGAGATGACGCTCAAGGGGCAGACCTTCATGCCGGCGGAGCTCAAGGTGCCGGCCGGCACATCCTTCGTCATCAGGCTTAAGAACGAGAATGACGCGCCCGCAGAATTCGAATCGAAGGAGATGAAGTTCGAGAAGGTCGTCGCCGGCCATTCGGAGATCCTCACCAGGGTCAAGGCCCTGCCGGGCGGGATCTTCGAGTTCTATGACGAGTATCATGAGGATGAAGCGCGCGGCACCGTCGTTTCGGAATAGGACCGAATGTCGTGCTCGCCGCCCTGATCATCGTTTTCCGCGAAGTCGTCGAGGCGGGAATCGTCGTCGGCATCGTGCTGGCGGCGACGCGCTCGGTCGGCGGCAGCCGGTTATGGGCGATCGCGGGTGTCGTTGCCGGCGTGCTGGGAAGCTGCCTGATCGCGTTGTTTGCCAGCGCCATCGCGTCGGCCTTCGCGGGCTTCGGACAGGAGCTGTTCAACGCCGTCATCCTGGGCATCGCGGTCGTCATGCTCATCGGCCACAATGTGTGGATGGCGCGGCATGGGCGCGAGCTGGCGCGCGACATTCGCGCGACCGGGGAGGCGATCGCCCGCGGCAGCAAGTCGCTCGTCGCTCTGGCCATCGTGGTCGGGGTCGCTGTGCTGCGCGAGGGCTCCGAGATCGTGCTGTTTCTCTATGGCATCGCCATCACCGATGGCGGCTCGAGCGCGGCTCTCATCCTGGGCGGCATTGGCGGCCTCATCCTCGGTGGTGCTCTTTCCGCGCTCACCTATCTCGGGCTTGTCCGCTTACCGGCGCGTCATCTCTTCAGGGTCACGAGCCTGATGATCGCCTTCCTGGCCGCCGGCATGGCGGCCCAGGCCGTTCTCTTCCTCGAACAGGCAGGCGTCATCGATATGCTGGGCCAGACGGTGTGGGACAGTTCGGCATTGCTGTCCGAGACGAGCATACCGGGGCGCGTCCTCCACACGCTGATCGGCTACAGTGATCAGCCGACCATGCTGCAGGTCGTGGTCTATCTGGCGACGCTGCTCGTCATCCATGGATTGACGCGCCGCTTCTCGGCGGTGGCGAAACCCCAAACAATCGGTTAGCTGATGTTCTCACGCTACCCCGCTCTTGCTGAATCTGAGCGGCGTCAGCCCGAGCTTGTCCGACAGCTCGCGCGCCGAAGCGGCGAGGGCGGCGCGGTAGCGCTCGTAGTTGCGCATCGCATCCTCGCGCGGCGCGATCAGGCACAGCGTCGCCACGCAGATGTCGCCCTCCTGGTGGACGGGGGCGGCGAAGCAATGGGTGAAATTGTCGGCGAGCGAGTCGAAGGAATAGAATTTGGCCGTCCGCGCGCGGGCGACATCGGCGAGGAACTGCTGAGGCGCCAGCCGTGATCCGTCGGGCAAGGTGAAATCCTCTTCCGGGATGAAGGCGAGGATCTCGCCATCGCTCAGATGCGAGACGAGAAGCCGGCCCGACGCCGTCCACGGGATCGGGATGCGCTCGCCGACATCGGTGCTGATGCGGAAGGGCCGCATGCCCTCGCGCATCATGGCGACGGTGTATTTGTTGCCGTCCAGCATGCAGAGCTGCGAGGTCTCGTGCGTCGCCTCGGCCAGGTGGTCGAGGAAGGCCTTGCATTCGCGCGTCAGGTCGAACTGCGTCTGATAGGCGAGGCCCAAGAAATAGAGCTTGCGGCCGAGAAAGACGCGGCCCTCCTTGTCGGCATATTCGACGATCCCCGCCTTGATCAGGAGATTGACGAGCTCATAGGTCGTGGATTTCGGCGCCTTGATACCGATCGCGATTTCGTTGGGCCGCGCCGGGCGCCGCTTCCGGCGCAGATAGTCCAATATCTCGACGGCGCGGTCGAGCCCGCGCATCCGCCGGCCCGTTTCGAATTCCGTCATCATCTCTGCCGTCATCGGAAGTCCTCGCATCCTCCGGCCTTGGTCCACTTGCTCAGGTCTCGGAAGGACGATAGCATTTGCCTTCCGCTATACCGATAGAAGTTCCAATATAGCGGAAACACACCCGGGAGGAAGAACCTATGTTGAAGTCATCCGTGAAGGCCGTGGTCAGCGCCCTCTGCCTCGGCCTCATCACCAGCGCCGGCTTCGTGTCCGAGGCCGATGCCGCCGCCAAATGCATCAAGGGCGACCGCAAGGCGCCGTTCACGCTGGGCTGGGCGAATATCTATTCGGTGCCGACCTGGATGAAGCAGACCGAGGGCACGATCGCGGCCCAGGTTGAGGAGCTGAAGAAGCAGGGCCTCGTCGACAAGCTCGTCATCACCGACGCGCAGGGCGACGCCAATGTGCAGATCCAGCAAATCCAGTCGATGATCGATGCCGATGTCGACGCCATCCTGTTGATCGCCGGCTCGTCCACGGCGCCGGCACGCGTCATCGCCGATGCCTGCGCCAAGGGCATCGCCGTCATCAATTTCGACAGCCTTGTCGATACCGAGGAGGTGACGGCCAAGATCAACACCGATTCCAATGAATGGGGCGACACCGCCGCCAAATGGCTGATCGAGCAGCTGGGCGGCAAGGGCAAGATCCTCGTCCTCAACGGCCCCGCCGGCATCTCGGTCAGCGACGACCGCCGCAAGGGCGCCAATGCCGCGCTCGCCGCCAATCCCGGCATCGAGATCCTGGCCGAGACCAACACGGCCTATAATGTGGCGCCGGCGCAGGAAGCGGTGACGAGCCTGCTCTTCGCCCATCCGCAGATCGACGGCGTGCTGTCGCTGGGCGGCGCCCTGTCGGCGGGCGCCATCCTCGCCATGGACAAGCAGGGCCGCGGCATGGTGCCGATCACCGGCGAGAATGCCCGCCAGTTCCTCGAGCTGTGGAAGGAGAAGGACCTCAAGTCCTGGGCGACGATGCAGCCGAACTGGCTCGGCGCCTTCGCCGCCTATACCGCCGTCCAGGCGCTTCAGGGCAAGGACATTCAGGCTTTCGTCAAGGTGCCGCTGCCGATCATCGACAACAGCAATATCGACAGCTACCTGGCGCGGGCCAAAGACTTCCCGGCCGACGGCTATATCTACTCGCCCTATGATCAGAAGCTTTTCGACGAGTTGCTCGCCGCCAAGTGAACCCAATTCGTCATGGCCGCCCTTGAGGCGGCCATCCAGTCCCTCCCTGCGAGAGCTGCATGGCGTCGAGACTGGATGGCCGGGTCGAAGCCCGGCCATGACGAGCGGGGAGAGCTTGGCTCGCGGAGAGGGTAGTGGATAGACTCAAACTGATCATGCTCTAATCCGGATCATGTCGCCTCAACCGATCATTGCGGCCCGGGGTCTCTCCAAGTCGTTCTTCGGCAACCCTGTCTTGCGGGATGTCTCGATCGCCTTGCAGCCGGGTCGCATCCACGCCCTCCTGGGTGAGAACGGGGCGGGCAAATCGACCCTGATCAACCTCCTGTCGGGTGCGCTGGCACCCGACAGCGGCATGATCGAGATCGACGGCACGGCGCATCGCCGCCTGACGCCGTCCGAGGCGCGCCGCGCCGGCATCGCCGTCGTCCAGCAGGA
>JBFWNN010000048.1:0-45383 GCA_050251035.1 Parvibaculaceae bacterium
GTAATAGAGCAGCCACAGCTGGACCAGAAGCGGCGTGCCGCGGATGACGGTGCAGAAGCTCGCCGCCAGCCACTTGAGCCAGCGCGGGCCTGTGACCTGCACGAGCCCAATCGGGACCGCCAGCAGGAAACCAACGACGATGGAGATGACCAGGAGGGCGAGCGTCAGCCAGATGCCGTTGAGGATGAGCGGCAGATATTGGGGGAACCATGAGAAATCCATGCTTCCCCCTAACCCAGCTTCGGCTGACCGCGCCGCACATAAGCCTCCAGTGCCCCGAACAGGCGCAACGAGACGAGGGAGATGATGAGATAGAGAGCGGCCGCGGCACAGAAGAAGGTGAAATAGGCCTTGGTGCTGCCGGCCGCCTGTTTGGTCGACAGAGCGAGCTCGCTATAGCCGACGACGGCGACGAGGGCCGAATCCTTGGTGGTGTTGAGCCACAGGTTGGACAGGCCGGGTATCGCGTAAGGCAGCATGGCCGGCAGGATGATGCGACGGAAACGGAGGAAGGGCGACATGCCATAGGCTTTCGCGGCTTCGATCTGGCCCACCGGAATGGCCTGGATGGCGCCGCGCAGCACTTCCGTCGCATAGGCGCCCATGACGAAGCCGAGGACGACGACGGCGGCGACGAAGCCGTTGATGCGTACCGCCTCGTAGCCGAGCCCCTGCAGCACTCGGTTCAGCGTGTCGGTGCCGAGGTAATAGAGCATGACGATGAGCAGGAGCTCGGGCAGCGACCGGATGAGCGTCGTATAGACTTCGAGAATCCACTTCAGATATTTGCCGCCGGTGATCTTGCCCATGGCGCCGGCGAGCCCGAGTGTCAATCCGAAGAGATAGGCCAGAAACGAAATCTGCAAGGTGCTGAGCGCACCGGTTAGAAGGGTTCCCTTCCAAGTTGCCAGTAGTTCGAGGCTACCTGCGGCAAAGAACATGAATGTCCCGAATGAACATTGAAGTGAGCTGCGCCGCTCCTCGCGGCGCAGCCCTGATCGTCATTTTGGAAGGATGATCTTGCCTTTTAGCTTCTCGTATTTGTCGGTGATCTTCTGGATCTCGCCCGATTTCGTGAGCTCGGCAAGCGCCGCGTCGAGCTTGGCCTTGAGCTCTGTGTCTTCCTTGCGCAGGCCGCCGCCGACCCCTTCGCCGAGGATCTCGACGTCCTCCGGCACCTGTCCCTTCATCTCGCAGCAGGCCGCGCCCTGGTCGGTGAGCAGGAAGTCCTCGAGCGCGCTCATATCGGCCTGGATGTAGTCGATGCGGCCGGCGGCGAGGTCGTTGTTGGCTTCGTCCTGCGTCTGGTAGTTCTTCACTTCCGCGCCCGCCGCGGCAAAGTATTTCTGCGCGTAGCGCTGATGGATGGTCGCCACCTGGACGCCGATCGTCTTGCCCTTGAGATGATCGGGCGCGATGTTGATGTCGCCGTCCTTGGCGCCGATGAGCGCTGAGGGCGTGTTGTAGTAAAAGGTGGTGAAGTCGATGGTCTTCTTGCGCTCGGCGGTGATAGACATCGACGACCAGATGACGTCGATCTGCTTGGCGGTCAGCGCCGGGATGATGCCGTCCCAGGCGACTTCCACCAGCTCGCACTTCTCTTTCATCTGTGCACAGACGGCGTCCATCAGGTCGATTTCCCAGCCGATCCACTTACCGGAGGCGTCCTTCGAGGTGAAGGGCGCATAGGGCTCGGCGGCCACGCCGAATCTCAGGTCGGCCTTGGCTTCGGCGGCGAAGCCGACGAAGGCCACGGCCGCTACGGCCATCATCAAACGGCGGTTGACTCTCATGTTCTTCTCCCTAGTGGTCGGATCATTCGATCCGGTTCTTGTCAAGGCCCGGTGCCGCGGGTCGGAACGGTCTCAGCCTAGCACCTCGCCCGGCTCCCGCAACGGATTAGTGAACGCCTGATACGAATTGCCGACACCTTTCGCTCTTGGGCGAGCCGAAGACCTTTGCCGGCGGACCTTCTTCCTCGATGAGGCCCTTGTGGAGGTAGATCACGTGGCTCGAGACGTCGCGGGCGAACTTCATCTCGTGGGTCACGAGAATCATCGTGCGGCCTTCGAGCGCCAGGTCGCGGATGACCTTGAGCACTTCGCCGACGAGTTCCGGGTCGAGCGCCGAGGTCGGTTCGTCGAACAGCATCACTTTCGGGTTCATCGCCAGGGCCCGGGCGATGGCCGCGCGCTGCTGCTGGCCGCCCGACAGGAAGGCCGGATACTGGGTGCGCTTCTCATAGAGGCCGACCTTCTGCAACAGCCCCTCGGCGCGTTCGATCGCTTCCGCCTTCGGAACCTTCAGCACATGCACCGGCGCCTCGATGACGTTCTCCAGCACGTTGAGATGCGGCCACAGATTGAAGGACTGGAAGACCATGCCGAGCCTGGTGCGGATGCGCTCCAGCTGCCGCCGGTCGGTGGGGTGGAGATTGCCGTCATGGCCGGCCTTCAGGCTGATCTCCTCGCCCGTCACCTGGATGCGCCCTTGTGTCGGCAATTCGAGGAAGTTGATGCATCTGAGGAAGGTGCTCTTGCCCGACCCCGATGCGCCGATCATCGAGACGACGTCGCCCTCATGCGCCGTCAGCGACACCCCTTTGAGAACCTCGAGATCGCCGAAGCTCTTGTGCAGCCCCTCGACCACGACGGCGGGCTGTCCGTTCGAACTCCCCTTGTCCACCTGGCGGTGCTCCCTTGTTTTGTTCTTGTTGTGCAAAAGCTTATCACGCAAACAAAAATGTGGTCAATCCAACATCGGCGAGGCCGCCCGGAGCGTCCCTGTGCCGCCCCGGACCGCCGGCTCGGCGGCGCGCCGGCGCCCCTTGGACCACTGCTTTTAGCCTACTTCCCTTCGCCAGGGAGACAAGCTAGCGTCGGTGAAGGGATGCGCAGGACACTGAACAGAGCCCGACAGGCGCATCTGATATTTTGGCTCGCAGGGAGGTAAACCATGAATTCCGTGAAGCGAACTTTGCTGTCCGTGGCGGCGATCACGGCATTGGCCGCATCAGGCGCCGCCGCCTCCGCCGAGATGAAGAAGGAAATCGGCCCCGGCGAAGGCCAGGTCAACATCGTCGCCTGGCCCGGCTACATCGAGCGCGGCGAGACAGACAAGAACTACGACTGGGTCACTGATTTCGAGAAGAAGACGAGCTGCAAGGTCAACATCAAGACCGCCGGCACGTCGGACGAGATGGTGGCGCTCATGAACGAGGGCGGCTTCGACCTCGTCACCGCTTCGGGCGACGCCTCGCTCAGGCTGGTCTCCGGCAAGCGCGTGCAGCCCATCAACACCGATCTCATTCCGTCCTGGAAGACGGTCGACGAGCGGCTGCAGAACGCGCCCTGGCACACGGTCGACGGCGTGCATTACGGCGTTCCCTATCAATGGGGCGCCAATGTGCTGGCCTACAACACCAATGTGTTCAAGGAGGCGCCGAAGAGCTGGAAGGTCGTCTTCGAGGAGCAGGACCTGCCCGACGGCAAGACCAACAAGGGCCGGGTGCAGGCTTTCGATGGTCCGATCTACATCGCCGACGCCGCGCTGTATCTGATGAAGCACAAGCCGGATCTCGGCATCAAGGATCCTTATGAGCTCAACGAGGACCAGTACAAGGCGGCGCTCGAATTGCTCCGTGCACAGCGCAAGCTGGTCGGCCGCTACTGGCATGACGCCATGATCCAGATCGACGACTTCAAAAACGAAGGCGTTGCGGCCTCCTCGTCCTGGCCGTTCCAGGTGAACCTGCTCGTCGCCGACAAGCAGCCCATCGCCTCGACCGTGCCCGAGGAAGGCGCTACCGGCTGGGCCGACACCACGATGATGCATGCCGAGGCCGCCAATCCGAACTGCGCCTATATGTGGCTCGAGCATTCGATCAATCCGAAGCTACAGGGCGACCTCGCCGCCTGGTTCGGATCGGTGCCGGCGGTGACGGCGGCCTGCAAGGGCAATGCGCTCCTGACCGACGCCGGCTGCGACACCAACGGCCTTGGCAATTTCGAGAAGATCCACTTCTGGCGCACGCCCGTCGCCAAATGCCCGAGCCAGAGCGCCGGCTGCGTGCCCTATTACCGCTGGGTCTCCGACTACATCGCCGTGCTCGGCGGCCGCTGAACGCATCAACCGCTCCCGCCGGACTGACCGGCGGGAGTTCCTCCTATGACAACGGCTGTTTCTTTCCAGAACGTCTCGCGCCATTTCGGTCCGGTGCGCGCGGTCGACGACGTCACCCTCGACATCGCGCCGGGCGAGTTCTTCGCCATGCTCGGACCCTCGGGCTCCGGCAAGACCACGTGCCTGCGCCTCATCGCCGGCTTCGAGCAGCCGACCAATGGCCATATCGAGATCTTCGGCGAAACCGCCGAGGGCCTGCCGCCCTATCGGCGCAATGTGAACACCGTCTTCCAGGATTATGCGCTCTTCCCGCATATGACCATCCTGGAGAATGTCGGCTATGGGCTGATGGTCAAGGGCGTGCCGCGCGCCCAACGCCAGGCGAAGGCGCTGGAAGCCCTCGATCTCGTCGAGCTCAAGGGCTTCGACGCCAGGCGCCCCTCGCAGCTCTCCGGCGGCCAGCGCCAGCGTGTCGCCCTGGCCCGCGCTTTGGTGAACGAGCCCAAGGTGCTGCTCCTCGACGAGCCTTTGGGCGCCCTCGATCTCAAGCTGCGTGAGCAGATGCAGGTCGAGCTCAAGACCCTGCAGCGCAATCTCGGCATCACTTTCGTCTTCGTCACCCATGACCAGGGCGAAGCCCTGTCGATGGCCGACCGGGTCGCGATCTTCAACCAGGGCAAGATCGTGCAGGTCGGCGCGCCGCAGGACATCTATGAGCGGCCGCGCACCCGTTTCGTCGCCGATTTCGTCGGCTCGTCCAATGTGCTGCCGCCGGACTTCGTCGCCAGGACCGGCGGCCCGGCCCGCTGGATGAGCCTCAGGCCCGAGAAGATCGGCATCGCCGCGGGCGCGCCGCCGGCCGGATCCCACGCGGTGGCGGCGAAAGTCACCTCGGTTCACTATCAGGGCGCGGTGACGCGGCTGAACACCGACGCCTCCGGCCAGGAGATCACCGTGTCGACGCCGTCCTCGCTCGCCGGCATCGGCATCGGCGAAGCGGTCACGCTGCACTGGCCGGCGAGCGCTCTTCATGCCATGGAGGAAGAGACGTGAGCAGCAGCGCCGGTGTCGTCGGGACGGGTCGCGGCGGCGGCCTCTTGCGGCAGATTTCCGATGTCCTGTTCCGCAGCCCGTTCCTCCTTCTCACCTTGCTGCTGGCGCCGCCTTTGCTGTGGCTCGGCATCGTCTATCTCGGCTCCCTGCTCGCCCTCCTGGCGCAGAGCTTCTTCTCGATCGACGAGTTCTCGGGCCTGATCAACCGCGAATTCACGCTGTCGACCTATCGCGAGCTTTTCAGCCTCGCCAATCTCGACGTCATCTGGCGCAGCCTCCTGATGGCGGTCGCCGTGACACTGGCCGCGGCGCTCATCGCCTTTCCCATCGCCTATTACGCGGCGCGCTACGCCAAGGGACGCTGGAAAGCCTTCTTCTATCTCGCCGTGATGCTGCCTCTGTGGTCGAGCTACCTGGTCCGCATCTATGCCTGGAAGCTCATCCTCGCCAAGGAAGGCATCATCACCTGGCTCGCCGACAAGCTCTATATGACCTGGCTGCTCGATGCGATCCTCGCCATTCCGGTCATCGGCGGGCCGTCGTTCAGCATCAGCTATATCGGCACCTTCCTCGTCTTCCTCTATGTCTGGCTGCCCTACATGATCCTGCCGACGCAGGCGGCGCTGGAGCGTGTTCCCGCCAATCTCCTCGAGGCCTCAGCCGATCTCGGCGCCTTGCCGCGGCAGACCTTCTGGACGGTGATTTTTCCATTGGCGCTGCCCGGCCTCATCGCCGGCTCGATCTTCACCTTCTCGCTCACCCTCGGCGATTACATCATCCCCCAGATCGTCGGTACGTCGAGCTACTTCCTCGGCCAGGCGGTCTATGTGTTGCAGGGCACCGCCGGCAACATCCCGCTTGCCGCCGCCTTCACCGTCGTGCCGATCGTGATCATGGCGATCTATCTCACCATCGCCAAGCGCATGGGGGCTTTCGATGCGCTCTGAGCGAGGCGAGCGAGCGCCGCGCGGCTTAGGCCTCGCCGCCATTGCCGGGCTCCTGTTCCTGCACGTGCCTTTGCTCCTCATCTTCCTCTATGCCTTCACCACCGAGGAAAAGAGTTACCAGTTCCCGCCGCCCGGACTGACCGTCAAATGGTTCGCCGTCGCCTGGGAGCGCCAGGACATCTGGAACGCCCTCTGGCTCTCGGTGAAGGTCGCCGCCATCGCCACCGCCATCGCGCTCGTGCTCGGCACCTGCGCCGCGGCGGCCGTCTCGCGCGCCCGCTTCTTCGGCCGCGACTACATCTCACTTCTGTTCATCCTGCCCATCGCGCTGCCCGGCATCATCACCGGCATCGCGCTGCGCTCGGCCTTCAACATCCTCGATTTCGACTTTTCTTTCTGGACCATCGTGCTAGGCCACGCGACCTTCTGCATCGTCGTCGTCTACAACAACGCTCTCGCCAGGTTCCGCCGCACCTCTGGCAATCTCATCGAAGCCTCCATGGATCTGGGCGCCGACGGCTTCCAGACCTTCCGCTATGTGGTCCTGCCCAACATCGCCTCCGCTCTGCTGGCGGGCGGCATGCTGTCCTTCGCGCTGTCCTTCGACGAGGTGATCGTCACCACCTTCACGGCCGGCCAGCAGGCCACCCTACCGATCTGGATGCTGACCGAGCTCATCCGCCCGCGTCAGCGGCCGGTGACCAATGTGGTGGCGATCTTCGTCATCGCGGTCACCTTCCTGCCCATCCTCGTTGCTTATTACCTGACGCGCGACGGCGAGCATGTGGCCGGCGGCGGGAAGTGACGGGCCATGCTGATCAGGCTGCTGATCGTCGCTTTGGCCGTGGTGCTCGTGTCACTTCTCCTGCGGCTCAACCGGCGCTTCCAGTCGGCGCCGCCCTGGCTCAGGATAGTGCACCATGTGGTCTTCTATGGTGCGCTCGCTTATGCCGTCGTCTTCGCAGGCATTTTCGTCGCGCTGCATCTCTTCGGCTATCAGCTCTGATCAGCGCTTCTTCTTGGCGCCCTTCTTCGCCGGCGCGGCTTCCGGCGTCGTGCCGCCGACGATGCCGGCGAATTTCTCGAAGAACTGGGTCGCCATGGAGCGCGCCGTCGAATCGATGAGGCGCGAGCCCAGCATGGCGAGCTTGCCGCCCACCTGGGCATCGACGTCATAGGAGAGCTTGGTGCCGCCATCGGCGTCCTCGAGGCGGACATCGGCGCCGCCGCTGGCGAAACCGGCAAGGCCGCCTTTGCCCTCGCCCGATATGCGGTAGCTCGAGGGCGGATTGAGGTCGGTCAGGTTGACGACACCGTTGAAGCCGGCCTTGACCGGTCCGACCTTGGCGATGACCCGCGCCTCGAACTGGGTGTCGGACGTCTTGGTGATCGTTTCACAGCCTGGAATGCACTGCTTGAGGATCTCCACGTCGTTCAGCGCCTTCCACACCGTCTCACGCGCCGCCGCGATGACCTCTTCGCCGCTCATTTTCATGGGATGCTGCCTCCAGGGTAGTGTTGGCCGTAAAGTTAAGCGGAAACATCGCCGCGCTTCCACTGTTCCTTGGTCGCAAGCCGGAAGTCCTCGAACCGCCCTTGCGCGATGGCGTCGCGAATGCCCTGCATCAACGCCTGGTAATAGGCGACATTGGCCCAGGACAGCAGCATCATGCCGAGAAGCTCGCCCGCCCTGATCAGGTGATGCAGATAGGCGCGGGAATAGTGCGACAGGGCCGGGCATGGGCTTTCCGGGTCGAGCGGGCGCGGATCGTCGGCATGCCTGGCATTGCGCAGATTGATCTTGCCGAAGCGGGTGAAGGCCTGGCCATGGCGCCCGGACCGGGTCGGCATCACGCAGTCGAACATGTCGATGCCGCGCGCCACGGCCTCCAATATGTCCTCGGGCGTGCCGACGCCCATGAGATAGCGGGGCTTGTCCGTGGGCAGATGCGGCACCGTGGTCTCGACCGTCTGCAGCATGAGCGCCTGGCCTTCGCCCACCGCCAGACCGCCCACCGCATAGCCCTCGAAGCCGATGGCGGTGAGTCCTTCGGTCGAGAGGCGCCGCAGGCGTTCGTTCACGCCCCCTTGCACGATGCCGAAATTGCCGCGCCCTGGCTGCTTGCCGAAGGCCTGGCGCGAGCGTTCGGCCCAGCGCAGCGACAATTGCATGGCGCGCTCGGCGTCTTTGTCGCTATGCGGATACATCAGGCATTCGTCGAGCTGCATCTGGATGTCGGAGCCGAGAAGCCGCTGGATCTCCATTGAGCGTTCAGGCGTCAGCTCATATTTTCGCCCGTCGATATGCGACTGGAAGACGGCGCCCTTCTCCGAGATCTTGCGCAGTTTGGCGAGCGACATGATCTGGAAGCCGCCGGAATCGGTGAGGATCGGATGGGGCCAGTTGGCGAAGCGGTGCAGGCCGCCGAGCCTGGCGACCTCTTCCGGGCCCGGCCTCAGCATCAGGTGATAGACGTTGCCGAGGATGATGTCGGCGCCGGTGGCGCGCACCTGATCGGCATAGAGTCCCTTGACGGTGCCCGCCGTGCCGACCGGCATGAAGGCCGGGGTGCGGATCTGGCCGCGCCCGGTCGCAAGCGTGCCGCGGCGCGCCTTGCCATCGGTCTCGTGCAGCGTGAATGAAAAGCCTTCGCTCATCTGGCCTGCGGGAATAGCAGGCTCGCATCGCCATAGGAATAGAACCGGTAGTTGTGGGCGATGGCATGGGCATAGGCCGACTTCATCCGTTCCAGCCCGGAAAAGGCCGCGACGAGCATGAACAGCGTCGAGCGCGGCAAATGAAAATTGGTGATGAGCCGGTCGGCGACCCGGAAGCGGTAGCCGGGCGTGATGAAGATGTCCGTCGCCCCCCGGAAGGCCCTGAGCTCGCCCGCCGCGGCGGCGCTTTCGAGGAGCCGCAGCGAGGTCGTGCCGACGGGGATGATCCGCTGGCCCTTCGCCCTGGCCTGCTTCAGCCGCAGCGCCACCTCCTCGGAGACCTCGCCCCATTCGGCATGCATCCTGTGCTCGTCGGTGTCCTCCGCCTTGATCGGTAGGAAGGTCCCCGCGCCAACATGCAGCGTTACAAATTCCGTTTGAATTCCATGGGCTTGCAGTGACCTCATCAGGTCGGGCGTGAAATGGAGGCCGGCCGTCGGCGCGGCCACCGCCCCCTCCTCCGCGGCGAACATGGTCTGGTAGTCCTGCCGGTCCTGGTCGTCGGTCTCGCGCTTGCCCGCGATATAGGGGGGCAGCGGCATGTCGCCCAAGGCGGCGATGGCTTCATCGAGGACGGACCCGTGGAAGTCGAAGGCCAGCGTGATCTCGCCCCCCTCGCCCTTCGCCTCGACCCTAGCGTCGAGCGTGCCGAGGAGGCAAACGCGTCCCTCCGCGCCGAAGCGGATCCGGTCGCCCAGCGCGAGCCGCTTGCCCGGCCGGGCGAAGGCCTTCCAGCGCGAGCCGTCGAGACGCTGATGCAGCAGAGCCTCGATCCGGGGCTCGGCATCGCCGCGTCCGATCCGCCTTCCGGCGAGCGCCGCCGGGATGACCTTCGTCTTGTTGAACACCAGAACGTCGCCCGCCTGGAGCAGCGCCGGCAGGTCGCGCATGCCGCGATCCTGCAATCGGTCGGGTGCGACGACGAGCAGCTTCGCCGCGTCGCGCGGCTTCGCCGGCCTGAGCGCGATGCGGTCTTCCGGCAGGTCGAAATCGAAATCGGCGACGCGCATCGGACCCCCCGCGCTATTCGCCCGAGCAGGTCACCGGCCAGGCACCGACCCCGGCGATCATGAAGGTGCCGGCGAGCACCGGGTCGCTGCCTTCGTCATGAGCGCGGGTCACCCGGAGCCTGGCGATGATGCGCTCGGCATTGTCGTCGGTGATGTCGATCTTCATGCCTTCGTCGTCGGAGAAGGCCTGGGCGATAAGGACGGCGGTCTGGCCGCCTTCAGGCTTCGTCGCCCAGCTCTTGCCGTTCGCATCCATGGTGAGGCTCAAGGGATTGAGCCCCGGCGTCGTTCCGACCAGGAAGCCGATGGCCGCCTTTTCGTCGGCCGAGCTGCAGATGATGTTTTCGGTCGCCAGGGCTCCGCTCGCGCCGAGCATCATGGCCGCGGCGGCCATGATGCCTTTTCCAGCCGTCCGCATCGCGCGCTCAGGCCTTGGCGTCGGCCGCGACCTGCATCTTCACGATACGGTCGGGATCGCGCACCGGCTCGCCGCGCTTCAGGGCATCGACATGCTCCATGCCGGAGGTCACCTTGCCCCACACCGTATATTGCTTGTCGAGGAAGGTTGCGTCGCCGAAGCAGATGAAGAACTGGCTGTTGGCCGAGTCCGGGTTGGACGAGCGCGCCATCGAGCACACGCCGCGCACATGCGGCTCGCGCGAGAATTCAGCCTTGAGATTGGGCTTCTTCGAGCCGCCCATGCCGGTGCCGGAGGGATCGCCGCCTTGCGCCATGAAGCCCTCGATGACGCGATGGAACGGCACCTCGTCATAGAAGCCCTCACGCGCCAGTTCCTTGATCCGCGCCACGTGATTAGGCGCGAGGTCGGGACGGAGTTCGATCGTCACCCGGCCCTTGGCAAGATCCATATAGATGGTGTTTTCGAGATCGGTGGCCATTATTGCGTATCCTTCAAGACTTTCACGGAAACCATTTTGCTCGGGCTGGCCGGCGGCTCGCCCTTGGCGATCTTGTCGACGCAGTCCATGCCCGAGGCGACGCCGCCGAACACCGTATACTGCCCGTCGAGGAAGCCGCCATCGGCGAACATGATGAAGAACTGCGAATTGGCGCTGTTCGGGTCCTGTGCCCGCGCCATGCCGAGCGTGCCGCGGTCGAAATGTGCCTTGCTGAACTCGGCCGGCAGATCCGGCTCCTTCGAGCCGCCCATGCCGGTGCCGGTCGGGTCACCCGTCTGCGCCATGAAGCCGTCGATCACGCGATGGAAGATGATGCCGTCATAGAAGCCCGCGCGCGCCAGCTTTTTGATCCGCGCCACATGCTTGGGCGCGAGGTCGGGCCTGAGGCCGGCGGTGATCGTGCAGCCTTCGGAGGTGGTGATCACCAGCGTGTTCTCGGGATCGAGGTCCTGCGCCTTGAGGGGCTGGCTCGCCATGGCCACGGCGCCGATGAGGCCGATCAGGGCCAGTCTTGATGTCATACGGGTCTCCTTGCGTTGAGCGGACGGGTTTTCAGGATCAGGCTGGCTTTTTGAGGGCGGCCTTGACCGCCGCCAGCGCTTCCTTGGGAATGAAGAGCGTGACGTCGCCGCCCATGGCGGCGATCTGCTTGACGAGCGATGAGGCGATCATGCGGGTCGCCGGGCTCGCGGCCAGGAACACCGTCTCGATGTCGGGCGCCATGGCCCCGTTCATCTGCCCCATCTGGACTTCATAGTCGAAATCGCTGGCATCGCGCAGGCCGCGGATGATGAGCCCGGCGCCGGCGCGGCGCGCCGCATCGACGGCGAGGTCGTCGAAGGTCTCGACCACGATCTTGACGCCAGTGTGCTGGGCGATCGGCGCCGCCACGGTCTCGAGCAGCTCGATGCGCGTTTCGGCGTCGATCAGCGCCTTCTTGCCATGATGGGTGCCGACGCCTAGGACAAGCTTGTCCACCAGCCGCGCCGATCTCGCGATAATGTCGAGATGACCGTAGGTTACGGGATCGAAGCTGCCGGGATAAAAGCCTGTGCGCGCCATGGGCAAGCCATAGCCCGATCACGCTGCTGCCGCAACCTGTCAGGGGGTGGCACTAGGATCGGGCTTCATCAAGTGGGAGGACTTCATTCATGGCCAACGACAACCCTTCGATCATTTCGCATGTCTCGGTCGGCACCAACCGGTTCGACGAGGCCCGGGCCTTCTATGAAAAGGTGCTGGCGACGCTCGGCTGCAAGATCATCATGGAGCATCCCGGCGCCACCGCCTTCGGCAAGCAGTTTCCCGAATTCTGGGTGCAGACGCCCTATGACGGCGGCAAGGCCCAGACCGGCAACGGCATTCATTTCGGCTTCGGCGCCGGCTCGAAGGCCGAGGTCGACGCCTTCTACAAGGCGGCCATTGCCGCGGGCGCCACCGATGACGGCAAGCCGGGCGCCCGCGCGGACTATGGCGAGCCCTATTATGGCTGCTTCCTGCGCGACCTCGACGGCCACAAGATCGAGGCCGCCTTCTGGGACGAGGAACTGGCGAAGAAGCTCGGCATGGGCTGATGCCCAGGGTCTAGCGTCCGCGCAGCGCCATCCACAGTCCGCCGCCGATCAGGCACAGGCCGCTCGACACCTCGACGAAGCGCACCCGGCTCTTGGACAGCCACGAGCCGGCATTGCCGGCGGCGAAGGCATAGAGGCTGTCGAACACCGTGGCGATGACCATGAAGCTCACGCCGAGAAGCACGAGCTGGCTTAGATAGTCGCCATTGGGCGAGATGAATTGCGGGATGAGCGCGCCGAAGACGAGCAGCACCTTGGGGTTGGACAGGATGACGACGAAGCCCTGCAGGAAGAAGCCCCCCTTGGGGGCCGATGCCGCGGCCGCGAGCAACTCGCCCTTGGAGCGGATGAGCTTGATGCCGAGCCAGATCAGATACACGGCACCCGCTATGCGGATCACGTCGAACCACACGCCCATCAGGGTGATGGCGGAGGCGAGGCCCAGGATGGCGACCGCCATCCACACCACGAGGCCCGCTTGCGTGCCCGCCACGTTGAGGAGGCCAGCGCGCTGGCCATATTTGAGGCTGTTGGCGATGACCACCGTGACCGTCGGTCCCGGCACGATGACGATGGCGATGGCGGCAAGGCAAAAGGCGATATAGGCTTCGATCGTCATGGGCACCCTCCTCGGTCGCAAGCAGGCCAGCAAGCCATAGGCGCGCGGCGCTGCGCAAGTGGATTCTGGACAGGCTGCGCGACCTCTTCTAATTTCCTGGCCACTGCCCGGTGCCCTTGGCGTGATCGCCCGAGGGAGAATCGGAAACACGGTTCAACGCCGTGGCGTGCCCAACGCTGTAAGAGGGATTTCTCCGGTAGTTCAAGGCCTTAATCTTGAACTCTAAGCCACTGGTCAAACCGGGAAGGCGTCGGCGGAAGACGAACTCGAGCCAGAAGACCGGCCAGGCAGGACGGCCCCGCGCATGGACGAGCGTGGTGGCGACGATGCAACGCAAGGGGAAGAGCGATGCAGGCCGAAGCCATGGACCCAAGTGCCGGCGATTTCGATGATGCGGCACGCGCCGCCGTCTATCGCGCGATATTCACCCGCCGCGACATCCGCGCCGCCTTCCTGAAGGACCCGATTCCCGACGAGGTGCTGGCGCGGCTTCTTCTCGCCGCCCATCACGCCCCTTCGGTGGGCTTCATGCAGCCGTGGAGCTTCATCGTCATCCGCGATGCCGGGCGACGGACCAGGATCCGCGATCTCGTCATGGCGGCACGGGCTGAGGAAGTCGGCCATGTCGAGGGCGCGCGGCAAGAGCTCTACCGCTCCCTCAAGCTCGAAGGCATTCTGGAGGCCCCCGTCAATCTCTGCGTCACCTGCGACCGCACACGGGCCGAGGGCTCGCCGCTCGGCCGCTGGCACAATCCCGAGATGGACCTCTACAGCACCGTCTGCGCCGTCCAGAATCTATGGCTCGCGGCCAGGGCCGAAGGAATCGGCATGGGCTGGGTCAGCATTCTCGACAAGGCGGCGCTGAAATCCCTGCTCGGCATTCCCGCTCATGTGGTCCCGGTCGCCTATCTGTGCCTCGGCTATGTGGGCGATTTCGCCAGGACGCCGGAGCTCGAGAACAAGGGCTGGCGCGCGCGCCGGCCCCTCGCCGATCTGATCGCGAGTGAGACCTGGGCGAATGACGGGGAAGAGGCGCTCAAGGCCTGCCTCAGGACCGGCGCCTGAAGGCGGCAAGGAAGAAAATCCAGCGGCACGGAGATGTGGGCTCTTCCCACATTTTCCGGCCGGGAAGCACAAGAACAGCATTCTCTTGTCGTCATGGCAGCCCGTGAGGGCGGCCATGACGGTTGGAATTAGGCTTCCGCCTCTTCTTCCTCCTCGCTGATCCGCTCGACCGAGACGACATGCTCGTCATCGGCCGTGTCGAGGACGATGACGCCCTGGGTCGAGCGGCCGGCCTTGCGGATGTCGTGGACCGGGCAGCGGATGAGCTGGCCGCCGTCGGTCACCAGCATGATCTGGTCCTCGTCCTCGACCGGGAAGGAGGCGACCAGCGGCCCGTTGCGCTCGTTCACCGCCATCGCCACGATGCCTTTGCCGCCGCGATTGGTGATGCGGTATTCATAGCTCGAACTGCGCTTGCCATAGCCGTTGGAGGAGACTGTCAGGATGGTCTGTTCGGCGGCCCCCATCTCGGCATAGCGCTCCTGCACGAGTACGGCGTCCTGCACCGTCGACTCTTCTTCGGCAGCGCCATTGCCGTTCTCGTCCACCTCGTCGCCCGAGACGGCGCGCGCCATCTTGAGATAGGCGATGCGCTCCTCGGCCGTCGCCTCGACATGGCGTAAGAGCGCCATCGAGATCACGTGATCGCCCGCTTCGAGCCTGATGCCGCGCACGCCGGTCGAATCCCGGCCCTTGAAGATGCGCACGTCATTGACGGCGAAGCGGATGCACTGGCCATGCGCCGTGGTCAGCAGCACGTCGTCGGCGACGGTGCAGATGTCGACGCCGGCGATCTGGTCGCCTTCTTCGAGCTTCATGGCGATCTTGCCGTTGCGGTTGATGCTCTCGAAGTCGGACAGCTCGTTGCGCCGGACATTGCCGCTCTTGGTCGCGAACAATATCTGCAGCGAGCCCCAGGCCGCCTCATCCTCGGGCATCGGCATCACGGTGGTGATGCGCTCGTCCTGCGCCAGGGGCAGAAGATTGATGAGGGCTTTTCCACGCGCTTGCGGATTGCCGACCGGCAGGCGCCACACTTTCATGCGGTAGACCATGCCGGCCGAGGAGAAGAACAGGATCGGCGTGTGGGTATTGGCGATGAAGAGCTTGGTGACGAAGTCCTCCTCGCGCGTCTGCATGCCGGCCCTGCCCTTGCCGCCGCGCCGTTGCGCGCGATAGGCCGAGAGCGGCACGCGCTTGACATAGCCCGTGTGGCTCACCGTCACCACCATGTCCTCGCGCTGGATGAGGTCCTCGTCCTCGACCTCGCCCTCGTTGTCGACGATCTCGGTGCGCCGCGGCGTCGCGAACTCGCCCTTGATGGCGGTGAGCTCGTCCTTGATGATGCCGAGGACGCGGGCCCTGGAACGCAGGATCTCGAGATAGTCGGAAATCTCCTTGGCGAGCTTTTCCAGCTCTTCGGCGATCTCCTCGCGGCCGAGCGCGGTCAGGCGCTGCAGGCGCAATTCCAGGATGGCGCGCGCCTGCTCGTCCGAGAGCTTGTAGGTGTCGTCGGCATTGAGCTTGTGGCGCGGGTCGGCGATGAGCGCGATGAGCGGCGCCATGTCCTTCGCGGGCCAGGCTTTCGCCATCAGGGCCTCGCGCGCTTCGGCCGCGTCCTTGGAGCGCCGGATGAGCGCGATCACTTCGTCGATATTGGCGACCGCGATGGCGAGGCCGACCAATATATGGGCACGGTCGCGCGCCTTGTTGAGGAGATATTTGGTGCGCCGTGTGACGACGTCCTCGCGGAACGCGACGAAGGCCTGGATCAGGTCCTTGAGGTTGAGGAGTTCGGGGCGGCCGCCGATCAGGGCGACATTGTTGACGCCGAAGGTCGTCTGCAAGGGCGAGAAGCGGTAGAGCTGGTTCAGCACCACATCCGCCATGGCGTCGCGCTTGAGTTCGACCACCACTCGCATGCCGTGCCGGTCGCTTTCGTCGCGGATGTCGGCGATGCCCTCGATCTTCTTCTCGCGCACCAATTCGGCGATCTTCTCGATCATCGCCGACTTGTTCACCTGATACGGGATCTCGTGGATGATGAGCGCCTCGCGCTCCTTGCGCAGTTCCTCGGTCGTGACCTTGCCGCGCATGACGACCGAGCCGCGCCCGGTATGCATCGCCGATTTGATGCCGGCGCGCCCCAGGATGATGGCGCCGGTCGGGAAGTCGGGCCCCGGAACGATGCCGATCAGCTCGTCGATCGAGATGCCGGGATTGTCGATCGTGGCGATGCAGGCGTCGATCACCTCGCCCAGATTGTGCGGCGCCATGTTGGTGGCCATGCCGACCGCGATGCCGCCCGAGCCGTTGACCAGGAGATTGGGATATTTCGCCGGCAAGACCGACGGCTCTTGGAACTCGTTCGAGTAGTTGGCGACAAAGTCGACCGTGTCCTTGTCGAGATCGTCGAGCAAGGGCATGGCGGCCTTGGCGAGGCGGGCCTCGGTATAGCGGTCGGCCGCCGGCGGATCGCCGTCGACCGAGCCGAAATTGCCCTGTCCGTCGATCAGCGGCAGCCTGAGCGAGAAGCTCTGCGCCATGCGCACCAAGGCGTCATAGATCGCGAGATTGCCATGCGGGTGATATTTGCCCATGACGTCGCCGACGACGCGCGCCGATTTCTTGTAGGGCTTGTCCGGCGTGAAACCGTTCTCGTGCATCGTGTACAGGATGCGCCGGTGCACCGGCTTGAGCCCGTCGCGCACATCGGGAAGGGCCCGCGACACGATCACGCTCATCGCGTAATCGAGATAGCTCTTCTTCATCTCGTCTTCGATCGAGATGGGGGCGATCTCACCCGGATTGCCGGAGGAATTCGGATCGTTCTTGTCGTCGTTGTCGGCCACGGAAAACCTGATTGGATTGGCGCTTCATGAACCGTCCGAGCGGGCCTGGGAGGCCCCAGTTTGTGCAACGATTCGAGCGGCGGGACATATTACTCGGCACGCTTTCTGGATTCAATGCCAAGGGCATGAAAAGAGTAGGAAAAACGCGATTTCGCCGGGCGGAAATCATGCCCTGAAATCAAGGTCTTGCGCAGGAGCGGAAAGGGCCGTGCCGCTCACAATATGCGGGTCGGTTTGCCGTCGATGCTGAGCGTGTTCTTGCGCCGCCAATAGTCGCGCATGGCCGCCTCGTCCATGGCTTCATAGAAGGGCAGAAGCTCGCCCGTTCCCCGCTCCGCCTTGAGCTCCATGACGGGCACGCCCGAGCCGCAGGAGGTCTGCACCAGGTCGATCGCGAGGTCGAAGATCTGCCGCGCCCCGGCCATGGGCGGGAACAGTCCGGCAAGCCCGGCCCAGGCCGCTTCGCGCGGATGGATCACCCGCGCATGGCCATAGACGCGCAGGATCATCGCCTCGCCGGTGAAAGCGCAGAACATCAGGGTCATGCGATCGCTTTCGGTGAGATGGGCCGCCGTCTCGTTGCCGCTGCCCGAGAGGCTGAGCCAGACGATGCGCCGCTCATCCAGGATCTTGAGGGTCTTGAGACCCTTGGGCGACAGGTTCACGCGGCCCTCGGGCGCAGCCGTCGCCACGAAGAACAGCGGCTGACGCTCGATGAAGTCTGCGAGTGTCCGATTGAGCTTCGCTCCGACCGCCATGCCAGCCTCTCCTTGCCGAAAGGGTCAGCCTAAGATCCTCCGTGCCAAGGCGTGTCAGCATCCCTATGTTTGCCTGAATCCCCCCGCAGTGGAGACCTCAGATGATCGCACGCTTGTGGAAAACCGGCCTCAAACCTGGACGCCTCGCCGCCTACGAGGCCTTCGCCCGTGAAATCTCGCTGCCGATGTTCCGCGATCAGGACGGCTTTCTGGGCTGCGTCATGAGCCGCCACGACGATCGAGCCCTCGTCCTCACCTTCTGGCGCGACGCAGCCGCCGTCGAGGCGCTCAAGCGCTCGCCGTCCTATCAGGCGACGGTGGACCGCATCCTCGCCGCCGACCTGCTGGCGGGCGAGCAATCCACCGAGGTGAGCGACGTCCACCTGCTGGCGCTCGATCGCCTGGGCTGACGATTATCTCGCCCTGCTCGGAGATGCCGTCTCAGGCAACCCCGAAGGTTGCCTGAGCGCATGTCGAATTGCCGGAAGCCGGCGCCTCAACGATAGGGATAGCCGGCCTTCTCCATCGTGTCGGCGTACTTCTTGAAGGCCTCCACGACCCGGGCAGCACGGGGACTCGAAGCCGCCACGTCGTCCCAGAAGGCCTTCGAGTCGGTCAGGACCTGCTGCCACTCGGCCTCGGGAAGCGACGTCAGCTCCATCTTCTTGCCCTCCACGCGGAGCTTGGCCTCGCCGCCCCAGTACCAGACATTGCGGTAGTAATGCGACTGGTCGATGGTGATGCGGAAGAGTTCCTGCAGGTGCTTCGGCACCTTGTTCCAGGAATTGGTGTTGGCGAAGTAGCTGCCGAACCACGCGCCGGTGATGCTGTTGGTGAGGGCATATTTGCAGACATCGGCCCAACCGACCTCATAGGCCTCGGTGAAGCCGCACCAGGCCACCCCGTCGAGCTCGCCCGTCTGGATGGCGACCTCGACATTGTCCCACGGCACGGTGACGGGCACCAGGCCATACTTCGCCAGGAACTTGCCCGCCGTCGGCACGCCGAACACACGCTTGCCGTTCATGTCGGCGAGACTTCGGATCGGCTCCTTGGTGAAGATATGCAACGGATCCCATGCGCCGGCCGAGAGCCAAGTGACATTCTCGACGTCCTTGTAGGCTTCTTCCCAGATCTCCTTGAGGCCGTAATAACTGAACAGCGCCGCCACATCGAGGCTGTAGCGCGTGGCGAAGGGAAAGTAGCCGCCGAAGACGGAGATGTCCACGGGCGAGGCCATGGTCGCTTCGTCCGACTGCACGGCATCCAGCGTACCACTCTGCAAGGAGCGGAAGAGTTCGGCCGTGGGCACCAGCTGGTCGGCATAATACAGTTCGATTTCCATCTCGCCGTTCGCGGCGGCGTTGAAGGCATCGATCTGGGGCTTGATGACATGGGCGCCCAACGGCGCGCCGGAATAGGTCTGCAGACGCCACTTGATCTTCTCCTGGGCACGAACGACGGCGGGGGCCGCCACGGTTGCGGCGAGCGCCGCAGTGCCGATGCCGAGGTTCCTCAAGAGCTTCCTGCGTTCCGCCAGGATGCCGTCGGACGGGCAGTCTGCCTTTTTCTCGATTGTCATGAGTTTCACTCCCTTTCGTTGTCGGCGTTGACCGGAAACCTCTGCCGCACCCTATTTGCCGTAGACATGGTTCGGCAGCCACAATGCCAGCTGCGGGAAAATCGCAACCAGCAAGATCGTCAGCACCATCATGACCACGAAGGGCCAGATGGAACGGTAGATATCGACGAGCGTCACCTCTTTCGGCGCGAGGGCGCGCATGAGAAAGAGGTTGTATCCGAAGGGCGGCGTGATGTACGCGATCTGGCAGGTTATCGTATAGAGAATGCCAAACCAGACGAGATCGTAGCCGAGTATCTTCACCAGCGGAATGTAAAGCGGCGCGACGATCACCAGCATCGCCGTGTCGTCGAGGAATACGCCGAGCACGATGAACGTGGCCATCATCATGGCGAGCACCATCCACGGCTCCAGCTGCCACTGGCCGATGAACAGCGTCTCGAGCGCGCGCGCCGCGCCAAGCCCGTCGAACACCGCCCCGAAAGCCAGGGCTGCCAGGATGAGCCACAGGAACATGGCCGACACGTCCATCGTCTGGCGCAGGGTCTTGACGAACAAGGGCCACGACAGGCGGCGCTTGACCAGTGCCGCTATGGTGGCGGCGGTGGCGCCGACGGCCGAGCTTTCGACGAGGCTGGTATAGCCGAACACGAAGAGTCCGGTCATGAAGAAGAAGATCAGGAACGGAATGATGCCCGCCCTCAGCAGGCGAAGCTTTTCGCTCCACGGCATGGCGAGTTCCGCATCCTTGACGGTCGGGGCAAGCGCCGGATTGAAGCGGCAGCGCAGGACCACATACAGCACGAAAATCGCCGCCATGATCAAACCGGGCAGCACGCCGGCGAGCCAAAGCTGACCGACGGGTTGGCGCGCGATCATGCCGTACAGCACGAGAACCACGCTCGGCGGGATCAGGATGCCGAGCGACGAGCCGCCCTGGACCACGCCGGTGATCATCACCTTGTCATAGCCCCGCTTCAGCATTTCCGGCAGCGCAATCGTGGCACCGATGGCCATGCCGGCGACGGAAAGGCCGTTCATGGCCGATATGATCACCATGAGGACGATCGTGCCGATGGCAAGGCCGCCGCGCAGCCTGCCGAACCAGACATGCAGCATCTTGTAGAGGTCTTCAGCAATGCCCGATTCCGAAAGCACGTACCCCATGTAGATGAACAGGGGCAGCGTCAGCATCGGGAACCAATTGAACAGCTTGAAGACCTGGCTGAACGGCATTTCGATCGCGCCGTCGCCATAGAGCAGCAGGGCCGCACCGGATGCGACGAAGCCGATGGCCGCAAAGACGCGCTGGCCCGTCAGCAGCATGACCATCATGATGCCGAACATGGAGAGTGCAATGAGTTCGTAGCTCATGATGCCGGTCTGGCCGCCAGAGCCACAGCGTGCTTGATGGCAAGCGAGAACGACTGCAGGAGCATGAGCACGATACATGCCACCATCAGGGCCTTGATGGGAACCATCGAGGGATTCCAGATCGAGAAGCGGGTCTCGTTGGTAGCGATGGCGTATTGAAGGCTGGAAATGCCGCCGATGAGCAGCACGCCCAGATAGAAGATCAGGCAGGCCACGGTGACGAGATCGATCCAGTGCTTGCCGCGCTCGGAGACACGGTCATAAAGCAGGTCCATGCGCACGTGATTGTTGTCCTTGAGGGTCATCGCCCCGCCCATGAAATAATAGGCGGCGAGGGTGAACTGGGCGAACTCCACGCACCAGTGCAGCGGCATCCGGATGACGTTGCGGGTGATCGCATCGAGCAGAAGCACGGCGATCATGACCACGACCAGCGTCATGCCGAGCACGCCGACTTTTTCCGAAAGCCAGTCGACCCAGCGGACATAGGTCTTGAGAATACTGTTCATGATCGGAGAATCACCATGCCGGTCTCCAGCCTTTGTCGAAGCAACGTATCAGGTTCCCTGTCACAGACAAAAACATCGATCTGGTCGAGCCTGCTGACCAGATGGGCGGCGCGTTTTTCGAATTTACTGTGATCGGCGACGACGATGAGCTTTTCGGCCTGCTCGATCATCGCCCGCGCCACGCTTGCCTCACCGAAATCGGCGTCGGTCACGCCGGTGCCGGATTCGACGGCGGCGGGCGAGATGAGCGCATAGTCGGCGTGGAAGTCCGCGACCTGACGGAGAGTCATGGCGCCCAGCGTTTCCGCGTTGTCGGCGCCGAACTCGCCTCCGAGCAGAAAAACCTTGTGCCGCCCGGCCGCGGCGAAGGTCGATGCGATGCGCGCAGAATTTGTCACAACCGTGAGGGTCTTGGTGACGGCCAGGACTTCCGCGCATGCCAATGTGGTCGACCCCGTGTCGATGAAAAGCGTGGCGCCGTCCTCGATGACGTCGAACAGCTTGTTCGCAATCGCCCGCTTGGCATCGACATTTTCGCCGGCGCGCTCCGAGAAACTGCCTTCCTTGCGCAGCTGGAGGCGCGTCGCTCCGCCATGAATCTTCTTGACGATGCCATGGTCGTCGAGAAAGCCCAGGTCGCGGCGAATGGTCTCGACCGACACATCCAGGCGCTGCGCCAGATGTTCGACGGACGCCTTGCCTTCGCGCGAGACGACCTCCGCGATCAGTTCCTGACGCTCCCTTGCACGCATTGGTGCCCTCCAATAGCGACACAAACATTCGCTGCCGCGTATGTCAACAAGAATCCGCCCGAACGGGCATTGTATGGTCTTGTAGCCGCCCGTTCAGTCAAATACAGTCAGGAAATGTTCGATGTCGGCATCATCGGAGGCGGAGTCGTAGGTCTGGCGATCCTGCGCCGCCTCGCCATGGCTGGGCTCGATTGCGTCCTCCTGGAAAAAGGCAAGGACATCCTCAGCGGCGCGTCCAAGGGCAACAGCGCCCTGCTCCACACTGGCTTCGACGCGCCGCCCGACAGCCTGGAACTGGCGTGCATGAAAGCCGGTTACGCCGAATATCTCGATATCCGCGAGCGGCTCAACCTGCCCTTGCTGCGGACATCGGCGCATGTCGTGGCGTGGAGCGAAGCGGAGCTGGCCAAGCTGCCCGGCATCGTCGCGAAGGCGCATGAGAACGGCATCGCCGATGTCGATGTCATCTCGAGAGAAGCCCTCAGACAGGCGGAACCGCGTCTCGACGAAAACGCCCTTGGCGCGGTGCGGGTGCCAGGCGAGCATGTCATCGACCCGTGGTCGGCCCCCTTGGCTTATGCGCGACAAGCGCTGGCTGCGGGCGCTACCATCATGCGAGATTGCGAAGTATCGGGCGGCACCTATGAGAAAGGGCATTGGACGCTTCACGCCGGGGAGCGAAGGATCGATGCGCGCGTCGCCGTCAACGCAGCCGGGCTTTTTGGGGATGTGGTGGAGCGGATCTCGCGGCAGCCGAGCTTCACGATCAAGCCGCGTAGGGGCCAGTTTGTGGTTTTCGACAAGCCGGCCGCGAAGCTCGTCGCCTCGACCATCTTGCCGGTCCCTACGGAACGCACCAAGGGGGTTGTGCTGTTCCGCAGCATCTTCGGCAATCTCGTCATCGGGCCGACGGCCGAGGAGACGGACGAACGCGAATACGCGAGCTGCGATCATGACACGCTGCACCGGCTGAAGTTGCGGGCAATCGAAATGGTGCCGGAGCTGCGTGATGCCGGCGTCAACGCCATCTATGCAGGCCTGCGGCCGGCGACGGAACACAAAGGCTATCTCATCGAAGCTTTGCGGGACAGGAACTGGATCACCGTGGCCGGCATCCGCTCCACCGGCCTTACCGGGTCTCTCGGGATCGCCCGGCATGTCGAACGACTCTATGCCGACAACTTTGGGGAATTGCGAAAGCGCGAGCCATCCGCCATTTGGACGCCCGTCCCCAACCTGGCCGAGCACCGTCCGCGCCCCTATCAGCAGGGTGGCGAGATCGTCTGCCATTGCGAGTGGGTGACACGACAGGAAATTTCCGATGCCCTTGCGGGCGATTTGCCGGCACGGGACATCGACGGTTTGAAACGACGCACGCGCGCCCTGATGGGCCGGTGCCAGGGCTTCAACTGCGGCGCCGAAGTGCGGGCCATGCTGCACAGGGCTCGCGATGGATAAGTACCGCGTCCTCGTCGTCGGCGGCGGCCCGGCGGGCCTGGCATTCGCAACGCGGCTGCAGCGGCAGGGCATCGGCGACGTCGTGGTGTTTGAACGTGAGTCGGAAACAGGCGGCGTTCCCCGGCACTGCGGGCATTGGGGCTTCGGTTGGGAAAGCCACAGATCGCTCACCAGCGGACCGCATTATGCGGCATGGCTGCGGCGCGAAGCCCAGCGCGTGGACGTGCGGACACGGCACACGGTTTTGAGGCAGCTCGGCGCAAACACCGCCTTGGCGCAATCGCCGGATCGCGGCTTGTTCGAGGTCAGCTTCGACCACATCGTCTATGCCTGCGGCGCACGCGAAACAACGCGGGCCGCACGCTTGCTCGGCGGCGTACGCAACCCCGCGGTGATCAATACGGGCACGCTCCAGCAACTGGTCTATCTCAAGGGGATGCGTCCGTTCCGGCGGCCTGTCATCATCGGAGGCGAGTGGCTGTCCTTCTCCGCGCTCATGACCTGCAAGCATATGGGCATCAAGCCTGCGGCCATGCTGGTCGAGGAAGCCACGCTCGATGCTCCCTTCTTTTTTGCCTGGGGAGCGCGGCTTTGGTATGGCGTGCCGGTTTTGCTCGCCACGCAGCTCATTGGCGTCGTGGGGAAGGGTTCGGTGACCGGGATGAAGGTCAGTCAAGATGGTGTCGAAAGATACCTGGCTTGCGATGGCGCTGTCCTGTCCGGAAAGCTCGTGCCGGAGGATGCCGTGCTGGCTGCCTCTCCTTCAGCAATCATCGCCCCTACACGCCTTGGCAACATGCAGGGCGAGATCAAGACGGCGGGGCGTTGTGTCGTGCAGGCGCGCAAGCAAGCCGATATATTCGCGAGAAGCATATCATGAAGGTGCTGGCCATCGATCAGGGCACAACCGGCACCAAGTCGTTCACCTTGCGGGACGACGGCGATTTTACATTCATTGCAGGCGCCGAACACGAACAGCTTTATCCACATGCGGGCTGGGTCGAGCACAACCCCGAGGAACTGCTTGCCTGCGTCAACGCCGGTGTCGCGCGCGCGGGAAAAGTCGATGCGATCGGTATCGACAATCAGGGCGAAACCATCATCGCGTGGGACGCGCGAACGGGAAGGCCCTGTTACAACGCCATTGTCTGGCAGGACAATCGCACGATGGAAATGTGCGAGGCGTTGAAGGCTCGAGGCGGCGAGACCGTCACGTTGGAGAAAGCCGGCCTGCCGCTCGATCCCTACTTCTCCGCCTCGAAGATGAGATGGATCATCGACAATGTCGACGAGGCCAAATCCCTCTTGCGGCTGGGACGCCTGCGCCTGGGCACGAGCGACGCGTTCTTCCTCGACCGGGTGACGGGGGAATTCGCAACAGACGTCACTACGGCATCGCGCACATCGCTCATGTCGCTGGACACGCAGCAATGGGATGACGAATTGCTCACGCTCTTCGGCGTGCCGCGGGAATGCCTTCCGGATATCCGCTGTACGACGGGTGATTTCGGGACCATCGGGAAAACTCCCGTCGCGGCGAATATCGTCGACCAGCAGGCCGCGCTCTTCGGCCATGGATGCAGCGCGGCGGGCGACGCCAAGATCACTTTTGGCACGGGAGCCTTCGCGCTTGCCGTGTCGGGCTCCTCGCGCCCTTTGGCAAAGCAAGCAAGACTTGCCGCGACAATCGCCTGGAAGCAGAAGGGAGAATCCGCCACATTCGCATTGGATGGCGCGGTCTACAACGCGGGCTCGGCGCTCAACTGGGTCAGAAAGCTCGGCCTGTTCGGCAGCTTTCAGGAAATCGATCACTTCGAGCTGCCCTCGGCCCTTTCGCGCGGTATCTGCTTTGTGCCGGCCCTGTCCGGCCTCGCCTGTCCGCATTGGGATCGCAATGCCGCAGGTCTGTGGATCGGGATGGACCTCGCCACGTCGAAGCAAGACCTCGTGCAGGCGATCCTGGAAGGCGTGGCCCTTCGCGCGGCGGAAGTGGTTTCCGCGATCGCGACGATCAGCCCATTGGCCGAACCCATCTCCATCGATGGAGGCCTGGCCAAGAACCCTTATTTCGGACAGTTCCTGGCGGATGCGCTGAACCGGCCGGTCAAGGTCGCATCATCAACCGAACTGACGGCGATGGGAACGGCGCGAATGGCGATGAAGGGCGTCGGATGCTCGGAGCTTCCACCCCTGCCCGAGCCAGCGCGGACTTACGCCGTGAACACGCCGGTCACACCCGCACAACACGCGCGGTTTGCCGAAGCCGTCGCGCGCGCAAGGTCCTGGAGATAGCGAGCTGCCCTTGCTCTTGGAAGTGCCTCAGAACGGCACTTCGTCGTCGAGATCGCGGGCGAAATTCTGCTGCGGCCGGCCCCCGCCGCCGCGCGGCCGGTCCATCGGGCTCGCCTGGCCGAAGCTGTCGCCATTGCCGAAGCCGGCCGTGTCGCCGCCTCCGCCGCTGCGCCCGTCGAGCATGGTGAGCTCGCCGCGATACTGTTGCAGCACAACTTCCGTCGAATATTTCTCGACCCCGTCCTTATCGGTGTATTTGCGCGTCTGCAGCTGGCCCTCGAGATAGACCTTCGCGCCCTTCTTCAGATACTGCTCGGCGACCTTGGCGAGATTTTCGTTGAAGATCACGACACGGTGCCATTCGGTGCGTTCCTTGCGCTCGCCCGTCTGTTTGTCCTTCCAGTTCTCCGAGGTCGCGACGCTCAGATTGACGATCGGACGACCGTCCTGCGTATGGCGCACCTCCGGATCCTTGCCGAGATTCCCCACCAGAATGACTTTATTCACCGAACCGGCCATATCCGCTCTCCTTGCTTTCCGGGCACTAAACTCAGGTGTGGTGATTCCACCAAACCTGTCTTCCGATCCACCGCGGATCGACTTTTATCCCCCGCAAATATGTTCTCTTTATGTTCCATATGCAAGCGCTATAGTGCTGGCATCTTCCAAAAGAGGTCCTCATGCTCAAGGAAATCGCGACCGACGACGCCCCGAAACCTTTTTCCAACTATGCCCAGGCGATCGAGACCGCACCCGGCGCCCGCACCCTATTCATCGCCGGGCAGGTCGGGGCCGATCCGTCCGGCCGGATCCCCGAGAGTCCCGAGGAGCAGCACCGGCTCGCCTGGGCCAATGTGCTGGGCATTCTCAAGGCCGCCGGCATGGACCATCGCAATATCGTGGATGCCCGGGTCTTCATCACCGACCGGGCCCAGGTCGGGCTTTACCGGCAGGTCCGGGACGAGGTGCTCAAGGGGCACCGGGCGGCGGCGACGCTCCTCGTGGTCGCAGGCCTTGCCGACCCTCGGCTGGTGATGGAGGTCACCGTCATAGCAGCGGCCCCGAGCACATAGCCGGGGCCGCTTGAAACTGTCGGAACTTGTCTAGAAGATCAGCCGCGCACGAAGGGCTTGAACAGGGCAAAGCGCTTCGACTCGGAGCTGTCCTTCGCAGTTGCAACATGGCTCGGGCGGGACTGGTCCTGCATCATAGCCGCGTTGTAAACATTTGAATAAGCTTCGAAAATCCAGTTCATGACCAATCTCCTTCTTTCTTCTCGGTGTATTCCTTGGATGGTCGGAAGATAGTCAATTCGCGCTTGCACCACAAACGGCATTATCCTACGCTATCTGTAAGGAAAACTTACAGGATCCCTCATGGCACGGCGCCTGCCCTCCCTGAACGCCTTGCGGGCCTTCGAGGCTGCCGCCCGCCATGAGAGCTTCACCGACGCGGCCGAGGAGCTCTTCGTCACCCATGCCGCGATCAGCCGCCACATCCGCGAATTGGAGGAATGGCTCGGGACCGAGCTCTTTTCCCGTACCGGCCGCGGCGTGGTCCTGACCGATGCCGGCCGGCGCTTCGGCCATCGCCTCACGCCCCTGTTCGACAACATGGCGGAGGCCACGCGGGACGCCGCCGCCCAGGGCACGGTGCGGAGCCTCAATGTCTCGGTCGAGCCCTCCATCGCCTCGCGCTGGCTCGTCCCGAGGCTTGGACGCTTCAACGAGCTCCATCCCGATATCGAGCTCAATATCGATCCCGACAACCGGCTGGTCGATTTTCGCTCCGACAAGGCGGATCTCGGCATCCGCTACGGCCTCGGCCGCTGGCCCGATGTCGAGATCCAGAAGCTCATCTCGGATGTCGATATCTTTCCGGTCTGCAGCCCGAGGCTCATCAAGGGGGCGGGCGCGCTCGTGCCTGCCGATCTCGCCCATTACAATCTGCTGCATGAAAGCCGGAAGCAATATTGGACCGACTGGCTCGAGGCTGCCGGTATCAAAGGGGTCGAGGACTGGCGCGGTACCGTCTTCCAGGGCCATCTCGCGATCGAGGCGTCGGAAGCGGGCCAGGGTTTCGCCCTCGGGGACATGATCCTGTGCACCGATGCCATGCTCGAAGGCCGGCTCGTGCGCCCATTTGCTCTCGACATGCGCGATCATGGCGGCTACTTCATCGTGCGCGCCAAGGGTTCGAAGGAATCGGCTCCAGCGCGCGCCTTTCGCGAATGGCTGCAAGCCGAGATGGCCGAAACCCAGCGGAAGTTTGCGAGCATCAAGAGCGCATCTGCGAAGAAATAGGCCATGCCCAGAAAGAAATATGACTGCCTGAAGTGCCCCGGCTATTGCTGCTCCTATCCGGTCATCGAAGTGCGCGACCGCGACGCGGCGCGTATCGCCAAGCATTTCGATCTGCCGCTTGCCAAGGCGGAGAAGAAGTTCTTCAAGTCGGCGCACGGCTACAAGCGCGTGATGCGCCGCAAGAAGGACAAGCATTACGGCCGCATCTGCCAGTTCTTCGACACCGAGGCGCGGCGCTGCACCATCTATGAAGCCAGGCCCTGGGCCTGCCGCGATTTCCCCGGCAAGGACAATTGCGGCTATTGGGATTTCCTCGCTTTCGAGCGCAACGCCCAGGAAGACGACGACTTCGTCTCCACCACCTATCACATCGAAAGATGACGGCGCCGGTCAATGTCGTTCGGCTGGCCGGGCTTTCGCCCGAGGAACGGAAGCGCTGCCTCGCCCGCACCGAAAGCGACCTTGGGCCTTATCTCGAGAAGGTCGAGCCGATCGTCGCCGCCGTCGCTGCGGAAGGCGATGCAGCACTCGCCCGCTTCACCCGCCAGTTCGACAAGGCGCCGGTGACGCCGGACCGGCTCGCGGCGACTCCTGAGGATTTCATCCGTGCACGGAAGTCCTTGAGTTCCGACATGATCGAGGCCATCAGTTTCGCTGCCGGCAACATCGCTCGCTTCCACGGCGACCAGAGACCCGAGGAGATGTGGCTGCACGAGATCAGCCCCGGCGCCTTCGCCGGCGACCGGATGAGCCCCATTCCCTCCGTCGCCTGCTATGTGCCGCGCGGCAAGGGCTCGTTCCCGAGCTCGGTGCTGATGACCTGCATCCCGGCCAGGGTGGCGGGCGTCGAGAAGGTCGTCATCGTCACCCCGCCCGGGCCTGACGGCAATATCGACGACGCGACCCTCGTCGCCGCCGAAGCGGCTGGGGTCTCGCAGGTTTTCAAATGCGGCGGCGCCCAGGCCGTCGCCGCCGTCGCTCATGGCACCGAAAGCGTGCCCAGATGCGCCAAGATCGTAGGCCCCGGCAGCCCCTGGGTGGTCGCCGCCAAGCGCCTCGTCGCCGATCTCATCGATACCGGCACGCCGGCAGGCCCCAGCGAGAGCATCATCTTCGCCGACGGCACGGTCGACGGCCGCCTCTGTGCGCTCGATCTCCTGATCGAGGCCGAGCATGGCGCTGACTCCTCCGCCTGGCTGGTGACCCCCGATGCCGGCATCGTCGACGCCGCGCTCCAGGCCCTGCCGGAATTCTTCGCCGCGATGAGCCCTGAGCGGGTGCGCTTCGCCGCGGCTGTGCTGAAAGGCCCTCAGGGCGGCATCATGCTCTGCCCCGATGCCGACAGCGCAGTCGCCTTCGTCAACGACTATGCGCCGGAACACCTGCAGATCATGAGCCGCGAGCCCATGGCCTGGCTCGGTGCGTTCAAGAATGCAGGCGAGATCCTGCTCGGCGAATATACGCCCTCGACCTTGGGCAATTTCGTCCTCGGCCCCAACCACGTGCTGCCGACCGGCGGCTGGGCGAAGACCGCCTCGCCGCTGTCCGTCTTCGATTTCATGAAGCGCACCTCGATCGGCCATGTGACGCGCGGCGGCTATGAGCGGCTCGCGCCCTATGCCCGCACCATCGCCCGTTATGAAGGCTTCGACGCCCATGCCAATGCGGTGTCTGAGCTGCGCCGGAGATCCCTGAAGAACTAGTTTTACTGAGTCAGAAAGCCGCAGATATTCTGGCGTTGCGACTCACCTAAGCTGTTTTGTGTGTGAGATGATCAGCATTTGAGGTGGGTGATATGCCGGCCGAGAGTAGTGAGGCGCGTTTTTCGGCTTATGTGGATGGGCTTGCGAGCGTGCTTGGTCACGCGGATCGGGCCAAGCCGATGCGGGACTATTGCCTGGGGCTGATGCTGCCTGGCGAGCGCAAGAGCGTGGAACCGATGGCGGCGGTGACGGCACCGCAGCGTACGGCAGCACAGCATCAGTCATTGTTGCATTTGTTGGCGAAGGCGGCTGGTCGGACGAGACGGTTCTGAAGAAGGTGCAAGAACTGGTGCTGCCCGGGATCGAACGGCATGGGCCGGTCGAAGCGTGGATCATAGATGACACGGGCTTTCCCAAGAAGGGCCGGCATTCGGTCGGTGTCGCGCGGCAGTATTGCGGCCAGCTTGGCAAGCAGGACAATTGCCAAGTGGCGGTGTCGTTATCGATAGCCAATCGCGCAGCGAGCTTGCCGATTGCCTATCGTCTCTATCTGCCTGAGGAGTGGGCGTTGGACCGCGAGCGGCGGCGCAAAGCCAAGGTTCCTGAGGAGATCGGCTTTCTGACCAAGCCCGAGATCGCGCTGGAACAGGTCCGCTCGGCCTGCCAGGCAGGTGTGCCGCGTGGGGTGGTTCTGATGGATGCCGGCTACGGCAACAACAAGGCTTTTCGGACTGATATCACGGCACTAGGCTTGACCTATGTCGCCGGCGTCCTGCCGAACATCACGGTCTGGGGCCCCGGTACGGGACTGTTGCCGCCCAAACCCTGGTCGGGTCACGGTCGCCGCCCGAAACGGTTGCGGCGAGATAGCGAGCATCAGCCAGTTCCGATCAAGCAGCTGGCACTCGAACTCCCGCAACAGGCTTGGCGCAAGATCGAATGGCGTGAAGGCAGCAACGAGCGCCTGTCGTCACGCTTTGCCAGGGTCAGGGTTCGCGCTGCCGGGCGCGACTTCAGGCGCACCGAGAGCCGGGCCGAAGAGTGGCTGCTCATCGAATGGCCCGAAGGCGAGGTCGAGCCGACAAAATACTGGCTTTCAACACTTCCTGCCAATGTCGCCTTCCGCCGGCTGGTCGATCTCGCCAAATTGCGCTGGAGGATCGAGCGTGACTACCATGATCTCAAGCAGGAAGTAGGGCTCGGCCATTACGAGGGGCGTGGCTGGCGCGGCTTTCACCATCATGCCACACTCTGCATCGCAGCTTACGGCTTCCTGATCTCCGAGAGGGAGACGATTCCCCCCTCGGCACCATCTCACAGCGCGATCTTCCAGGCGCCTGCGCTTCCCAAAAATTACAAACCCCGAGGTGCTGCCGATACGCACCGTACGACACGTCCCGAATTCGATCGCAACCATGCGACAGCGGCTGATTGTCGGACTGATCGCGACACTGGTGCGATGTCCGTGCTGCGCGAAAATGATCCGCAACACTCGACACAAAAACTTATGACACAGTAAAATTAGAGCATCGGCCCGAAAAGTGCGTGCGGTTTTCGGGCAAGCCGATGCGCAAAAACAAACAGATAAAGCGCCGGGCCGATTCTAACAGAGCGTCCGGCGCTTTAGCTCCGGCGACCGCCAAGAGTGGCGAGTTCCGCAGCCCGCTTGCGCCAGGCGAGCACCGACAGCCCCGTCTCGACGCGGAAATGCCGCGTGAGGCTGCGTCGGCTCATGCCGATCAACGCGGCCCAGTCGTCGAGTCCCCGGCGCTCGCCGTGGGTCACGATGGCGTTGCAGAGACGGACGAGACGGGAGTCGCGCGGCATGGGCAGAGCGAGGCTCGCATCCGCGGCACTCGCGACCTCATCGACAATCAGCCAGGCGAGATGACCGCCGCGCCCGTCCTCGTCGTAGAGGGCGGGCCCCTGCGCCAGCGCCGCGATGGCGGCGGCCAGCAAGGCCGAGGTGGCGATGACCTTGCAATGCGCCGGAAGGCGGGCCGCGGCGGCGCCTTCCACATAGGCGCTGCGCATCGTGACCCTGCCCCGCATGGCGACATCGTGGTCGAGACCGGGCGGAATCCACAGCGCATGGCCGGTCGGCACATACCAGGCGCCGATCGCGGTCGTGGCGACCATCAGCCCCTCGGAGGCGGCGAGGATCTGGCCGCGGACATGGCTATGCCAGCCCGTTCTCTCGCCATCCGCGTAATGCTGGGCATGGATGGTGACAAGGCGTGTGCCGAACTCGAAATCGTCCATATTCTGGCCCGATTTTCTCCAGTCTTGGCCCCAAACATTATATCGGGCCAGCTAAGGTGCGCAACATTGCCCTCGTAACTGACTGCCATGACCGACGCCCGCCGCACGATCCTGTTCGTCAACGCCGCCCATGCACTCACGCATTACGTGATCCTGATCTTCCCGACCGCCGTGATCGCCATCAGCCTCGAATGGCGGCTTGGCTATGGCGAGCTCATTCCACTCGCCACCGGTTGCCTGGTCGCTTACGGACTCCTCTCCCTGCCCGCCGGCTGGCTGGTGAATCTTGCAGGTCCGGAGCGGCTTCTCGCGGCCTTTTTCGCTCTCACCGGACTGGCCTGTTTCCTGGTTGCCGCGGCAGGGTCATGGCTCATGCTCGGTTTTGCGCTATTGCTCCTTGGCGCCGCCGGAGCGCTCTATCATCCGGTCGGGCTCACCCTTCTCACTTCGGTATCCGCCCGTCTCGGGCGCGATCTCGCCGTCAATGGGGTTTGCGGCAATATCGGCGCGGCGGTGGCGGCCGCGGGAACGGCATTCCTCGCCTCCGTCTTCGGCTGGCGCTGGGCCTTTGTTGCTCCCGGCCTTGTCGCATTGCTTCTCGCCGCTCTCTTCCTCCCGATGGTCCGTTACTGCTCCACCGGCGATGCAGGTCGGGCGGCGGCGCCGTCCGCCCCGCGCCTCGCGGCGCGCAACCCGGTTCTGGCGGTTTGCGCCATCATTCTTGCTTTTCTCGTCGGCGGCATGACCTACAACATTGTCACCGTCGCTCTGCCCAAGATCGTCGATGAGCGCTACGCCGGCGCATTGCCGCTCGTCGGCACCGGCGCGCTCGCCACCCTCATTCTCGTCTGCGGCGCGCTCATGCAACTCGCCGCCGGTCGCCTCATCGACAGATTGCCGCTCGCTTCCTTGTTCGTCATCCTCGCGGGCCTTCAGCTCACCGGTCTGGCTTTGGCCTGGCTCGCGGATGGCTATTGGGTCCTCATCGGCCTCGCGCTGACCATGGCGGCGATCTACGGTCAAGTGATCGTCGACGACGCCATCGTGGCGCGCTTCGTGCCCGAGCGGCTGCGCGGGCGCGCTTATGGAATCAGCTACTTCCTGGGTTCCGCCGTCAGCGCAGCGGCCATTCCCGTCATGGGTGGGCTCTATGAAAGGGGCGACGGCTTCACGCCGGTCCTCGCTCTCACCGCAGCCTGCGGGTTCGCACTGTTCCTGTGCGCATTGGGGTTCCGACATGCGGTAAAATGAGCGGCGAGATCGCTCGATGCTGTACGGTATTCCCAGAATCGAAACCCCGCCGCGCACATCTGGCGCCGGCGGGGCACTCGATCATTCGAGATTTTTCGAAGTCTGTTTCCGGCGCAATCACCGGATGATTTTCGAGACTCTGAGACGACCCAGCTTTCGGTGTCTCGCTCTCGCGTGAATGAATGGATTGTAAGACGGTCGGCCTGGATCAGCGTCGATTTGAGCTGCAGCGCGCTGTCAAGACCGTGACTGCGGAACCAGCCGCAGTCGAAGAAGGTAGCCCGGTGGATTCATGCCTCCCTCCTCTTCTTGTTTGCGTTCCGTCACCGACCCTGCGATCGATGATGGTTTTTATCTTGGTCCTCTTGTCTTCGATGTCAAGTCAAAAGGGCCGATCTTTTCCAGCGCCCCGCGACGCGGATGAAACTCGCATCGCGCGGCGCCTTGTTTCCTGGGCTCGACGGCTTATCTTTCACGCGGGCGGACGGTGCCCTTGCAGCTCGCGGGTTCCCCCCGCCATCAGGCCTCGCAGGACCTTGGACGCATTCCCATCCGACCCGCCTGTGGACAGCGGTCAAGCTGCTGACATGTTCTGGCGCTTGAAGGAGGCAGCATGTGGACTGGGTGCTCGCCGAGCTTGCCCCCGTTCCCTATTTGGTCTAGTCAACCGCCATGGCTGAAAACAAGAAAATCATCTCGATTCAGGGCGCGCGCGAGCACAATCTGAAGAACGTTTCGCTCGAGTTGCCGCGCGACCGGCTGATCGTCTTCACCGGCCTGTCGGGCTCCGGCAAATCCTCGCTCGCCTTCGACACGATCTATGCCGAGGGCCAGCGCCGCTATGTCGAGAGCCTGTCGGCCTATGCCCGCCAGTTCCTCGAGATGATGCAGAAGCCCGATGTCGACCAGATCGACGGCCTCTCGCCCGCCATCTCCATCGAGCAGAAGACGACCAGCCGCAACCCGCGTTCGACGGTCGGCACCGTCACCGAGATCTACGACTACATGCGGCTGCTGTTCGCCCGCGTCGGCGTGGCCTATTCGCCCGCCACCGGCCTGCCGATCGAGAGCCAGACCGTGACCCAGATGGTCGACCGGGTGATGGAGCTGCCCGAGGGCACCCGCCTCTATCTCCTGGCGCCGATCGTCCGTGGGCGGAAGGGCGAGTACCGCAAGGAGCTGGCCGACCTGCAGAAGAAGGGCTTTCAGCGCGTCAAGGTCGACGGCAAGTTCCATGAGATCGATTCCGTCCCCGCCCTCGACAAGAAGTTCAAGCACGACATCGACGTGGTGATCGACCGCATCGTGGTGAAGCCCGATCTCGGCAACCGCCTGGCCGACAGTTTCGAGACGGCGCTCAAGCTCGCCGAAGGCCTCGCCGTCGCCGAATATGCCGACAAGCCGCTGCCCCCGTCGCGCACCACCGAGGAGAGCGCCAACAAATCGAAGAACGAGACGCATGAGCGCATTCTCTTCTCCGAGAAATTCGCCTGCCCGGTCTCGGGCTTCACCATCGAGGAGATCGAGCCCCGCCTGTTCTCCTTCAACAACCCCTTCGGCGCCTGCCCCAAATGCGACGGCCTCGGCACCGAGCTCAGATTCGAGCCGGATCTCGTCGTCCCCGATGGCGCGCTGTCGCTGCGCGAGGGCGCCATCCTGCCCTGGGCCAAGACCGGCAACACCTCGCCCTATTACACCCAGACCCTCGAGGCGCTGGCCAAGCATTACAAGTTCTCGATGACGGCGCCGTGGAAGGACCTGACGAAGAAGGCGCGCGACGCCGTTCTCTTCGGCACCGGCGACGATGAGATCACCTTCGTCTATGACGACGGCTTGCGCACCTACAAGACCAAGAAGGCCTTCGAGGGCGTCATCGGCAATATCGAAAGGCGTTGGCGCGAGACCGATTCGCAATGGATGCGCGAGGAGCTGTCGCGCTACCAGTCGGACCATCCTTGCGACGCCTGCGGCGGCTTCCGCCTCAAGCCCCAGGCGCTCGCCGTCAAGATCGACAAGCTCCATATCGGCCAGGTCTCCGACATGTCGATCCGCGCCGCCAATGACTGGTTCGGCAGGCTCGAGGCGAAGCTCAAGCCCAAGGACCGCGAGATCGCCCAGCGCATTCTCAAGGAGATCCGCGCCCGCCTCAGATTCCTGGTCGATGTCGGCCTGGACTATCTCAACCTGTCGCGCGTCTCGGGCTCGCTCTCGGGCGGCGAGAGCCAGCGCATCAGGCTGGCCTCGCAGATCGGCTCGGGGCTCACCGGCGTCCTCTATGTGCTGGACGAGCCCTCGATCGGCCTGCATCAGCGCGACAATGCCCGGCTTTTGGAGACGCTCGTCCACCTGCGCGACATCGGCAACACCGTCATCGTCGTCGAGCATGACGAGGATGCGATCCGGCTCGCCGATTATGTCGTCGACATCGGGCCGGGCGCCGGCGTCCATGGCGGCGAGATCGTGGCCCAGGGCACGCCCGGAGAGGTCATGGCCAATCCGCGCTCGCTCACCGGCCAGTATCTCATCGGCCTGCAGCAGATCCCCTTGCCGCAGCGCCGCCGTCAGCCGGAGAAAGGCCGCCGCATCAAGGTGGCGGGGGCGCGCGCCAACAACCTCAAGAACGTGTCGGCGGAAATCCCGCTCGGCCTCTTCACCTGCGTCACCGGCGTGTCGGGCGGCGGCAAGTCGACGCTGCTCATCGACACGATCTATCGCGCCATCGCCCGCAAGCTCATGGGCACGCGCGAGGCGCCGCTCGAGCACGACAAGATCGAGGGCCTCGAATATCTCGACAAGATCATCGACATCGACCAGTCGCCGATCGGCCGTACGCCGCGCTCGAACCCGGCCACCTATACCGGCGCTTTCACGCCCATCCGCGACTGGTTCGCGGGATTGCCCGAGGCCAAGGCGCGCGGCTACGAGCCGGGCCGCTTCTCCTTCAACGTGAAGGGTGGGCGCTGCGAGACCTGCCAGGGCGACGGCGTCATCAAGATCGAGATGCACTTCCTGCCCGACGTCTATGTCACCTGCGACGCCTGCCACGGCAAGCGCTACAATCGCGAGACGCTGGAGATCAAGTTCAAGGACAAGTCGATCGCCGACGTCCTCGACATGACCGTGGCCGAGGGCGCGGAATTCTTCCGCGCGGTCCCATCGGTGCGGGACAAGATGGAGACGCTGGAGCGCGTCGGGCTGGGCTATATCCATATCGGCCAGCAGGCGACGACGCTGTCCGGCGGCGAAGCACAGCGCGTCAAGCTCGCCAAGGAGCTGTCGAAGCGCGCCACCGGGCGCACCATCTATCTGCTCGACGAGCCGACGACCGGGCTCCATTTCCACGACGTGCGCAAGCTCCTCGAGGTGCTGCACGAGCTGGTCGACCAGGGCAACACGGTCGTCGTCATCGAGCACAATCTCGAGGTGATCAAAACCGCCGACTGGATCATCGACATGGGACCCGAAGGCGGCGATGGCGGCGGCGAGGTGGTCTTCGCCGGCACGCCCGAGGATTGCGTGAAAGCGCCGCGCTCCTATACCGGCCAGTTCCTTCGGGACGTGCTGCGCCGTGGCCGCACCAAGACCGAAGCCGCCGAGTAATCGCTAAAGCGCATCGGCGATCGCTTTGCCGCAAGCAACCGTGCCGGCGCTACCGCCGAGATCGCGGGTGCGGGTGGCGGGATCGGCGACCGTCTTCTCGATCGCCGACACGATGGCCCGGGCGGCCTCCCCATGCCCCAGATGCTCGAGCATCATGGCGCCGGCCCAGATCTGTCCGACCGGATTGGCGATGCCCTGGCCCGCGATGTCGGGCGCCGAGCCATGGACGGGCTCGAACAGCGAGGGGAACTTGCGCTCGGGATTGATGTTGCCCGAGGGCGCGATGCCGATCGTGCCGGTGCAGGCGGGTCCCAGATCGGACAGGATGTCGCCGAAGAGATTGGAGGCGACGACCACGTCGAACCGGTCGGGATTGAGCACGAAATGGGCGCACAATATGTCGATATGATATTTGTCCCAGCGCACGTCGGGATAGGACTTCGCCATCTCCTCCACCCGCTCGTCCCAATAGGGCATGGTGATCGAGATGCCGTTGGACTTGGTGGCCGAGGTGAGGTGGCGCGCTTCGCGCCGGCGTGCGAGGTCGAAGGCGAAGCGCAGCACCCGGTCGATGCCGATCCGGCTCATCACCGTCTCCTGGACGACGATCTCGCGCTCGGTGCCGCCATAGATGCGCCCGCCGATCGAGGAATATTCGCCTTCGGTGTTCTCGCGCACGACATAGAAGTCGATGTCGCCCGGCTTGCGGCCGGCGAGCGGCGACTTGACGCCCGGCATCAGCCGCACCGGCCGCAGATTGATGTACTGGTCGAACTCGCGGCGGAACTGGAGCAAGGAGCCCCACAGCGAAACATGGTCCGGCACTTTCGCCGGCCAGCCAACCGCGCCGAAGAAGATCGCGTCATGCCCGCCGATCCGCTGCTTCCAGTCATCGGGCAGCATCTTGCCATGCGCGAGATAATAGTCGCAGGAGGCGAAGTCGAAGTCCTCGAAGGCGAGATCGAGATCGAACCGCTCGGCCGCCGCCTTGAGGACGCGCAGGCCCTCCGGCACCACTTCCTTGCCGATACCGTCGCCGGGGATGACGGCGATCTTCAGGCTGTTGCGGGACGGCGGCTTTTCCGGGGTCATTTTAGTATCCGTGCAGAGTTGAGCATCTCGGGCGATCGTTGACGCCCGATGGGCGCCTTGACAAGCGGAAAGAGGAACAACGCCGAGCGGACGAAGGTCAGCGGCTTGCCGTCCGCAGTCCTTGAACACGCCCCTGCCTGAACACGTCCACCGCCCAGACGAACAGACCGAGAGCGATGAACAGCTCCTTGTATTCGGTGACGTCCCAGATGCGCACGAACCGGTGGCCGAGGCCGATGAACAGGACCTGGGTCACGACGATCGCGACCACCATGCCGGCGCAGAGGATCGCCTCGGACAGGCGTCTTGCGCGCCAGGCCTGCCAGGCGAAATAGACGACGATGCCGACCGTCAGATATGTCGTCATCTGCATCGGCAGGAAATCCCAGCCATTGTAGTTCAAGGCCGCGAGCGGTGCCGCGACCAGGGCCGCGGCGCGGCTGGGAATGAGGGGAGCCAGACCTGGAAGCGTCACGGCTTGCGGCGTCGTGGCATGAATGAAAGGCAGGAGCACCAGGAAGACGAAGCCCATGAGCTTGTGCAAGGTGCCGACCTGGTTGGTCGCGAGATTATGCAGATTGAGCTCGTTCTGGATGTTGCCGCTGAGGATTTCGGGCGTGTGGAGGCCGAAGACCCGCTGCATCCAGGAGATCTCTTCCATGCCGAGAGCAAAGAGGAGCACGGCGCTGAAGAGGAGGATGAGGCCCGGCGCCGCCCTGCCCCGCGCCTGCGCAAGGAGGCCGGCTCCGCGCCACGCCAGCAGGACGCTCGCCGCGACCGGCAAGAGCGCGGATGCCCATTCGACCGGACCATCTTCGAGGCTCGTTTCGTTGAACCGCGCGGGCGACAGAAGGAATAGCGCCAGAAACACGCCGAGGAGTGCCAGCGAGAAGGTGGCCATGACGGTCTGCCAGGGTGACAATGGCCCTTTGGCCGATGCCGGCCCGTGGGCGGAAAAGACGACCAGCACGGCAAGCGACGGCAGGGCGGCGAGCAGCGCACGACCGATGCCGTAGGCATCGAGCACCGGCGCCTGGTTGGGCAGCACCGGCATCGACCACAGAGCGGCCTCGAGAGCCGTCCAGACGATCGGAACAAGGATCGCTCCGGCGAGGACGATCACCGCCGGAGCGAGCTCCCGACGATGCGCCTCCCGCCTTCCGGCCGTCCTGCTTTTCGATGTCAGTTCAAACAATTACCCTGAAACCCTCACGTCACACATCTGTCACATCGCATTTGGCGGCGCGAAGGTGTCTTTCTGTGGGCGAGTCGCAAGATTACAATCATGAAACATGATTTATTTCTTATATTTAATTGGAGTTTCGAGGAAATTTGTTCGAAAGTCTTTGCAACTTTTCAGGGGTTTCTGCGTAAATGCCATTCAGGGTTTAGTCGCGACGGAAAAAAAGCGGCTGAGCGTCTTGCACTTCGGGGGGTGTAATTTTGCATGTCCAGTCTGCCTCTTGCCCTGATCACCGGCGGTTCGCGGGGTCTCGGCTTCGAAACAGCGCGCCAATTGGGGAAGTTCGGCTATCGGTTGTTCATCGCCAGCCGCACAACCGCTCATCTTGAGCAGGCGGCGCAGTCGCTCCGCGCCGAGGGTTATCTCGTCAGCTTCCACGCTTTCGACATGCAGGATCAGGACTCGATCCAGACCCTCGTCGAGGAGGTCAGGAAAAAGGATGCGTCCATCGACGTGCTGATCAATTGCGCCGGGGTGATGTACGAGGCCGGCAATGGCGATGATCACACCGGGCTCGGCTCGACCGCCAGCGTCCTGCGCAGCTCCGAGCGGAACGTCACCGACACGATCGCCATCAACATGATCGGCACCTGGAGCGTCACGCGGGCGCTTGCCCCTTATCTGGCGCGCGGCGCCCGCATCGTGAATGTATCGTCGAGCATGGCCTCGCTCGGCGAGATGGGCCCCGGCTATTACGGCTATCGGGCCTCCAAGGCCGGGATCAACGTCTTCACCCGCACGCTGGCCTACGAGATGCGGCCGCGCGGCATCCTGGTGAATTCGGTGTGCCCGGGCTGGGTCAAGACCAACATGGGCGGCCCGGGCGCCACCCGCGACGTCGCCGACGGTGCCGCGGGCATCGTCTGGGCGGCGACCTTGCCGCCCGACGGGCCGACCGGCGGCTTCTTCCGCGACGGCCAGGCCATCCCCTGGTAGCAATGACGAGAAAGAGCGTGGACGCTCCTATTCTTCCCCGCGCTCGCGCCTGAGCTTGGCCCAATAATCGAGCCGCTTGCGGATCTCGCGCTCGAAGCCGCGCTCCGGCGGATCGTAATAGCGCTCGCGCTTCATCTCGTCGGGGAAATAGTTCTGGCCGGAGAAGGCGTCGGGCTCGTCATGATCATACTGGTAGCCCGCGCCGTATTCCTGCTCCTTCATCAATCGCGTCGGCGCGTTGAGGATGATCTTGGGCGGCGCCAGTGATCCCGTCTCCTTTGCCCGTTTCATCGCCATCTTGAAGGCAGCATAGCCGGCATTGGATTTGGGCGCGGTCGCCAGATAGACGATCGCCTGCGCCAAGGCGAGCTCGCCTTCCGGGCTGCCGAGGAAGTCATAGGTCTCCTTCGCGGCGAGCGCCTGCTGCAGCGCCTGCGGGTCGGCGAGGCCGATGTCCTCGATCGCCATGCGCACCATCCGGCGCGCGATATAGAGCGGGTTCTCGCCGGCGGTCAGCATGCGCGCGAGATAATAGAGCGCGGCGTCGGGATCGGAGCCGCGCACCGTCTTGTGCAGCGCCGAGATCAGATTGTAATGGCCGTCCTGCGACTTGTCATAGAGCGGCACGCGCTTCTGCACGACCTCGGCGAGCTTGGCGGGATCGAGCGCAGCACCGCCGTCCGGCACGGTGGCGAAGATGTCCTCCACCAGATTGAGCAGGTAGCGCCCGTCGCCGTCGGCGAGATTGGTCAGGACCTGCCGGGCCTCCGCATCGACCGGCAGCGCCCGCTTCTCATGCATCTCGGCCCGCGCGATCAACGCCTCGAGCGCTGCCGCATCGAGCCGGTTCAGCACCAGGACCTGGGCGCGCGACAGGAGCGCCCCGTTGAGCTCGAAGGACGGGTTTTCCGTGGTCGCGCCGACCAGCGTGATGGTGCCGTCTTCCATGACGGGCAGGAAGCTGTCCTGCTGCGAGCGGTTGAAGCGATGGATCTCGTCGACGAAGAGCAGCGTGCCCTTACCCTGCTCGCGCCGCGAGCGCGCGACCTCGAAGGCCTTCTTGAGATCGGCGACGCCGGAGAAGATCGCCGACATCTGTTCGAAGACGAGGCCGGTGGCGCCGGCGAGGAGGCGCGCGATGGTCGTCTTGCCGGTGCCGGGCGGGCCCCAGAAGATCACCGACGGCACGCGCCCAGCCGCGATCATGCGGGTGAGGACGCCTTCCGGTCCGGTGATATGCTCCTGTCCGACGACGTCGGAGAGCTTCTGCGGCCGCAGGCGGTCGGCGAGCGGGCGCGGCGCATCCTTCTCGAGTCCCGCCGCCTGGAAGAGATTGGCCATCAGGATATCTGGTGCGCTTTCGCCGTCATGCTGAGCTAGCCGCCGAGTTGCATGCGGATGACGCGGCCGCTGCGATTGACCGCGAACTGCCAGAAGCCGTCGCCCTTCTTGATCGCTTCATTGAGCGTGTCGACGGAATCGATCACTACCCCGTTCACTTCGAGGATGACATCGCCCTTGCGGAATATGCGCCGCGCCGGCCCGCCCTTGATGGCGGAGGCGACCACACCGGTCGACGCCGACGGAAGCCCGAGCTCGTCGGCGACCGCCGGCGACAGGTTGGCGACCACGAGACCGGTGAAGGGCGTGTTGCCTTTCATCAGCGTCTCGTCCCGCGCGGTGGTTTCGGGCGCGGCGATGAGTTTTATGCGCGTCTCGCGCCGCTCGGTGCCGCGCTGATATTCGACGATCGCCGAGGAGCCGACCTGCGCCGTAGCCACGCGGTAGCTCAGCTCCTTGGCGTTCTCGACCGGCTTGCCGTCGATGCCGAGGATGACATCGCCGCGCTTGAGGCCGGCGACGGCCAGCGGGCTCTTCGGATGCAGGCCCGCGATGAGGGCGCCTTCCGGCCGGGCGAAGCCGAGGGAATCGGCGATCTCGGCGGTCACGTCTTGGGTCTCGGCGCCGATCCACGGCCGCTGGATGCGTCCACCCGTCTCGGCCGACTGCACCACCGTCTTCACCATATTGACCGGGATGGCGAAGCCGATGCCGATCGAGCCGCCGGAGCGCGAGAAGATCGCGGTGTTGATGCCGATGAGATTGCCGTTGAGATCGACGAGCGCGCCGCCGGAATTGCCCGGATTGATCGCCGCGTCCGTCTGGATGAAGAACTGATAATCGGTGATGCCGAGCTGGGTGCGCGCCAGCGCCGAGACGATGCCGCTCGTCACCGTCTGCCCGACGCCGAACGGATTGCCGATGGCGAGCACGAGATCGCCGACCTCGAGATCGTCGGAATCGCCCATGGCGAGCGCCGGCAGATCCTCATCGTCGGGATCGATCTTGAGCACGGCGAGATCGGTGCGTTCGTCGGCGAGCAGCAGCTTGGCTTCGAATTCGCGCCGGTCGGCGAGCACGACCCGAATGTCGCTGCCGCCCAGGATCACGTGATTGTTGGTGACGATGAGGCCCTTGCCGTCGACGATCACGCCGGAGCCCAGCGAGTTCTGCACCCGCTCGCGCGGTGCGCCGAACACGCCGTCGCCGCCGAAGAAGCGGCGAAAGAACGGATCGGAGAGCGGCCCCTGCTCGCGCTGCGCCACCAGGCGCCTGGCATAGACATTGACCACTGCGGGCGATGTCTCCTTGACCACCGGCGCGAACGTCAACTGGATGTCGGCGCGCGTCTTCGGCACCGTCTGCTCCTGCGCCAAGGCGGGCAGCGCGAGGAGGCTCGACAGGAGGGCTGCGGCCAGTAGTTTCGACTTCATTCCGTGATCCTAACGCCGATCGATCTTGGTCGACAGAATAATGGCAGATTCTGTCCGTGTTACGCCTGGAATAAGACCGATGGCATCCAGCATCCGGTCCATGTCCTCGGCCGAGGGGGTGCGCGCCAGGGCCACGAGATCGAATTTGCCCGCGACGCTGTGGAGCGCCTCGATCTGCGCCAGCTTGGCCAGCGCCCGTCCGACCTCGACCAGCCGGCGCGCCTCGACCGATATGGTGACATAAGCACGAATGCTGCCTTTGTCGACCGGACTCGCGAGCCTGACGGCGTAGCCCGCGATCACGCCCTGCTCCTCGAGGCGCCTGATCCGGTCCTGGACTGTCGTACGGGAAAGTTTGAGCTTCCGTGCCAGGGAAGCCACGGGCTCGCGCGCATTGACGCGCAGCAGCGCCAGGAGGTCCTCGTCTTTCTGGGTCAGTATCGCCATCCGTCACCTTGCCGGAAACCTGGTCATTTCGACGACAAAACCGGCGATTGGCTGCATAACGCCGTCTGCGCTCCGGCGCAACCGTAGAGGAGAGTTACGCTAGTTTTTGCGTCCATTGCCGGGGCAATGTGCCTATAAAAGCAGGAAGGCGTAGAACGAGAAAAGCGGGCCTTGTGCCCGCTTTTCGATTCCCGGAGCCCCTTCCCGTTGCCAAGCCGCAGCACTTCTGCGACATCAACGCAAGGTCATCGAGGGGCTGCCATGACACGCGGCGAGAGAATCGCCTGGATCTGGGTGTGCTGCGCGATCACGGTCGTGATCGGGGCCGGCGCCTATGCCGCCTGGCGCTATGGAAGCCTGCCTTTCCTCCATCTCGAGGCCGGGCTGTGCAGGAATTCGAACGAGGTCCGCGCCGCGCCGGCCTGCGACCGTCTTCTCGCCACCGCGGGGGCGCCGGCGGAGTTGCGCGCGACCGCCCTCAGGCGTTTGGCCGAAATGGCCGAAAGCCGCGGCGACCCGAAGGTGGCCATAGAGCGGCTCACCGCGCTGATGGCGCTGGGACATGCCGCGGCCGACGACTGGAACCTCAGGGGCCTGTCCTACTATTCGCTGCGCGACTATGAGAAGGCGGCCCATGACTTCGCCGAGGCCGCCCGGGTGAACGGCGCGGTGGGCGCCTATTGGTCCAACATCGCCGATGCGCAGATCGAGATGCGGAAATACGCCGAGGCGTTCGACAACTACACGACCGCGATGGCGAAGGGCTATGACACCGCCGAGCTCCGCGGCAACCGCGGCTGGGCCAGCTACAGGCAGGGCCAGTATGACAAGGCCCTCTCCGACTACGACCAGGCGATCGCGCGCGATGCTCAGCATGCCGACAATCTCAACGAGCGCGGGCTGGTGCGCCATGCGCTGGGCGACTACGAGGATGCGCTCGCCGATTACGACCGTTCGCTGACGATCAAGCCCGACAACGCCGTCATCCTCACCAACCGCGCCATCACCCATGCCAGGTTCGGTGATGCCGGGAAGGCCCGCCAGGATCTCGACCGGGCCATCGCCGCCGATCCTCAATACGCTTCGGCGCGTCTGGAGAAGGCCTGGCTCCTGATCAATGGCGGTGATCCCGAGGCCGCCCTCGCCGAGGTGAAGGTGATCGCGGATGCGGGCCCCCTCGACGTCTTCGCGCTCGAGGCCAGAAGCCGGGCGCGCCTCCAACTTTCCGACTGGACGGACGTGGTCGCCGATACCGGTCAGGCGCTGGCTCTCGGCAGCACCGATGACTGGCCTTACGAATATCGGGCCCTGGCGCGCCGCGCATTGGGCGATTATGACGGCTCGATCGCCGACGCGACGGTGCTGATCGGACGCAATCCGAAGAACATGCGCATGCTGGTCACGCGCGCCATCGCGCAGCACCTGGCCGGACGCCTCGCGGCGGCGCTCGCCGAGATGGACCAGGCGGCCAAGGACGAGACCGACCCTGCTTATGCCTATGAGATCAGAAGCTATCTCAATCTCGGCGCCGGCCGGCTCGCGCAGGCCGTCGCCGATGCGCGGCAATCGGTGGCCCTGGCGCCGCAGTCGCATTATTCCGCGGCCCAGCTCGGCTGGGCGCTGCTCTTCAACGGCGAGCCGGAGGCCGCGGCCACCGAATGCGGCCGCTCGCTCGCGATCATCGCAACTCCCGGGGCCCATGCCTGCCGCGCGCTGGCGGCGCTCGCTTTGGGCAAGCCCGACGCCGCCCGGGCGGATGCCGGCCAGGCGCTGGCCCTCGACCGGACTGCGAGCATTGCCCATCTGGCCCTGGGCCGCGTCCATCTCGCAGAGGGCAATGCGGCGGAAGCGAAGCAGGAGCTCGACCAGGCTTTGCGGCTCGACACGCTGAACAAGCCGGAGATCCTGATGTATCGTGGCGACGCCGAGCGCGCTCTGGGCAATGTCGCCGAGGCCCGCCGCTTCTACCAGGAGGCGAGGACGGCCGACCTCGGCCTTTACGGCAGGGCGCTCGCCGCGCGCATCGCCGCCCTGCCCGGCCCCTAGATGTTTAGTCCCGGGCTTTGATGGGGCATCATTGTCCTCCGAATCAAAGGAGGCGCTATGGGCCAGGTTCTGCATGGGAGCGCCACGACGACAGAGGCAGTCCGTCGAGCGATACAACATA
>JBFWNN010000049.1:0-43985 GCA_050251035.1 Parvibaculaceae bacterium
AAGTCGCTGAACGAACAATCGCTGACGCGAATCGCCGGCGACAAGGTGCGGGAGATCTTCAACAACGAGATCACCGAAATTCTGCTTTATGACGACAAGTCCGGGATGATTCATGTCCCTTATTCCTGTCACCGGGACTACCAGGCCATCGCGCCGTTTCCGTTCGGCAAGGGACTGACATCCAGGATCATCCGGTCACGCCAGCCGTTGCTTCTGGGATCGTGGGCGCAGCAAAGCGAGCTTGGGACCGTGGTCGCAGCGGACGAGCGGACCGAATCCTATGTGGGCGTCCCGCTGGTCGCAAGCGAGAAGACGCTCGGGGTGATCAGTGTGCGGTCCGGTCAGCCGGATGTCTTCAATGAGCACCACCTGCGCCTGCTGCAGATACTGAGCACGAATATCGGCGTCGCGCTCGAGAATGCCAGGCTCTTCGGCGAAACGCAGCGCCTGCTCAAGATCACCACTGACGACGTAAAGAAACTGCGCGAGCTCGAGAAGTCGCTCGTCGCCGCAAAGGAATTCGCCGAGGCGGCCAATGCGACGAAAAGCACCTTCCTCGCGACCGTGAGCCACGAGATCCGCACGCCGATGAACGGCGTCATCGGCATGACGCATCTGCTGTCCGCCACGAAGCTCGACGCCGAGCAGGCGGAATACTGCGATACGATCGCGCGCAGCGCCGCGGGCCTTCTGTCGATCATCAACGACATTCTCGATTTCTCCAAGATCGAGGCCGGCCGGCTCGATATCGAGGCCATTCCGTTCCATCTCGACCAATGCGTCGAGGAGTCTCTCGATCTCGTGTCGTCACGCGCGGCTGAGAAGAGTCTCGAGCTCATCTACTGGATGGATCCGGAATTGCCGCGCCATGTCGTTTCGGATCCGACGCGCCTGCGCCAGGTCCTGCTCAATCTCCTCAACAACGCGGTCAAGTTCACGGAGAAGGGTGAGATCTTCCTGAAGGTGATGCGCGACAGCGCGAACAGCGATCTCATCCGTTTCACCGTTGCCGATACGGGGATCGGCATCCCCAAGGACCGCCTCGGGACTCTGTTCCGGTCCTTCAGCCAGGTCGACACCTCGACCTCGCGCCGCTATGGCGGTACCGGTCTCGGCCTCGCCATATGCAAGCGGCTCGTCGAGATGCTGGGCGGCGACATCGTCGTGCGCTCGGAACCGAGCCGCGGGACCGAATTCGAATTCACCATCAAGGTGGATTGGGCGGATGGCGGCGGCGCCCCCCTCGATACCGAAAGCCTGAGAGGCAAACGCGTTCTCGTCGTCGACGACAACGCCACCAACCGCCGGGTCCTCGAGCTCCATGCGAAGTCGTTCGGCATGGTCCCGACCCTGGCGACCGGCGGAGAGGAAGCGCTATCCGCCCTGCGCAACGCCCCGCCTCCGGACGTGGTCATCCTCGACATGCAGATGCCGCATCTCACCGGGATCGACGTCGCGAAGCGGATCCATGACCTGCCGCATTGCCGGTCGCTTCCGCTCATCCTGTTCAGCTCGCTGCATATGAGCCGCGCCCAGATCATGCAGATGGCGGGAGCCAAGCTCTTCGCCGATGTCCTGAACAAGCCGATCAAGCCCTCGGCCCTGCTGCACGCCATCACCGCGGCGATACTATCCATGCCCAAGGTGGCGGCGCCGGCGGTTGCCAGGCCGGCAGTCGATCTCGACGGCAAGCTCGCGGAAGAATGCCCGCTGAGCATCCTGGTGGTCGACGACCATCCGACGAACCGCAAATTCTGCTCGGCGTTGCTCAGGAAGCTCGGCTATGCGCCGCAATTGGCGGCGAGCGGCCGGGAGGCCGTCGACATGACCGCCGCCGCGTCCTTCGACACGATCCTCATGGATATCGAGATGCCGGAAATGGACGGTATCGAGGCGATGAAGATCATCCGCAGCCTCCGGTCCGAAGTGGCGCAACCCTACTTCGTAGCCCTCACCGCGAATGCCATTGCCGGTGACCGCGAGACCTATCTCAAGGCGGGCATGGACAACTATGTGAGCAAGCCCATCGAGCTCGCCGAGCTCGTTGGCGCCTTGCGCACCAGCTGGCGGGCGAGCGTCGCCAGGAGGCAAAGGGGAAAGGCACCGTGAGCATCTCACGTCCGGCGCTCGAACGCATGAGAGAAGTCATCGGCGGTGACAGGGACGTCCTGGCCGAGATCCTGCAGAGCTTCATCGACGAGGCCGAGCCTCTGGCGCAGTCGGTCCTTGCCGCCGCGCGCGAGGGCAGGCTCGACACGCTGGGTCGCGCCGCCCACACGATCAAATCGAGCGCCAGGGATTTTGGGGACAGCGGGCTTGCCGCACTCTGCGCCGATATCGAGCTCAGGAGCAAGCGCGGGACGGTGGCCGATGCCATCGCCTGTTCCGAGCAGATCGCCCGAGGCTGCATCGCGCTCAAGGAGGAACTCGCGGCCTATATCGGCACGGAATTGAGGGGTGGGATGCCATGAGCAGAACGGGAAGGATACTCGTCGTCGACGACACGCGGACCATGCGGCTCAAGCTTGCGGGTGCGGCAAACGCCCTCGGCCATCAATGCCATGCGGTGGCCAGCGGCGGCGAGGCGCTCGATCATATGCGCAGTCATCCGGTCGATGCGGTGCTGCTCGACATCGTGATGCCGCAGATGGATGGCTTCGACGTGCTCAAGGCCATGAGGTCCGATCCGGCGCTCAGGGACATACCCGTCATCGTGATCTCTTCGCTCGACGACACCGAGAGCGCCGTCAAGGCGATCGAACTCGGCGCCGAGGACTTTCTCCCCAAGACCTTCGACCCGGTGATCTTCCGGGCCCGTGTCAATACGCTCCTGCAGAAGAAATATGTCCGCGATGCCGAGGTCGACTATCTGAGCCAGGTCCAGAAGCTGGCGCGTGCGGCCCAGGTCCTGAAGGTGGGCAACTACAATCCGTCCAAGCTCGGCCTCGGCGAGATCTCCGAGCGTGACGATGCGCTGGGCGATCTGGCGCGGGTCTTTGCCGATGCCGCGCAGAAGGTCTATGAACGCGAGCGGCGCCTCAGGCAATCCATCAAGACCCTGCGCGGCGGCTTCGGCCTCATCGTGCTCGGACTCATCTGGGGCCTGGTCGCGCCGCTCTCGCGCATGGCCTCCGGACTCGAGGCGCATCCCTTCGGGATGGCCTTCTGGACCAGCCTGCTGAGTGGACTTTGCTGCATGGGCTGGTCGCTGGCCAAGGGGACCGTGCCGAAGCCCCGCGAGATACCCTGGGGCTATTTCCTTGCCTATGCGCTTCTGGGCGCCGTGGTCAGCGAATCGCTCCTGTTCTTCGTCGCCGGCAAGATCGAGGCGAGCATCATTTCCATCATTGTCGTGCTGGAAGGCTTTCTCGCCTTCGCCTTTGCCGCGTTCATGCGGATCGAGCAGCCGAGCCTGTCGCGTTTCGCCGGCCTGCTCCTCGGCCTTCTCGGCGTCCTGGTCATCCTCTATGACAAGTTCACGGGGGCGAGCTCCAGCGCCTTGTTGTGGACGGTCGTCGCCCTGGCGATTCCGGCCTGCTACGCCGCGGAGGGCATCATCCTGGCGGCGAACCGGCCAGGCCATATCTCGACCGTCACGACGGTCGGCATCATGCAGCTCATTGCCGCCGCCATACTTCTGCCGACCGCGCTCTCGACCGGCCAAATGATCTATCCGAGCGCCATGCCGGGCGCGCTGGAGCTGACCCTCGTTCTGATCGCGGCAGCCTCCCTTTCCGCCAATATCCTGTTCGTCTATCTGATCAACAATCTCGGTTCGGTCTTCGCCAGCCAGTCCGCCTATTTCACGACCATCGCCGGGATCGGCTGGAGCATGCTGCTCCTGGGCGAGAGCCTCAATGCATGGATTTGGGCAGCACTGGCGCTGACTGCCGCCGGCCTGTTCCTGGTGGGCCCGAAACGGGAAGCCGAGCCCGACCCCCCGCCGGCGCCGGCTATGACGCCCGGCATGTTGGATACAGCCGCTGGTTGAGGCATACTTCCCCGGGGGCGTTAACGCGGGGGATAGAGCCATGAAACGGGCATTCTGGGCATTCATGCTGATGGGTGTGCTGCCGGCGGTGGCGGCGGCGCAGGACATCGGCGGCCTGTACAATGTCAACGGCACGAATTTCGACGGCTCGCCCTATAAGGGGCAGGCCATGATCAAGATCACGTCCAACACCACCTGCGAGATCGTCTGGAAGACCGGCTCGACGAGCTCCAACGGATTCTGCATGCGCAATGAAGATGCCTTTGCCGCCGGCTATGTGATGGGCAAGGATATCGGCCTCATCATCTACAAGGCCGCTACTGACGGAACCCTCAGGGGGGTCTGGACGATCGCCGGCCAGAATGGCGCGGGCACGGAAATCCTGACGCCCGCCAAGTAGGAAAGGCTAGGGCTCAGCCCAGGCCGCGGGTTCGCCTGCGGCCATTGCTTTTGTCCAAATCCTTGTTGTACATTCGTTCAACAAGGATTTGGGCATGTTCAATCCCCGTTATGCCAGGCTGTTCGAGGAGGTGCGGATCGGGCCGAAGACGGCGCCGAACCGCTTCTATCAGACGCCGCATGCGAGCGGCATGGGCTGGCGGGCGCCCAAGGCCTCGGCCGCCTTGCGCGGCATCAAGGCGGAAGGCGGCTGGGGCGTGGTCGCGACAGAATATTGCTCGATCCATCCCTCGTCCGACGACTTTCCCTTCGGCTATCTGTCACTGTGGGACGAGGACGACGTGCGGGCGCTGGCCCGGACGGCGGAGGCCATCCACGCCCATGGCAGCCTCGCCGCGGTCGAGCTCTGGCACGGGGGCTTCCATGCCAATAACCGGCTGACCCGCGAGCCCTTGCTGTCGCCCTCCGGCCAGCGGGCCAAGTTCATCCAGCCCATGGCGGCGCGGGCCATGGACAAGGCCGACATCAAGGCGTTCCGGCAGTGGCAGAAAGCTGCGGCCGAGCGCGCGGGGCGGGCCGGCTTCGACATCGTCTATGTCTATGCCGGCCATGATTATCTGCCGCTGCAATTCCTGTCGCGGCGCACCAACCGGCGCGGCGACGAATATGGCGGCAGTCTCGAAAACCGCACCCGCCTCATCGCCGAGATGATCGAGGACACGCGCGAGGCGGTCAAAGGCGACTGCGCGGTCGCCTTGCGCATGGCGGTCGATGAGCTGCATGGGCCCTCCGGCATCACCCATGACGGCGAGGCGCAGGACATCGTCGCCCGGCTCGCCGAGCTTCCCGATCTCTGGGACGTGAACGTGGCGGGAGCGCTCGGCAACGACTCCAAGAGCGCCCGCTTTTCCGAGGAGGGCTTCCAGGAAGACTATGTCGCTTTCGTCAAGAGGCTGACGACGAAGCCGGTGGTCGGCGTCGGCCGCTTCACCTCGCCCGACATGATGATGTCGCAATTGCGCCGCGGCATTCTCGATCTCATCGGCGCGGCCAGGCCCTCGATCGCCGATCCGTTCCTGCCGCAGAAGATCCGCGAGGGCCGCGAGGACGAGATCCGCGAATGCATCGGCTGCAATATCTGCCGGGCGGCCAACAACGAGTCGGTGCCGATCCGCTGCACCCAGAACCCGACCATGGGCGAGGAATGGCGGCGGCAATGGCATCCCGAAGCGATCGCGCCGAAGCGCTCGGAGAAGACCGTGCTGGTCGTGGGCGGCGGGCCCGCCGGGCTCGAATGCGCGCTGGCCCTGGGACGGCGCGGCTATCGGGTGGCGCTCGCCGAGGCGGGCCGCGAGCTTGGAGGCAGGGTGCTCGCGGACGCACGCCTGCCAGGCCTCAAGAGCTGGATCCGGGTGCGCGACTACCGCCAGCATATGATCGGCAAGCTCGCCAATGTCGACCTCTATCGCGAGAGCCCGATGACGGCCGAAGACGTGGCGAGCTTCGGCGCCGATCATGTCGTCCTCGCCACCGGCAGCTTCTGGCGGCGCGATGCGGTGGGCGGTGTGGGCGAGGAGCCCCTGAACCCGCCTCCGGGCGCCCTGATCTGCACGCCGGACGACATCGACCGGCTGCCCAAGGGGGCATCGGTCATCCTCTATGACGACGACCATTACGCCATGGGCAGCGCGCTGGCCGAGCTGCTCCGGGCCAAGGGCCACCAGGCGACCTATATCACGCCGCTGCCCGTCGTCTCCTCCTGGACGCAGATGACGGACGAGCAAAGCTTCATCCAGTCGCGGTTGATGGCACTCGATGTGGACCTCGTCCTGTCGCATCGGCTCGCCGGCTTCGACGGACTTGAGCCGCGCTTCGCCTGTGTCTATTCCGGCCGCATCCGTGCCGTGGCGGGCGACGCTCTCGTGCTGGTGACCGGCAAGGTGGCGCGTGACACGCTTCATCATGAGCTCTCCGGGAGATTGCCGGCCGAGGCCGTGAGCCGGATCGGCGATTGCCTCTCGCCGTCCCATATCGCCGATGCCGTCTACTCCGGACATCGCTTCGCCCGCGAATTCGACGAGCCGATATCCACCACACTCCGCCGGGAAAGGCCCGAGCCATGACGACACCCGCATCGCGCCGCCGACCCCGTCCGCAGAGAACGCCGGGGGCACTGCAGCAACGGCCCTGGAAGCAGTTCTCATTACCCTACCGGCCGATTGAAGTGCTGAGCGCCGATCAGATCGAGGCGATCCATGACACGGCCCTCACCATCCTCGAAGAGATCGGCATGAAGGTGCTGGAGCCACGCGCCCGCCAATGTTTCGCAGCGGCCGGCGCTGCCGTCGATGCCAGTGACGAGCGCGTGCGCTTCGATCGCGCCATGATCATGCGGCTTGTGGCCAAGGCGCCGGCCGAATTCACGCTGCGGGCGCGCAATCCGGCCAAGACGGTGCGGATCGGCGGGCGGAATGCGATCTTCTCCTCGGTCGGCGGACCCGCCTATGTGAGCGATATCGAGAAGGGCCGCCGGGCCGGCACCTATGCCGAGATGTGCGACTATCTCAAGCTCATCCAGTCGCTCGACATATTGCACCAGGAGGGTGGAGGCCCCTTCGAGCCGCTCGACCTGCCGGCCGAGACACGCCATCTCGATCTCTACTATGCCGAGATAACGCTGCTCGACAAGAACTGGCAGCCGCAGGGCCTCGGCGCCGACCGCGCCATCGATGCGCTCGAGATGGCGGCCATCTCGTTCGGCACCACGCGCGAAGGGCTGGTCGACGACCCGGTCTTCACCTGCGTCATCAACACCAACTCGCCCCTCCAGCTCGACATCCCGATGGCGGAAGGGCTCATGACCTTCGCCGAGCACGGCCAATGCGTGATCGTGACGCCCTTCACTCTGGCGGGCGCCATGTCGCCGGTAACGCTCGCCGGCGCGCTGGCCCAGCAGCATGCCGAGGCGCTCGCCGGCATCGCGCTCACCCAGATCGTGCGCCCGGGGGCGCCCGTGATGTATGGCGGCTTCACCTCGAACGTCGACATGAAGTCGGGCGCGCCCGCCTTCGGCACGCCCGAATATGCGCAGGCCGCGCAGGCTTCGGGCCAGCTCGCCCGGCTCATCGGCGTGCCCTTCCGTTCCAGCAACGTCACGGCGGCGAACGACGTCGACGCGCAGGCCGCCTATGAGAGCATGATGGCGCTGTGGGGCTCGATCATGGGCGGGGCGCATCTGGTGCTCCATGCCGCGGGCTGGCTGGGCGGCGGGCTCACGGCCTCGTTCGAGAAGCTGATCCTCGATGCCGATCTCCTGCAGATGATGGCGGCCTATTGCGAACCCATCCAGGTGACGCCCGAGACCCTCGCTCTCGACGCGGTGCGCGAAGTCGGGCCCGCCGGGCACTATTTCGGCACCGCCCATACGCTCGCCCGCTACGAGACCGCCTTCTATCAGCCGCTCATCTCCAACTGGGACAATCACGACACCTGGATCGAGCGCGGCCGCGAGACGGCGCCGCTCAAGGCCAACCGCGTCTGGAAGCAGATGCTCAAGGATTATCAGCAACCGGCGATCGATCCTGCGATCGACGAAGCGCTGCGCGACTACATGGAACGACGCAAGCGCACATGAGCGGCGCGTCGGCGCTCATCATGATGAGGCCTGAACTCGGCGTGAATGGCTCGTAAAGACGCCATTCATCGGATCGATCGTACATTTGTGTTTTCTAATTGAAACAAAACGTATTTCGGAATGACAACCGGCGACAAGGTGTCGACGGCAATTGGCCGGCGGCGGCACCTTGTCTGCTTTGCCGGATCCTGAACGGATTATGAACGACACATCCATATCTCGTTCAAATTCGCCTGGTTAAGTTTTTGTAACGCAACATGATGGAGGAAGTGATGATCGTCTTCGGAACTCCTACTGAGAATGCGGATTGGATCATCGGCGACGACGCGGCCGACTTCATAGGCGGCTGGGGCGGCGACGACCTGATCATGGGCGGCGGCGGCGACGACCTGCTGCTCGGCAATCACGGCAATGACGTGATCGTCCCGGGCGCCGGCCTCGACAGCATCTGGGGCGGGTTTCTCAACGGCGATTCCGGTACGGATTCGGTATCCTACGGACTCTACGGCAGCGGCGTCTACGCCGACTTTCAAGCCGGCTACGGCTATCAGCTGTCGCTCGGCATGAGCGACAAGGACACCTATCACGGTATAGAGAACATCACGGGCTCCAACCACACCGATGTCCTGGCGGGCGACGGCGGCGCCAACAAGATCTACGGCAATGGCGGCGATGACTGGATCCTCGGCCGGGGCGGCGCCGACACGCTCTTGGCCGGCAGCGGCGCCGACACGCTCAATGGCGGGGCCGGTGCCGATCATCTCGACGGCGGATCGGGAGTCGACACGGCGAGCTACAGCGATTCGGCTTCTTATGTCGTGGTCAATCTGGCCTCCGGCTCCGGCCTCTTCGGCGACGCCCAAGGCGATACTCTGACGGGCATCGAGAATTTCCTCGGCTCGTCCCATGGTGACACGGCGTTGGGCGACGGCGTCGCGAACAAGCTCATGGGCGGTGGCGGCGGCGACGCCCTCTATGGCTATGGCGGAGATGATCGCCTGGAGGGAGGTTCCGGAGACGATACGCTCAATGGCGGCGCCAACAACGACACGCTGGTCGGCGGGGCCGGCAAGGACACCATGACCGGCGGATCGGGCGCGGACAAATACGTCTATAACAATGTGGCGGATACGGGCAACACCTTCGAGGTGCGCGACGTCATCACCGACTTCAGCAAGGCGCAGGGCGACAAGATCGATCTCGCCGGCATGGATGCCAATGCCAATCTTGCCGGCAATCAGAACTTCGTCTTCATCGGCGATGACGATTTCCATGGTGTCGCGGGTGAGCTGCGCGTTGGCTATGACAACGGCAACACCTTCATAGCCGGAGATGTCGATGGCGACGGAGACCGGGACTTCCGCATCGAGCTCACCGGGCAGCACAATCTTACGGCGTCCGACTTCGTCCTGTAACCAGCGAAACCGGAGGGGCGGACCATGAAAGCTTCGGTCCTTCGCGATGGACAGCGCCGGCCGGCTCTCGCCGCGGCGCTGTCCGGCTTTCGTAACGCCTTGCTCGGTATCGGGGCGATGAGCGGCGTGGTCAATATCCTGGCGCTCACGGGCTCCTTCTTCATGCTTCAGGTCTATGACCGGGTCGTGCCGGGGCGCAGCGTCCCGACCCTTCTGGGGCTGGTGCTGCTGGCGGGCCTGCTCTTCGCTTTCCAGGGGCTTCTCGACTTCATTCGCGCCAGGCTTCTGGTGCGCATCGGCCTCGCCGTCGACGCCAGGATCAGCAGCGGGGCCTATGCCATGCTCATGCGCCTGCCGCTGCGCGTCAAATCGACCGGCGACGGCCTGCAGTCGCTGCGCGACCTCGACCAGCTGCGCGCCTATCTGTCGAGCGCCGGCCCGACGGCGCTCTTCGATTTGCCCTGGATGCCGCTCTATCTCGCGATCTGCTTCCTGTTCCATGTGTGGATCGGCGTCGCGGCGCTCGCCGGGGCGCTGTTGCTCTTCGCCCTGACGCTCCTGACCGAGCTCAAGAGCCGCGCGCCGACCAAAGCCGCCAATCTCCACGCGGTGAGCCGTAGCGCTCTCGCCGAGGCAAGCCGGCGCAATGCGGAAGCGGTGCAGGCCATGGGCCTTGCGTCACGCCTCGCCGAGCGCTGGGCGCAAGTCAATGACGACTATCTCGACGCCCATGCGAAAGCGAGCGACGTCGCAGGCGCCCTTGCCGCCGTCTCCAGGACGCTGCGCATCGCCTTGCAATCGGGCATGCTGGCGATCGGCGCCTATCTCGTGATCCATGAGCAGGCGAGCGGCGGCGTCATGATCGCGAGTTCGATCATGATGAGCCGCGCCTTGGCGCCGGTCGAGCTCGCCATCGCGCATTGGAAGAGCTTCATCTCGGCGCGACAAAGCTGGGCCAGGCTCGCGGACCTTCTTGCCGCCATGCCCGACGATAGAGCGAGCGTCGCGCTGCCGGCGCCCCGATCGCATCTTGCAGTCGAAGGCGTGAGCGTCACGCCTCCCGGCGATCGCCGCCTCGTGGTGCAGGAGACGAGCTTCACCCTGGCCAAGGGCTCGGGCCTCGGCATCATCGGCCCGAGTGCCTCCGGCAAGTCCTCGCTGGTGCGCGCCATTGCCGGCCTGTGGCTGCCGGCCAGGGGAACGATACGGCTCGATGGCGCGGCGCTCGACCAATGGACTCCGGACGAGCTCGGTCGCCATGTCGGCTATCTGCCGCAGGATGTGCAGCTCTTCGACGGCACGATCGCGGAAAACATCGCGCGCTTCGAGCCCGACGCGCCGGCCGTGAAGATCCTCAAGGCCGCACAGGCGGCGGGCGTGCATGATCTCGTGGTGCATCTGCCTGACGGCTACGATACACGCATCGGCGAGGCGGGATCGCTTCTCTCCGCCGGCCAGCGCCAGCGCGTGGCGCTCGCCCGGGCGCTCTATGGCGATCCGTTCCTGGTCGTGCTCGACGAGCCCAATTCCAATCTCGACAGCGACGGCGAGGCGGCGCTTGCCCGCGCCATCGCCGGCATCCGCGCGCGTCAGGGCATCGTCATCGTCGTCGCCCACCGGCCGAGCGCGCTGGCGAGCCTCGATCAAGTACTGGTTATGGCGCAAGGCCGCGTCCAGGCCTTCGGCCCGAAGGACCAGGTCCTGGGCCGGATGGCGCGTCCGCGGCCACAACACATGTCCCTGGTCGACACGCCTGAGGAAGCGAGGGCCGCGTCATGACGCAGATTCTGCACAAAACCGAACGATCGATCCGGCGTTGCCTCATGGCCGGCGTCGCGAGTCTCGGCTTGCTCATCGGCGGCGTCGGCGGCCTCGCCGCGGTGACCGAACTCTCGGGCGCGGTCATCGCGCAAGGCACGCTGGTGGTCGAGTCCAATGTCAAGAAGATACAGCATCCTTCAGGCGGGGTCGTCGGCGCGCTCCTGGTGCGCGAGGGCGACCGGGTGAAAAGTGGCCAGGTGGTGGTCCGTCTCGACGCAACGATCACGCGCGCCAGTCTCGCCATCGTGGTGAAGAGCCTGGACGAGCTCGGCGCCAGGCTCGCCCGGCTCGAGGCCGAAAGGGACGGGCGTGAGACGATCGCCTTTCCGCGCGATCTCCACGGCGAAGATGCCGAGCGCGCCATCGCCGGCGAGACATCGCTGTTCATGCTCAGGCGCGCGGCGCGCGGAGGCCAGCGCGCGCAGCTCAAGGAACGCATCGCGCAGCTCGGCGAAGAGATCACAGGCCTCATCCAGCAGAAGACCGCCAAGCGCCGCGAGATCGAGCTCATCACCAGCGAGCTCGAAGGCGTGCGAAAGCTGTGGGCGCAGAAGCTCGTGCCCATCGCGCGCGTGACCATGCTGGAGCGGGACGCGGCGCGGCTCGAAGGCGAGCATGGCCGGCTCGTCGCGGCAATCGCCCAGAGCAAGGGCCGGGTGAGCGAGATCGAATTGCAGATCATCCAGATCGATCAGGAGCTGCGCAGCGAAGTCGCTGCCGAATTGCGCGACGTCCAGGGCAAGATCGCCGAACTCGTCGAGCGCAAGGTCGCCGCCGATGACCAGCTCAAGCGTATCGACATCAGGAGCCCGCAGGACGGCGTCGTGCATCAGATGACGGTGCATACGGTGGGCGGCGTCGTCCAGGCGGGTGAACCTCTGATGCTGGTCGTGCCGGAGAGCGACGAGCTGACGGTCGAGGCCCGCGTCGCGCCCCAGGATATCGACCAGATCGCCGCCGGGCAGACGGCAGTGTTGCGGCTCTCGGCCTTCAACCAACGCACGACGCCGGAGCTTGCCGGCGTCCTCGCGACGGTTTCGGCCGATCTTTCGGTCGACCAGCGGACCGGCGTCGGCTTCTACGTGGCCCGCGTGCATCTTCCGAAGGAGGAAGTGGCGAGGCTCAAGGGCCTGGCGCTCACGCCCGGCATGCCGGCGGAAGTGTTCTTCCCCACGCATGAACGCACCATCCTATCCTATCTCGTCAAGCCGCTCAGCGACCAGGTCGAGCGCGCCTTCCGGGAGGAATGAGCTGACGATCCAAATGGGCGCGCAAACCACCCGCTGGAGGCCAGGATGATCATCTTTGGAACACCTACGGAGAATATCGACTGGATCATTGGCGATGACGAGGACGACCTCATTTCGGGGCTGGGCGGCGATGATTTCATCGTCGGCAATGGCGGTGCTGACCGCCTTCTCGGCAATGACGGCGACGATGCTTTCGTGCCGGGCCTCGGCAAGGACCAGGTCTGGGGCGGCTTCCGTGCTTATGACTCCGGCAATGACACGGTGAATTACTCGGGCTACGCGGGCGCGGTGTTTGTCGATCTCGCTCTGGGCTATGGCTATCTGCAGTCTCTGGGGAACAATGACCGCGATACGCTGCACGGAATCGAGAACGCGGTCGGATCGGCCTATGACGATGAACTGCGGGGCGACGGCGGCGCCAATGTCCTGAGCGGCAGGGCCGGCAATGACGGTCTCTTCGGCGGCGGCGGCAATGACCGGCTGTTCGGCGGCGACGGCAATGACAACCTGCATGGCGATGCCGGCAGTGACGATCTTCGTGGCGATGCGGGCGACGATCTGATCTTCGGTGGCGCCGGCATTGACAGCCTCCAAGGCGGTGAGGGCGATGATGCCCTCATCGCGGGCGCCGGCGCCGATGACATCGATGGTGGCGCGGGCAACGACACGGTCTATTACGGCACATCAACGTCCCGCGTCGCCGTCAATCTGACCACCGGCCAAGGCCTCTATGGCGAGGCCGCCGGCGACAGCATCGTCAATGTCGAGAATGTGGTTGGTTCCGGGTATGATGATGTGCTCATTGGTGATGCCAAAACGAACTGGCTGATCGGCGACGATGGCAACGACAAGCTCGCCGGCCGTGGCGGGGATGATCTCCTTTCGGGCGGAGCAGGCAAAGACACGCTGACGGGCGGGATGGGCGCCGATTCATTTGTGTTCGGCTGGGTCGGGGACAGTGGACCGACGGCGGCGACACGCGACGTGATCACCGACTTCAGCTCCACCCAGGGCGACAAGGTCCATCTGGCCTATCTGGATGCGGACGAGACCCTTGCCGGCGACCAGGCCTTCACCTTCGTCGGTACGAGCGGCTTCTCGAACGTCGCCGGCGAGCTGCGCTACGGGCAGAATGGCGGTCATGCTGTCATCGAGGGCGACACGGACGGTGACGGCCTTGCGGATTTCAGCATGACGCTCACCGGCAGCCACAGCCTGACGGCGGACGACTTCGTTCTTTAACCCCAGACCCAACGGAGATTCGTGATGGCTATACGCGACCCGCGCATTGGTACGAGCCTGCCGCCCGGCACTGACTACAGATACCGCTTCGACATCAACCCGCTTCTCGGCACCGACGGCAATGACACGCTCGTGGGCGGGGCCGGTGACGAGAGCATGGCGGGCGGCAAGGGCGACGACACGCTCGTCGGCGGCGGCGGCAACGACCGGCTGGATGGCGGGACGGGCGATGACAAGCTTTTCGGCCAGGACGGCGACGACGTCTTCACGCCCGGAGCCGGGCTCGACCAAATCTATGGCGGCTCGCTCTTCGGCGATTCCGGCAATGACACGGTGTCCTATGCAAATTACGGCGGCGGTGTCGTCGTCAACCTGACGAGCGGTTATGGCTACCAGAAGGCGCTCGGCAAGGACGCCGACCGGGACGACCTCCATGGCATCGAGAATGTCGTCGGCTCGTCCTTCGACGACACTCTGAACGGCGACGCCAAGGTCAACCGGATCATCGGCAATGCCGGCAACGACACGCTCTATGGCTGGCAGGGCGATGATCATCTCGATGGCGGTGACGGCGAGGATCATCTCCATGGTGACCAAGGCAATGACACGCTCATCGGCGGTGCGGATGACGACGAGCTCTACGGCATAGAGGGCGCTGATATCCTGGACGGCGGCGCCGGCGATGACGATCTTCATGGCGGCTCCGAGGCGGACATCCTGACCGGCGGCAGCGGCGCGGATACGTTTCATATCGCCGTGACGGGCAACAATGGCGCCTGGGGCCGCGACACCATCACCGACTTCAGCGGTCAGGACGTCATCATGCTGGAAGGCTTCTTCGCGGAGCCGATCTTCCTCGGCGAACAGGCCTTCGGGACCGCCGCGGTCGGCCAGATCCGCTACGAGCATCCGCAGGAGGGCGGCACGCTCATCCAGGTGGATTTCGAAGGCAATGGCAGCGTCGACAAGGAGATTTTCCTGTCGACGGCCGTGCCTTTGACGGCGGACGACTTCAGCTACTTCTAGTCTAGCGCGCGAGCGCGCCGAGACGAGCCTCGAGCACGTCATAGACGGCGGCGCGCGCCGTTTCGCGGTTGACGACCGATGAATCGAGGCACCATTCGATCCACAGGCCGTCGATGAGCGCGATCACGGTCATGGCGAGGGCCTCGCCGTCGGCCCTGATCCTGCGCGCTGTGGCGATCTCGGCGAGCGCGTCGCCGATCGCCTTGCGATAGGCGTCATAGGACTTGCGGTGCGAGGCCTTGAGGCGGGGGTTGGTCGCGACCTCGCCCCACAGCGCCAGCCAGGCCCGCAAGGACGATTTCGCGAACATCGGCGGCAGGAACATCGTCTCGATCACTTGCGCCAGCCGCTCCTCGGCCGAGCCTTCGAACTCGAGTGTCTCCCGCCCGGCCGCCAGCATCGATTGGGTCATCGCCTCATAGACCGCGATCAGGAGGCCGGAGATCCCGTCGAAATGATGGTTGATGAGCCCGCGCGAGACCTTCGCCTCGCGCGAGATGCGATCCACGGTGAAAGCCGCGATCCCGCCTTCGGCCAGGCAGCGGATCGCGGCATCGATGAGCATCTGCCGGCGCAGATCGGCCTCGACCCGGGCAAAGCGCGGTTTGCTCTTCTGGACGGCAGTCGGCATTCAACCTCACAGTTTCTTGAAGCCGACGGGATTGGGATAGCCGTCGGCCAGGATCTCGGGCTCGAACATGGTCTTGTGGATCGCGACGAAGGGCTCGTGGCAGACGAAGATGAAGCCACCCGATTCCTCCATCAGGTCCTCCATGCGGTTATACATGGCTTTGCGCTTCGCCTGATCGCCTTCCGACAGGGCCTTGGTGTAGAGCTCCTCGAATTCCGGGCTGTTGAAGGCCGACCAGTTCCACACGCCGATCTGGTCGGGGCGGAACCACACCAGGTTCTCGGACGGGTCGATGCCGCCGGCGAAGGGCATCAGCACCAGCTCCAGGTTCTTGTAGCCGTCGCCTTGCGTCTTGTCGCCGAGCACCCAATAGGCGCCTTCGTCATAGGGCTGGATCTCGATGGTGATGCCGGCTTGCGCCATGGTCGCCTGGATGATCTGGCAGGCGGTCATGTAGCGCGAGTCGTTCAAGGTGGCGAGATTGAGCTTGAGATCGCTTACCCCGGCTTCGGCAAGGAGCGCTTTGGCCTTCTCGTAATCAGGCTTGTCGATGAGGTTCTTCGCGCGCGAGAACGGCGTGCCGGGCTGCACCACGCCGGTCGAGCGCGGCACCAGGCCATCATAGGTGCCGGCGATCACCTGCTCGCCGTCGAAGGCATATTGCACGGCCTGGCGGACCTTCGGGTCCTTGAGCTTGGGATTGTCGATATTGATGGTGAGCCAGACGTAGCGGGTCGACTGCGCCTCGATGAGCTTGGTGTCGGGCAAGGGCTTCTCCTTGAGCCCCTTGGCGGACGAGGCCGAGACGCGGCAATAGTCGAAGGCCTTCGCCTCATAGGCGAGCTGGGCCGCCTGGTCGTCCTCGACGATCGATATCTCGACCCGGCCGAAATCGGGTTTCGGCCCTGGCCAGTCAGGATTGGCCTTGAAGCTCATCTTCTGCTTGGGCTCCCATTTGTCGATGAGATAGGGGCCGCATTGCGCCGGGACCTCGGTCGTGTATTTGCCGCCGGCCTTCTCGACCGCCGCCTTGCAGACGATGTGGCCGCCATAATAGGGCAGCGACGTCACCCAGATCGGCTGGAACGGCTCCTTCAGGCGGATGATGCCGGTGCGCTCGTCCTTGACCTCGACCTTGTCAAGTTTCTCGAACTGGTATTTCCAGGCCGATTCGGTCTTCGGATCGGCGATGCGCTCGAAGGAGTATTTCACGTCCTCGGGCGTCACCGGTCCGTAATCGCCGGTCCATTTGAGGCCCGGCAGAAGCGTGAAGGTGATCGAGGTCGGATCGGTCTGCTCGATCTTCTCGGCCCCCCAGGGTGCGATCGTGTTGCCCTTGCGCATGTCGGAGAGGCGCACCAATGAGACCAGCACGCAGCGGCTGGTGATCTCCTCGAGATTGCCGATCTGGAATGCCGGGTCCAGCCGGTTGATGTCGCTGTCGCTCCGGATGCGCAAGACATCGCCTTCGGCGGCGAAGCTCAGGCGTTGCGGCAGGACCATGCCGGCGCCGAGAAACGCCGACAGCTGAAGGAAGCCGCGGCGGTCGAAATGCCCTTTGATTTTCATTGTTACTCCTCCCTAGTTGAGCGGAAAATGGCAGCGCACGCCGTGGCTGCCCGTGACGGATAGTGACGGCGCCTCGTTGCGGCAGCGCTCTTGGGCATAAGGGCAGCGGGTATGAAACTCGCAGCCCGTCGGCCGGTTCTGGATGCTCGGCACTTCGCCGGTGATGGCGAGCGACCGGCGCTTGCGGCGCGGATCGGGAATGGGCTCGGAGGCGATGAGGGACGCCGTATAAGGATGGCGCGTCTTGGCGAAGACCTCGGGAGTCGGCCCTTCCTCGACGATGCGGCCCAGATACATGATGGCGATCCGGTCGGAGACGTGACGGATCATCGCGAGATTGTGGGTGACGATGACATAAGAGAGCCTGAGCTCGGCTTTGAGCCTGGTCATCAGGTTGAGGATCTCGCCCTGGATGGAGACATCGAGGCCGGCGGTGGGTTCATCGGCGATGACGAGATCGGGCTTGAGCGCCAGGGCGCGCGCCACACCGGCGCGACGCGCCTGGCCGCCCGAAAGCTCGTGCGGATAGCGGGTGATGAAATCCTTCGGCAATCCGACGAGGTCGAGAAGCTCTTCCGCCGCTTGGCGGCGCGAGCCCATGGCCACACCATGGATGACGAAGGGTTCGGTGATGGCCGAGCCGATGGCGAGCCTCGGGCTCAAGGATGCGACCGGGTCCTGGAACATCATCGCGGTGCGGCGCCGCAGCGACCCGAAGCGCTCGACCGGCGCGCCGTCGAAGCGGATCGTGCCGCGGGCAGCGGGCACCAGCCCCAGGAGCGTGCGCGCCAGCGTGGTCTTGCCCGATCCCGATTCACCGACGAGGCCCAGCGTCTCACCTTTGTGGACCCTGAGCGACACATCTTCGAGAATGGCGAGACGGCGCGCGCCAAGCCCCAGAAAACCGCCCGGACCGCGGAAATTCACCGCCAGGCCCTCGGCCTCGATGATCGGGGCGGTCACGCTCCAGCCCTCGTGAAAGTGGCGCGCTCAGCCTCGCTGATCACCGGGAGATAGCCGGCGCGCTCGGAGAGACGCGCCGGATCGCAGGCGAGGAGTGCGCGTGTATAGGGATGGCGCGGATTGTGGAAGATGTCGTCGACCGGGCCTTCCTCGACCACATCGCCCCGGTACATCACATAGACCCGGTCGCAGAGCTCGGCGACGACGCCCAGATGGTGGGTGACGATCAGGATGCCGCCGCCATAGTCGCGGCGCAGCTCGCGGAAGAGATGGATGATCTGCGCCTCCATGGTGACGTCGAGCGCCGTCGTCGGCTCGTCGGCGATGAGCAGGCTCGGATTGACGAGGAGGGCCGCGGCGATGGCGGCGCGTTGGCGCATGCCGCCCGACAGCTCATGCGGATAGCTTCGGGCCCGCAAAGCGGCGTCTGGCATGCCCACGCGGGCCAGCATGGCGACGGCGCGCCCGTATTTCTCGGCTGTCGAGCCCGGAACGCGGCTCTGGAAGTCGACCAGCTGCTCGCCGATGGTCAGCACCGGGTTGAACGCGGTCATCGGATCCTGGAACACCATGGCGACCTCATCGCCGCGCAAGGCGCGCTGCGCGGCGCTGCCGGAGCCGGTGATGGTTTTGCCCTTGAAGGCGATTTCGCCCATGGCGATCCGGGCGCTCATCGGCAGCAGGCCCGGAATGGCGGCGGCGAGCGTCGACTTGCCGGAGCCCGATTCACCCACCAGGCCCACCGCCTCGCCGAGCCTGATCTCGAGATTGGCCCGGCGCACCGCCTGGACGTGGCCGGCATAGTCGATGGTGAGATTGCGAATGGCGAGAAGCGGCGCCGTCATGGGGATGGCCTGTGCTTGAGCTTGGGGTCGAGCGCATCGCGCAGGGATTCGCCCAGGAAGGTGAAGCCCAGGGTGGCGATGATGAGCGGGATGCCGGCGGCGATGACGAGCGCCGGATTGGTGCGCAAGGAGATATAGCCGTCATTGAGGATGGTGCCCCAGCTCGGCGTCGGCGGCTTGACGCCGAGCCCCAGATAGCTGAGCGCGGCTTCGAGCGCCACGACCGTCGGAATGTCCATGCTGACCAGGATCACCAGGGGCCCGAGCACGTTGGGCAGAAGATGGACGCCGATGATGCGGAAGGTGCCGGCGCCCATCGACTGCTCGGCCAGGACGAATTCGCTGCGCCTGAGCGCCAGGGTCTGGGCGCGGACGAGCCGGCCATAGACGGGAATGGAGATGAGGGCGATGACGAAGATCAGCGTTCCCGTGCCCGGACCCAGGATGACGATGACGGTCAGGGCGAAGAGGATCAGCGGGATGGCGCTCAGCGAATCGAAGAAGAAGATGAGGAGGGCGTCGAGCCAGCGCGGCCCGTAGCCCGCCAGCATGCCGAGGATCAGGCCGATGCAGGCGCCGATGCCGATCGAGAAGACGGCGATGCCCATGGCGACGCGCGCGCCATGGATGATGCGCGACAGCGTATCGCGGCCGAGCTGGTCGGTGCCGAGCCAATGGGCCGCCGAGGGGCTCTGCAGCTTGTTGAGTACGTCGATCCTGGCCGGGTCATAGGGCGAGATCACGTCGGCGAAGATCGCCGCACCAATCACCAGCACGACCAGGACCAGGCCGAGCAGGCCCAGAGGATCGCGCATCACGCGCAGGAGGACGTCACGCACCGCGGAAGGCATCTCTGATCCTCGGATCGAGCCGCGCGATCAGGAGATCGGCGGCGATGGTGAGCGTGACGTAGATGGCGGTCATGACCAGGACCGAGCCCATGACGACGGGATAGTTGCGCAGGTTGACGGCGGCGGTGACGAGCTTGCCGATGCCGGGCCTGGAGAAGATGACCTCGACGAAGACCGCCGAGGAGATGAGGCCGCCGAGGCTGACCGCGAGCAGCGACAAAGTGGGGATGAGCGCGATGCGCAGCCCGTATTTGGTGACGATCTTCCATTCCGGCACGCCGAAGGCGCGGGCGGTGCGGATATGGGGCTCGCCCATGACGTCGAGCATCGAGGCACGGACGAGGCGCGCAAGGTAGCCGACCCAGGTGAAGCCGATGGCGAAAGCGGGCAGGATGAGCGCCTGGATCTGGCTCAAGATGTCGCCCGGATCGCCATCGCCGATGGCCGGCAGCCAGTTGAGCCCGACCGCGAAAATCAGCAGCGCATAGATGGCGACCACATAATAAGGCAGCGAGATGACGCTGACCGAAAGCAGGCTCGCGGCGCGGTCGATCCAGGTGTCGCGCTTGAGCACCGCGAGGCAGCCGAGCGGTATCGCCAAGAGGGTGGCCCAGCCGAGGCCGACGAAGCAGAGGATCAACGTATTGGGCAGGACCTCCCAGATCTCGGTCGCCACGGGGCGGTTGGAGATCACGTCGACCCCGAGATTGCCCGAGAGCACATTGACGAAGAAGTTGTAGATCTGGACCAGGTAAGGCTGGTCGAGCCCCATCTCGCGGGTGAGCCTGTCGATCATCTCCTGGGTCGCGCGGGGGCCGAGTGCGGCGCGCGCCGGGTTGCCCGGCACGATGAAGACCGCCGCATACATGGCGAACATCACACCGATCAGGATCAGGATGCCGAGGCCGATGCGTTTGATGGTGTAAGCGAGCATGGCCGGGCGGGTCCTTCAACAGAAGTCGCGCTTGATGGCGCGCGTCGCGCCCTTGCTGTGCACGATGCGGCCGTGCTCGCGGGCCTCGATCCGCCAGGTGAGGTAGAAGTTCTCGGCATCGGCGCTGAGCTCGGTGCGGCTCCTGGCTTCCATGTCGGCGGGCCCGCTCTTGACCGCCCAGGCATATTCGGTGACGAGGCTCGCGGTCAGCGGATCGTCGGGGTGGATGACGAAGGTGTCGGCGTTCCAGGACGAGGTGACGATCGCACGGTCATCGATCGAATGCGTGCCATGATCGGTCCTGAGCCTGATGGTGCGCAGCCCGGTGGCGATATCGTCCTCGACGGTCTTGGTCGATCGGCCGACCGCGATCTCGGTCGCAGGCACGGGCGGCGATGTCTCGGCGGGTTCGAAGGCGACCTGGCTGTCGCGCGGACCCGGCGGCCGGATGGGCAGCCTGATGGTCGAGCGGCCGCTGGCGAGGGTCGCCATGGCGAGCGTCGGCTGCGGCCACAGGATGAACCAGTGCTGGGTGGCCAAGGCGAGCCTGATGCGGTGGCCCTTGGGGACGGTGCGGGCGAAATCATTCAGCCTGAGCGTGACCGTGAAAGGGGCGCCGACCGGACAATCTTCCGGGAATTCATGACTGTCGCGGTGGCTCAGATTGAGCACGCCATAGGTCATCAGCGCCGAGGTGCCGTCGGGATAAACGTCGCACAGGCGGGCCGCGAGATTGACCTTCGGCGCATCGACGGTGAGGGTCAGCGTGATCTCGGGCGCGCCGAGAAGAGTGGTGTCTTCGGGCAAAGGTTCGGTGTCGAAGCACAGGGCCTGGCCGTCCTCGCGGCGCTGGTCGATGGCGAGATCGGGCGACGTGCCGCCATAGCCGCCCCAGCGGCCGCAATCGGTGCCGGCGGTGGCGGGCGAGCGCACGGAAAGTGTCGATCCCGTTTCCGGCACGGAGGCCAGCGCTCCGGCATTGAGATGGAGCGTCCGCCAGTCGATGCGCGGGCTAGGCCAGGAGTCTTCCGCGATCCAATGGCCTGCATGCGATGCGTACCAAGGTTGCGGGCGCTCCTCGCCGATCGCATAGACGCGATATTGCGGCTCGTCCATGATGCCGGTCTCTTCGCCGGCAAGCCAGTGCCTCCACCAGCGCAAGGCCTCCTGGAGATAGCCGATCTGCGGGCCTGGATCGCCGCGGCAGGGGAAGGCATGCGACCAGGGACCCATGATCGCCATCTTGGGTGCGGTCAGGCCCGCGAGCAGGCGCGGCACGGAATTGGAATAGCTGTCCTCCCAGCCGCACACCGCAAGGACGGCGCAGTGGATCCTGGACAAATCCTCGCAGACCGAGCCCTGTTTCCAGTAGGCATCGCGGCGCTGATGCTCGAGCCAATGTTCCGACCAGGACTGGTTGGCATCGAGACGCGTGCGCCACATGGCGCGCCAGGCCTCGCCCACGATCTGCGGATCGGGTGGCATGGCGTTCTTCACCAGCATGAAGTTCGACCACATCTCGTTCTCGGTGAGGAGGGCGCCGCCCATGTAATGGACGTCATCGGCATAGCGGTCGTCGGTCGAGCACAGAGTGATGATCGCCTTGAGCGCCGGAGGCCCGAGCGCCGCAACCTGCAATGCATTGAAGCCGCCCCATGAAATGCCGGTCATGCCGACATTGCCGTTCGACCAGGGTTCGGCGGCAAGCGCCGCGATGATCTCGCAGGCATCGTCCTGCTCGCGCGGCAGATATTCATCGGCGAGGAGGCCGTCGGAGTCGCCCGCTCCTCTCAGGTCGACGCGGCAGCAGGCCAGCCCCGAGCCCGCCCAATAGGGATGCATCTCGTGGTCGCGGAAGACGGTGCCGTCGCGGCGGCGATAGGGGATCATCTCGACGACGACCGGCACCTTCGCATCCGTCTTCGGCCGCCACAGCGTCGCGGCGATGCGGGTGCCGTCCGCAAGGCCGATCCAATAGGGATCGACGACCTCCACCGCGAAGGGAAATGCGCTGCGCACGACCGTCATGACGTTTCCTTGTTGAACGATCGTACAACAAGGAATGCGGCGAGTTCAATGGCTCTTTTATTAAAACTGCGCGGCCATCACCCGGTTTTGCGGGCGGCGCCCATATATTGGACAGCCAGGGTAGGCAGGCGGCCGAAGACCGGATCGAGGCGCCAGGTGATGCCGCGAGGGCCGAAGCCGGTGAAAGGTCGCACGGTGAAACCGGCTTTCGTCAGCCTGCGGCCCAGCTCGTCCGGCGGGATGAAGCGTTCCGGATCATGGGTGCCCCTGGGCAACAGCCTCAGCCAGGCAGCGCGAAATGAGCGGTGATCGCTTCGCGACCGAGTCAATTCCCGACAGCCTCACTGGGAGAGGGCGGTGAACGAAGCGGCGCGTCGATTTCACAAACAAGACCGCCGGGCTCGTAATTGAGCCGGATTTGGGCGCTGAGCACGCTTGCAAGATTTTGCTCGATCAAGAAGGATCCGAACCCTTTCTGCTTCGGCGGAGTCACATACGGGCCGCCCGCTTCGCGCCATCGCAATTTGAAGCCCGCTCGGGCGATATCGGCTACCCACGAAATCTTCACTCGTCCGGTGTGGTTTGAGAGTGCGCCGTATTTGGTCGCGTTGGTGCACAATTCGTGAATGGCAAGTCCCAGCGCCAGCGCTGGCCGGGAGTCCAGCATGAGGTCAGGACCTTCGATCTCAATTCGCTCCGTCTCGTGAGCTGCGACAGCCGCTTCGACGATGTTCCTGAGATTGGCTTCGTGCCAACTCTCCCTTGTCAGCACGTCATGTGCAGCGGCAAGGGCCGTCAGGCGCGCCGAGAACACCGCCTGCGCTTCGTCCCAGTTCTCGGCCTTGCGCAACGTCTGGGTGGCGATTCCCTGCACCAGGGACAGCACATTCTTGAAGCGGTGCGTCATTTCGAGGAGGAGAAGACGTCGTGTCTCCGCTGCCTGCCTCAACTCCGTGATGTCGCGCGAGATGGACAACAACTTTGCAGGTTGTCCGTCGGCGCCGCGTATTGGCGTGACCACGACATCCCACCACTTCGGCGTGCCTTTGGCAGTAGGACAGAAGGCCTGGAAATGCCCCGCGCCGCCGGCCCGCGCCTCGGCAACAGCGGCAGCCACGGTGGAGCGGTCGTCGCCCGACCAAAAGCTCAGCCAATCGCAGCCCGCAAACTGGCTGAAGTCATCGATCTCCAGGACGCGCATTCCTCCCGCGCTCAGAAATTCAACATGAGCGTCGAGATCCAGAACCTTGATGCAATCGACGCTGGATTGCAGCACCTGATTCAAGAAATCCACATTGACGTCGATTGGCGCACCAAAGGATCGCAGGCCGCGAGCTCCTTGTTCAGAGCCCGGATCGTTTGTTGCCACAACCGCGCTCGTTCTGGCGATCATAGGCGTTGGTCTCCTCAACGTTGCTCACTGCAATAAGGCTCGTTTCGTCGCTGCCGGTCGCGCCGGAATGTGGGCTGATATAATCCATCACAATGACCCACCTGAATTTGTTGCCTGTCGGCTTTCGCAAGGAGACCTGTCAGGGCTGTCAGCGGCCCGGCGCGAACGGGTCCATGCCTGTGTTGGTTGAAGTCACCTTGCCTGAGCGTCCTGAGGTGCGGCGGCAGCCGCACCCTTTGGGATCTCACTTCTTGAAGGCATCGCGCGCGGCATCCTTGGCTTTGCCGACCCCGCTCTGAACCTTGCCGGCCGCTCTCTCGGCGGCGCCTTCCACTTCGGTCCGGCGGTTGCCGGTGACCTTGCCAATGGCCTCTTTTACCGAGCCTTTGACCTGCTTGGTACCGCCTTTGATCCGATCCTTGTCCATGACTCGCTCCGCTGTTGCTGATAAACGGCATAAAGTCCGCCACTTCAAACGTGGCTGCGGCAGAAACAGGTAGGATTGAGAAATGGTTCTGCCAAGAGAAGGACGTACTAGGTCATTTGGTACTTTTGTCCTGGGGTGCGCTTTGGGCATGTCGTGTCGGACATGTCTACGCAGCTGCGCATGATGAAAAAAGAACCCCGCCGAAGCGGTGCCTCGGGTTTTGGTGGTTGTTTTTCCGACGGTTACTTCACTTTCCGACGTTGCCTTGCCGGCTTGATCGCGTCCTTGCCCGTAATGCCGCGTTCTCGCGCCCAGATAATCGCAGCGCCGCGACGATTGACGCCTATCTTGCGGTAGAGCGCTGAGACGTGGTTGCGGATCGTGTTGCGCGAAAGCTTTAGAGCCTGGCTCATCTCAGGATCGCTTTGGCCTTCACAGATGAGGCCAAGCACCTCGCGCTCGCGGTCCGTCAAATCCCGGAGATCAGCCTTGCTGGAACGGGTACTGGAGGATTGGCGTAGTGCCGCCAGCTTTTCAACGACTGTGCGGCTGAACCAAGATGCATCGCTCATCACGGTTTCGATTGCGGCGACCAACTCGTCCTGCGACCGCTTCCGATCGGTGATGTCCTGCATCACGCAAAGCACGCAAAGCTGATCATCGATGGTGACGGTGTCGGCGGAAACGAGACAATCGATGACGGCTGCATCCTTGGTCCGCAGCTGAAGATCGAGATTTCGAACACCACCGGTTTTTTCCACTGTCTGCTCGAATTGGCCCTGCGCTGCCTTGTCTAACCACAGGTGCAGCTCCGTAGCACTTCGTCCGATCACCTCCTCTTCACCGTAGCCGGTGAGGGCTTTGAAAGCCTCATTGACCTCGACGAGCTTGTATCCTTCCAGCTTGCAGATCGTTGCCGGCACGGGAGAGAGCCGAAAAGACGTCGCGAAGCGCTCCTCGCTTTGACGCAACGCGTTCTCCGCATTCTTACGCGGGTCGAGATCGGCGAAGGTGAAGAGTATGCAGTTTTCGTCGGCGATCGCGAGCGGCTCGCCAGCGACGATAACAAATTTGAAGCCACCGCCCGGCAAAGGCACGCAAGACTCCATCTGCGGAATGGTCTGCCCTTCCTTCAGACGCTCCAGAGCAAGCTCGCGCTTTTCGGCATCGTGCAGCACATCGATTTCGTGGACTGAGCGACCGAGAAAATCGGTGCGGGCATAGCCGGTCATTTCAAGAAAACCCTGATTGACCCTTACATAGCATTGGTCGGACACACGACAGATGACGGCGGGCGCGGGGTTGGCATTGAATGCGCTCTCGAAGCGCTCCTCGGCGCCGAAGCGTTCAGTCTCGTCCTTAATAATGAGAACGAAGTAGTCGGGCTCCCCCGTGTCGGCTGTGATGACGAGGCTGCGGATCGAGTGGACCCAGCATTGCTCGGGCTTGGCGGCGCGCACGACCTCAACCGTGACGTCGCTGAAGCTCTCCCCGGCGACGGCCCGCTCGATCGGGTATCTGCCGCGCTCGACGGGCCGATTGTTGCGATAACGCAGGCGGAACCGTCGCCGATATTCCTTGACGGTGAGGCCGAGGTCCTTGATCCGTCGAATGCCGTGCATTTCGAGCGCCGCATCGTTGGCCCACAGGATCTTCTGGTCAGTGCCGACCAGAATGACGCCGTCGGTCAGCCCGACGATGATCTGTTGAAGTTGTTTATGATCGCGGCCGGACCTTTTCAGCGGCGAGTTCATGGTTGTTCCCCCCGAAGCTCTGGGCAATTGAGCACACTTGTCTGCTTCGGTTCAACTCCAGGGGTAGCCAGAAGCACTGAAGATGTTCTTACCTAGCTTGGTCGTCTCTCCGCGCGAAAGGCAGCCGCAAAAGGGTGCAGGCTCTCGGCTTCAGGATATTGATAGTCCGTGCGGGTGAGGCCGATGTCGCGCAGCATGTAGTCGTTCATGCGATGCAGGCGCAGGGCATGATCGACCTTGCGGCGCCGCCACAAATTCGAGAGCGCCCGTAGCAACCGCCATATTGGGGGCATGGTGACGATTGCCGGGGCGTCCCTTTCCCTCGTCCAGCATTCATCGCCGGACGAGGAATCGCAGATGTCCGTCATAGATAGAAATAAGGATCGAGCACGCGGACTTCACTGATGCGGTCGACGGGCAGGCCGTTGCGCTCGGCGACCTTGCGGATGGCCTCGGGCGTCGGTCCGTCATAGACACAGAAGGTCTTCCGCTTGTCCTGGGTGACATAGGAATGCACCCAGGTGACGCCTTCCTCGGCATTGCGGCCGACGACCTTCAGGGTGATCTCAGTACCCTTCGCCGTCATGGGAATCTCGAGCCCGTCCGGAAAGGTTCTTTCGATGATATAGCGTGGCATGAGGCTGCTCCGTCATTGAACGAGCACAAGCTAGTCGCGAGCCGGGCTCGGCACATCGGGAAGCCTCCCTATTTTGCCGCCGCCATCTCCCTATTTTGCGAGACGAGGCCATGCGCCAGAGCTGCGGCCTCGCCGCGCGATTTGACCGAAAGCTTGGCCAGGATCGCCGACACGTGATGATCGACGGTCTTGGGCGAGATGTGCAGCCGGGCGCCGATCTGGCCATTGCTCAGGCCGCCGGCGAGGCAATCCAATATGCCCATCTCGCGCGCCGTGAGCCCATAAGGGTTGCGCAGCGTTGTGGCCCTGGGTCCCCGCGGTATGTGCCGCGAGCCCCTTTCCCGCAGGCTCTGGCGCAGCATCGTCGCCGCCGGCGCGGCGCCCAGCCGGTCGAAGATCTCGAGCGCCTGCAATTGCGCCGGCTCATCGCCATCGGCCAGCGCGCGGGCCTCTTCGAAGGGACAATCCAGCCTCCGCCAGGCCTCGGCGGCGGCGCGCCATTGACCGGCGATCTGCAGAGCGAAAGGCTCGGCGCAATAATCGGGCGGCGTGACCGTCTGGCCGGCGCGCTTCAGCCAGAAGGAGAACTCGCCGACATGCCAGGCATGGCGGTGGCGCAGCGCCAGCCCATAGGCGGCGTTCGCCTCCGCGGCTACGCGCGCGAGATCGCCCGCGAACCAGGCGGCTTCGGCGCGCGCGGCGCGCACCGGCGCCAGGCGCTGCAGCGTGTCGGTGCGCGCGGCGAAATCGAGCGCCTGATCGAGCAGCGGCGCAGCACCCGGATCGCCGCGCCGGACCCTGAGGCGCCCCAGAGCGACGAGCGCCATGATCTGGCTCACAGCCGAGAAATTCGGACATTCGATGACGGCGATCGCGCGGTCGCCGGTTTCGCCCCAGCGCCCCTGATAGAGGCGGGTCAAGGCGAGCCAGGCCCACATGTAGTTGTTGGAATGATCGAGATCGTGCTCCTCGGCATAGACGATGCCTTCGGTCAGGACCACTTCCGCCTTGGCGAACTGGTAGCGCTCGCCATAGGACGAGCCGAGATTGAGATAAGCGAGCCCGACGAGATCGTCCATGCCGCGGGCGCGCGCCAGCGCCAGGCAGCGGTCGAAATGCGGAAGGCCGTTGTCGTCGCCGCTCACCAGCATGGCGGCGCCGACCACCATCTCGGCGGCGGCGACCGTGGCATCGTCGTTGAAACGGGTGGCCAGCGCGATGGCCTTGCCGCCCCAGTCGACGGCCGCCGGCGTGTCGCGGTCGAGCATATGCAGATGCGCCTGCATGCGATAGGCATCGGCAAGCTCGCATCCGGGCGGCAGCGCTTCCAGAACCTCGATCGCCCGGCGGCTCGCCTCCTCGGCGGCGGCGTTCTGGCCGCTGCGCACCAAGGGCCAGGCGAGCGTCGAGAGGTTGCGGCCCTCCTTCACGCGATCACCGGCCTCGCGCCAGAGCGCGATGGCCGCGTCGAGCGCGCTGATCGCCTCGGGCAGGTCGTCGATGATGGCGCATTGCCCGGCGAAGGCCTCGGAGAGGGCCGCCCTCTCGGCGGGCGGACGATCGCCGGCGAAAGCCAGCGCGCGCCGATACTGGGCGGCCGCCGTCCGATGGGCGCCGACGACGGCGGCGGCGCGCGCGGCCGCCGGCCCATAGTCCAGCACCGCGGCATGATCGCCCGCACCTTCGGCGAGCCCCGCCAGCAGAGCAAGGTCGCACCGGTTGCCCGAGCTGCGCAATCCGGCGAGCGCCTGACGATGGACTTCGCGCGCCCGCGGCGGATCGAGATCGGCCAGGATGGCGTCGCGCATCAGCTCGTGACGGAAGGCGATCGCTGCGCCGCTGGTGACGATGAAGCCCGCCCGGCGGCAGTCCGCGATGCTCTCGGCGTCGCCGGCGACGACCTTCTCCAGGACGCCAAGGTCGATGCGGCTGCCGAGAACCGCCATGGTGTCGAGGACGCCGCGCGCGGCGGGCCTGAGCCTGACGGCGCGCGCCAGCACGCAATCGCGAACGGTCTTGGGAATACCGTGGCCGGCCTGCGCAAGGATCTCGGTGAGGAAGAAGGGGTTGCCCGAGGTCTGCCGGTGCAGCGCTTCCGGATCGAGCGCCTGGCCGTCGCTCATGCGGCGCACCGCCTCGATCGAGAGCCGCTCGAGGTCGATGCGGATGGCCGCCGGCGAGGTGAGGAGATCGCCGAGGAGAACGCGCAGCGGCGGATGGTCGTCGACCTCGTCGTCGCGATAGCTGAGGACGAGGAGGGCGCGCGTCTGGCCGATGCGGCGGCCGAGATATTTGAGGAGATCGAGAGTCGCCTCGTCGGCCCAATGGATGTCCTCGATGACGAGCACTGTCGGCGGCGCCGGGTCGCCGAGGAGGTCGAGCATGGTGGAGAACAGTGTCGGGCGCGGCGCTTCGTCTTCGAGCTGGGCCAGCAGGCGGCCGCCGGCCGCGCGGGCGATGTCATAAAGCGGCCCGAGCGGCGCCGGGGTGAACAGGGAGTCGCAATGGCCGATGAGCCTGCGGTGCGGCTGGCCATGGATCGAGAGGAAGTGCCGGATGAAGGCGGTCTTGCCGATGCCGGCCTCGCCGCCGATCACGGCCAAGCGGCCTTGGCCGGCGGTCGCCTGGGCGAGCGCCGCCGCCAGCCTGTCGAGGTCACGATCGCGTTCGAGCAGTTCCATGGGCTTCAGTACCCTTGCCGCGATGTGGAGGAGCGGACCCTTCGAGGTCAACCCAAATACGTCGACGATGCGGCGTTATTTCGGCCGCCGTTGCGAAAAACCGCGATACTACGCTGCAAGCCTAGGCGTGTTTCGCCATAGGCCTTGATCCAGACTCACGCCTTGGCGGCGCCCCCGGCATTGGCCGGAGCCGGCGTGCGCGGCCGCAAGGGCGCGAGCGCCGCATGCTGCTGATAGGTCTCATCCGCCAGCCGCGCGACAGGGTGCTGGGGAACGTCCGCCAGCAACGCCGAGATGCGCTCGAACGACGCCCGCAAGGATGCCTCCCTGATCGCGCCGTCCTTCAGGCCCTGCGTCATGTGGCCGATCATCTCGAGGATGAGCGCGGTGTCGGCCCAATAGGCGCACATGCACAGGAGATCGGCGCCGGCATCGACGATCTTGAGCGTCGTCTCGGGTGTCTTGAGCTTGCCCGAGATCGCCCGCATGCCGAGATCGTCAGTGACGATGACGCCCTTGAAACCCAGCTCGCCGCGCAGGATGTCGGTGAGGATGATGCGTGACATGGTGGCGGGCGTTCCGGGATCGATCGCCGGCACGACGATATGGGCGGTCATGAACAGCCGCGTCGCGGCATCGGTGAATTGGCGGAAGGGCGCCAGCTCGCGACTGCGGAAGGTCGCGGGGTCGACGTCGATGACCGGCAGCGAATAATGCGAGTCGACGCCGGCATCGCCATGGCCGGGGAAATGCTTGGGACAGCCGAGCACGCCCTCGGCCTGGAGCGCGTCGAGGAACTGCCGCGCCGGCGGCACGACGGCCTCGGGCGTCGTGCCGAAGGCACGCGGGCCGATGACCGGATTGGCCGGGTTCGAATTGACGTCGAGCACCGGCGCGAAATTCACGTTGAAGCCGAGATGGCGCAATTCGACGCCCATGGCGCGGCCGACGGCCGCCGCCTCGCCCGGCCATTCGCGCGCCCAGGCGAAGTTGGTGATGGGGGCGGGCGGGCGCAGCACGCCGCCGCCCTCGTGGTCGATGGTGACCAGGATCTCGTCGCGGCCGATATATTCGCGCACGTCGGCGAGGAGTTTCGCATGCGAGGCGAGCCACTCGTCATAGGGCGCGCCCGAGAGGAAATTGGCGCGGAAGAGCACGACGCCGGCGGGCTGCAGCACCGACAGGAGCCGTTTGTCGTGATCGCTCAAGACCGGGCTCTGCTGCAGGCCGATGAGGAAGCGATGGCCGAAGGACTGGGGGCCGCGGCCGAGATCGAAGGTCAAGCTCATATGCCCGTCACTTTCCCTTGCAGGCGGTCCATTCAGCACGACTACAGAAGTCAGCTCCAGTTGGAAAGTGTTCTTACTACCTCTGGGTGATCTTCACAGAGCTGGATCAAATGATTGCGGTCCGTTTGAAATCGAGCAAAACGAGGCCTGCGACCGTCGATTGTTTTTTATTGAATGCAGCAGGACTTTGGCGCCTTTCCAGACGAGGTGTTGTCCGGCCGCAAAGCGGATGTCCGATCACGAGATCGAAGCCGCATTCCTGCAAATGCGGCCAAGGTTGTCGCCCGCTTCTAAAAGGCCCGTCGGCGGTGCATCGGCCGAGGTCATCCATATGCCCAAAATGTTGTAAGTCAAACAAAATATGTTGACATCTCAAACATCCGGTCCGATCCTTACCCTCGGAAAGGCTTGTCGCAGAAACGAAAACCACGAGGTGAGGACGTGCCATGGTCGCCAGATTCGCTCGAATATCGCTCCTGTCGCTTTCGCTCCTGATGGGCCTGCCGGTCGCCGCGCAAGCGGGCGACATCACCGCCTATACGTCGCTCGAGGAGGATGACGCCAAGGTCTATATCGAGGCGTTCAACAAGGAGCATCCGGACATCAAGGTCCATCTGCTGCGGCTTTCGACGGGAGATCTCGGCGCCCGCATTCTCGCCGAGGCGAACAATCCGCAACACGACGTCATCTGGGGCTGGGCGGTGACCAACATGGTCGATCCGCGCATCCAGGCGATGCTCGAAGCCTACTCGCCGGACGGAGTAGACAAGGTCGACAAGCATTTTCGCGACCCCGAAGGCCGCTGGTTCGCAACGACCGGCTATTTTGCGGCATTCTGCGTGAACAAGACTTTGGCGGAGGCCAAGAAGCTGCCCATCCCGTCCTCATGGGAGGATTTGCTGAACCCGGCCTATAAGGGCGAGATCGTCATGCCCAATGCAGCCAGCTCGGGTACCGGCTATCTCCAGGTCTCGAGCCTTCTGCAAATGAAAGGCGAGGAGGCAGGCTGGAAATATCTCAAGCAGCTCGACCAGAACGTCGCCCAATACATCAAGTCGGGCTCCAAGCCCTGCCGGATGGCAAGCGCCGGCGAATATGTCATAGGCACCTCCTTTGCCTTCGCGGCCGTCAAGCAGATCAGTGAAGGTTTTCCGATCACCATGATCATTCCCAAGGAAGGGGCGGGTTATGAGGTCGAGACCAGCGGGCTGATGAAGACGTCTCAAAACAAGGAAGACGCCAAGAAATTCCTGTCCTGGCTGCTGACGCCCGCCGCAGCCAAGCTTTACGGTGAGCGCGCCGAAATGAACTCCGTGCCCGGCGGCGAGCAGGCCCAGATCGCCCGCGATGCGGGCATGCCGGCGGACGTGACCAAGGTATTGTTCAACATGGATTTTGCCTGGTCCGCCTCCAACAAGGATCGCATCCTCAAGCAGTGGCAGGCCGACATCGAGCGTTGAGGCGGATTGCCGCCGTGGCTCTTTGGCCGCTCCGCCGAGCGGCCATTCCGCGGGTCTTTCTGTTGCTTTCCGGCACGCGGCGCCCATATTCCAACCGGACGAAAGCGGGAGCGGGGCGGCCCGACCCCCGCGAGCTCCGCTCCCTCGAAAGGTCGCCATGGACATCTCCCTGCGTGCCGTCACCAAGACATTCGGTGCAAGCGTAGCCGTCGATTCGGTCGACCTCGACGTCGCCGCCTCCGCCCTTGTCTGCTTCCTGGGGCCGTCGGGCTGCGGCAAGACCACGCTTCTCAGGCTGATCGCCGGGCTCGAGACCGCCGATCGCGGCAGCCTGTTCTTCAGAGGACAGAGCCTGGAAGGCGTGCCCGAGCGCGAGCGCAATTTCGGCATGGTATTTCAGAGCTACTCGCTGTTTCCCAACCTCACGGTCGAGGAGAATGTCGCCTATGGTCCCAGATGCCGGGGCTGGTCCGGCACCGACATCACGGCCCGGGTGAAAGAGCTCCTGGCGCTGGTCGGCGTGGAGGATCAGCGCGGCAAATATCCGCACATGCTCTCGGGCGGACAGCAGCAGCGCGTGGCGCTGGCCCGGGCGCTGGCGCCAAAGCCGCATGTGTTGCTGCTGGACGAGCCCCTTTCGGCGCTCGACGCCAAGGTGCGCCGCACCCTGCGCAGCGAGATCCGCCGCCTGCAGCAGTCGCTCGGCATCACCGCCATCATGGTCACTCACGATCAGGAAGAAGCTCTGACCATGGCGGATCACGTCGTGGTGATGAACGAGGGACGAATCGTCCAGGAAGGACCGCCCGCCGAAATCTATGACCGTCCGGCAACGCCCTTCGTCGCGAGCTTTGTCGGCAGCATGAATTTCCTGGACGTCACGATCATCGGTGAGAACCGGGTCAGCTTCACCGGCCACGAACTCGCCATCGAGCGGTCGCGCATCACGGCACCGCCCGGCGGAAAAGCCATCATCGCCATAAGGCCGGAGGCCGTCGAGATCGCTCCGGCGGAGCGGGGCGGGCGCGATATGTCCGGCAATTCCCTCGATGCCCGGGTGGACTGGATCGAATTCCTCGGGGGCAAGTGCCTGCTGACGCTTGCGCCGTCGTCCGGCCGGTCGCAGAAGATCAGCGCCGAAGTGCCGGCACGCATGGTTCACGAGCTCGGCCTCTCGCCCGGCTCGGGCGTCAGCCTGATCCTGCCACCAGATGCGTTCAACGTGTATCCGCGATGAGCGTGGCAGGCTCCGCCAGGGAAGGATCGCCGGCTCTCTCCCGCCGTCTGCTGACGGGAGACCGCCTGTTCAGGGCCGGAGCGCTCGGCCTCACCGCGCTCCTCCTGTTCGTCTTCGTCGCCTTCCCCATCTGGGCCATCCTGCGGGAAGGCTTCGTCCTTGCCGACGGCACATGGGGGTTCGGCAACTTCATCGATTACTTCCGCGATCCGCGCTTCCTCACGATCACCGGGCGCAGCCTGCTGGTCGCCGTTTCGGCGACGGTCATCACGGTCGTCCTGGCCTATGGCTTCGCCTATGCCCTGGTGCGAACCGCGATGCCGTGCAAGGGTCTGTTCCGTTTCGCGGCGTTCCTGCCGGTTTTCGCGCCTTCCCTGGTGCAGGCCCTGGGGGTCCAGTTTCTTCTCGGCCGCAACGGCCTCGTCAGCAACCTTCTCGGCATCCGCCTCGACATCTATGGTTTCTGGGGAATCCTGATCTCCGATGTCGTCTACGCCTTTCCGCATGCGGTGCTCATCATCGTCACCGCCCTCTCGGTGACCGACGGGCGTCTCTACGAGGCCGGACGCATGCTGGGGGCGAGCGAGTTCCGGCTGTTCCGCACGGTCACGGTGCCGGCGAGCCGCTATGGCGTCATGTCGGCGGCCTTCGTCGTCTTCACCATCGTCATTACCGATTTCGGCAATGCCATGGTCATCGGCGGAGACTACAGCGTGCTCGCGACCGAGATCTACAACCAGGTCTCCGGCCAGGCGAACTTCCGGCTCGGCGCCGTCATCGGAATTGTTCTCCTCATTCCGGCGGCGCTCGCCATGTTCGTCGAGCGCCTCGTCGCCCGCCGTAATACTGCGCTTCTCAGCGAACGCTCGGCGCCGCTCGTCCTGCGCAAGTCGGCGCTGCGCGATGCCTGCGCGCTGGCCTATGCTGCACTGATCTGCGGCCTCATCCTCCTGATCGTCGGCATCGTCGTCCTGGCGAGCTTCGTGAAGCTCTGGCCATATGACGTCACCCTCACCGTCAGGCATTATGTGACCGACGTGCAGAATGGCTATGCGCCGTTGTGGACAAGCCTGTGGATGTCGCTCATTGCCGCGGTACTCGGCACGGCGCTCGTCGTCCTGCACGCCTATATGATCGAGAAGGTTTCACACCCCTTCACGCGCATATTGTATTTTCTTTCGATCCTGCCGGCCGCGGTGCCCGGGATGGTGCTCGGTCTCGGCTACATACTGGCGTTCAACGATCCGGCCAACCCCGTCTACTGGCTCTACGGGACCGTCTGGCTTCTCGCCATCAACACGATCTTCCACTATCACGCACAGGCGTTTCTGATCGCGACGACCAACATCAAGCAGATCAGCCGGACCTTCGATGAGGCTTCCGCGATGCTGGGGGCGACGTTCCTGCGAACCATGGCGAGAATAGCGCTGCCGCTGCTGCTGCCGTCGCTGCTCAATATCGGCCTGTTCCTGTTCATGCGCGCCATGGTCACGCTGTCGGCCGTCATATTCCTGGTTTCACCGAGAAACACGGTCGCAGCGGTTTCAGTCCTGCTTCTCGATGATTCCGGCAAGGCCTCGCAGGCCGCGGCCTTCTCGGTCGTCATCATGGTCGTGGTCCTCGCCGTCTCGGCCGGCTTCAATCTGCTGCTCCGAATTCCGCTGGCGCGGCAGCAGATCGGCCACTCACCTGCGGAGTTTCGAGGAACCCGATGAACATGGTATCGGCTATTCGATGTACTTCGATGACTCGGATGTCAGAAGGAACTGCTCGAGAACCCATTCGGGCCAAAAGTGTTACCTCTGTCTCCGGAATAATCCGTAACCCATGTCTTCGGTATAGACCCCCGTGCAAGATGGCGACCCCGAGAGGATTCGAACCTCCGACCCTCAGATTAGGAATCTGATGCTCTATCCTGCTGAGCTACGGGGTCGCGACGGGGCGCTTATATAGCGTTCGGCGGCTCAACGGAACCCCTGAACGCTTTCCCTGATCCCGCGGCAAAAAAAGCGGCCCGGCGGACCGGGCCCAAGTTTCCCAGATGGTGGTCCGGCGCCGCTTACATCTTCGGCAGCAGCACCTTGTCGATCACATGGATGACGCCGTTCGACTGGTCGACATCGGCGATGGTGACATTGGCGACCGTGCCGTTCTCGTCGGCGATCATCACCTTGCCGCCCTCATACATGGCGGTGAAGGTGCAGCCGCCCACCGTCTTCACCGGATGCTTGCCCTTGTCGTCGTCGACCATCTTCATGATGTTCTTCGAGAAGGCTTCCGCCGCCACCACATGGCAGGTCAGGATCTTCGCGAGCTTGTCCTTGTTCTCGGGCTTGAGCAGGGTCTCGACCGTGCCCGCCGGCAAGGCGGCGAAGGCCTCGTTGGTCGGCGCGAAGACGGTGAACGGGCCCGCGCCCTGCAAGGTCTCGACGAGGCCCGCGGCCTTCACCGCGGCGACCAGCGTCGTGTGGTCCTTGGAGTTGACGGCGTTCTCGACGATGTTCTTCTCCGGGAACATCTCGCCGCCGCCGACCATCGGGTTGGCCGCGAAGGCAAAGCCCGCGGCGCCCATCGCCAAGGCGGCGGCGGACGCGATCAGGGTCTTGTGAAGCTTGGTCATCGCTCAGGTCCTCTCTGTGCTTATCCACATGGATACGCCCTTCGATACGAAGCCTCGCGACCAGCGGACGCCGCCCCAGGCGTCACAATGAGTTGAGCGCCGCGCCTGCAACCAAATCGGAGCCGACGGAGTAGGGTCCGGTTTCAGGGAATATCAGGGAATATCAGGGAATTTTTCGCGAAAAACGCTCACCCTAGCAATATCAATAGGTTGGCATTTCGAGCAGGGAATTCAAAAGTCGGAGCAGGGATTTCGTGCGCCAGAAGGGGTAGTCTTTATTCACCGGTGAATAGAATAGGAATATTCCGCGCCCGGTCGGCATTCGAGGAGAATTCTCCAACCTTGATATTTTCCAAACCACAAATGGTGGGCGAGATCAAGAACAAAATAGAAACACTCTTGCTCCGCGCCGTCACTCTTCCGGCTCGGTCGTGAAGAACAGCGGATAGCCTTTGCCGCGGCCGAGCTCGGTCGCCTCCTTCGCCTTGGTCTCGGCGACGTCCTTGGTGAACACCGCGATGACACACGCACCCTTCTTGTGGGCGGTCATCATCACGCTGTAGGCGCGATCCGCGCTCATGCGGAACACGGACTTCAGCACCGCGACGACGAACTCGCGCGGCGTGTAGTCGTCATTGAGCAGGATCACCTTCCACAGCTTCGGGCGCTCAGCCTTGGCTTTGGTTCTCGTGCGCGGCGTGACGCTGGTCTGCGGGCTCATGATCGCCTGTCCGGTTCTGGGGCGAATTTTAAGGCAGCCGCGATGGGTGCGCCACCCCACCCGTCACGCGTTCCGCGTGACACCCTTCCCATGCTTTGCGCGGGGAGGGAGGAGGGCGAGGGTAAGAAACAAAAAGCCCGGCGGGAGCCGGGCTTTTCGTCGCAGAATTGTGCGGTATCTTATGCGGCTTCTTCCGCCGGAACGCTCTCATCGGTCTTGGTGTTGCGATGGGCGTTCTTGGCGAGGAAGGCTTCGATCTCCTTGATCGCCATGTCGTCGTCGATCTTCTTCACCGCGGCGATCTCGCGCGCCATGCGCTCGAGCGCCTGCTCGAAGAGCTGGCGTTCGGAATAGGACTGCTCGGGCTGGCGCTCGGAGCGGTAGAGGTCGCGCACGACCTCGGCCACCGCGATCAGGTCGCCGGAATTGATCTTCGCTTCATATTCCTGGGCGCGGCGCGACCACATGGTGCGCTTGATGCGGGCGCGGCCCTTCAGCACCTTCATCGCATGATCGATGAGCGGCTTGTCGGCGAGCTTGCGCATGCCCTTCTGCTCGGACTTGGAGGTCGGCACCTTGAGGCGCAGCTTCTCCTTCTCGAAATCGACGATATAGAGTTCGAGCTTGATGCCGGCGATCTCCTGCTCCTCGATCTGCACCACGCGGCCGACGCCATGAGCCGGATAGACGATCAGCTCGTTGACCTTGAACAGAAGCTTCTTGGCGGCGGGCGTGGCGACCACCGGCTTGTCGGCCATGTTGGTGACCGGAGCCGGAGGGGCCATGGGGCGGGCCGCGACCGGCGCGGGCGCCTGGGCCGGCTTCGGCGCATGGACGGGCTTGGCCGCCTGAACGGGCTTGGCCGCCTGAATGTGAGCCTGGGGCTTCACCGCCGGGGCGGGCTTGGCCGGATGGGCCTTCGCCTCGGGCTTGTGAACCGGCTTCGCCGCCGCCTTGGCCGGGGCCGGACGGGCGATGGGCTTCAGCTTCTTGACAGGGGCGACAGTCTTGGCCTTCACGGCCGGCTTTTTCTTGGCAGTGGTTGTTTTCACGATCTTCTTCTTCGCAGCGGGTTTATGGGTTTTCGCTTTCGCCTTGGTCTTCGATTTGGTCATGGCTTTCCTTCGCCTCGCAACCTATCGATGGCACAAGCTCAAGCCTGCGCCTCAGGCAAACGGCCGATCTCAAGATTTCGCCCTGGGCGGTCCAGCGGATGGGGATCTCGGGCCCACTTTCCTGCCTGGACAGGCACTTTGAGGCGAAAAAAATCCGAGCTTTGGGGGCCCGGGATCGTTTCCGTAAGTCTTGTCTACATCATGAGGGAATATAGCACAGCTTTAATGAAAATTAAAGTCCGGCCTGTCCGTGTACGGTATAATTTTGCGTAACAAACGATAGTTACGGGGAAAAAGGTTAATTACCCGCATCCAGGCCGTTTCTGCCTCAATTCAGTCTCAGTCGCCTTCGCCGGGCTCGGCTGAGAAATATTTCTCAAGCTTGCCCTCGACCCCGTCGAACTCCTTGGCATCGGGCGGCGCATCGCGCTTGATCGTGATATTCGGCCATTTGGGCGCATATTCGGTGTTGAGCTGCAGCCATTTCTCGAGCCCCGGCTCGGTATCGGGCTTGATCGCCTCGGCCGGACATTCGGGCTCGCACACGCCGCAGTCGATACATTCGTCCGGATGAATGACGAGCATGTTCTCGCCCTCATAGAAACAATCGACCGGGCAGACCTCCACGCAGTCCATGTATTTGCACTTAATGCAGTTTTCCGTGACGATATAGGTCATCCGCGATAATCCGTTCTTTATTCCGAACGCTCTATAGCAAGGCTTCAGTCCTTATGCAGCAGCTTTTCCGACGCAGCCATGTCCTCAAAGAGGGTCTGGGCTTCGCTCGCCGGACCCCGCCTTGTGCCGATGCCTACGACCCGGAGGACCCGCACCCGCCCATGGACGGCGAAGGTGAGGACGTCGCCCGGGCCGACCTCGTGGCTCGACTTCGCGATCCGCGCCTTGTTCACCCGAACCTGACCATGCGACACCATGGCCTGGGCCAGGGTCCGCGTCTTCACCATCCGGGCGAACCACAGCCATTTATCGATGCGCTGGCGCGGCTCGCTCACGTCTTCTTGGCGAGCTGGGCCTTCAGCGCCCCCAGAACGGCAAAGGGCGAATCGGGGTCGATCGGCTTCTCCGGCCGGCGTTCCGGCCGCGGCCGCTGCGGCGGCCTGCCGGGCTTGGGCGACGGGGAGCTGCCCTCCGCCTGGGCCGGCCGCGAGCCGCCTTCGGCTGCCTGAGGCTTGCGCTCGGGCCGATCCTTGCGCCGGTGGCGGTGCTGCTGCTGGGGCCTCGTCTCCTGTTTCGGCCGCTCGCGGCGGAAGGGGCCTGTGTCCTTGGGCCACCAGACATCGATTTCGACCTCTTCCTCGGGCGTCGCGGGGCCGGCCGTTTCCGCGGCTGCGGCTGCGGGCTCGGCTCCTTCGGACGATGCCACCGGCTCGGAGTCGGGCAAGGTGTCAACGACCGCCGTCGCGGTTTCCACCGGCGGCGTCTCCACAGCCTCGGCCGGCGTTTCGGCGAGGACTTCAGGTGCCGGAAGCGGCTCCGCGGCCGGGGCCTCGGCCGGTTCCGTCACGATGTCCACGACCTGAGCTTCGGCCGGAGCCGGGACCTCCGCGGCCGCCGTTTCCGTGCTTGCTTCAGGGGCCACGGCTTGCGCGTCGGATGGCGCCGCGGCGGCGGGCGCCGGACGCTTAACCTTGCGCTTCTGCATGCGGAAATCGAGGCTGCGCAAGATGGCTTCGAACTCCTCGCCGGAGCAGCCGACCAGCGACATCATGTCGGGAACGATGGTGAAGCCGCCGCCTTCTATCGAGCCCTGCGGGCGCGGCTCCTCGGGGAAGCGCGGACGCCAGAACACCCGGTCGCGGATCAGGTCGGCGAGCCTTTCCAGCATGTCGATGCGCACCACGCGCGGCCCGCAAATGCGGTAGCCGCACACGCCGTAGAAGCCGCGCGGCGTCGAGCGGTCGAAGACCGCCGAGGTCAGACCCTGGCCCGGAGGTTCCGGCAGGGTGTCGACATCGAACTTGCCGTCCTTGCCCTTCTCGAGGGCCCAGAGCAACAAGCGCAGCTGCGTCGCGGCGGGCTTCAAGAGCACCGGCACGAAGATGTTGAAGGCGCCGAAGCGCACGCCGAACTTGCGCAAGAGGGCGCGCTCGTCCTGCGACAGGCTCTTGATCTCCTGCGCCACCTGATCGCGCGGCAGGACGCCCAGGGTCTCGACCAGGCGGAAGGCGATGCCGCGGCTCGTCCCGGCAAGGCCTTCGCCCTCATCGAGCTTGACCAGGGGCTCGACGACACCGGCGATGTGCCGGCCGAGGAACTTCTCGAGCCTCGCCTGCACGGCCTCGCGATCAGGTCCGGCGAGCTGATCGTCGGCGATGATCGTTACCCGCGGCTTGAGCAGCGACGGCCCCGCTTCCAGCCTGGCGATCGGCGCATTCTGCCAGACGACCTGGCCGTGGCGCGTCAGCGAGAGATCGGGATCAGGGCAGGCGGCGACCGTCTGGGCGCGCGCGGCGATCTCCGATGCCACGGCCTTGAGGGAGGCGGCCTTCACCGTCTTGCCGGTGGCGCCATCGCCGCCATCGGGAATGAAATGAAATCCCTTGATGCGCCCCACATATTCGCCTTCCACATGAAGGGCGCCATCTTCCTCGACCGTCGACATCAACTCTTCCTTCTGGGCCAACCTGCGCATGAGCACGCTCGTGCGGCGGTCGATAAAACGCTGTGTGAGCCTTTCATGCAAGGCATCTGATAGTTTGTCCTCAATTTCGCGGGTGCGCGACTGCCAGAACAGCGGCGCCTCCAGCCAGTCCGTCCGGTTTGCCACAAAAGTCCAGGTCCGCACATGGGCGATGCGGTTCGACAGAGTGTCGATGTCGCCGTCGGAACGGTCGCAATGACTCAACTGGCGCGCGAACCAGTCCTCGGGGATGCGCCGATTGTCCCGGGACAGGAACTCGAAGATGCGTCCGACGAGGGAAGCATGCTCGCTGGCGCTGATATTGCGGTAGTCGGGAATCTGGCACACGTCCCAGAGCAGGGACACTTGCGCCGGCCCTGAGGCGAGAGCGGTGATCCCATCGTCGCGCGCGAGCGTGTCGAGCGCCACGACATCGGGGCCGGCCTGGGCCCGCGTCAGACCCTGGAGGCGCGGGAAATGCCCGAGGCTGCGTTTCAGGTCATCGATCGAGCGGAAGTCGAGATCGCGGTTGCGCCACTGCAGCACATGCACATTGTCGAATTTGTGGTTCTCGAGCCGCTCCACCGTTTCGGCGTCGAAAGGCTCGGCCTCGCCGGTCGTGCCGAACGTGCCGTCATTGAGGTAGCGGCCGGCGCGGCCGGCGATCTGGCCGAGCTCGGCGGGGGTGAGGTTGCGATAATGGAAGCCGTCGAACTTGCGCGTCGCGGCGAAGGCGACGTGATCGACCTCCATATTGAGGCCCATGCCGATGGCGTCGGTCGCTACCAGGTAATCGACATCGCCCGACTGGAAGAGCGCGACCTGCGCATTGCGAGTGCGCGGCGACAAGGCGCCGAGCACCACCGCGGCACCGCCCCGCTGGCGGCGGATGAGCTCCGCCACGGCATAGACAGTCTCGGCCGAGAAGGCGACGACGGCCGAGCGCCGGGGCAGGCGTGACAGCTTCTTGCCTCCGGCATAGGTGAGCCTGGAGAAGCGCGGGCGCGCGATGAAGGTGGCGCCCGGCACCAATTGCTCGATGATGGGCCGCATGGTGGCGGCACCCAGCAGCATCGTCTCCTCGCGGCCACGCCGGTTGAGCAGCCGGTCGGTGAAGATATGGCCGCGCTCGAAATCGGCACAGAGCTGGATCTCGTCGATGGCGAGGAAATTCACGTCGATGTCGGAGGGCATGGCCTCGACGGTCGCCACCCAGAAGCGCGGAGCGGCCGGGATGATCTTCTCTTCGCCGGTCACCAGCGCCACCGCGTGGTCGCCCACCCTGAGGCGCACCCGGTCATAGATCTCGCGCGCCAGCAGCCGCAAAGGCAGGCCGATCATGCCGGTGCCATGGGCCAGCATGCGCTCGACGGCGAGATGGGTCTTGCCGGTGTTGGTGGGGCCGAGGACGGCGGTGACGCTACGGGAGGCAGGCATTTTATATGGCCTTCACTTGAGGGGCGGGACGGCCCCGGTCAAGGCTTTCCGGCAAGCGAAAGAGCCGCCGCTTTAACGCTCGGATTCAAAGGCGAACAAACCCGGTCCGAATCGCTGACCAGGGGCCGATTCCGGCTTTGTTCCGTGGACTGAGCATTTGTTTCGTTGGGTCAGGATTTGATGCCTGAAAAGCGGCCCTCGTGGCCGGAGGCGGCGGAACGGCCGGAAAGGTTAATCCGGGACGGGTTCGCCGGTGGCATGGTTGACAAAGCATGACTGCCGACGGGCAAAAACGAGCGGCACCATTAACGAAGTGTTCCCCTTCCGGAACAGAGCGTGTCCGAATCGCTGATCCTTCAGTTTTCCTTATTTGTTCCAATGAGTTAGCACAATATCTTGTGGCCAGGTGAGCATCGACCACAAGGCTGGATGGGCGTGTTAACCGGGCCGGCTCGATTTTGCGGCGCCGGCGTTTACTTCCTGCGCCAAAATGGGAATTCACGAGGTGGTACCCTGCTTTCGCAGTCCCTCCTGCATCATCCCGGCGAAAGCCCGGATGACGCAATGGGCGGGACGGAGTTTTCGCATGCGTGCCGCGCGGCGGAGGGAGGAAGGACCCGGACACGGACTTGACCTTCAAGGGCCTTTGCCCCTATACGAGCCGCCTCTTTCCAGGATTTTTTGAGTTGGAGCAGTGAAATGGCTCGTCGTTGCGAGTTAACGGGCAAAGGCGCCCAGGTTGGCAATAAGGTCAGCCATGCCAATAACAAGACGAAGACCAGGTTTCTGCCGAACCTGTGCAACGTCAATCTGATCAGCGATGCCATGGCGCAGGGCTACAACTTCCGCGTCAGCGCCATCGCGCTGAAGTCGGTCGAGCATGCCGGCGGCCTCGACGCCTTTCTCGTCAAGGCGCGCGACGAAGGCCTTTCGCTCAAGGCCCGCCGCCTGAAGAAGAACGTCGAGAAGCGCATCGCCGCCCAGAAGGCCGCCTGATCTCAGGCACCGGCGTGAATTAGGCAAAGCCGCTCCTGGAGCAAATCCGCCAAAGACTTTGGCGATAAGGATTTGCTCCAAATATCAGTTGGCGCGCGATCGGACGGGAAAACCGGCGTTCGCTGGGGCGGCTTCTGCATTATGGTGTCGCCGATGGATAGACCGAAGGGCCATCCGAAACGGCATTCGCCGAACGCCTCGCGCGACGGCGAGCCTGAGATCCATCCGAGCGCGCAATTGCGCAATTCAAGCCTCGGCCGCTTCACCCAGCTTTCCGAACGCGTCTCGTTCAAGGATTCGACGCTCGGCGACTACTCCTATGTCGAGCGCCATGCCGAGATCATCTATTCCGAGATCGGCAAGTTCTGCGCCATCGCGTCCGATGTGCGCATCAATGCGCTCAACCATCCGATGGAGCGGGTGAGCCAGCACAAGATCACCTACCGTCCCAACGAATATTTCCTCGGCAAGAAGCTCGACGCGGGCTTCCGCGCGGCGCGCATGGTGGAGAAGGTGGTGATCGGTCATGACGTTTGGATCGGCCATGGCGCGATCATCCTGCCCGGCGTCAGCATCGGAAACGGCGCGGTGATCGCCGCGGGCGCCGTCGTTGCCAGGGATGTCGCGGCCTACGACATCGTCGCCGGCGTTCCCGCCAAGCCTTTGCGCAAGCGCTTCGCGCCCGCGACCTGCGCGCGCATCGCGGCTCTGGCCTGGTGGGATTGGCCGCATGACAAGCTTGCCGACGCGGTCGAGGACATGGCCCGGCTCTCGGCGGAAGATTTCGTCGAAAAGTACCTCAGGTGACTAGAATGAGATCGCGACGCCCGGCGCCCTATCTCTTTGTCTTTGCGCATCGGCTTGTCCGAAAACCGCACGCACTTTTCGGGCCGATGCTCTTTGTCTTTGCGCATCGGCTTGCCCGAAAACCGCACGCACTTTTCGGGCCGATGCTCTTTGTCTTTGCGCATCGGCTTA
>JBFWNN010000050.1:0-26927 GCA_050251035.1 Parvibaculaceae bacterium
ACCGGGAGGTCGACATCGACAACGTGAATCTGGAGGTCGAAGACTTCCAGGTCTTCGCCGGTATCAAATTCTACTTCGGACACCAGGGCACGCTCATCGAACGTCACCGCACGGGCACCGTGGACAACACCAGCCTGTGGCAGGAGAAGCTGCCCAATATCCTGCCTTCGGCCATTGGCGGCATTGTGGACGGTATAGGCGGCGGCCCTTTTTAAGTTAACGACCCAATAGGAATTAACGACCATAGGGCCCGCCATCATTTGGCGGGCCCTTATTTTGGGGCCGCGAAAGCTCGGGAGCGCCCGCGCCGGCGGATCGGACGTGTGGTTTTCCCACCGCCGGCTCTGTTCCTCAGGAATTGAGAATCGGTCACCGGTTGTCGGAATCCGCCGCCGGTCGGCGGGCTCTCTCTTTGGAGGCAGGGCTGCTTCGGGGCGGAAGGCGCGCGATTGTGGCTTTCCGGTCACAGTTTTCCAGAATTTTACGGTTTACGAAGCGGAATTGCCGTTGTGATTGGGAATTTGGCACTTCTGGGATATTTTCAGGGCAGGGGCACGTGATTTTCGGGGAACACGCATGAAGACCACCTTGAAACTGTCCGCCAGTGTGGCCGCGCTCGCGCTTCTTGTGACCGTGGGCGCCCCGTCCACGCGCGCGGCCGATGTCGTCGAGGAACCAGGCTGCACGCTGTCGGGCTCGGTGATGGCCGGTTACATGTACAACTGGCAGGATGTCTCCATCGACTTCGATACCGATAATCCGGAGATCGAGGACAAGGACGCCGACGTCGACTGGAGCACGCCGTTCGGTGAGGGCGCCGGTCTCGTCACCTGCGGAGGCTTCAACGTCCAGGCGGATGTCGCCTATTACGCGCATTCGGCGGATATCGACGGCTTTGACGTGGACGCGGATCAGACCAATTCCCACATCGGCGGTGTCCTGTTCTATCGCGACCCGGCCTCATGGGCGGCCGGCGTCGGCGCGTCATGGGTTTCACAAGCTGTCAGTGGCAAAGACGTCGATGTCTTCCGCGTGGGCTTGTTCGGCGAGTTCTATTTCGACGACATGTTCACGCTGGGCGCCTCGGCCTATTATTACAACAAGGATTGGGCGGAAGGAAAAGACGAGGATGGATTCGAGCTTGCCGCCTGGGGCAGGTTCTATGCGACTCCCGACTTCAGCTTGCTGCTCCGCGGCGATCTGCTCTTCGGTGACGTCGAGTTCGACGATGGACCATTCGGCTCGTCCAGCGAAAACCTCGACGGCTTTGCCATCACGGGCGAGGCTGAATATCTCGTCTGGGACCAGGGACTTTCGATCTTCGGTGGAGCTCGCTACGCCGAAAGGGAATTCGAGGGGGAAACAGTATTTTGCTGCCCCACCTTCGCAGATTTTGAGGATACGGTTGAAGACTTCCAGGTCTTCGCCGGCATCAAGTTCTATTTCGGGCATCAGGGAACCCTGATCGAGCGGCAGCGGACCGGCACGGTGGACAATACCAGCGTATTCCATGAAAAGCTGCCCGAGTTCTTTACGTCGGTCGAGATCGGCGAGGAAAGCGGCGAGGGCCCGCCCATCTAAGAATTAAATTCTACATCTGATATCGGGCTCGTTAAGCATTTAGCGGGCCCTTTTTGCGTGCAGGACAACGTCAGCATTCCAGGCGCCAGAAGGTTGCCTGGGCTGAGGCTTCCCAAAAGGCCGAGGGTGCGGTTGTGGCTTTCATGTCACAGTTGCGCAGAATTTTATGATCTTACGGCGCGGAATCAATGTTCTCATTTGGAATTTGGCCCTTCTAAGGTATTTCTGAGTCCAGAGGCTAACACGACTTCGGGGAATAGGCATGAAAACCAGCTTGAAACTGTCCGCCAGCGCGGCTGCATTGGCGCTTCTTGTGACTGTGGGCGCCGCGTCGACTCGCGCGGCCGATATCGTGGAAGATCCCGGCTGCACGCTGTCGGGCTCGGTGATGGCCGGTTACATGTTCAACTGGCAGGACGTCTCGACCGATATCTCGAACAAGGAATTTTCTGACGGCAAGGACGGCGATGTGGATTGGGATACGCCGTTCGGCGAGGGCGCCGGTCTCGTGACTTGCGGCGGCTTCAACGTCCAGGCCGACATCGCCTATTACGCTCATTCCGCGGATGTCGACGGCATCAGCGATAAGGATTTCGACATCGACCAGACCAATTCTCACATCGGCGGCGCCTTGTTCTACCGCGACCCGATGTCCTGGGCCGGCGGTGTCGGCGCGTCATGGATTTCCCAGGACGTCCTCGGGAAGGATATCGACGTCTTCCGTGTCGGCCTGTTCGGTGAATTCTATCTCGGCGACATGTTCACGCTCGGCGCGTCCGCGCATTATTACAATACCGATTGGCCGGAAGGAAAAGACGAGGACGGCTTCGAGCTAGCGGCCTGGGGCCGGTTCTATGCGACCCCGGATTTCAGCATCATGGTGCGTGGCGACGTGCTGCTGGGCAGCGGCGACCTGGATATCTTCGACGGCCTCGACTCCGACTACGATCCGGACGGGTTCGCCATCACCGGTGAAGCGGAATATCTGGTCTGGGATCAAGGCCTGTCGATCTTCGGCGGTGCCCGTTATGCGGAGCGCTCGATTGACTTCAAGGGCCTTCCCTTTGGTCCGCCACCCGACGGCACGGACGTCGATTTCGATATCGACGACTTCCAGGTCTTTGCCGGTATCAAGTTCTACTTCGGCCATCAGGGCACCCTGGTCGAGCGCCATCGCACCGGCACGATCGACAATACCAGCGTGTTCCACGAGAAATTGCCTAACGGTGTCGCTTCGGGCATTCTCGGTTTCGCCGATGCCGATGGCGGGATAGTCAATTAAGCGACCAGACTTGGGTCGTCGAATCTCAGAGCCCGCTCCTTCGAGCGGGCTCTTTGTTTGCGCGGGCTGAAGCAATCGCAGGGCGAGATCGTCCGGAACGGCCAAGGATATCAGCCGGTATCGGGCTTGTTTTGTGCGGGAAATCAACAGAAAGCCGCTTCGCACTTTTCGCTCCAATGGTCCGGATGCTAGATAGGAGGCCAGGCTGCGCGGGCTTTACCCGTCCGGCAGCGCCACGAAAATTGATTCATGACCCAGACAAAATCAGAGCTCCTGACCAAACGCTTCCGTCTCGCCCCGATCAGTCCGGACAAGGTGAGCGACAACTGGATAAGATGGACGGGCGATCCGGTCCTGATGTCGCAGCTCAATGCCAGGGCGATGAAGCTCATGCGCCCTGACCTGCAGCGCTATGTCGCCGCCGCCTGGAAGAGCAAGAGGATGATCATCGGCATCTATGCGCGGGCGAGCAACGAGCATATCGGCCTCTACGAAGTCGCGGTCGACCTCCGCCATCGCAATGTCACGCTCGACGTCCTGGTCGACCATCAGCGACACGACCTGTCCAACGCATTGGCTGAAACGGATCCCGTGCTGCTCGATTTCTTCGCCAAGGAGCACGGAGTGGAGAAAGCCGTTGCCGTGGTCGTCGAGACGAATGCGCCGCTCATCCGGCATCTCGAAGCGACCGGCTGGCTGAAGGAGGGCGTCCTTCGGCAAGAATTTCAGGCCGTTGCCGGAAATCGCCGCCTGGACGCGGTCCAATTCGGCCGCCTGCTCGACGTCGGCAGGCCTGCGGGGCCGGCATGACGCCGGCGAATCTCCTCCCCGATTTTTTCACGATCCCCAGCGACAGATTCGTGATACGGCCAATGCTTCGCGGCGATGCGAGCCCGTCGCTCTCGCCTTGGATAGAAGACGAGAATGCCGCGGCGATGTTGAACACGCCGCGCCGCAGCTGGACGGTGGCTCAGCAGGAGGAGTATTTCGCCAAGCATGAGGGGCCGTCGAGGCGGCGCATTCTCGGCATTTTTCCGAAGGATGCGAAGGATCCGATCGGCCTGTTCATTCTGAAGCTCAACCCGAAACACGCGGTGGTCGTCGTGTCCCACCTGATCGGCGACACGGCCTGGCGCGGCAGCAACACGTCGTCCGAGGCGTCGCGGGCATTGTATGGATACCTTTTCAACACGCTCGGCTATGCCAAGGCGAAATGCAATGTAAACCCCGGCAACAAGTCCATGCTGTGGCTCCTCTATTCCTTCGCCTGGCGGAAGGAGGCGCGCCTGAGCAAGCATCTGCGTCTTGCCGCATCGGGCGAGCGTTCGGACTTGCTGGTCTTCGGGCTGTTGGCGGATGATTGGCGGGCGCGTCAGGAAGCTCTGCGGCTTGCCTCCGCCGACCAGGCGCGGCAGAAGACGGGAGCCGCATGACACTCCTTGCTGCAAGATCATGCCCGCCGCTCCGCCGGTCCGCGGCAACCTCGGATGTCGGCTAGTAGAGTTGCGCCATGGCCCATCTTCCCCCTTCGTCCTTCGTCATCCGGACAGACAATTTTCTGGTTCGCCCGTTGACGCGGGATGACGCCAATCCGGCGCTCGAATCCTGGAGCGAGGACGAAGGCGCCATGGAGATGCTCAATGCCACGCTGCAGCGCTGGAGCATCGCCGAGCAGGTCGCTTATTTTTCCCGCTATGCCGGAAGTCGGAGCAGATATCTCCTGGGTCTGTTTCCGAATGGCCGAGACGTCGCGATAGGCATGTTCATCGTAAAGGTGCGACTGGCCGATTCGGTCATGCTCCTCACCCATGTTCTGGGCGACAAGGAGTGGCGCGGGACGGGTGCGTCGCGCGAAGCTTCCATTGGCATCTTCGACTACTTCTTCAACACCCTGGGCTTCGAGAAAGCCAAGGCCAATGTCCGGTCCGACAACAAGGCCATGCAATGGCTGCTCCTCAATGGCGGCTGGCGCCAGGAGGCGTATCTGCTCAAGCACCTGCGCCTCAAGTCATCCGGAGACCGTTCTGACCTTCTGCTCTACGGCATCCTGGCGGACGAATGGCGTGCGAAGCGGGGCTCGTCGGTCACGGTGCCTCGGCGCAAGCGTGAAAAATCAGGCTCCGTCGGTCGGCCATGAAGGCCTGGCAATTTCATACCGCCCCTGACCGGCGGGAGCGCTTCGCCCGGCTCGAGCCCAAAGTGTGGTTGGACTCGTCGCTGCTGCGGACCTGGGTGGTGGCGGACCCTGAGCTGATCGTCAGGGTCCTGCAAGAGCCTCGTGCCGCAATTCTGAGCATCCACGATCTGGTCGGCGCGGTGGAAGCGGCGTATGGCGTGGAATTTCCGTATGTGAGGTTCGCCGCGCGCCATCTCCCGCTGTTTCTCGATGGTGATGCTCATGCCGAGCGCCGGCAGCGTTTCACGCGATATCTCGCGGGCAGGCTGCCGGAGCTGGAGGCGAGGCTTCCCGGCCTTATCGACCGCCACCTCCGACCGCTGCGCCGGCAAGGCGAGGTCGATCTTGTATCCGAGGTGACCGGTCCTCTGGTGCGCGACATCAACGGCATATTCGTCGGACGCCCGTTGGCGGCCGCGGCGGACTCCCTGAACCTTCTCGACCTTTTCGCGCTCAACAAGAGCGTCGCGCGCTTCAAGGATCTCGATCAGCGGGTGAGGCAGGCGATCGAGTTTCTCGATCCCGATGCTGAGACGGGTGAGCTCCTGGGGGAACGCTTCACTGCGCTGGCCATGGGGCTAGAAACGCTCATGACGATGCTGACCGAGGGACTGTATTCGGCGTTCCAGGAGGGGCGGGGCGAAGGCCATGTGGCACTGCCCGCTCATCCGATCGAGACCGGCGTGCCCATCAGCTATCGCCGCGCGGAAGCCGCTTTCGAAATGGCAGGGCACCAGATCGAGAAAGGCGACCTGCTCCGCCTGCAACTGCAGACGATCGGATATGCGCAGAGCGAGGCGGTCAGAAGACGGATCTTCGGGGTCGGCGCGCATTCCTGTGTCGGCAAGCACGTGTCCTTGCGAATCTGGGGCGAGATCAAGACGGCATTCGACGCCATGGGCATATGCGGGCGGGTGAGATCCTGCGAAGTGACGCCGTCCCATTACCTGCTGCGCCACGAACACATTCACGTCGAGGTATTCTGAATGAACCGGGACGAGGCGAAGTCGATGCTTCTGGATACGCTTCTTTCGCTGCAGCTCATTTCGCCAGCGGAAAGAGCTGCAGCGACGGGGGCGGGCGCCGACGACATATTGCTGAGCGGGCTTGGCATCGACAGCATGACCGTTGTCGATCTGTGCATGGACATCGAGCAAAAGACGGGTCGGGAGCTGCGTGTCGAGGAACTCATCGACCATCCGACCGTCGACCAGTTGGCCGCGCATCTTGCCGAGGCGATGAAGTAAGATTGGCCCGCCCTTAAAAGCACCGATTTTTCAATGAGTTGCTTGGAGTTTTAGGGTCTGCGACTTGAGTTGAGTTTGAACCGCCCATAGCCTATGACCACGCATCCATGAAGTCTTATCAGCTCCATTCGGCGGAAAACCGCCGGGCTATCTTTGCCGACCTCCCGGCGCCCATATGGCTGGAGAAGGAACTGCTGCGGGTCTGGGTCGTCGCCGACCCGTCCTTGCTCCTTCAGGTTCTTCGCAACCCGCTCGCTGTCGTCTCGACCCTTCCCGAGCTCGTCAGGATCATCGAGCGCACCAATGGGGTCTCGCTGCCCAATGTGGCTTATGCCTGCAGCGTGCTGCCGGTGCTCGTCGATGAGAGCGCGCATCCTGCCGTCCGGAAGGGGTTTGCGACATTTCTCGCCGCGCGGCTCGGTGAGCTCGAGCCGCATTTGCCGGCGCTGTCCAAATCCTGTCTGGCACCCCTGGCACCCCTGACGCGTCCCGGATATGTCGACATCGTCTCCGGGGTGGTCGACCCGTTTATCGAGCAGGTTTTCTCCATCCTGTTGCAATGTCGTTTGCCACCGGAGGTCCTGTCGCTGGGTCTCGGGAACATACTGTCCTTCAACACCAACCTGACACGCCTGAAGAGCCTCGATGCGCGCATCGGCAAGATCCTTTCATTCTTGCGTGGCGCTAGCGCCTCGGAAGAGGAGGTCGGCTGGAAGTTCACCTGTCTGGTGTTCGGGGTCGATACTTTGGCGATGATGCTGACGGAAGGTATTGTCAGCGCGTTTCGTGACGGGGAAGATGCGGCCGCCGGCGCCCGGCTGCCGCAGTTCCCGGTGGAAACGGGCGTTCCGGTCACCTTTCGCCGCGCCAGGAGCAGCTTCGATCTCAGCGGGTGCTCGATCCAGGCCGGAGACTTGCTGCGCCTCCAGCTGCAGGCCTTCGGCTATTCCATGAACGCCGATGATCGACGGTTCATCTTCGGCGCCGGTTTGCATTCTTGCATCGGAAAACAGATGTCGCTACGCGTCTGGGAGCATTTCAGACGCGAGTTCGACCAATTGGATCTGAAGGCCCGCATCGTCAGATACGAATTGTCGCCATCACACTTTATCATCCTCCACAAATCGGTTCAATTAGAGGTCTTGTAAATGGATTCCGCAGAACAGAAGAAGATGATCCTGGATGTATTGGTCGGCTTGGAGCTGGTTAACGACAAGCAGAAGACTGATCTTCTCGACGGGCGAATCGAAGATCTGGATTTCGCCAGCATGGGAATCGACAGCATGAAAGTGATCGATCTGTGCGTCGGGCTCGAGGAGCGTGTTGGCCGCGAGGTCGAAGTCGAGGAGCTTATCGAGAACCCGACGGTAGGCCGCCTTGCGGATCATTTCACCAGGGAACGGGTGTGACGGCCTTCGGCGAGACGACGTCATCTCGCTGGTAAGGCACCAACTCAGACAAGCCGGTCCGATTGTGGTGTGCGGGCAGGGGTGTTCTTGACCCGCCCCTCATAGTCGATGGTGGCGCCGAGCATCCCCCACATGCAGCCGAGCAGCAGATAGAGATGCCGCCAATGATCGGTATCGATCTGCACGCCCTGCAGGAGGACCGCGACCAGCGGCGCATAGATGGCGATGGCGTGATGCTGCCACGGAGTCCTGACCCTGATCGTTCGCCATCCGATCCAGAGGGTCATGATCACCAGAGTGAAGAACGAGAGGCCGCCCAGCCAGCCATAAGAGGCGAAGGCGTTGAGGAAGACGTTGTGTGGATCCTGCCCGTAGATGTAGCGGAAATGCCTCGGATTCATGCCATGGGGCTGGGTCAGGATGGTCGGGATGCTGGCGACCTGGGCGCCGAAGCGTCCGTGCTCGCCGACATCGTAGGACTGAACGAGGCTGGCGCGCACCTCGAAGAGGCGGTTGATGGCCGGCACCTGCAGGGCGGCGACCGTGCCGAAGGCGAGGAGCAGCGAGCCGGCGATCGACATGAAGATGACGCGCCGGCGCAAGGCCGCGCTGGGCGCCAGCAAGAGGGTCAGCACCACCAGAAGGACACTCGCGACGATCACATTGATCCAGGCGCCGCGCGAAAAGGCCAGGAACAAGGCCAGTGCGATCACCAGGATGCCGATGATCGCCAGGATGGGCCGGCGGCTTCTGCTGAGGAACAGATCCTGAGCCAGGAATATGAAGGGCGGAACGAGAAAGGGAGCGAAGACATTGGGGTCCTTGAACGTGCCCTGAGCCCGTCCGGCATAGGAGAAATGGGCGCCGAGGCCCGCCACGTCGAAATAGCCCAGAATGCCGAGGATGGAGGCGATGACGCCGGCTGCGACATAGGCGTTCCGGATGATCGCCATGCGCGCATTGGTTTCGGTCGTGACCAGGAAGCAGAAGAACAGGCCGGTGACGGCCATGTAGTAGGAGATGATGGTGAACCAGACGGACGTCTTGTCGTCGGTTGCGCCCTCGAGCCCGATGGCACCGCCGAGATTGTAGAGGACGAGGGCCAGGACGAAGGGTAGGGAGACGAGATGCACCCTGAGGCCCCCGGGCAGGAAGAGAAGAAGCGCCAGGACGAAGATCAGCTCATAGGGCGCGGGCTCGACGACCACCAGCCAGGCCGAGGCGACGAGCAGCCACAGGGCCACCTTGCGCCAGAAATCCAGGCTGCCGATTGCGCGCGGAGGGGTAGGCTGGACTGCCGCATCGGTCAATAGGCGTTCTCCGTCGAGACCAGGGACAGGGGTGTGTGCAGCAGAATATAGAGATCGAAGGCGATCGACCAGTTCTCGATGTAATAGAGGTCGTGCTCGACGCGCCGATGCAGCTTCTCCAGCGTATCGGTCTCGCCGCGCCAGCCGTTGATCTGCGCCCAGCCGGTGATGCCGGGCTTGACCCTGTGGCGCGCGAAATAGCCTTCGACAGCGTCGGGATAGAGATGCTCCTGCGCCTTGGCGTGGGTCGCATGCGGTCTGGGGCCGACAAGCGACAATTCGCCCTTCAGCACGTTCAGAAGCTGAGGCAGCTCGTCGAGGCTCGTCTTGCGGATGAAGCGCCCGACCCGGGTGACGCGCGGATCGCCGCGGGTCACGAGCCTGGCCGCCGTCTGGTCGCTCATTTCCACATACATCGAGCGGAACTTGTAGACGTTGATGAGCTCGTTGTTGAAGCCGTAGCGGTGCTGACGGAAGAAGACCGGGCCGCGGCTTTCGAGCTTTATGGCGCAGGCGACGGCCAGCATCACCGGGGCCAGCGCCACGAGGGCGAGGCCGGCGATGACCTTGTCCTCGACGGATTTGAGGAACTGGCCCCATTCGGTCATCGGCTTGTCGAGCACGTCGATGAAGGGAACATTGCCGATGTAGGAATAGGCGCGCGGCCGGTAGCGCAGCCGTTGCGTGTAGGCGCTGAGCCGGATGTCCACCGGCAGCACCCAGAGCCGCTTCAACATGTCGTGGATGCGGCCTTCGGCGGTCAGCGGCAAGGTGACGATGAGCAGGTCGACGCGGTTGCGGCGCACGAAATCGATGAGCTCGTCGATATTGCCGAGCTTGGGGCAGCCGGCGATCGAGGCGGGCGAGCGCGTGTCGTCGCGATCGTCGAAAATGCCGATGACCGAGACGTCGATGTCGGCAGAGGCGTCGAGTGCCGCGATGAGATTTGCGGCGGGCTCGCCGCCGCCGACCAGCACGGCGCGCCGGTCGAGCTGGCCCTTGCCGTTCCAGTGCCGCACACAGCGCGAGACGGCGATGCGGAAGAGCACCAGCGAGCCGAGGCCGCTGACGAACCACAGGGCCGCCCAGGCGCGCGAATAATCCTCGCCCGTCTTGCCGAAGAAGAAATAGGCGACGACGAGGCCCGCGATGAGGAGCCAGGCGCCGGCGAGGCGCGCGACATATTCGGCGGGCCTGAGGAGCGCATGCACGGTGTAGATCCCGCCGACATGGAGAAGCAGGACCAGCGCCAGCGCCGCGCCGAGGATGAGCGGCGCATAGGTGGCGAAGGAGACCGCATGATTCGGCGCGACATAGGCGAAAAGGATGAGGACGCCGAGCGTGATGATGAGCGCGAAGTCGCCCGCGCGTACGATGGCGGCAATGATTCGCGCCGAGATCAGGGGCGCTTTGAGGATTTCGGCCGGGGTGGAAATCTCGGGCTCTATGTCGAGCCTGGCCAGGAGGTCGCCGGTTACGGTCTTGTGGAGATAGCGTTCGTCGTTGCGCATGTCAGTCTGTTTCAGAATGGTACGGAATTTGTCCCTAGACTGCGAATGAGCAACTTTGAGGCCTGTTGCGAAAATCCCGCCGGGAAAAGAAGACCTTGGCGCGGGGATTTGCTCCAACATGTTGATCGAAAGGGCTTTCCTGGCAACGACACGCCCCCGTGCGGAGCCGCGACCGTCCCACGTTAACCAAGTTGAAGGAACGTGCTTAACGCGGCCTTAACGGGATCGGCCGGGTGAGCCGCGCTGGTCCATGATATCGCGATAGAAGAGGGCTATCTTCTCGGCCATCGCGGAGGCGGAGAAACCGGTTTTGGCGGCTTCCGCCCCGGCCTGCGCCTGCGCTTCGGCGGCCGCGGGATCGGTCAGGCTGTTCCTTATGGCGGCGGCGAGCGCATCAGGCGCCGTCGGAGGAACCAGGTGCTCGGCGGGAAGGATTTCGGGGATTCCGCCGACCCGGGTGGCGATCAGCGGCTTGCCGGCCGCTACAGCCTCAAGGATGACATAGGGCAGCGATTCGGCGCGCGACGGCATGACCATCAGCCGGCCTAGGCTGAAGGCCTTCCTGGCCGGCATGGCGCCGGCGAAATGGACTTGGTCCGTGAGCTCGAGCCGCTGCGCCAGGGTCTCGAAAGCCGACCGATCCGGACCGTCGCCGACGAGCGTGGCGCTCAGCCGCCGCCAGGGTTTGAGCAGAGCCAGGGCTGCGAGCAGGTCGCCGACACCCTTGAGCTCACGCATCTCGCCGAGAAAGAGGAGGTCGCGCGCATCGGCGGCGAGGGGAACGGGTGCAAACTCTTCCGGCCACAGACCGTTGTGCACGATCTCATAAGGCAATGCGCCGAGGCCGATCTTCCTCACGAAGACCGACCGCTCATAGTCGCAGACGAAGAGGAGCCCCGCGCCCTTGCCGAGCATCAGCCGCTCGGCGGCAAGGAACAAGGCCCCGCGCGGGCTCGACCACTCGTAATGCAGGCTGCCCCCATGTGGCGTGTAGAGAGCTGGGACGGCGAGGCGCGATCCTGCCAGCCGCGCATAGACACCGCCCTTGGCGCCGTGGCCGTGCAACAGGTCGGGCCTGAGCGATGTGGCGAGACGGGCGATTGCCGAGGCGGCACCGATATCGGCGAGGCCGGGCAGCCGTCCGATCGGCAGGCGATGGATACCGAGACGGCAAGCCCCCGCGAGAGACGTCAGCGTTTCCTCCGCCGCAGCACCGCCGGTGGTCGAATCGCAAATGATGCCCACGTCATGGCCGAGGGTCGCGAGACCGCGGACGAGATCGCGCACATGGCGGAAGAGGCCGCCGACGGGAGTGCGGAAAACTTGAAGGCAGCGCATCCGGACGGACCGGCTCAGAACCAGCGTTCGCGGACGTAGATGACGTCGCCCGGATAGATCTGCGTGGTGACCGGCGCCTTGTAGGTCTTGGTGCCGTCGACGTTCTTGCGCGTGACGAGCACCGGTCCCTGATGCGCGCGCGCCGAATAGCCGCCGGCGATCGCCACCGCGTTCTGCACGGTCATGCCCGGCTGATAGGCGAAGCTGCCGGCGGTGTTGACTTCACCCAGGATAAAGAACGGGCGCAAGGTCGTGACCTGGACGGAAACATTGGGATTGCGCAGGAACCCCTTGCGCAGCCGGTTGGCGATCGTCCTTTCGGCCTCTTGCGCCGACATGCCGCCGACATAGGTCGTCTTGATATAGGGCATCGAGATGTTGCCGGAACCGTCGACCAGATAGTCGTTGGTGAGGTCGGCTTCGCCGGCGACACGGACAGTGACGCGGTCTCCCGCGCCGATGCGATAGCCCTTGTCATATTCATAGGCGGCGGCGGAGCCTTCCGCTCCATAGGGTGGCTGGATGCCGTCCGAAGTGCGGGTCGGGAGCTCGCTGACGCTGGAAACGGCGCCTGGTCCTTGCGCGACGGTTCCATCCGCCATCACACCCATGCCGCCGCTTGCGGCCCGGGGTGGGTTGGCTTCCCAGGTCTCCGCGCAAGCGGAAAGCAGCAGGGGCAGGACGATGAGAATAGGGAAACGCATACGCACCAGAAGAGCACTCCATGACAGCGCCGGCCGCTTGGGTGGAACGACTTGCCGGCCGACGATAGGCATTTATGGTTAGCAATCGCTTAAACGGAGGAGTGATCGCGGCACGTGGTATGTTAAGGAAATCGTTACCAGAAACAGCGATGGTGCATTTGAAACCCTTTGTTAAGCATAATTATCGATGAGCAATCCCCAGCAAGCCGGATCCGACCTGGCATCGGTCGACATGATGGAGCTCTTGCGCGGCATATGGCGTCGCAAGCTCTTCGTCCTCCTCGTCACGCTGCTGCTGGGCGGCGTTGCGAGCTTCTTCGTCCTGCGCGAAACGCCGGCCTATTCGGTCGAGGCGCAGGTCCTCATCGACAATCTCGAGACGCCGTTCAGCCGGGCCGCTCCGGGCGAGGGCTCGGACGCGCGCGCCGCCTTCGATGAGCGCGACATATTGAGCCAGGTCTCAGTCTTGAGCTCGCGCGACCTCGGCGACCGGGTGTTGAAGGAATTGCAGCTTGTCGGCAAGGGCGAGTTCAATCCCTTGCGCAACGGTCTCGGCAAGATCAGCAGCATCCTCGTCGCTGTGGGCTTCCGCGACAATCCCATGAAAAAGAGCCTGGAGGAGCGCGCTTTCGATCGTTACCGCAACGCGCTCAACGTATTCCAGGTCACCAACTCGAAAGTCGTCACGATCCGCTATTTCGCGCAAGATCCGAAGATCGCCGCCGACGTCGCGAACAAGCTCGCCGAAATCTATGTCATGTCGACCCGCGAAGCGCAGTCGGAGCCGACCGGGCGGGCGCGCGACTGGCTGGCCGAGCAGATCGAGATCTTGCGCGGCAAGGTCGCCGAATCGGAGGCCGCGGCGGAAGAGTTCCGTGCCCGCGCCGGCCTCCTCAAGGGCACGACCGCGACGCTCGGCACCCAGGAGCTCTCCGAGCTCAATACCCAGATCACCCTTGCCGAAGCGGCGCGCACCGAGGCGCAGGCCAAGGCGAAGACCATTCGCAGCATGCTCGACGACTCGGGCTCGGTCGAGGTCGCTTCGGATGTCCTGAACTCGCCCTTCATCCAGCGGCTGCGCGAGCAGCAGATCGCATTGCAGCGAAACATGGCGGAACTCTCCGTCACCTATCTGCCGAGCCATCCCAAGATGGTGGCGGTGCGCAACGAGCTGGCCAAGGTCGATCAGCAGCTGCGCACCGAGGCGATGAAGATCGTCGCCGGCCTCGAGGACCAGGCGCGCGTCGCGGCCACCCGCGAAGCGTCCCTGCGCGCCAGCCTCAACGCGGCCAAGGCCAAGGCCTCGACGACCAATCTCGACGAAGTGAAGCTCAGGGCGCTCGAGCGCGACGCCGCCGCCAATCGCAGCCTGCTCGAGTCCTTCCTCACCCGCTACGTCGATGCGAGCACGCGCCAGGAGATCACCGCCCAGCCGGGCTTTGCCCGCATCATCCAGCGGGCGGTGCCTCCGGCCAATCCGAGCTATCCCAAGACCGGGCCGACCATCATCTTGGCGACGCTCGCCGGCCTGACCCTGGGTCTGGGCCTGGCATTCCTGGCCGAGGTCCTGCGGATGGCGGGCAGCCGCGCCGCAGCACCTGCCGTGTCGCCGGAGCCCGAGCGCAAGGCACCGCCGATCCTGCCGGCGCCGGTGGTGGATACGATCATCCCCCGCGAGCATATCCAGCCGATCCCGGTGCCGCCGCAGAACGGCGGGATGGCACCCTCCGGCACTCAGCCGATCATGATCGAGATCCCGGAAACGACCGATCTCACCGCCGCGGCGAACCACGCCAACCAGCCCTTGCACGACCCGTCCGGCGACTATGCCCATGCCGCCGGGCGCATGGTTTCGTGGCTCAACAGCATTCGCCAGTCGCTTGGCGTGCAGAAACTTGCCGTTCTCACGATCGGCGACACGGGACCTGACGGTCCGACGGCCGCCGTCACGATGGCCCGGATCATCGCCGCTCAGGGCATCGGCACGCTGGTGATCGACGCCGATGACGCCCATCCGAATGTCCATGCGATTGCCGGCGTCGCGCCGGGGCCGGGGCTTTCGGACATCCTGGCGAACGAAGCGACCATCGATACCGCCGTCCAGCGCGATGCCGGCTCGCTCGCCCATGTGCTGCGCTTCGGGACCAAGTCCGGTGGCCTCGGCGACCTGACGTCCAATCCGCGTTTCGATGCGCTGATCGAGGCCTTCGCGCAGGTCTATCCCGTGATCATCATCCAGTGTGGCAAGGCCGCGCCGCCCGCGGTGATCCGCAAATGTCACGCGGCGCTTCTCATGGCGCCGAGAACGCGCATTCTCGATGCCGCGCGCATGATCGAAAGCTGGCGCCAGTCCGGCCTGCGCGCCGTGCAGTTCGTGCACATCGGCCTGCCGGTGCGCCGCGCCGCGTGATCGCCGATAGCGGCGTTATCCGGCTTTTCGTCCGAAGAGCTTGCGTCGCGCCGTGCTCAAGGTCGTCCACAGGAGCGGCGTGCGCTTGATCAGCCGCTTGGCCGCGAGCGCGAGGCCGCGGGCGAGCGCCCAGGCATGGCCGCGCCAGGTGAGCCCGCGCACCGTGTGATAGAGCCTGATCGACTCGTCCGCCCAGGCGAGCTTGTAGTCGAAGCTGCCCGAGGAGAAGTCGAAGAAATCGAAGCCGCGCGTGCAGCACGCTTCGATGGCCCGGCGCAGGAGCGCATCGCCCGGCGAATAGCGCCTGAGCCGCGGTGAGCCGAGCGAGGACACGAGGGCCCAATATCCCCCGCCGTGATATCCGCCGAGAGCGACCGCCTCGAGCTCGCCATCCGCCATCAGGTAATAGGGCAGGAGGATCGGCTGCATGCGATCGGGCATGTCGATGAGGCGGTGAACGAACTGGCGTTCCTGCTCGCTGAACACGCCATGTATGCCGCTCTCCGCCAAGCGCGATCGCTGCTGATCGAACATCTCTTCGACGAGCTGATGCATGTGGATGCGATCCTCGGCGAGGCCGAATTCGATCTTGGCCGCCTTCATGAGCTTGGCGTCGCGCTTGCGGTTGCCGCGCCGCGTCTCGCCCGAACGCTTGCCCGCATAGACCTGCTCATAGTCGTCGGCCAGCCACAGAAGATAGGAGAAGTTCGGGCCGGCGAAGGAGAACCAGCTCTTGAGCGGGTGCTCGTGGTCTTCCCAGATGAGCGGCATTTCGGCGAGGTTGACGGCATCGACGTCCGGCAACCTGCTCAGCACCGACAGGCCTTCCGTCGCGAACCACGAGCCGGCGTGCCGCAGGAAGCGGCGGTCATAGAGGCCATAGCCATAGGTCATCTGCTGCCCGCCCATCCATTCGAGGACGCGGCAGCCCTGGCGCCGGCGGACCGAGAAAGGCAGCAGGAAGAGAAGGTCGCCGGCCGGGTCGCGGCCGAGGACGATGAGGGGCTCGGCGCCCATGGCGGCCCCTGCCGTCTCAAGCCACGCGCTGCACCACTGATAGGTCTGGAAGAAAGTTCCGGCGGCATGCTCTTGGAACCGAAGCCATTCCGTTTCGAGAGCATGAGGGTCGCGGTGGACTTCGATCATCATGTTCCGCATTGCCGGCTCCGCCGCCTGAGCCGGCCGCCAGCGTGTCGTTTCCTCCACTGTAACGAAAGGCATAATGGTCAAGAGACAGGTTCCCTGCGGTACGATTATTGCCTTGCTGCTAGCAAAAGTTCGTCAAGTTTTGCCTGATAGTCCTGTTGAAACACGAATTTACCGGTTTTTGGCATGCCGATGTCCGCCGTACTGAAAACAAGTCTTGATGTCCTGTATTATTCTGGGGCATCGCAGGCGCTGAACGCGGTCTTGAGTGGCAAGGGTGCAATATTCATGCTCCACCATGTCAGGCCCAATGGCGTGGCCCGGCACGGCTTCGCCCCCAATGCCGGGCTGGAGATCACCCCGCTGTTCCTCGACACGGTCATCCGCCATGTCGTCGCCAAGGGCTACGATCTCGTTTCCCTGAGCGAGGCCGCCTTGCGGGTAAGGGGCGAAGTGCCCTCGCCACGGCCTTTTGCCGTCTTCTCGCTCGATGACGGCTATGAGGACAATTTCGTGCACGCCTGGCCGGTCTTCCGCCGCCACGGCTGTCCCTTCACCATCTTCGTGGCGCCGGCGATCATCGATGGAACATGCGAATTGTGGTGGCGCGGCCTCGAGGCGGTCATTGCCGGGGCGCCCCAGATCAGGGGTGTGCTGGACGGCAGCGGCTTCGAATTCGACACGCTGAGCGATGCCGGCAAGCAGGCGGCGTTCAAGCGGCTCTATTGGCCGGTCCGCAGCCTGCCGGAGCACCGGCAACGCGAATGGATCAGGCAATTCTGCGACCGTCACGGCGTCGACCTCGATGCGCAGTGCCGCAGCGAGGCCATGACCTGGGACGATGTGCGCCAGATCGCCGCCGATCCGCTCTGCACCATCGGCGCGCATACGATCAATCATTATGCGATGGCGCGGCTGCCGCGCGAGGAGGCGCTGTCGGAGGCAATCGCCTCGCGCAGCCGCATCGCCGAGGAGCTCGGCGGCCGCCCTCCCGAGGTTTTCGCCTATCCTTACGGCGATGCGGGATCGGCCGGACCCCGCGATTTCGATCTCATCCGTGAGGCCGGATTCGCCGCCGCCGTCACGACGCGCAAGGGGCTGATCTTTTCGGCGCACAAAGAGCATCTGACCGCACTGCCGCGGCTCTCGCTCAATGGCGATTATCAGAAGCTGCGCTATGTCGACGTGCTGCTGTCGGGCAGCGCCTTCGCGTTGTGGAACGGCTTCAAGCGCGTGGCGGTCGCGTGAATAATGGTTGACAAAGTCAACTATATGATCCAGCCTCCAGAGCATGAAGGACGCCATCACCGCCGTCAGGCGGTTCAATCGCAATTACACGAAATGGGCCGGTCTCCTTGACCAGCATTTCCTCGCCAGCCGCTTCGGCCTGACCGAAGCCCGCATTCTCTATGAGCTCGCAACGCGACAGGTGGCGACGGCCAGCGACCTGATTGCCGATCTCCGGCTGGATCCGGGCTATTTAAGCCGCATTCTCAAAGATTTCGCCAAGTCCGGTTATGTGTCGCGTGAGCGCTCGGCCGTGGATGGCCGGCAGATCAACCTCACTCTGTCCAAGAAGGGCGAAGCCGCGTTCCGCCCGCTCGATGAAAAGAGCGCGGAAGCGGTCGGACAATTGCTTGCCGGCCTCACGCCGGATGATCGTGGCCGGCTGGTCGCCGCGATGACCGTCATCGAGGAGCTGCTGGGCAAGGAGAAGAAAGCCGGCGCGCCGGTGACCCTGCGTGCCCCGCGCCCCGGCGACTACGGCTGGATCATTCACCGCCAGGGCGCCCTCTATGCAAAGGAGTATGGCTGGAACGAAGAGTTCGAGGCGCTGGTCGCCGGAATCACGGAACGCTTCATCCAGAACTTCAAGCCGGACCGCGAAGCCTGCTGGGTGGCGGACAAAGACGGCCGCATCATGGGCGCGGTCTTCGTCGTCGAGGAGGATGCCGATACCGCGAAGCTCAGGATGCTCTATGTCGAGCCCGACGCGCGGGGCGACGGGCTGGGCGCCAGGCTGGTCGGCGAAGTGGTGAAGTTCACGCGTGAGGCGGGCTACAAGCGGCTGACCCTGTGGACGAACGACAATCTCACCGCCGCGCGCCGGGTCTATGAGAAGGCCGGCTTCAGGCTCGTCAGCGAGGAGGGCCATGAGAGCTTCGGCCACAAGCTCACCGGGCAATATTGGGAGCTCGGGCTGTGAGCCTGGCGCTCAGACCGGGCGCGACATCCAGCGGATGATCATCATCACGACCGGCAGCCAGGCGATGCCGGCGATCACGAAGAAACCGATTTCGAGGAGCATCGGCTGGCCCACCGCCACCATGCCGCCGATCGCCATGGCGATGAGGCAATAGACGATGAGGAAAGCCACTATGGCGACCATGCCGATGAATTTGCGCTGCCTGAGGGTCATGGGAGAGACCTATTCGGCTTGACCTTCGGGCGCAAGCTCCTGCGGCGTTTCGAGCCTTGAGGGCAGGGGCGGCGGGCGCTATCCCGCTCACTCATGATCGCTGTTTCAGACCGCGAGCTCAAGAGCCGGCCGCTGATCCGCGCCTGGCTGTGGTTCGCCGCTTTCCTCGTTTTCGCCATGGTGATCGTCGGTGGCGCGACGCGCCTCACCGATTCCGGCCTGTCGATCACCGAATGGCAGCCTCTCCTTGGGGCAATTCCACCGCTCACCGAGGCCGATTGGCTTCTGGCCTTCGAGAAATACAAGCAGATCCCGGAATACAGCCTGGTCAACCAGGGCATGACGCTGTCCGAGTTCAAGTTCATCTACTGGTGGGAATGGGCGCATCGTTTCCTCGGTCGGTTCATCGGCCTGGTGATGATCGTGCCGTTCCTGGTGCTCTGGCTCACGCGCCGCATCGAGCGGCGCCTGGTGCCGCGTCTCGGCGGTCTCATCATCCTCGGCGGACTGCAGGGCGCGCTCGGCTGGTACATGGTGAAATCGGGCCTCGTCGAGCGCGTCGATGTCAGCCAATACCGGCTCGCGGCGCATCTGACCTTTGCCACCGTGATCCTCGGCGCCATCGTCTGGACGGTCCTCGGCATCGGCGATACACGGCGGCGCCCGCCGCGGACGGGACGCGACTGGGCGATCCTTGGCCTTGTCGCGCTCGTCCTGCTGCAGGTGACGCTCGGCGGTTTCGTCGCCGGCCTCGATGCCGGCATGGGCTACAACACCTGGCCCTTGATGGACGGCCAGTGGATCCCCAAGGGGCTCATGATCATGGAGCCCGCCTGGCGCAATTTCTTCGAGAATGCGATGACGGTGCAATTCGATCACCGCGTCGTCGCTTATGCGGTGACCATCTATGCGGCGGTCTATGCCTGGAAGGTCAAGAGCCGCGCCGCCAAGGCGGTCCTCCATGCCGTCCTGCTGCAGGTCGTCCTCGGCATCTGGACGCTTCTGGCACAAGTGCCCCTATGGCTCGGCCTCGCCCATCAGGCGGGCGCGATGATCGTCTTCGCGGCCGCCGTCTGGGCCTTGCATGAGGTTCTCTCGCGCGAGCCGGAAGGGAGGCTCGCGCTCGATCACGAGATCGCCTGATCGATATCGGCGATGATGTCCTCGACATCCTCGATGCCGATGGACAGGCGCACCACGTCGGGACCGGCGCCCGCCTGCTTCAGCTGATCGGCCGAAAGCTGGCTGTGCGTCGTCGATGCCGGATGGATGATGAGCGAGCGCGTGTCGCCGAGATTGGCGAGATGGGAGAGAAGCCTGGCGCTCGACACCGCTTTGACGCCGGCGTCATAGCCGCCCTTGAGGCCGAAGGTGAAGACCGAGCCGGCACCCTTCGGGCAGTATTTCTTGGCGAGCTCGTGATGCTTGTGGCCGGCAAGCCCGGCATAGTTCACCCATGACACCTGCGGGTGGGTGCTGAGCCACTTGGCCACCGCGAGCGCATTGTCGCAATGCTTGCGCATGCGCAATGACAAGGTCTCGATCCCGGTCAGGATGAGGAACGAGTTGAGCGGCGCGATCGCCGGCCCCAGGTCGCGCAGGCCCAGCACGCGGCAGGCGATGGCGAAGGTAATGTTGCCGAAGGTCTCGTGCAGCCTGATGCCGTGATAGGACTCGTTGGGCTCGGTCAGGAGCGGGTAGCGTCCGCTCTTCGTCCAGTCGAACGTGCCGCCGTCGACGATGACGCCGCCCATCGAATTGCCGTGCCCGCCCATGAACTTGGTCAGCGAATGGACGATGATGTCGGCGCCGTGATCGAAGGGTTTGCACAGATAGGGGGTCGCCAGCGTGTTGTCGACGATGAGGGGCACGCCCGCTTTACGGGCGATCTTGGCGATGCCTTCGATGTCGGTGATGAGACCGCCCGGATTGGCGATCGATTCGATGAAGATCGCCTTGGTCTTGGGCGACAGCGCCTTTTCGATCGAGCTGAGGTTTTCCGCGTCGGCCCACACCACATGCCAGCCAAAGGACTTGAAGGAGTGGTTGAACTGGTTGATCGAACCGCCATAGAGCTGGCGCACCGCCACGAATTCGTCGCCGGGCTGCATCAGCGCGTGGAAGATGAGCATCTGGGCGGCGTGGCCCGATCCCACGGCAAGCGCCGCGGTGCCGCCTTCGAGCGCCGCGACCTTCGATTCGAGCACCGCCTGCGTCGGGTTCATGATGCGCGTGTAGATATTGCCGAAGGTCCTGAGCGCGAAGAGATCGGCAGCATGCTTCACGTCCTCGAACACATAGGCGGTCGTCTGGTAGATCGGCGTGGCGCGCGCTCCCGTCGCCGGATCGGGCTGTGCCCCCGCATGGATGGCAAGCGTGTCAAAGCCCGGTATCTTGTCGGTCATTATTTGCTCCTCGTGTGAACTCCCGGCCCGAAACTAGCCCAGTGGGGCAACGCTCACAACGTCCTCGAATTACCCCGAATTAACTGGTGAGCCTCGGTGAACGGGACTAGCGTCGCATCGTCCGGTCAATGAATCCGGGCATCAGAGGCGAAGACTTGACAACAGAAGACACAGGCGGCGCCCAAAACCGCCTGCGAGGCAATGGCCCGCAAGAAGGCCATGGCGATCGACTTTGCGACGGGTGACCCGCTTTCCACCGCCGGGAGCCTGACGCTTCATCCACCCACATCATCATTGGAGAATGACCATGAGAACCCAACTTCTCATTGCGGCCGCGCTTGCGCTTTCGGCAACCGTGACGTCCGCCAACGCTTTGACCGTCATCAATGCCGACAAGGTGAGCCATGCCGTCATGGTGACGCCGCAGGGCGGCAAGGCGCATCGGCTGGTGATCAAGGCCAACCACACCGGCCGCTATGATTGCGCCAAGGGCTGCGAGCTGAAGCTCGGCGCCCAGAAGGCGCATTACGGCTCGAAGATCCAGAAGGTCTGGATCAAGGGCGGCAAGCTCGTCCAGGCCTGATCCGCAACTCGACCATTTGATGGAAGGAGAACTGCCATGAATCTGCGTATTCTCGCTCTCGCCGGCCTGGCTCTCGCCGCCACGATCTCGTCGGCCAGCGCCCTGACGGTGACCAACAGCGACAAGACCAGCCACACCTTCATGCTGAAGCCTGCGGGCGGCAAAGCCGAAAAGGTGGTGCTCAAATCCAATGCCACCGGCACTTATGACTGCAGCAAGGGCTGCGAAGTGCGCATGGGCGCGCTCAAGACGAAATACGACGCCGCCGTCGAGAAGCTCACGATCAAAGACGGTAAGTTCGTGAAGATGTGAAGGGATGTCTCCCCGGCCGGAATCCTCCCCCTGGCCGGGGAGACGTCCGTTCAACGCCTGATGCCGAGCCCCAGGCTCTGCAACTTGCCGCTTTCATGCAGCCGCGGGCGGCGCGACGAGATGAGGCCGGAATTGCCGCCGACCCAGGCCCATTCGCCCGAAAGCTTGCCATATTCCATCTTCGGGCAGCGGTTCATCACCACTTTGACGCCCTTCGCTTCGGCCCGTTCCGCCGCCGCGTCATTGCGCACGCCGAGCTGCATCCAGATCACCTTCGGAAGCGGCGACAGCGTCAATGCCTCGTCGGTGATGGCGTCGGCGGCCGCGGCGTTGCGGAAGATGTCCACCATGTCGATGGCATGCGGGATATCCTTCAACGACGCATGGACCTTTCGTCCGAGAATCTCCTGGCCGGCGAGGCCCGGATTGACCGGCGTCGCGTCATAGCCCTTGTCCAGGAGATATCTGAGGACGAAATAGGACGGCCGCACGTCGTTGTTGGAAGCACCGACGAGCGCGATCGTGCGCATGCTGCGCAGGATGTCGCGAATATAGTCGGGCGAATAGTTGTCGTGGTTCATGGTGAGGGATCAGCGATCTTGCCAGTCGGGTGGTCGTTTGTCGATGAAGGCGCCGATGCCTTCCTTGGCATCCTGCATGAGTAGGTTTTCGACCATCACGCGCGCCGCGTAATCATAGGCGTCGGCGAGCGGCATGTCGATCTGGCGATAGAAGGCCTCCTTGCCGATCCTGGTGACGGCCTTGGACTTGCCGGCGATGCGCAAGGCGAGGTCATCGACGCCGGCGCGCAAGAGCTGGGTGGCGACGACGCGGTTGACGAGTCCGATGCGGCAGGCCACCTCGGCGTCGATCATCTCGCCGGTGAGCAGCATCTCCATGGCGTGCTTGCGCGACACGTTGCGCGACAGGGCGATCATCGGCGTCGAGCAGAAGAGGCCGATATTGACGCCGGGCGTAGCGAAGCGCGCCTGCTCGGAGGCAAGCGCCAGGTCGCAGCTGGCGACGAGCTGGCAGCCGGCGGCGCTCGTGGGCGCGTGCACTTCCGCGATCACCGGCCGCGGGTGATGCACGATCGCCTGCATGAGCGCCGAGCAATGCGCCATCAGCTTGGTGAAATAGGCCTTGCCCTGATCCTCGTCGTGCCGCCGCTCGGTGATCTCCTTGAGATTGTGGCCGGAGCAGAAGGCCGGGCCCGTGGCGGCGATGACGATCACGCGCGTTTCATCGTCCCGCTTCGCCTCGTCGAGCGCGACGGCAAGCGACGCCATCATCGCCTCGCTCAGGCTGTTGCGGGTCTTGGGATCATTGAGGGTCAGGCGCAGGATTCCCTGCTGCCGCTCCCTGAGGAGTATATCGGTCATTCGCCTTCTTCGGCCAGGAGCTTGAGCTTTTCCGTATAGGCGGGGTCTTCGATCATCGCCTGCACGACCCGCTTGTTGTTTTCCGACGGGATCATCGCCTTGAGGCCCTTGATCATGCGGTCCTTGAGGTCCTGGGCGATCGATGTGTCCTTCTCGATCTCGGCGATCTGGGCCTCGAGATCGTCGGCGAGATTGTCGGTGATGGCCGAATAGGCGAAGCTGACACTGGTCACCGCCACGTTCCATTCATCGACGGTGGCGAAGCCCGCCGTCTTGATGTCGGCCTCGAAGCGCTTGCCGTCCTCGGTCTTGTCGACGAAATCCTGCCAGCTTTCGTAATTCTCGAGATTGGCGTCCTTGTATTTGTCGCGCACGAGGGCGAGGGCGTCGATCGAGCGGCGCGCGATGTCGGCGGTGAGCTCGATGACGGTAACGTCGGGGATCTCCCCGAAGCTCAGATCGTCCGGCGATGTTTCCTCGGTGTCGCTCTCGGCCCCGGTATCGTCGGGAGGCTGGGTCAGATCCTCGCCCGCGGCGGGCGGCGGCTGGGCCTGAGGCTCTTCGCCAACGGCCGGCGGCGGCTGAGGCTTGGGCTGCTCGCCCGTTTCCTCGCTTTGCGGCAACTGGGTCTGGTCCTTGCTCTGACCCAGGGCAGGGGCAGCCAGAAGCCCGGCAAACAGCAGGAAAGCAGCGAAACGAACCATAGGCACCCTCTCGGTGTCGCGAATCTTATAAAATACAAGCAGTTACGAAAAGGGGTTGCGCATCAGAAGCTTAAACTGTGGCAGCAAAACAACACTTTCAGGTATTATGGTACCGTATATAAAAAACCGTTATATTACCGGGTTTTCCTTGACCTTTTGCGTATCTATGGGTATTTCCGCCGCATTCGAACCAAGCATTGGAACCCTCACATGAAGACCTATTCGGCGAAAGCCAAGGAAATCGAGAAAAAGTGGGTGCTCATCGATGCCAACGGCCTGGTTGTCGGGCGTCTCGCCACGATCATCGCCAACCGTCTGCGCGGCAAGCACAAGCCCACTTTCACCCCCCATATGGACTGTGGCGACAATATCATCGTCATCAACGCCGAGAAGGTCGTGCTGACCGGCAACAAGCGCAAGGACAAGACCTATTATTGGCATACCGGCTTCCCTGGCGGCATCAAGGAGCGCAAGGCCGAGAAGATCCTGGACGGCAAGTTCCCCGACCGCGTCCTCGAGGCGGCGGTGAAGCGCATGCTCCCGGGCGGTCCGCTCAAGCGCCAGCAGATGTCCAATCTGCGCATTTACAAGGGCGAAGCCCATCCGCATGAGGCCCAGAGCCCGGAAAAGCTCGACGTCGCTGCGCTCAATCCCAAGAACACGCTGAGAGGCTGAGACCATGGCTGAACAGACAACCCTTTCCAATCTCGGCGAGGCGCTCGGCACCGCCGCCGTCAAGGCGCAGACTGCCGCGGCCGCTCCCGCCAAGCCCAAGCTCGACGCCAAGGGTCGGGCCTACGCGACCGGTCGCCGCAAGGACGCCATCGCTCGCGTGTGGGTGAAGCGTGGCGGTGGCAAGATCACCGTCAACGGCAAAGCGATCAACGTGTATTTCGCCCGCCCGGTGCTGCAGATGCTCGTCCAGCAGCCTATGGTGACAGCCCTGCGCCGCGACCAGGTCGATGTCGAATGCACCGTCACCGGCGGCGGGCTTTCCGGACAGGCGGGCGCCGTGCGCCATGGCCTGGCCCGTGCCCTCACCTATTTCGAGCCGGAGCTGCGCTCGGTGCTTAAGAAGAACGGCTTCCTGACGCGCGATCCGCGCGCGGTCGAGCGCAAGAAATACGGCCGCGCCAAGGCCCGCCGGTCGTTCCAGTTCTCGAAGCGCTAAGCCTCAATACCAGTTGCGAAGTCACGAAGGGACAGCGGCGACGCTGTCCCTTCGCCGTTGGAGCATCGCGGACATTTCGATCGTGTAATCGCCGGCTGACACTGGAGCAGAATGCGCCGCCTGCCCGTTCACATAGGCGAACCAGCCGAAGAGCTCATCTGTGTTGGGAGATCCGGGAACCTGCCGCGCCGCCGCGGGTTGTCGGCGGTGCGAGAGTTTCGACGCCGGATAGGCATGCGCCATCATCGTCGCCAGCGCCTCGCCAGGGAGAGCAACTCATGGCCACCAGACAAAGACCCGATGCGCTCGCCAAGATCGTCCATCCGGACGAAGTGGCAAGGGATCTCCCTTTGCCGGTCGACGCTCAACCGAACGATGAGCGCGAATTGCAGCACCTGCGGAGCGTCCAGTTCATCGAAGGCGAGGACGACGCCGAGGGCATCGATGCGGATGAGCCGACTATCGATGTCACGCTCGAAGAGGATGAGGCGGTCGACAGGGATCCGATCGACGAGCCGGAGCAAGTGATTTCGCGGGAGGATGACTATGACGATGAGGACGACATCGGCAGGACCTGATCCGGCTTAACGCGGCTGCTCGTGATCTATAAGATTCTGCGAGCGCGCCCTTATGTCGATGAGGGTATTGATGCGATCGGCGACGCCCGCCAGGTCCAGATAGCCGTCGATGACGATGCCGCGGCTGTCCGCGCCTCCGATCGCGATTTTGCCGAAGCCTACATCCTCGATGATCGTCAGAAGATCGCTTGGCGCGATGCGGCATATCTTCAGAGGGGGCATAGCGTTCTCCAGCCTCTACAAACCCGCAACATAACGGCGGCGAGATCATGAGGGTTCCATCGCCATCTCAATTTCGTTGCCCTCAGCCGCTTCCGCAGTGCCTCGCCGCGGCGGGCTTCTGGAACTCCTCGGCCGTCTTCACGTTTCCCCAGATGAGATATGGAGGGACCGATGAAGATACGTGATTGCATGAGCTCCGATGTTCAACTCGCCAATCCCGGCGACACGATTCAGAGTGCCGCCGCGACCATGGCGCAAATCGATGCCGGTGCCATCCCGGTGGGCGAGAACGGTCGGCTGGTTGGCATGATCACCGACCGTGACATCGCGGTCAGAGCCATAGCCGCCGGCCGCGGTCCCGACGCCCAGGTGGCGGATGTGATGAGCCACGACGTCAAATACTGTTATGAGGACGAGGACACCGAGCATGTCTTGGCCAATATGGGCAACATCCAGCTGCGCCGCCTGCCGGTGCTGAACCGAGAGAAGCGCCTGGTGGGCATCGTATCGCTTGGCGACCTGGCCATGACGGGTGCACGCGCCAAGGCCGGTCAAGCGCTCGGCGACATCTCCCGCCCGGGCGGAAACCACACCCAGAACGTCACTCTGTGATCGGCCGCGGCTATCAGGTCATATTTGAAGATCGGACGCTCCTCCACGGCCGCGTCGCGTCGCATTCGGTTTCCCAGTTCGGATGAACTGACTTGACGGGAGGAGCCGCATGCTGGTTCCAATTGCACGCGGCTTCTTGCCGGGCGTTTTCCGTTGTCTGCGAAGCATTTCGTCTCGGGAACTCATGCAGGGTCTCGGTGGTTTAGGTTCCATGGCCACGATCCCCACACCTGAAACACCGGATTTGCCGGAACCACCGGTGCCCTCGCCGCAACCGATCCCTCCCGAGCCCGGCAAACCCATGCCGCATCCCGAGATCGAGCCGCCCGACCGGCGCCGGCACCAGCCTGTCGAGGAGCCCGGCAAAGACTGGCCCGAGCGCGCTTGAGGCCACAGGTTCGCACAACGGGAACTTCCGGTCCGCG
>JBFWNN010000050.1:27027-43360 GCA_050251035.1 Parvibaculaceae bacterium
CCCATGCCGCATCCCGAGATCGAGCCGCCCGACCGGCGCCGGCACCAGCCTGTCGAGGAGCCCGGCAAAGACTGGCCCGAGCGCGCTTGAGGCCACAGGTTCGCACAACGGGAACTTCCGGTCCGCGGAACACTTAACAAAACACCCGTCCTCCACATGTGAGGCGGAATTCCTTACCGAGGATGGCGTCTCATCCTGACGGCCGGTTGCAACGAATTGTCGGTTTCGAACCGGAGCAGCCGCATGACGAAACTCTGGCCGTTATTTTTGTTGCTCATTGCCGCGTGGATATTTCTCTTCGGGAGCAAACTGGCTGACGCTCATGACTGGTACAGCTCGACGGAGGATCCTGTGTATCAGTCGAGCTGCTGCGGCGGCCATGATTGCGCGCCGGTCGATCCCGCCTGGGTAAGCGAAACGCGCGAAGGCTATCGTCTCACCATGACGGCGGATCAGGCGCGCACCGTCAACCCGGCGGCCCAGGCTCCGGTCGATGCCGTCGTCCCTTGGAGCCGGATCCAGAGTCCGCCCAATGCCGACCACCTGTTCTATGCCTGCATTTATGACCGCGACCGCGCGCCGCCGCGCCACGGCGTCATCTGTTTCTTCGCGACGCCCGTGATGTAGCCGCCAATGACCTATCCCGGCCGCCTGACCACATAGCCGCTGCGCTTGCGCCGGGCGTCGATGCGGGTGGCATTGTCGACCAGCATGGCGAGATGCGACTTGAGCGGCTCTTCGTCGAGCCGAATGTCCTGGCCGCAGCTGCCGCAGGCAAAAGCGGTCTTGCCGATCAGCTGGCCCACCTTGATCTCGGTCGGACCGCAGGCCGTGCAGTTCACCCTGACCAGGATCTGGTCGAACATCGAGACGATGGCGCTCATGATTGCCGGTTCCTTGGAAGCCGGCGATCATGACGCAAGACCCGGCTGCGGGCAACCATTGCCGCCGACAAGCTTACGGACTCTCCTCGACGAACACCTCTTCGCGCTTCTTCCTCACCGACGGCAGGAACACGACGATCAGAACCGCGAGCGCGATCGCCAGCAGGGCCGCGCTGATCGGCCGGGTGAGGAAGGTCGTGGGATCGCCATGCGACAGGATCATCGCGCGCCGCAGGTTTTCTTCCAGAAGCGGACCGAGCACGAAGCCGAGGAGCAAGGGCGCGGGCTCGCAGCGGAGCTTCATCAGCACATAACCGAGGAGCCCGAAGAAGGCGACGGAAAAGAGATCGAAGATGTTGGAGTTGACGCTGTAAACGCCGATCGAGCAGAAGGCCATGATGATCGGAAAGAGGATGAAATACGGCACCTTGAGCAGCTTCACCCACAGACCGATGAGCGGCAGGTTGAGCACGATCAGCATCAGATTGCCGATCCACATGGAGGCGATGATGCCCCAGAAGAGGTCGGGCTTCTCGGCAGCGACATTGGGTCCGGGCACGATACCCTGGATGATCATGGCGCCGATCATCAGCGCCATTACCGGATTGGTCGGGATGCCGAGCGTCAGCATGGGGATGAAGGACGTCTGGGCGCCGGCGTTGTTGGCCGATTCAGGACCGGCGACGCCCTCGATGGCGCCTTTGCCGAAATCCTGCGGATGATCCGACAGGCGCTTTTCCACCGTGTAGGAGGAGAAGGCGGCAAGGATTGCGCCGGCGCCCGGCAGGATGCCGAGCGCCGAGCCGAGCGCCGTTCCCCTGAGGATAGGGGCCGTCATGCGGCGAAAGTCCTCGCGTGTGGGCAGCAATCCGCTGACCTTGGTGATGAGCACCGCCCGTTCATGCTCGTTCTCGAGATTGCGCAGGATTTCCGCGATCCCGAACACGCCGACGGCAACGGCGACGAAGTTCAATCCGTCGGCATATTCCGCGATGCCGAAGTTGAAGCGTGGCGTGCCGGATATGACGTCGGTGCCGACGAGGCCGAGAAGGAGCCCGAGCACGACCATGGCCAGCGCCTTGATGACCGAGCCATGGGCCAGCGCGACGGCTGAGACGAGGCCGACGATCATGAGTGAAAAGTATTCGGCCGCACCGAATTTGAGCGCGATTACGGCCAAAGGCGGAGCGAACAAGGCAATGAGGAAGGTCGATACGGTCCCGGCGAAGAAGGAGCCGATCGCCGCCGTGGCCAGTGCCGCGCCGGCGCGGCCGTTGCGCGCCATCTGATAGCCGTCGATGGCGGTCACGGCGGAGGAGGATTCACCCGGCATGTTGATCAGGATGGCGGTGGTCGAGCCGCCATATTGGGCGCCGTAATAAATACCGGCGAGCATGATGAGCGACGAGACCGGATCGCCGATCTGAAAGGTGAGCGGCAAAAGCATCGCTATGGTGGCGGTTGCGCCGATGCCGGGCAAAACGCCGATCAGCGTGCCGAGCAGGACACCGATCAGGCAGAAGAGCAGATTCCACAGGGTCGATGCGATCGAGAAGCCGAGGAGGAGATTGTCGAAGAGTTCCATGAAACGTTCCTCCTCAGAAGGGCAGCCACGGACCGAAGGTCCTGAAGGGCAGGCCCAGCCCCCGGGTGAACACGGCATAGGAGAACAGGGTCACCGCGGCCGACAGGCTCAGGGCCATCACCGGTTTCATGCGTAAGCTGGCGAAGGACGCGATGAGGGCGGTGAGGAAGATCGCCGGCACGAAGCCGAGGCCGCGGACCGTGAGACCGAAGAATACGGGCGCGGGCAGGATGAGCAGCATGCCGCGCCAGGCGATGGGGCCGATCGGCTCGCCTTTGACGCGCGTCGCCTGGATCAGGATGACGATGCCGAGCAGCAGGAGGACGACCGCCAGCATCGATGGGAAATAACCCGGGCCCATGCGCAAGGCGGTGCCCATGTCGAGGGTCCAGGATTGCCAGGCGAAGATCAGGCCGAGGGCGATGAACAAGGCGCCGCACAGGCCGTTGACGGAGTCGATCTGAAGCGATTTCATCGCGCAGGTTCCTTCGGAATGTCGCGGCCGCGCCGCGATGAAAGGAAGCTTGAACGTAAGCAGTCACGACGCTCGCGAGGCCCCGCCCCGCCCGGATCAGGAATGATCCGAACGAGGCGGTCTCTGGGCAATCAAGCATCGGACCGAAAAGTGTACAGCGGTTTTTCGGACGATCCGATGCGCCGGGCGCAAGTCGTCAGTCGGCATATTGGCCGGCGGCGTCGATCACCGGCTTCCAGCGCGTGATCTCGCCTTCGAGCTTGGCCTTGAGGGCGGCCGGCGTGGCGTCGGCTTCGGGCGAGGGCGTCGTGCCGAGCTCGGCGAAACGGGCAACGACGTTGGGATCCTTGAGTGCGACCTGCAGCGATTTCGACAGGCGCTCGGTGATCTCGGCGGGCGTGCTCTTGGGGGCGTAGATGCCGTGCCAGACGCCGACCTGGAAGCCGGGAAGGCCCGCTTCCTCGGCGGTCGGCAGATCGGCCAGCGCATCGATGCGCTTCGCCGTGGTGACGGCATAGCCCTTGATCGTGCCACCCTTGATCTGCTTGGTCGTGTTGGTGGTCTGGTCGCACATGAAGTCGACTTGGCCGCCGAGCAGGTCGGTCATGGCCGGGCCTGTGCCTTTGTAGGGCACCGTCACCAGCTGTGTCTGGATGGCGCTCATGAACATCATGCCGCACAGATGCGACGCGGCACCGATGCCGGCATTGGCGAGCGTCACCTTGTCCTTGTTCGTCTTGACATAGTCGATGAGGCTCTTGAGATCGGCCGGCTCGAAGTCCTTGCGCGCGACGATGGTCATCGGCACCTCGGTGACCAGGCCGACATATTCGAAGGAATTGAGCGTGTCATAGGCAAGCTTGCGATAGAGCGTGGCGCTCGTCGCCATGCCGATATGGTGGAGGAGCAGGGTATAGCCATCGGGATCGGCCTTGGCGACACGGCCCGCACCCAGCGTGCCGCCGGCGCCGCCGACATTCTCGACGATGACCTGCTGGCCGAGGTCCTTCGACATGACATCGGCGACGAGTCGCGTCACCGTATCGGTCGGCCCGCCGGCCGCGAACGGGACCACTATGGTGATGGGACGCTCGGGATAGCTTTGGGCGCCGGCATTCCCGGCAAAGGCGAGCATCGTGGCCGCCGCGAAGAGCGTGAGAAGCTTTTTCATGAGTTCCTCCCAAAAGTTCCGGCCCTGGTTTTTGTGGCCGTCATGTCATGCATTAAATAGTGGGCGCCGGCGCGCGCAACCGCAAGAGGCCCGGGCCGGTGCATTTGTGAGCATATTCGCCGCGCGGAATGGGTGGAAACGGTAACATTCGCGCCGGGCGATGTGTGAAATTCCACACATCCGGTCAGGACTCCCCGGTCTCGGTCTCTCCGAGATGGCGCTTGTCGAGGCCGTATTTCTGCATCTTTTCGTAAAGCGTCTTGCGTGAGATGCCGAGCGACTCATAGACCGGCTTCAGATTGCCGCCGCTCGCCACCAGGGCGCCGGCGATGATGCCGCGCTCGAATTCGGCGACCCGGTCGGCGAGCCGGGCGCCGCTGGTGGCGAAAACCTCGCCGGCCTCGACCGGCGCCCGACCGAGGCCCAGCACGAAACGGTCGGCCTCATTGCGCAGTTCTCGCACATTCCCCGGCCAGTCGCGATGGGCGATGTCGGCAATGACCTGGGGCGGCACCTGGATGTCGTCACGGCGGTACCGCGCCGCCGCCTCGCTGACCAGCTGCAGGAAGAGCAACGGCACGTCCTCGCGCCGTGCCGCCAGCGCCGGCAAGCGCAGCGTGACGACGTTGAGTCGGTAATAGAGATCGGCGCGGAAGCGGCCTGCCGCCACATCCGCCTCGAGATCGGCCTTGCTGGTGGCGATGAAGCGCACATCGAGCGGCACGGCATCGTTGGAGCCGAGCCGGGTGATGACCCGCTCCTGGATGACGCGCAGGAACTTGGCCTGCAAATCGAGCGGCATGGAGCCGATCTCGTCGAGCAGCACGGTGCCGCCGCGGGCATGCTCGAACTTGCCGAAGCGCGCCCGGACCGCGCCGGGAAAAGAGCCCGCCTCATGGCCGAAGAGCTCACTCTCGATGAGATTGGCGGGCAAGGCGGCGCAGTTGATGGCGATGAACGGCTTGCTGGCGCGGCCGCTCAGATCATGGAGCGCCCGCGCCGCGACCTCCTTGCCTGTGCCGGTGTCGCCGATGATGAGGACATCGGCATCGGTGGGCGCCGCCGCCCGGAGCCTGAAGCGCAGATCGATCATCGCCTGGGTGCGGCCGGGCAGCCTGGCCTCGATGTCGTCGCGCTTTCCGGCGACGGCGCGCAGCCGGCGGTTCTCCAGCACCAGCCGGCGCCGGTCGATGGCGCGCGCCGCGACGTCGCCGAGTGTCTGGCCGTTGAACGGCTTCTCGATGAAATCATAGGCGCCCTCGCGCATCGCCTTGACGGCGAGCTGCACGTCGCCATGGCCGGTGGCCAGGATCACCGGCATGTCGGGATCGATCTCGCGCACCCGGTTCATCAGGCTCATGCCGTCCATGCCGGGCATCCGGATATCGGTGATGATGACGCCGTTGAAGCCCGGGGTGACGAGCTCGAGCGCCCGCTCGGCATTGCCGAAGTCGCGCACCGAGAAGCCGGCGAGGTCGAGCGACTGGGCGGTCGACCGGCGCAATTCGTCTTCGTCGTCGACCAGGAGCACGATCGCCGGTGTCATTCGGCCGCCTCGTCGACCGGCAGCCGGGCAGCCGGCAGGGTTATGGTGAAGGCGGCACCGCCTTCCGGTTGATTCATGACTGTAAGATCGCCATCGAAATCTTTGATTATGTTGTAGGAAATCGACAATCCAAGGCCAAGGCCCTTGCCCACGCCCTTGGTGGTGAAGAAGGGGTCGAAGATGCGTTCGGCGATCGCCGCTTGGATGCCGGGCCCATTGTCGCTGACGGTGATGGTCACCTTGCCGGCCATATGGCGGGCTGTGAGCGCGATGCGCTTCCGGGCAAGCCCCTCGACAGCATCCGCCGCGTTGGAGATGAGGTTGACCAGCACCTGCTGCAGGCGGATCGCGCCGGCCCGCACGACAATGGGCGCGGCCCCCAGATCGACATCCACCGTCGCATCGGCCGCCTTGAGCCGCCAGGAGACGATCTCGAGCGTGTCCTTGACGACATCGGCGAGGATAACCGGCTCCAGTTGCTCATTGGGCTTGCGCGCGAAGTTCCGCAGATGCCGGCTGATCGCGGCCAGACGGTCGGTGAGGCTCGAAATGCGCGCGAGGTTGTCGCGCGCTTCGCCGATGCGGTTGCGCTCGATGAGGATCGCGGCATTGTCGGCATAGGTCTTCACCGCGGTCAGCGGCTGGTTGAATTCATGCGAGAGCGCCGCCGACATCTGGCCCAGAGCGGCGAGCTTGCCCGCCTGGACGAGATCGGACTGGGTCTGGCGCAGGCGCTGCTCGGTGGCGCGGCGTTCCGCCACCTCGGTCTCGAGCTGGCGATTGACCTGGGCCAGATCGGCGGTGCGCTCCGCCACGCGGCGCTCGAGCTCGGCCTGCGCGCCGCGCTGCATCTCGAGGCGTTCCGTGAGCCGGGCCCGCCTTTGCAAGATGACGGCGCCCGTCAGCGTGGTGAGGCCGAGGAGCAGGAGGGCCGCCAGGACGCTGCTCAGCACCTGGGCCTGCACCGGAGCCGTGTCGAGCAGCACGCTGATCGTCCAGCCGGCTTCCGGCATCTGCTCCGCCAGCACCAGATATTCGCGGTCCGTATCGGCCTCTTTTATGCTCATCAGCTCGTGGCCGCGGCTCTGGCTGCGGGTGACGGGCAATTCGCGCAATGTGGCATTGGCATAACGCCGCGAGGCTTCGGTGCGGGCGAGGCGGTCGAGGGTCAACGGCAGGAGGCTGGCATAGAGCCAGTCCGGCCGGTCGGTCATGAAGATGATGCCTTCGGGATCGGAGACCAGGATCTCGTATTCGCCGACCTTCCACGATGCCTCGATGGCGTCGATATCGACCTTGAAGACGACCACGCCCTTGACCGTGCCTGATATCCGCACCGGCGCCGAGAAATAATAGCCGCGCTTCAGCGAGGTCGTGCCGAGGGCGAAGAAGCGGCCCTGGCGGCCCTCGATCGCGTCCTGATAATAGGGGCGGTAGCTGAAGTTCTCGCCGACGAAGCTCGTCGGCCCGTCATAGTTGCTGGCGGCGATGGTCTCGCCGCCCGGCATGATCACATAGATGTCGGAGGAGGCGAGGAGGGCGTTGATCTCCTTGAGATAGGCATTGGTCCGGGCGCGCAGTCGCTCATTCGCGGGATCCGATAGGAGCTCCTGGATGTCCTCGTGATCGGCGATGAGCGCCGGCAGCGACTGGTAGCGGCTCATCTGGCCACGCAGCACCGCGACCGCCAGCCGCAATGTCGTCTGCCCGCGCGACGCCGCCTGGTCGAGATAGGCCTTGGTCGCAAAGGCGCCGCCATGGACGATGATGGCCGCCGCCGCCAGGGCAAGCAGCAAGCCCAGCCCGGCCAGGCGCGGCCTGGACAGCAGCTTCATCGTGTCTTTTCTGGGCAAAGCGCGCACCTCTCCCATCGTCCTTTGTCCTACACGCGAGGGAGGGTGGGCACAACTGCCGCAGCCTTGGACATCAGCCTGTCAGGAAAGCAACCGATATCAAAGATTTATGGGGGCGCCACGCGCTCGCGCCGTCAATCGTCTTTACAAATGGCGCATGTCGCGTAAATCAGCGCCCCTGTTCCAAGGAGAAAGTCATGGCCAAGATCAGGATCGGCGTCATCGGTGCCTCGGGCTATACCGGCTCCGATCTGGTGCGATTGGCAGCCTGCCATCCGGGCGTCGAGATTGGCGTGCTCACCGCCAATTCGCATGCCGGCAAGGCGATGGCGGAGGTGTTCCCGCATCTCGCCCATCTGAAGCTTCCGACCCTGGTCAAGAACGAGGAGGCCGACTGGTCCAAGGTGGAGGCTGTCTTCTGCGGCCTGCCGCATGCGACGAGCCAGGTGGTCATCCGTGATCTGCCGAAGCATCTCAAGGTCATAGACATGTCGGCCGATTTCCGCCTGCGCGACGCCGCCGTCTATGAGAAATGGTATGGCGGCCCGCATCAGGCGCTCGACCTGCAGAGGGACGCCGTCTACGGCCTCACCGAGCACTATCGCGCGGATATCAGAAAGGCGCGCCTCGTCGCCTGTCCGGGCTGCTATCCGACGGCGGCCCTCCTGATGGTCCTGCCGCTGGTCAAGGCCGGCCTGATCGATGCGTCGGACCTGATCATCGACGCGAAGTCGGGCGTTTCCGGCGCCGGCCGCTCGCTCAAACAGAATGTGCTGTTCTGCGAGGCGGGCGAGGGGCTCTCGCCCTATGGCGTCGCCAGCCACCGCCATGCGCCCGAGATCGAGCAGGAAGTGAGCCGGGCCGCCGGCAAGGCCGTGCTGGTCAATTTCACCCCGCACCTCATTCCGATGAGCCGCGGCGAGCTGTGCACGACCTATGCGAGGCTCGCCGGCAAGGCCACGGCGGCGGACTGCGTCGCGGCGCTCGAGAAGCATTACAAGGACGAGCCTTTCGTGTTCATGGCGCCCAAGGGCGTCATGCCCTCGACGCAATATGTGCGCGGCTCCAACAATGTGATGCTCGGCGTCTATGCCGACCGCGTTCCCGGCCGCGTCATCCTGATCTCGACGCTCGACAATCTGGTCAAGGGCTCGGCCGGGCAAGCGATACAGAACTTCAACCTGATGTTCGGCTTGCCCGAAACGCAAGGGCTGGAGCAGGTGGCGCTGTTCCCCTGATCACGCGAGCGCCTTGGCCAGGATGGGCAAACTTATGTCCATCCGGTAGTCGACCGCCGTGTGATCGTCAGGGAATTCCTCATAGACATGCGGCACCTTCATTTCGGTCAGGCGCTTGTGCATTCGCCGTGCGCCATAGACGAGGTTGAACTGATCAATGTCGCCGCAATCGATATAGAGCGCCTTGAGCCTTTTCAGTCCTTGGCCATGCCGCTCGACGAGGGTCAGCGGGTCCCATTTGACATAGTTCGCCCAGCGCTCCGGGATGAGCTCGCAGGTATCGAGGGTCACCGGCAGGCGGATGCCCATGTAAGCGCCGGGATCGGGATCGAAGGTCGCCGCCATCGCCAGGATCATCAAGGTGTGGACGTCCGGGTCCTTGACCTTCGGTGCCGCGAAGAACCTGTCGAGCCACGTCCGGATGGAATTGTCCGTCGTCGCCAAAGCGCGCAGCACCCTGGGATAGTCCGGTATGAACATCAGCTCGAAGCCGACATCGCCTGAATGCGAAGCGGCGGCGCTCCAGAAATCGGAATGGAGCAGCGCATGGACCATGGCGCCATAGCCGCCCGAGCTCTTGCCGAAGCAGCCGCGCCGTCCCGACCCGCCGCAGCCGAACTTCGTTTCGACGAAAGGCACCGCCTCCTGGAGCAGGAAATCGTCCCACCGGCCCATCGCGGCGGAATTGATGTACTGGTTGCCGCCGAGCTTCGTGAAGCAGTCGGGCAAAGCGACGACGCAAGGCGGCATGGCGCCCTCCGCGATCAGGCGGTCGAGCCGCTCGGGCACGTTCTCGCCGAAGTTCTTCCAGTTGCTGTGCGCCGGTCCGCCGGCGGTGAAGCCGACGAGGTCGACCAGCAACGGCAATCCTTTGCCGTCATGCCCGGCCGGCACATGGACGTCGATCACCCGCTCGGTCGGATCGCCGAGCAGATTGCCTCGGAGAACGCGGCTGTCGATGGTCAGCCTATGGACCGTGCCGCGCGGACTGCTGTGCTCCTTGCGCATTGTGCCCCTTGCGATGTAACCCCGTCCGATGGCGCGGATTGTAAGGCCAGCCGGCGGCACTGCAATGACCAATACGGGAATTGGTTCCCAGCTTGCGGCGCTCACGCGGGATGAAGTATGGGAGGAGCGTCTTTCCGACCACGCATTGTCCGGTTCAAATTCACGGCCGAATCGGCGTCCAATAAAGGATCATGTCGCTCTTGCTGGATAGCCGGGCACAGCCCGTTGCCTCATCGCCGTTCCTCGGCGTCAGCCGTTCCGTCACCGGACGGTCCTGGCGCGCCCGCTCGTTCCTGAGCCGCGATGCGCAGGCGATCGCGGAGAAGAACGACCTGCCGGAATTGCTGGGCCGGGTCCTGGCGGCGCGCTCCGTCGCCCTCGGGGATGTCGAGACCTACCTCAACCCCACCTTGCGTCGGCTGATGCCGCAGCCCGCGGCGCTCCTCGACATGGAGCAAGGTGCCGATCGTCTGGCTCGCGCGATCATGCAGGGCGAGCGCATCGGCACGATCAGCGACTATGACGTCGACGGTGTGTCTTCCGCCGCCCTGGTCACGCGCTTCCTCGCCAGCGTCGGCGCCGACAACACCGTTCATATCCCGGACCGCCTGACCGAGGGTTACGGGCCGAGCCGGGCCGCCGTCCAGTCGTTGAAGGAGCGCGGCACCGAGCTGCTGCTGACGCTCGATTGCGGCGTGCTGGCGCATGATCCCCTGGCGGAAGCGCGTGCGCTCGGCATGGATGTGATCATCGTCGACCATCATCAGGCCGGGAGCACGCTCCCCGACGCCACGGCGGTCATCAATCCCAATCGCCAGGACGACATATCGGGCTTCGGCTATCTCTGCGCCTGCGGCGTCGCCATGATACTCATCAGCGTCGTCAACCGCCTGTTGCGCCAGCGCGGCTGGTACGGCACGGAGCGTCCCGAGCCCAATATGCTGCAATGGCTCGAGCTCGTGGCGCTCGCGACCGTCTGCGATGTCGTGCCCCTGACCGGTCTCAACCGCGCCTATGTCACGCAGGGCCTGAAGATCATGGCGCGCCGGGAGAATCCGGGGCTTGCCGCGCTTGCCGACGTCGCGCGCCTCAAGCGCCGGCCCGATGCCTATGCCTTGGCCTTCCTGCTGGGGCCGCGCCTCAACGCGGCGGGGCGCATCGGCCATGCCAATCTCGCTTTCGAGCTGCTGGTGAGCCAGGACCGCGGACGCTGCTCGATCATCGCGGCCGAGCTCGAGCGCCTCAATCGCGAGCGCCAGGCGATCGAGCTCGCCGTGCTCGACCAGGCCCTGCGCGAGGCCGATGCCGCCTTGGGCGCGACACGCTCGGTCCCCGCGATCGTGGTCGCGGGCGAGGGCTGGCATCCGGGTGTCCTGGGCCTTGCCGCGGCGCGCCTCAAGGAGCGATTCAATCTGCCGAGCATCGTGCTCGGCTTCGAGAAGGATGGCGCGCAGGCGTCGGGCTCGGGTCGCTCGATCGCCGGCGTCGATCTGGGCCATGCGGTGCGCAGCGCCCTCGATGCCGGCATCCTGGTCAAGGGCGGCGGCCATGCCATGGCCGCGGGCCTCACCATCGAGCGCGCCCGCCTCGGCGATTTCCGGAGCTTCCTCGAGACGCATCTCGCTTACGCGCTGAAGCTCACCGGCGAGCGCTATCTCGATGTCGACGGCGCGCTCACCGCCTCGGGCGCCACGCTCGACCTGATCGAGCTCGTCGAGCAGGCGGGCCCCTATGGCATGGGCAATCCGGCACCGGTTTTCGTGTTGCCGGCGCACCGTGTCGTCTATGCCGACAGCGCCGGCAGCGATCATGTGCGCCTCACACTGGCCGCCGCCGACGGGACGCGTATCAAGGCGGTGGCGTTCCGGGCGCTCGGCACCGATCTCGGCGAGCTGCTCCTGACCGAGCGCCAGCACCCCTTGCATATTGCCGGCAGGCTGGTGGTCGACGATTGGGGTCGTGAGCGCGTGCCCTCCCTCCATGTCGAAGATGTCGCGAGGGTGGGATGATGGCGCAATTTTATGCCAGTGTTCACAAAGGCGATGGACATAAGGGGAAAACGGCCGATTTTTATGTGAATTTCCCGCCTTGCGCTCCCCGGCGAAGCCCCTTATAGAGCCGCATCCCGCGCGCCCTTCGTCTATCGGTTAGGACGGCAGCCTTTCACGTTGCAAAGACGGGTTCGATTCCCGTAGGGCGCGCCAAAAACATCAAGAACGACGCAATAGCTTTGAAGTCGGACCACGATTGGATCATGCGGCGTGGTGAGGCACGCCCATCCGGGAGGGCATGGTGTATAATCGATTTGTTCTGGGCTTGACGCTCGGAGCGGCCTTTGGCGGGCTCGTCGGGAGTTTCACACTCACCCCGCCGGTTGGCATACTCATTGGCGCCATCATCGGCGTGTCCTGCGGCATGATCCTGCATGTCTGGATGATGTGATGGCCCGGTGCCGGCCGGATCCGGTTCTCCGTTCCTCCGAGGGATGCACGTGTTCAACGATCTCAAGACCAAGCGCATCGTCGTCACCGGCGGGGTGACCGGCATCGGCGGCGCGGCAAGCCGAGCTTTGGCGAAAGCGGGAGCCAAGGTTTTCGCGCAGTATCTGGGCGGCGAGACGGAGGCGGCGGACCTCGCGCGCCATGGGATCGCGACCTTCCGGCTCGATCTTCTCGAGCGCAAGGCGCCGGGGAGGCTCATCGCCGAGGCCGGGCAGCGCCTGGGCGGCATCGATGTTCTCATCAACAATGCCGGCGGCATGGTCGAGCGCCGCCTGATCGCCGAGTTCGACGATGCGCTTTACGAGCGCGTGCTCGATCTCAATGTCCGCCAGCTCGTCGATTGCTGCCGCGCGGTGATCCCGCTCTTCCAGGAGCAGCGCTCCGGAAACATCATCAATGTCTCCTCGATCGCGGCGCGCTCGGGTGGTTCGGCGGGATCGGGCATCTATGCCGGCACCAAGGGCTTCGTCTCGGCGGTGACCAAGTCGATGGCGAAGGAGCTCGCGCCGAGCAAGATCCGCGTCAACGCCGTGTCGCCGGGCACGATCCACACCGCGTTCCATGACCGGCACTCGACGCCGGACAAGCTCGAAGCGACCCGCCGGCAGATCCCCCTGGGGCGCCTCGGAACGGCGGAGGATTGCGCCGGAACCTTCGTCTATCTCGCGAGCGACGAAGCCTCGGGCTACGTCACCGGCCAGGTCATCGAGGTGAATGGCGGCCTCTTTATGGGCTGAAAGGACGGGAGTTCACCAGGCGCCGGTGTTGGGCATCGACGCCCAGGGCTCCTTGATCGCCTGCGCGCCGTCCTTGTTCAGGATCTCGATCGAGATGCCGTCCGGCGTCCTGATGAAAGCCATGCGGCCGTCGCGCGGCGGGCGGTTGATGGTGATGCCGTTCTTCTGCAGCTTCTCGCAATAGCCATAGACGTCGTCGACCTCGATGGCGAGATGGCCGAAATTCCGTCCGCCGGTATAGACCTCGGGATCCCAGTTGTAGGTGAGCTCGACCGGGGCGTCCGGGCTTTCGGGGGCCGCGACGAAAACCAGAGTGAAGCGGCCTTTTTCGTTCTCATAACGCCGCTGCTCGACGAAGCCGAGTTTGTTGATGAAGAAATCGAGCGATTGGTCCAGATTGGACACGCGGATCATGGTGTGGAGATATTTGACCACGACTTTCTCCTTTGCTGCCGGACGGACTGACGATGAGTGATGACATAGACGAGCTCGCCCGAATGATCCAGTCCGCCGGCCGCGCGGTCGTCTTCACCGGCGCCGGCATCTCGACCGAATGCGGCATTCCCGATTTCCGCTCGCCGGGCGGCTTCTGGACCCGTTACCAGCCGATCGAGTTCAGCGCCTATCTCGCTTCCGAGGAGACACGGCTCGAGGCCTGGCGCCGCTACTTCATGATCTATGAAACGGTCTCGCATGCGCTGCCGGGGCGCGGCCACGAGGTGATCGCGAGGCTCTATCGGTCGGGCAAGGTCAGCCACGTCATCACCCAGAATATCGATGATCTGCACCGCGTTTCAGGTGTGCCGGAAGAAGCGATCATCGAGCTGCACGGCAACGGCTCCTATGCCAAATGCCTGAGCTGCGGCCAGCGCTATGAGCTCGCCTGGGCGCGCGCCAGGATCGAAAGCGAGAAGCGCCCGCCTTATTGCCTGTCTTGCGCCGGCATCGTGAAGACGGCGACCATCTCCTTCGGCCAGGCCATGCCCGACCAGGAGATGGCGGAAGCCCGCGCCGCGACGTTCAACGCCGACCTGTTTCTCGCTCTGGGCTCATCCCTCCAGGTCTTCCCCGCGGCAAATTTCCCGGTCATGGCGAAGAGCAACCGCGCCAAGCTCGTCATCGTCAATCGCGAGCCGACTGGCCTCGACGCGCTCGCCGATCTCGTGATCATGGGCGAGCTTGGCGACATTCTGACCGCGACGGCCGAGCGTCTGTGGCCCTCCGAACGAATCAGTTGAGTGGATTCTGCGCGATTTTGTGGGTCTTGCGGCTTGCGACGGGGCTCCGCTGCGCTTTTCATGACGATGCCCGCCGATCGTGTGGCGTGCCTGCACAGATTGCGCATGTTTGCTCGCTTGATGCGAATCAGCGTTTGTTTTCAGGGCTTTTTCGCATCGCGGAAGCGATGCCGCGGGCGTGCTGCGGCGATTATTTCAATCGCCATCGCATGTTTTCCACATCTGTTGCGGGCGCTCGCTCTGTACAATTGCGAAAGAGTCGATCAATCTGGTCGTCGGCAGCAAGGGGTTTTGAGCTGAGGGCTGCCACTAGTTCGGGTATGCGGTCATGGCGGTTAGCGGGCCCTTCGAGGCAGACAGGGAGCTTGAGCATCAGGCTCCCGATGTGAATGTCAGAATTTTCCAGATCAGCGGCTTCGTAAAGTGGTTTGATGTCGGCAGGGGATATGGCTTCATCATCCCCGACAACGGCATGCCGGATGTGCTCCTGCATTTGAGCTGCCTGAAGCGTGACGGCTTCGATGCGCCGCTCGAAGGCACGCGGGTCTTCTGCGAGGCGGTCGAGCGTCAGAAGGGCTACCAGGCGCTGCGCGTCCTCAATGTCGACACCTCGACAGCCATCCACCCGGTCGAAAGGCCGAGCCGGACCCATGTGAATGTGTCGCCGTCGAGCGGCTGGGTCAGGGCGCGGGTCAAGTGGTTCAACCGGGCGCGTGGTTTCGGTTTCGTGAGCGAGGGGGAGGGGGCGCCCGACATCTTCATCCATATGGAGACGCTGCGGAAAACCGCCATTGCCGAGCTCCATCCCGACCAGTGGATCTATGTCCGCTTCGGCAGCGGCCCCAAGGGCCAGATGGCCGCCGAGGTCCGGCTTACGCTCGACAACGGGCCGCGCCACACCAACTAGCGCTGGGGGCCTGGGCACGGCTATATTGCGCCCATGCGCGCTACTCTCCTGGCTTTCCTCTTTGTGCTTGCCGTGGCGTCGGGCCTTCGGGCCGAGACGCCGGCCGACCTGCCGACCGTCCCGCTGACGGTCGAGAGCAACAACGGCAAGATGCGGACCGATTTCATCGCCGAGCTCGCGGCGACGCCCGAGCACCGCGCCAAGGGGCTGATGTTCCGCACCGAGCTTGCCGACGGTCGCGGCATGCTGTTCGACTTCAAGCAGACCCGCAGCGTCTCGATGTGGATGAAGAACACGCCGGTCTCGCTCGACATGATCTTCTCCGACGACAAGGGCGTGGTGCTCTATGTCGCCCGCAACACGGTGCCCTATTCGGAGGAGATCATCACGCCGGGCATGCCCGTCTATTCGGTGTTCGAGGTCAAGGCCGGGACTGCCTACCGGCTCAATATCAGGCCCGGCGACCGGCTGCTGAACCCGATTTTCGGCACCGGCGGGTGATCCCTTGCCCCCGGCAGGCGATTTCGCTATCCCCTGCGGAGCATCGGCGGAGACGGGGTGTAGCGCAGTCTGGTAGCGCACCTGCCTTGGGCGCAGGGGGTCGTCAGTTCGAATCTGGCCACCCCGACCACTGTCGATCTGGTTCTTGAAGGATAAGGTGACGGCATGACCGCGAAGATCTACAGGCCCGCCCGCAATGCCATGCAGTCCGGCAAGGGCAAGTCCGACCTTTGGCTGCTCGAATATGAGCGCGAGCTGCCGCAGACGGCCGATCCGCTCATGGGCTGGACGTCGTCCGCCGACATGAAGCAGCAGCTGCGCCTGACCTTCGAGACCAGCGAGCAGGCGGTCGCCTATGCCGAGCGCAACGGCATCGCTTATTGGCTGGAGCCCGAGGCGCCGGCCAAGCCGCAGCGCAAATCCTATGCCGACAATTTCAAGTGGGGCCGCAACGAAAATTGGACCCACTGATGGTGCTGGCCCCGTAGCTCAGTTGGATAGAGCAACAGCCTTCTAAGCTGTGGGTCGGGAGTTCGAATCTCTCCGGGGTCGCCATTCTGCTTCTGTCCAGCCCGGACACATAGGTAACAGACTGTACCTAAGACATGGGTGACAACCTCGAGCCGAACGGGTTGTCGATGGTTTGCAAGGTTCTCTGTTCCAAGTCGATATATCCGAGATCATAGCTC
>JBFWNN010000051.1:0-3378 GCA_050251035.1 Parvibaculaceae bacterium
GAGCCTGCGTCCGAGCGCGAAGGCGGCCTGCATCAGCCGCGTTCCAATGCCGCGCCGTTGCGCCGAGGGCGCGATCCCGACCTCGTCGATGAAGAGATCACCAGGACGGTTTTCCGGATGCGCATAGGAGAGCGCCGTGAGCTGACCGACGATGACGCCATCTTCGAGAGCGATGAAGAGATGGTGGTTGGGGAGCGCCAGATAGCGGGCAAGCTTTTCAGGCTCGACCGGATCGTCGAAGACATCGTCCGCGATACGGCCGAACAGCTCTTCGTCGCCGGGTCTGCAGAGGTGGATATCGACGTCCGCCATGAGGGCGGTGTTAATGCGCGCCCTCATCGAGATCAAGCACCACCCGGCCGACGATCCTGCCGTGCCGCATCTCGTCGAAGACCGCATTGATCTCGGCCAGCGGCGCCGTCCTGATCCTGGCGCGGACGAGGCCGTTGGCGGCGAAGTCGAGCGCTTCGCGGAGATCGGCGCGCGTGCCGACATTTGAGCCCCTGATGCTCAGCTCCCAATTGGTGATGGCCGCGATCGAGGTGCGGATCTCATCCGACTTGCCGCCCGGCAAACCGATATACGCGACCGTTCCGGCAGGTCTCAACATGAGGACCGCCTGCTCGAAGGCCTTGCTCGCGACCGCGGTGACGACGGCTGCATGGGCTCCGCCGATCCTGGTCTGAATGGCGGCAACGGCGTCTTCTTGCGAGCCGTCGACCAGGATTTCGGCACCGAGCGTTTTCGCCAGCGCGAGCTTGTCGGCCGCGACGTCGACTGCGGCGACTCTCAGGCCCATGGCGCGCGCATATTGGACGGCGATGTGGCCGAGGCCGCCAATGCCGAGAATGGCCACCCACTGGCCAGGACGCGCGCCGGTACGCTTGAGGCCGCGATAGGTGGTGACGCCGGCGCAGAGAATGGGGGCGAGTTCGAAGAAGTCGGCATCGGCGGGAAGCCTGCCGACGAAGGCGGCCGGCGCCACCATATATTCGGCATAGCCGCCGGGCTTCGAATAGCCGGTCGCTTCGCCCGATTTGCAGATCGTCTCCATGCCGGCAAGGCAGAATTCGCATGCGCCGCAGGAGGAATACATCCACGGCACGCCGACGGCATCGCCCGGCGTGAAGCCCTCGACGCCCGGACCCGAGGCCGCGACATGGCCCGCCACCTCATGGCCCGGGATCAGCGGCAGGTTGGGCAGCGGCGACCAGTCGCCTTCGATGGCGTGAAGGTCACTGTGGCACACACCGCAGGCCTTGACCTTGATCAGGATCTCGCCATGGCCGGGCTCCGGAATGGCGACATCTTCTATGGCAAGCCTGTCCTTGATCTTATGCAGGACCGCCGCCTTCATCGTCTTCGCCATGTTCCGCTCCTTGTGGCTCCGTGTGGGCGCAAACTAGGTTTGCTGGTATCGGCCTGGCCATACCCCTAAAGCAATAGCGCGATGATGATCGCCCGGAAGCGTCGTCTGGGCTATAGATGAGCAATGACAGGACAAGTCCCCCGCCGCCATTTGGTGCTCGACAGCTTTGCCCGCAGCATTGCCGAGATTGCCGAAGCGCTCGAAAGCGACGGCTTCGTCCGGACCTTGCTGGGCGCCGTACAGCGCCTGGTCCATGCCGATTTCGTCATGGTCTTCGGTTATCAGGGATCCGACCAGCCCTTGATGCTGGGTGACACGCTCGACCGCGAGCGGCACGGAGTCATCGCCGAGGACTACACCAACGGGCCTTATCTGCTCGATCCTTTCTATCAACTGGTCGAGGACGGCCGGCGCGAAGGCTGTTTCCGCCTTCACGACATCGCGCCCGACCGTTTCCGCCAGAGCGAATATTTCCGCACGCATTACAAGCGCACCGGCATCGGCGAAGAGGTCGGCTTCGTCTTCGATGCCGGGCGCGGCATCACGGGGGTCGCCTCGGTGGCGCGCTGGACGTCGTCACCGGCGCTCGCGCGCGACGAGCTCGACCTCTTGCAGGCGATCGAGCCCGCGGTCCGCAGCCTGTGCGCCCGTCACTGGAGCCGCCTCACGCGCGCCAGGCTCGTTGCCGCCGATGCCGCCGGCGCCAATGCGGTGGCCGCCCTCGAGGAATTCGCCGGCGGCGTCCTCTCGGCTCGCGAGCGCCAGATCATGACCATGATCCTGCAGGGGCATTCCACCCAGTCGCTCGCCCATCATCTCGACATCAGCCCGGGCACGGTGAAGATCCACCGCAAGAACGTGTATCGGAAGCTCAATATCTCGACCCAGGCCGAGCTCTTCGCCGCCTATCTGGCCTTCGTCCAGACGCGGCCCGAGGGCGCGCGCCTATTCCCCGGGGGATATACCCGTAAGCGCCCATCTCTCGGATAATCCCCCCGATCGAGAAGAAACGACCCGTGGGAGGGACAGATGACGAAAAGCTGGTACAGCGACCTGCCGCAATTCTATCAACGTCAGATCAAGGCCGCGGGCCTCGACGAGGCAGGCCTCACGCGCCGCCGCCTGCTCAAAGGTGTGGCCGCGACCGCGGGCGTCGCCATGGTGGGGCTCTCCTCGCGTCCGTCCCAGGCGGCAAGCCAGATGACCTATATGTGCTGGGAGGGTTATAACGACCCACGCATCATCGATCCTTTCAAGAAGGCCAATGACGCCGACATAGCCTTCGACCTCATCGTCGACAGCCCGGGCGGCTTCGCCAAGTTGCAGGCTGGCGCCTCGCGCGAGGTCGATCTCGTCTCGAGCGATATGCCGTGGATCACCCGCATGGGTCCGGCGGGCCTCACCCTCGAGCTCAACCCCGATGATTACCAGGACGTCTATGCAACCTTCTATGACCAGTTCAAGCCGCCTTTCGAGCCGCTGCTGAGTGACGACAAGACGATCGGCGTGGCGACGCGCTGGGGCTGGGTCGGCCCTTGCCTCAACACCGATATCACCAAGCCAGAGACCTGGCGCACCTATGACCCGGTCTTCGACGATGCCAACAAGGGCAAGATCTGCGTGATGGATTGGGGTGACTGGCCCATTTTGCCTATGGCGCTCCATGCCGGCATCAATCCGTATGACGAGCTCGACCAGAACGCGCTGGAGGAAGTGCGCAAGGTGCTGCGCGCCATGTTCAAGAACACGCGCACCCTGGTCGCCGACCTGACTCAGGCGCAAAAGGGCCTGCTCGACGGGTCGCTGCTCGGCTGCGTCGGCGCCGGGTCCTATCTGACCTCGGCGGTGCGCAAGCAGGGCCACAAGAACATCATGGCCGTGGTGCCCGAACCCAAGAACGGCTTGAAGCAGGGCATCATCTGGGTCGAGGCGACGGCGATCCTCAAGGACACCGACCAGCCGGAGCTGTCGCAGAAGCTGCTGAAGCATGTCGTGTCGAAGGAGTCGGG
>JBFWNN010000051.1:3478-43162 GCA_050251035.1 Parvibaculaceae bacterium
GGACGTATCGCCATTGCCGGCGCCGACATGGCGGGCGTGCCGGCGGCGAAGCGGCCGACCAGCATGGTGTTCCAGAGACTGGCGCTCTTCCCGCACATGACGGTGGCCGAGAATATCGGCTTTCCCCTGAAGCTGAGGCGGACCGAGCCGGCGCAGATTCGCCGGCGTGTCGGCGAGATGATCGAGCTCATGCAGCTCAAAGTCGATTATCTGACGCGCTATCCGCGCCAGCTTTCGGGCGGCGAGCAGCAGCGCGTGGCGCTGGCGCGCTCCATGGTGTCCGATCCCAAGCTGCTGCTGCTCGACGAGCCCTTGTCGGCGCTCGACGTCAAGCTCAAGAAAGTATTGCAGGCCGAGCTCAAGCGCCTGCACCGTTCGGTCGGCGTCACCTTCGTCCACGTGACGCACGATCTCGAAGAGGCGATGATGCTGGCCGACCGCATCTGCGTGATGCGCGACGGCGCCATACTGCAGCTTGGGACGCCGGGCGATATCTATTACCGGCCGGCCGGCAGCTTCGTCGCGGGCTTCATCGGTGAAACCAACCTGATGCCGATCACGGTCGAAAGCCGCGGCAAGTCGGGCATCGTCTACCGCTCCGCCGATATCGCCGATGCGGAGGGCGAGATCGCCTCCGCCTTTGTCGCCGGCGGCGTAACCGATGGCGAAGCGCTGCTGATGCTGCGGCCCGAATTGCTGCGGGTGCTGGCGCCCGGGGAGAAGGCCGAAGGTGTCATAGCCGCGGAAGTGAGCGAGATGTTCGGCAAGGGCGGCACGGTCCAGTATCGCGCCCGCACACCCGGCGGCCAGAGCCTCGTCGTCGAAATCCCCGGCACCTCGTCGCTGCCCATGCGGATCGGCGACAAGGTGCGGCTCGGCTTCGCCAAGAAGGACATCTATGTCTTCGGCGCGGGAGCCTGACCATGGCCGATGAGGTCCGCAAGACCTGGCGCGATCCGGAACTGCTGGTCAAGGCCTTGCCGACGGTGATCCTGCAGACCACATGCTTCCTGGCGCCCCTGGTGATGACCTTCCTGCTCACCTTCCAGCGCAGCCGGAGCTTCCAGCTGCACTGGAGCTGGGACCTCTGGACCTGGACCGACGTCTTTTCCAAGCCGCATTACTGGACGATCCTCGCCCACACGATCTTCATGGCGGCCGCCTGCGTGGCGATCTGTCTCGTGATCGCCTTTCCCGTGGCCTATGGGCTCGCGACCCGCTTCAAGGTCTGGGAGAACGAGATCAAGGTGCTCATCACCTTTGCCTTCATCACCGATGCCACCTTGAAGATCTATGGCTGGGCGCTGTTCCTCGACAAGAACGGCATGGCCAACTACTTGTTGCAGGCGATCGGCCTGCCGCCCGAGATGGTCGCCTTCCTCTATACCGACTGGGCGACCTTGCTCGGCATGGTCTATTCGCTCTTGGCCTTCGCCATCTTCACGCTCTATCTGTCGATCAGCAATATCGACCGCTCACTCATCCTCGCCGCCTATGATGCGGGCGCCGGCAAGCTCCGGGCGCATTGGGAAGTGACCTTGCCGCTGTGCAAGCCCGGCATCTGGGCAGGCAGCGTGTTGATTTTCCTCTTGAGTGCCGGCGCCTTTCTCGAGCCCAAGGTTCTGGGGGGCGGCAAGTCGCCGATGTCGGCGGAGCTCATCCGCCAGACCTTCGAGACCCGGGTGAACTGGCCCCTGGGCGCCGCGCTGACCCTGGTGCTGATGGTGGTGTCGGTCTTCATCGTCCTGCTGTTCAGCCGCGTGATCGGCATGAAGCGCGCGAGTCTCGCGACATGAGCGCGCAACTGGAGAACCGGCTGATCGCTACCGTGCTGTGGGGGAGCCTCGCCGCGGTGCTGATTTTCTTCTATATCCCGATCTTCACCCTCATCGCCTTTTCTTTCCAGGAAGGCCGCTTCCTCACTCTGCCCTTCGAGGGCCTGTCGCTGCGCTGGTATGGCGAATTGTTCCGCAACGCCAGCGCGCTCTCCGCTTTGTGGAACTCGACGCTGATCGCCGCCGTCACCACGCTCATCGCCACCGCGATCGGCACCATGGCGGCGATCGTCGCGGTGCGCTACCGGTTCAAGGGCAGGGAGTCCTTCCGCTTGCTGGCGGGCGTGCCGCTCGCCTTTCCGCAGCTGCTGCTCGGCATCGTGCTGCTCTTGTGGTTCTCGGTCCTGGGCCGCGTGTTCGACTTTTCGACCGGGATCACAACGGCCATCATCGGCCATATCGTCTACATCACGCCTTTCGCGATGGTGATCGTCGCCGTGCAGGTGTTCAACTTCGATGCGACGCTCGAAGACGTGGCGCGCGATTGCGGCGCCTCGACCTTCGCGGTCTATCGCCATGTCACCATTCCGCTGCTGTGGCCGGGCATCTTCTCGGCGGCGATCTTCGCTTTCCTGTTGAGCTGGGGCAATTTCTATCTGACCTACAGCCTCGCCGGCTCGACCCGCACGCTGCCCACCTTCATTTTTTCCGGCATTGCCATCGGCTCATCGCCGCTCTATCCGGCGATTGCGACCGTGGTCTTCATTCCCGGTATCTTGTTGGTAATCCTCGCCAATCGCCTGCGCCGGCCGTAACTCCGAAGATCACGCCAAGAGGCTTTACAGCTACTTGTTATAACATATAGACTATAGCTTCCTATCTGCAGGAATGTCCATGGGCGAGCTTGAGCCGATCACACCGGAGCCGTTGCATGAAAAGGCCTACGCGTCGCTGCGCCATGCGCTGCGCACCGGCCGCTTCCGGCCCGGCCAGGCAGTGACGATCAGGGGGCTCGGCAAGGAGCTCGGCGTGTCGGCGACCCCGGTCCGCGAAGCACTGCAACGGCTGATCGCGTGCCATGCGCTCAAGGTGCTGCCCAACAGGACGGTCATCGTGCCGCCGCTCACGCATGAGCGGTGCGAGGAAATCACCCAGGTCAGGCTGAGACTGGAGGGCCTGGCGGGACGGCAGGCCGTCGGCCGCATCACCGACCAGGCGGTGAAACGCCTCGTCTCGCGCAAGAACCGCATGGATCGGGCGATCAAGGAACGCAACTTGTCGGCCTATTTGCAGAACAACGAAGAATTCCATTCGACGATCTACGAAGCGGCGCAGATGCCCTTTCTCAACCAGATGATCGATCTTGCCTGGCTGCAGGTTGCGCCATGGTTCAATCTGCTGGCGGTCGAAGGCAATTTCTACGAGAACGCCAATGCTTCGCACGAGCTGGTCGTCGATCGGCTTGTCGCGCGCGACGCCGATGGCGTGGAGGCTGCGATCCGGCAGGATATCAACCAGGCGGTGCGCCACATCATCGCGTTTCTGAACAACGGCGTAAAAGTTGCCGGCATGGACGTGGCGGCGGCTATGCAGGGATGAGCAGCGCCATGGTCGGACAATCCCGGTGGGCGAAATATGCAGCACATGCCGTGCTGAGCATGGCTTCGGCCGTCATCCTTCTGCCGCTGCTGTGGGTGCTGCGCACGTCCTTCGCCGACAAGGTGGTTGCTTACAAGATCCCGCCCGATCTCTTCTTCACGCCGACGCTCGACAATTATCGCGAGATCCTCTTGCGGTTCAATTTCGCCTCCTTCTTCTTGAACAGCCTCCTGGTCGCCCTGGCGACCACCGCCATCGCGATCGCTATCGGCGCGTCCGCAGCCTATGTCATCGAGCGCTTTCGTGCCGGAGGCGCCGTCACCCCGATCGCCATCCTGGCGACGCAGATGATGCCGCCGATCGTCCTGGTCATCCCCTTCTTCCTCATTTTCAAGGAGATGGCTCTCACCGATACGCATGCCGGTCTGATTATCTCGTATCTGACCTTCAATTTGCCCTATGTCGTCTGGATCCTGGTGAGTTTCTTCAAGCGTGTGCCGCGCGAGCTGGACGAGGCAGGCCTCATCGACGGCTGCACCACCTTTGGCGTATTCCTGCGCATCGTCGTGCCTTCCGCCTTGCCCGGCATCGGCGCGGCGGCGGTCCTGAGCTTCGTCCTCTGCTGGAACGAATTTCTGTTCGCCCTGATGCTGACCGGCAGGAACAGTCAGACATTGCCGGTCGCCATCTCGAGTCTCGTCACCCAGCAAGGCACGGCGATCGGCGCCGTCTGCGCCGCGACAATGCTCGCCATCACGCCAATGGTCATCCTTTATTTCGCTATCCGGCATTTGCTGATCGCCGGTCTGAGCCTGGGCGCCGTCAAGGGATGACGGGCCGAAACCGAACATCAAACAGGGAAAGGAAACAATCATGAGGAAGCATTATCGTTCACTGGCGGCACTTCTCCTGCTCTCCGGCGCGGCGTCGGCGCAGGCCGCGAGCGATGCCTGCAAGGACACCGAGATCAACATCCTCATGGAAACCGTCCCCGACACGGTCGCGGTCTCCAACATCAAAGGCGAGTTCGAGAAGGCGTTCAACACCAAGGTCAATATCGAAGCCATCAACTACTCGCTGATGCACGAGAAGCTGGTGCCGAGCCTCTCCGCCAGCTCCGGACATTACAATGTCCTGGTTGTCGACAGCTATTGGGTCGGCGAATTCAAAACCGCCGGCTGGATCGCCGAGCTCGACGACCTGATCGCCCGCGACAAGGTCGACACCAGCGTCTACATCCCGGCATTGATGGACCTGAACGGGCATGTGCAGGGCAAGACCTACATGCTGCCCTTCTGGCATTACGCCATGGGCGTTCTCTACCGCAAGGATATCGTCGATGCTCCGGCATTCCGCGAGGCCTACAAGAAGCAGTTCGGCAAGGACTGGGAGTTCCCCAAGACGCTCGAGGAGTTCGCCGAAGTCGCCAAATGGGCCGGCAAGCAGGAGAACATGCATGGCATGGCGATGGCCGGACAGCGCGCCGATCCGGTTGTCATGGAGGCGACGAACTATCTCTTCAGCGTCGGCGGCGATTTTTATGATCGCTCGACGTGGAAGAGCACCATGGGCAGTCCCGAGGCGGCGAAGGCCGTCAACATCTATGCCGATCTCCTGAAGAACGCGGCGCAGCCCGGAGCGCTCGGCGCCAATTTCGACGATGTCGCCAATACCTTGAAGCAGGGCAAGGCGATCTTCGCGATCAGCTATCTCTTCCTGTTTCCGACACTCCAGGACAAGAAGGACTCGCTCGTCGTCGACAAGATGATGTTCGAGCCCCTGCCGGGCAAGGACAGCTTCCTCGGCGCCTGGGGCTGGGCCATCCCGTCCAACGCGCCCAACAAGGAATGCTCATGGGAATTCCTGAAATGGGTCGAATCGAAGGATACGGCCTACAAGCGGGCGCTCGACGGCGGTCAGCCGACGCAGGCCTGGATCTACGGGGACAGCAAATTCCTCGAAGCTTGGCCGATGATGAGCAAGGTCGGCTATGCGGTCGAGCATTCGAAGGGTCTGCCGATCATGTCGCGCTCGACGCAGCTGGTCGAAACCTACGCCGAGGTGCTGGGGGCGGTTCTCGCCGACGGCGCGAAGGCCGAGGACACGCTGGCCGATTCGGTATCCAAATTCGATCGCCTGGTGAAGGGCGATCCCTTGCTCAAGTAATCGCTTCCAGATGCGGGCTTACTGCGGATGACGCTCCTCAACTCGGCCGAACGGCCAGGCATCATGACTATGCGGATGAAATCGAGGTCCGGCGCCGAACGGCGCCGGACCTTGACGTCGCTTTTGTTCATGGCCCCGACCGTCATCGTCCTGGCGTTGGTCGTCGCCGCCCCGCTCATCTATTCGATATATTTGAGTTTTCACGAATATATCATCACTTACGGCCTCGGTGGCTTCACCGGCTTCGCCAATTACCTGGCAGTATTTGAGGACGAGCTCGCCGGCGTCTCCTGGGTGACGCTCAAGCTCACCGTCCTCTGCGTCGTCATCGAGCTGGTGATCGCTTTTGGCCTGGCGCTGCTCCTGAACCAGCCGGAGCTGCGCTTTCGCGACGTCTATCTGGTCATCCTGATGATCCCGGTGCTGATGACGCCGGTCGCGGTCGCGCTGATGTTCCGTTTGATGTTCAACCCCAATCTCGGCATCATCAACTGGCTCATCGGTCTTGCCGGAATTCCGCCGCAAGGATGGTTTGGTGACCCCAGCCTCGCCCTGCCGGTGATCGTCTTTGTCGATGCGTGGCACGAGACGTCCCTGATGCTGATCATGCTCTATGCCGGCTTGAAAGCCTTGCCGAGCGAGCCGATCGAAGCCGCCCGCATCGACGGCGCCTCGTCGCTCGACATACTGTGGCATGTCGTCATCCCCATGATGCGGCCGGTCCTGCTGGTGACTATCCTCATCCGCATGATCTCGGCGCTCAAGAGCTATGACCTGATCTACATCCTCACCCAGGGTGGTCCCGGCAAAGCGACGGAAACGATCAGCTTCTATGCCTATCGGCTGGGCTTCCGCTTCCTCGATATCGGGCAGGCCGCGGCGGTCTCGTTCATCTTGCTGGCGGTCATCATCGCCTTGACCATGTGCCTCATCCATCTCATGCGCAGCACCGAATGAGCCCGACCCCATCTTCTTCCAATCGCTGGCGCCGCTTCGCCGAATGGGAGGAGCGTCCGCTGAGTCTCGACCGCTTTGCCGGCGAGGACGCCGAGAGCGGCTTTGCCGTTTTCACCAGCCCGCATGATCCGAAGCCCGCGATCGAGGTTGCGGACGGCAAGCTTTTGTCCATGGACGGACGCATGGCCGCCGACTTCGACATCATCGACATGTTCATCGCACGCCACCATCTCGATCTCGCCGTGGCCGAAACCGCGATGCGCATGGATTCGCTGCGGCTCGCCCGCATGCTGGTCGACATCAATGTCCCGCGCGAGGAACTCGAAATGCTGGCGCGCGGCATGACGCCGGCCAAGCTCGCCGACGTGGTTGCGAGGCTCTCGGCGCTGGAGATAGCCTTCGCCTACGCGAAGATGCGCCAGCGCAAGGCGCCGGGCAACCAGGCGCATGTCACCAACGCCAAGGATGATCCGCTGCAGCTCGCCGCCGATGCCGCGACCGCGGTGGCCATGGGCTTCGATGAGATCGAGACCACCATGCGGGTGGCGGGCAACGCCTGGTCCAACGCGCTCGCCTGCACCGTCGGCGCGGCCGTCGGCCGTGGCGGCGTCCTGTTCCAATGCTCCATCGAGGAAGCCGAGGAACTGCAGATCGGCTTTGCCGGCCTTGCCTCCTATGCCGAGACGGTCTCGGTCTATGGCACGGAACGAGCCTTCATCGACGGCGACGACACGCCCTGGTCCAAAGCTTTCCTCGCCGCCGCCTATGCCTCGCGCGGCATCAAGGGCCGCTGCACCTCGGGTGCCGCCGCCGAACTGCTGATGGGATTCCACGAGAAGCGCTCGCTGCTCTATCTGGAAGCGCGCTGCCTTTGCCTGCAGCGCGCCATGGGCGTGCAGGGCACGCAGAATGGCGGCATCGACGGAGCGCCGCTCACCGCCTCCATGGCGGGCGGGGTGCGCGAGCTCATGGCGGAGAATCTGCTGGCGGTGTGGCTGGGGCTCGAATGCGCGTCCGGCAATGACACTCGCATCAGCGAATCGGAGATACGTGTCGGCGCGAAGATAGCCCCCTATCTGATGGCCGGCTCCGATCTCATCTGCTCGGGCTTCGGCTCGATCAAGAAATACGACAACTCCTTCAACGCTTCCCTGTTCAATGGCGAGGAGATCGAGGATTATCTGGCGCTGCAGCGCGACTTCGAGGCCGATGGCGGTCTCGTGCCGGCGAGCGAGGACAGGATCCTGGGCGTCAGGGTGCGTGCGACCGAGGCGCTTTCGGCTGTGCTGGAGGAATTCGGGCTTGCCCGGGTCACGCAAGCGATGCGCGCTTCCGTCGTCTTCGCCTCGGGCTCGGACGAGACCGAGAGCTTTACGGCAGGCGAGGCCACCGCGATCAGCGACCGGATCAAGGAGCGCGGCGTCACCGCCATCGACATCGTGAAAGCGCTGGCCAGGCGCGGCTTCGAGGCGGAGGCCGAAAATCTGCTGTTCATGCTGCGTCAGCGCATCTCGGGCGACTACCTTCAGACATCTGCCGTCATCCGCGACGCGCGCGTGATGAGCGCGGTCAACACGCCCAATGACTATCGGGGGCCCGGCACCGGTTATCGGATGACATCTGAGCGGTGGCGGGAGGTGAGCGCCGTTCGCGGCGTGCTGTCACGCGATAGAGTGCTTGCGGCGGAGAATGCAGATCTGCCGCGGGCAGGCCGGTCATTGCGCTTGCGGACACTGGGGCCTGCGCAGCGCGGAACCGATCCGCACGAGGTGGTCGTCGGCGTGAGCCCGGCCTTCGCCGAGCGGCTGCATCAGACCACGGCCGGCCATCCGCTCGGAGAGGTCGTACGATCTCTCATCGCCGGGATCGAGGAGGGCGGCGGCACGGCGCGCCTCGTCCGGATCCTGCACACCGCGGACACGTCCTTTCTCGGGCTGACGGCGGCGAAGCTGTCAGGCTCAGGAATCGCCATCGGGATCCAGGCCAAGGGGACCGCCGTGATCCATCGGGCCGATCGTCTGCCGCATCTCAATCTCGAGCTCTTCTCCAACGCGCCACTGGTCGGCCTCGATCACTACCGGGCGCTCGGCCGCAATGCCGCCCGCTACACCTATGGCGAACGGCCGGAGCCGGTGATCGTGCCGGTGCGCGGGGAGGCATTGGGGGCGCGCTTCCATGTCCGCGTGGCGCTCCTCTATGCACTCGAAACCGAGCTGGTGGATCAAAACGCTCCGCCGGTGGATGTCGCCGCATCCTTCGCCGAGGCAGAGGCATGAGCGAGGATGCGCGAATGAAGGACATCTATCCTCTGTCGGAAAAGAGTCCCGAGGCCGTGACGACGCCACGCGGCCGCAAGCTTGCCGACATGACGCTCGGCGCGGTAATGAAGGGCGATGTGACCGCGGCCGATATCGCGATCACGCCGGAGACGTTGCGGCTTCAGGCGAAGATCGCGCGATCCGCCGGCCGTGATCGCCTGGCACAGAATCTCGAACGGGCATCGGAGCTCGCCACCATTCCACAGGATCTGGTGATGTCGACCTATGAATTGCTGCGCCCCGGGCGATCGGACAGTTCAGGCGCCTTGCGCCGGCGGGCCGAGGAACTGCGCAGGACGTTCAACGCGACCCTGATCGCCGATTTTCTCGAAGAGGCCGCGGACGCCTACGATGCGCGCGGCTTGTTCGGCAAGCGTTATTGAGCAACGGATGAAGTTCGCATCATGATTTTGCAAGACAGGATCGCGGTCGTCACTGCGGCAGGCTCGGGCATTGGCAGGGCGTCGGCGGAGATCATGGCGAGAGAGGGGGCTATGGTTGTCGTCGTCGACCGCGACGGCGGCCGCGCGAATGCCGTGGCCCGCGCGATCGGTGATGCGGGCGGTTCAGCCGAGGCGCGTTCGGCGGATGTCACCGATGATGCCGCCATGACGCAGCTCTTTGCCGCGGTCGTGGCCAGGTTCGGCCGCATCGACATCCTTCACAACCATGCCGGCCTGCAGGTCGGCGGCGCGCTCGACCGGATATCGGCCGAGCAGTTCGACGCCTCCTGGAAGGTGAATGTCCGGGCGCAGTTCCTGTCCTGCCAACTCGTCATGCCGATCATGAAGGAGCGCGGCCGGGGCGTGATCCTGAACACCGCGTCCAATGCCGGGGTGTTTCTCGACAAGGGCATGCTGGCTTATATTACAACAAAATCCGCGGTCATCACGATGACCAAGCAGATCGCTCTCGACTTTTCCCGTCATGGCGTTCGCGTCAATGCCTTGTGTCCCGGCTGGGTGGATACGCCGTTCAACGCGCCCTATGAGCGGGAATTGGGCGGCCGCGCCGCGCTCGAAAAGGTGATCGCGACGGCAGTTCCGATGGGGCGGTTCGGGACGCCGGAGGAAATTGCCGAAGCCGTGCTGTTTCTGGTGTCTGACCGGTCTTCTTTCATCACCGGCCACGCCTTGGTGGTGGATGGCGGCGAGTGTCTCGCGGGTGGAGTCAATTCGACCCCTTGATGGTGGCGATGGCCTTCGGCGGTATTGCCGTCATGGATATCCTATTGATTCAGATTGGTTTTTAGCACGGGGACTTCCGTCAACGCTCCGGCGAAATAGTCTCTTGCCAAGTTGTAGGATGATCATATGATAGGGCATCTAAGGGAGGTCAGGTAAGGGACGCCATGAAGGCACGCTCGCCCATGATCGGTTCGCAGGAGGCGCTGCCGCTGCGGATCGCGAGCCTCCTCATCAAGGAGATCGAGGCGGGCGACCTGACTCCCGGAAGCCGTTTGCCGACGGAGCAGCAAATGGCTGACCGGTTCGGCGTCAGCCGCAATGTGGTGCGCGAGGCCATAGCGCAGCTGCGTGCCGACGGCGTGGTCGAGGCGCGTCAGGGTGTGGGCGCCTTCGTGCTGGCGCCGGAACAGCGCGCCGCGATCCGGATCGACCGCGAAGCGTTGAAGATCGGCGACAATATGGAGCGCCTGTTCGAATTGCGCCGCATCCTCGAAGTCGAATCCGCAACCCTCGCGGCGGAGCGGCGCAGCCGGGAGCATCTCGATGCCATCAAGACGGCGCTCGACCGCATGAGCGGCGAAGAGCGTTGGGAGGATGGCAGCATCGACGCCGACCTTCAATTCCACCGCGAGATCGCGCGTGCCACCGGCAATGGCTATATCCACACCTTCATTTCGTTCATCTGCGAGCAGATCCGCGGCTCGATCTATTACGCGCGGCGCACCAATCCGCTGCGTGAGATGGTGGAGATCAACGTCGGCGAGCATGTGCGCATCTACGAGATGCTCGTCGCGGGCGATCCCGGCGGCGCCGGCGAGGCGATGCGCCGGCACATAACCGGCGCCGCCCAGCGCGTCGGCGTCACGCTGCCGAACGGGACAAGATAAGGAACGATGCGATGCCGCTCGGCCAGCTCAGCAAGATCACCGATATCTGCCTCCTGGTCGAGGACATCGAACGCACCGTCGATTTTTATGTCGGCCGGCTGGGTTTCAAGCTGCGCCGCCGTGCCGAAGGCTTTGCCGATTTCCAGGGCGAGGACATCACGCTTGCCGCCTGGGAGCTCGATCACATCAATCGTTACACCGGTGTCTCCAGGCTCAGCTCGCCGCGCGGCGCGCACAAGGTCTGCGTCGCCGTAGAGCTGCCTGAGCCCAAGGCCGTCGACCAGCTTTATGACGAGCTCAGTGCGAGAGGCGTTCCGTTCTACGGACCGCCGGCCGACCATGTCTGGAATGCGCGCTGTGCCTATTTCACCGATCCGGACGACACGCTGTGGGAGCTTTATGCATGGCTGTCCGGCGGTCCCGGCGACTACCACAAGGAAATGACATAAGGGGCGGGGCGCCTGCGGCGTCGATGTCCTCGATCGTGGAAGGAGGAAAGAATGAGTGAGAAGCAGACATTCGCAATGAGTCGGCGGGGCTTCGTCAAGGCTGGTCTCGGCCTGGCTGCGGCGGCGCCCGGCATCGGCCTGATCCTGACGCCCGGCGCCAGGGCGGCGGGCAAAGTCGTCATCCAATATGACTGGCTGATGTCCAATGGCCAGATCGGCGACATCATCGCCGTAAGCAATGGCTACTTCAAGGACGCGGGCCTCGAGGTCGAGTTCAGCCCGGGCGGTCCCAATTCCGCCACCGTCCCCCCGGTCGTCTCGGGCTCGGCCCAGCTCGGCCAGTTTTCCGAGACGCCGCAGCTCTATGCGGCGCGCGCCTCGGGTGTGCCGGTCAAGATCATCGCCTGCGGCTTCCGCACCAGCCCCTATGCCTACACCTCGAAGCCGGCAAAGCCGATCCGCGGTGCGGCGGATCTCAAGGGCAAGAAGATCGGCGTGCAGCCGACGGCGCGTTTTGTTCTCGACCAGATCCTGGCCAAGAATGCCATCGATCCAAGCGAGGTCACCATCATCAATGTCGGCTTCGACAAGGCGCCCTTGGTGCGCGGCGAGGTCGACGCCATCGGCGGCTGGATCACCAACACCCAGGCGCTGAGCGTGGTCGGCGACGATCGTATCGATCTCCTGGTGCGCGATCTGGGCTTGAGCTCCTATGCCGATGTCTATTTCGCGACCGACAGCGCGATCGAGAGCGATGCCGAAACCCTCGGCAAATTCATCAGCGCCGTGGGCAAGGGCTGGGCCTGGGTGCACGACAATCCGCAAGATGCGGTCAAGAAAATGGTCGAAGCCTACCCTGAGCTCGATCTCGGCTGGGAGCAGAAGACCGTCGATCTCATCCTCAAATTGAGCTTCGATGCGACCACCGCCAAGGATGGCTGGGGCACCTTCGATCCGGCGTCGATCGAGGAGCAACTGGTGCTGCTCGACAAGGTGGGCCAGTTCCCCAATGGCCGTCCCGCCGCCGCCGACGTCCACACCACGAAGATCCTCGAAGCATCGGCCGCCGACCGGCCGAAATTCGGCGCCCCCGCCGGCTGAGCGTGATGGAGGCCATCGCGACGCGGGCGCTGGATGTGGGTTATGGCCCGCGTCTTGCGGCAACGAAAATCATCACCGGCCTCGATCTCGCCGTCGAGGCCGGCAGCTTCCTCTCCATTCTAGGGCCTTCTGGCTGCGGCAAGTCCACCTTGCTCAGGGTCGTGGCCGATCTCCTCGAGCCCTTGAACGGCAGCATTCGGGTTCTTGGCGACGATCCAGGCCAGGTGCGCTCACGCCGTGATGTCGGCTTCGTCTTCCAGGATTCGACTCTGCTGCCGTGGCGCACGGTCAACGACAATGTCCGCCTGCCGCTGGCGATCGGACAATCGAGCCTCACCCGCAAGATCGCCGACAAGACGCCGGAGCTTCTCGATATGCTGGGCATCGGCGCCTTCGGCGACCGCTATCCGCATCAATTGTCGGGCGGTCAGCGCCAGCGTGTCGCCATTGCGCGGGCACTCCTGGGCGAGCCGAAGCTCTTGCTCATGGACGAGCCTTTTGGGGCTCTGGACGAGATCACCCGCGACCGGCTCAATGACGAATTGCTGAGTCTCTGGCGCCGCACGGGCATGACGATCCTTTTCGTCACTCATTCGATCGCCGAAGCCGTCTATCTCGGGACACGCGTCATCGTCATGGCCGCCAATCCCGGCCGGGTGGTGAAGGACGTCGATCTCAGGCCCTTGAAGCAGGACGGCAATCGCTGCACGCGCGAGGATGGGGCGATCGTCACCGCCATGGCCGAGATGCGCAGCGCGCTGGAGGCGGCCTCATGACGCGGTCTGACCCCTTCACACCTGCCCAGTCTCTGCTCCTTGCCGGGCTCGGCGCCGCCTCTTTGGTGTTGGCCTGGCAGTTCCTGCTGCCGGCGGCGGGGGTGCCCGGCTATATTGTGCCGACGCCGACGGCCATCATCGCGGTCTTCGGCAAAAGCGGCGCTCTGTTCCTGAGCAATCTCTGGCCGACGGCCATCGAAGCCGTTGCCGGTTTTGCGATCGGCAACGCCGCGGCGATCTTGCTGGCGATCGTCTTCGTCCACAGCCGCATCCTGCAGGCCGCCTATTTCCCGGCCGTGCTCTTTTTCAACACCATACCGGTGCTGGCGCTCTCACCCATCATCATCCTCATTTTCGGCCTCGGCATGACGCCCAAGATCGTCATTGCCGCCGTGATCTGCTTCTTCCCGACCTTGGTGAACATGATTCGCGGCCTCGATTCGGCCAGCGCCAACGAGCATGAGCTGTTCCGGATATTGTCGGCCTCGCCTTGGGAAGTCTTGTGGCGGCTGCGTTTCCCGCGCGCGCTGCCGATGCTGTTTTCCTCGCTCCGCATCGCCTCGGCGACGGCCGTGATCGGCGCCATCGTCGGCGAATGGATCGGGTCGGACAAGGGACTCGGCGCCTTGATCATCCAGGCGACATTCAACTACCAGTCTGATCGCCTCTATGCCGCGATCGTGCTGTCGTCCGGTCTCTCGATCGCCTTGTTCTTGCTGGTCGTCGCGGCGGAACGCCGGTTCATCCGCTATTAACGCTGCATCAGCTTCGGCAGCTGCTTGAGGAACACGTCCCGGACCATGGGTCCTTTCGGGCGGGCGGACTTTTCTGTGCCGACATCGAGACGGGTGAAGATGATGCGCTGCTTGCCTTTCTGGGCCCAGCCGACAAACCAGCCGATCGGGCGGTTGCGGTCATACCCGCCTTTCTCGTCGCGCAGCCAGATGCTGCCAGTCTTGCCGTAAACGCGCCAGCCGCCGGCGGCGTCGAAGCCGGGAATGATGGCGCGCGTCAAGGCCTGCGCCTCGGCCGTCACCGGCAATTCGCTCGCCAGCAGCCGGCGAATGAGCGCTGCCTGTTCGTCGGGCGATATCACGAGCGAGGAGGAGAGCCAGGAATGGCTGAGACCGTTGTTCTTGCCCGGATCGCCCGAGACATCCTGGTTGCCGTAGCCGAGTTTCGTCACATAGGCGGCGAATTTCTCGCTCCCCAGATGGCGCGTGACCTCGCGCGAATACCACAGCACCGAATCGCGCTCCCAGATCGTGGGGTCGACGGCTTTCCGATCGCGCTTGGGCGCCTCGAGTCCAGGCCGCCAGGTCCAGCGCGGCGCATGCGCGTCCTTCAGGATGCCCGCATCATAGCCCATGAGCGCCAGCGGAAGCTTGAAGGTGGAGGCGGGGCTGAAACGCTCATCGCAAGAGCCGTCGCGCCGGATCGTCGCGCCGGAACCGGCATCGACGATCAGCGTGCAGGTGACGTGCGCTGCCGTCGCCGCTTCAGCCTCCGGCTGGAGATGGGACGTGGCAACGAGAAGGGCGGGAAGCAGGAGCAGAACGAGGCGGGATATCATGGCGCGACACGTAGCACCGCGAGCATGTCGAGAAAATGGCAGGGTGCCTGCGAGGAGGCTGGGGATCATTCCCGCCCCTTGTAGTTGTCTTCAGCAGCTTCCTTGATCTCGCGCCAGGTCGCGGGATGGTCGCGCTTGATCTCGGCCAGGACTTCGCGGGCGCGCGTGTCGGTGAAAGCGTGCTGTCTGTCGTCGGCGCCGATGAAGAACACATCACAAGCGAGGTCGTCCGTGAAAGCCTCGTCATGGATGGGGCGGATATGGACCTCCAGGTCGCCCACCACGATGTCACGTTCGCGCAACGGGAGATAGGTGGTGACCATCATGACGGGATCCCCCGGGTGAGCCGCGTCAGCTCGGCATGGCGGGCGCGGTCGGTGCCGCTCCACCGGTCCTTCATGGCGAGGGTCGCCAGTTCTCGCTCGAGTGGTGTCGCTTCCGCCCAGGCCTTGGCATAGGCTTCGATATAGAGCGCATTGCGCTGCCTGAGGGCTTCGGCTTCGCTGAAGATCATTTCGCCGTCTCCGTCCACGTCCGGAACTCTGTCTATACGTTAAATTTGACAAAGTCAACGTAAAAAACGTAAACAGAGAAATTGACGCATACGCGAGGATGATGTGGAATGCGGTAAAGAAAGTTCTTGATTTGTTCTATTATTGGAGGCAGCCTCTGTTTCAATCAGGGAGGCAGGTCCATATGAGCATGCAGACTTATTTCGTCGTCCAGCCCTATCAGGAGACCGGCCGCGGCGCCTTGGTCGCTTCGCCGGCGATTGCCGCCAGGGATTCCGATCACGCCTTGCGGCTTGTGTCGCAACAGAAGCGGATGGCGGCCGGCGTGGTCGCCTTCTCGCGCCGCGGCGATCCCGAGACCGGCGATTACGAGGCGGCCGTGGTGCTGTCGCGCTGGGGCAGGGTGCCGAACGACGACGACATGGGGGACGCCGCGGCCTGAGCTTCAGCGCGCGTTGCGCTTGCCGACGATCCGGTGGCAGACCGGCCAGTCGATGCGCGACTCGCTGAAATCGCGCGGCGGCTGGTATTGGCGCAGTTTCCACTCGCGCGGCGCAATGCCGATCAGGGTCTTGATGATCGCCTCGGCCTCGCCGTGAGGCGGCACGTGATAAAGAACCACGTCGGTGTCGCGCTCGACCGGCTTGTGCGGATTGACCCAGGCCACGTCGCCGGGCCGGTAGGCGGGCACCATCGACTCGCCGACGATCAATATCCCATAGGCGTCCCGGACGCGCAGCAGCTCGTCCGGCGGACGCGCTTCCTCGATCGGATTCGTGTCAATGATGATATGGCCCTTGCCGCCCATCGCGGCGGAGTAGATGGGGACGAGAGCCGCCTTGAGGGGCGGCGGCTCGGGATGGATGATCACCGGCTGCTCTCCCACTATCCGGCCCGCGAGCGCCCAGACTTCGTCGGCAGTGACCGGCACTTCACCCTTGGCGGCGCGGCCGTCAAACAGCGGCGCCAGCTTTTCCGCTATATCCTGCGGCAGATAGCGTTTGAGGAACTTCTTCGGATCTTCGTAGTGCTGATAGCCCGATGGCGTCTTGTGCCCGCAGGCATTTGCAGCCTCCGCCATGCTGACACCGGCGCGCATGCGCAGCGCCTTCAAACGTTCCGTGACCGGGTTCTCCACCATCAAACGAATATAGCGTAAATATTTTACGCTTTCAAGCTTGACAGATTTACGCTTAAAACGTATAAACGCATCATGATGCTCATCACCTCCTCCCCTTCGCAGAATTCGAGACCCGCCGCTCGAGACGACCTCGCGGCGGCAGGGCCGGTCGAGCCGTCCTCCTCCCCGGGCCTGGCTCCCGGCCCGACCCCTTCTCCCGCAGCCGACGCGCCTGCCGGCTGTCGCACGGCGCTCAAATTCTCCGGCGCGGCGCATCGCCGCCATGCGGCCGCCGTCAGTGCCTTGTGGTCCACAGGCGAAGGCGACGTGCCGACATTGGCTTTCGTGCCCGGCATCGCCGTCACCGGCCGCTACCGCATGCAGGCGCCATCGGAGCAGGTTACGTTCGCCCGACCTCAACCAGACGACAGGAGGCATCCATGAGAGCCGGACGCAAGCCCAAGCCGGGCCCTCGCTACGGCTCCGGCGACAGGATGAAGGCCACCCGTGAGAACGACATCCGCCGCGTCGCGCTCGAGGCGCGCATGCGGGTCTTCGGCGTATCACGCGAGTTCGCCGGATGCGAGGTGATGGGCTCGCCGCTCGGCCGGCTCATGCACTGGAACATCATCACGCCGGCGCAGGCCGATGCCGGTTATAATTTCGCCCTCACCATGCGCGATTATCTGGCGGCATCCGGCGGCCAGCGCCCGAGCCAGGGCAAAGCGAGCTTCCTGCCCTCGTTGCGCGGCACCGGTGCTTCCGATGTTTGGGCCAAGACCGAAGACCGCGCCCGCGCCTATATGGAGGCGCTACGCGAGGTCGATACACTCGATCCGTCCCAGCCGTCGGCCACGAGCATCGTCTGGGATGTGTGCATTTCCGAGAGCGACCGCATGCGCGACGCCGAGCTCGGCCTGCTGCGGTCGGGCCTCAACGCCGTGAGCCGGGTGCTCCATCGCGGCCTTGTCGCGGGAGGGCGCAAGAAAGCCGGGCAAATGGATACATGTTTACCGTGATCCTTCCGGCGGTTGTATTTCCGCCGCCGTCATTCCACAATGGCCGTGAGAGGGGCTCGATCACGCGCTGGGGGAGATAAACCATGTTGCGTTCGGCCCGCCGTCTTTTCGCCGGCTCGCTCTGCTGCTTCTTCATTGCCGGTCCCGCTTTCGCCGCCGACCCGATCGGCAAGGTCGTGGCCTTGGCGGGATCGACTTCGGCCTCAGGTCCGGGCGGCAGCCGCGAGCTTATGGCCGGCGCCGCCATTTACGAGGACGATCGGATCACCACCGGCGGCGGCAATGTCCAGATCGTCTTCAGGGACAATACGCGGCTGCTGATCGGTCCGCGTTCGACCCTGGTGATCGACCGGTTCCTCCTGCGCGGCGGCCGCAGCGTGCGCAAGTTCTCGATCGACGTGCTGCGCGGCACCTTCCGCTTCATCAGCGGCTCGAGCCGCAAGAGCGCCTATAACATCACCACCGCCAATTCCACCATCCGCCTCAAGGGCACCGCCTTCGACGTGTCCACCGGGAGCGCCACCTTGATCGCGGTCTATTCCGGCAAGGCCAGCCTCTGCGCCTATGGGCGATGCGAGACCGTCGACCAATATTGCGGCGTTGCGCGGGCGCAGGGCGGCGATGTCATGGAACTGACGGGCAGGAGCAAGGCCCGGGCTCTGCGCGGCCTGCCCTATGTCGCGAGCCAGGCCCGACTCGCCGGGCCGTTCCGTGTCGATACCTCCGGCTGCCGCTCGCTCATCGGCGACGACCCGCACCGGCGCTCCAAGCAGGACAGGCAAGGAGAAAAGCCGACACGCGGCAGGCCCTCCGCAACGCCCGGTCCCACACCACAGTGAGCGTCGAGAGTTGGAGTGCTGGACCGAGTTTCACACGCCGCAGAGCGTTCCGGAACGGGACAAATGAGCTAACGAAGGATAACCATTCGTAATTTCGATTGTGTTTTACGGCAAAACCGGTCAGAAAGTGCATCGACAGGGGGAATGGCTGGGGAGAGCCTTATATGGTGCGTTCCGCCCGATTCCTATTCGTGGCAGTGGTCGGCCTGTTCGCGCTCGCGGGGCTGGGACAGGCAGCAACGCCTATTGGCGAGGTGGTGGCCGTCGTCGGATCGGCCACGAGCTCGGGCCGCGCGCTCAGCGCCGGCAGCGCGATCTACGAGAATGACCGGCTCCAGACCGGCAACGGCAATATCCAGATCCTCTTCATCGACAGCACCAAGCTGGTGGTCGGCCCCAGATCGACACTGGTGATCGACCGTTTCCTGATGCGCGGCGGCAACCGGGCCCAGAAATTCTCCGTCGACGCCTTGCGCGGCACGTTCCGCTTCATCAGCGGCGCGAGCGCCAAGAGCGCCTATGACATCCAGACGGCCAATGCCACGATCGGCATCCGCGGCACGGCTTTCGACTTCTCCTCCGGTCGCGAGACGCTGCTCGCCGTGTTCGAGGGCGGTGTCAGGCTGTGCACCTCCGGCCGGTGCGAGACCATTCCCGAAGGCTGCGGCGTCGGACGGGCGCGTAGCGGCGATGTCGACGAGCTGGGTGGCCGTGCCAAGGGGCAGGCCCTGCGCTCGCTGCCTTATATCGTCAACCAGGGCGCGCTCGCCCGTCAGTTCCGTCTCAACACAAGGTCCTGCCGCTCGAGCATGAGCGTGCTGACGGCGCCCGGCGAGCAGGGCGGTCGGGGCGGTGCTGCGGGCGGCGGTGAAGCGCCTGGCGGCGCGGAAGGGTCGCCTGGCGGCGGAGATCCCGGCGGCGACGGACGGCCCGGTGGCGGCCGCCCGGCCGGTGGCGGCGGTATTGGCAGTCCGGGCGGCGGCGGCGATCATGGAGGCCAGCCATGATGGCTGGACATGAAACCCGAGGCGAGGAATAGGGGATAGCGGACATGGCAAAGCCGTTGAACTGGATGCTCTCGGGCGCCCCCACGAACAAGGCGACGAGCCGCGTCCTGCGCAATCGCCTGGCGGCCACGACGATCCTGGCCGTGGTGCCGTTCCTGGGCTATGGCCGCCAGGCCTATGCCGCTTGCGAGCCCGCAGGGGCGCCGCTGACCCATCTGTGCAGCGGGGCGAACACCGACGCCCAGGCCATAATAGATTTCGACAATGCCAATGTCGCGACGGCGCCCGGCTTCAGTGTGACGACGACGGACAATGCCGACGGCCTCGCCATCAGCGGCCGCGGCGATATCCGGTTCACCGACGACAACAATTCCACGATCACGAGCGAGAACGGCCGGGGATTGAGCGTCGTATCAGACGACATTCCCGACAGCGACGATCCAGGTTACGAGCCGGATGCGATCGGCTCGGTGACCATCACCACCACCGGCGGCGAGATCACGGGCGGCTATGGCGACGGCATCTATGCCCGCAATCGTGGCTCGGGCGACATTGCCATCACCGTCGGCGGCATCATCACCGGCGAGGCTCCCATAGAGACTCGCGATGTATATCCTTATGACTCTTATACCGTCGTCCCTGCCGACGGCATCTATGCCCGCAACGCGGGCGCCAATCTCACCATCACCACGACCGCCGGCAGCGACGTCTTCGGCACCGAGAACGGCATCGATGCGCGCAACGGATATGCCGGCGAGGATGGCCGCGCCACGGGCGATCTCGAGATCAATGCCTATGGCTATGTGACCGGATATCTGAATGACGGCATCCATGCCGAAAACCACGGCCTCGGCCTCACCATAACGACCACCGCCCAGAGCGTGGTCAGGGGCGGCGGCCATGGCATCTATGGCTTCAACCGGGGCTACGGCAATCTCACCATCAACGCCAATGGCTGGGTCGAAGGCTACAGCCCGTCAAGCGACGGCATCAATGCGTACAATGTGGCCGGCCTCTATCCATACCCCGAGCCCAGTGGGATAGGCTATGGCCGCAGCCTCGTCATCACGACGGGTGCCGGCAGCACCGTGCTCGGCGGCGATGACGGCATACAGGCCGACAATCAGGGCTCGGGAGGGCTCACCATCACCGTCGGGGGCCGGGTCGAGGGCTATGGCGGCGACGGCATAAACGCTCACAATGGATATGGGACTGACCTTCAGGAAGGTGAGGGGGAAGAGCCTGATATCGTGACCGCGCTCGACATCACCACGAGCGCGGCGAGCAGCGTCACGGGCGATTATGACGGCATCTTCGCCAACAACCGGGGCGATGGCATCTTCAGCATCACCGCCTATGGCGACGTCACCGGCCGCGAGGGCACCGGCATCTACGCCGAGAACTCCGGTTCGGGCGAGATGCGCATCACGACCGGCCCCGACAGCGATGTCTTCGGCGGCAAGGACGGCATTGACGCCATCAATGACGGCTTCGGCTCTCTCACCATCAGCGTGGATGGTCGAGTCACCGGCGCCGGCAATTACGACAGCTTCGAGAAGGACGGCGGCGACGGCATCTATGCCCGCAACCTGGGCAGCAGTCTCACCATCGAGACCGGACTGGGCAGCGTGGTCACGGGCGTTCGCGATGACGGCATCGAAGCTGAGCAGTATGGCGACGGCGACCTCACGATCACCGTCAACGGCACGGTCACCGGACAAGGCGAGGACGGATCGGGCATAGACGCCTATAATGGCGGCTTCTCGATCTTCCAACTCGAACCCGACCCCGAGCGCGATGAAACGATCATCACGGTTGGCGGCGGCGGCGTGGTGGAGGGCAATTTTGCCGGCATCCGAGCCGTATCCGGCTATGACGAGAACATCCTGATCACCAACAACGGCATGGTGCGCAATCTTTCGGGCGACTCGAGCAAGCTCGCCATCTATACCGATGGCCGCCTCGAGGCCGATACCCATGTCGAGAACAATCTCAATCTCATCGGCACGGTCCAGTTCGATGGCGCCGAAGGCACGGATACGCTCGACAACAAGGCCTTCTGGAACATGGCCGGCGGCACGAGCGATTTCGGCGATCAGGATGACGGTGAAGGTGATTATGAATCATATGACGACGTGGTGAACAACACCGGCACGCTGGTGGCCGCCGATGATCCGACGGGCGATCCCGAGATCTCGCGGATCCTGCGGCTGGAGCAGTTCAACAATGACGGCGGCCTGATCTCGATGATCGACGGCCAGGCGGGCGACACGTTCCTGATCACCGACCAGCCGGAAGGCGACGGCATCGGATTTGGCAGCCTCAAATATACCGGCACCAACGGCCGGCTGGCGGTCGATGCGGCGCTCGGGCCCGAAGGTGTGTCCGACCTGTTCGACATCGACGGCACCGTCGAGGGCGAGGGGACGACCACCATTGGTGTGAACGTCGTGTCGGCCTCGGGCTTCAATTTCGAGGGCATTCCGGTGGTGCACATTTCCCAGGGCGACAACCCGGACGAGCCGCATTTCGCGCTCGACGCCCCGGTGAATGGGGGCTTCTTCCTCTGGGGCCTCCAATATGATGAAATCGCCCAGGCCTATGAGCTCTATACGCTCGACACCAATGGCGACGGCACCGGCGATCCGATCCTCGGCGCCGGCGCGTCCGAATTCCCGGCCGGCTTCGCCGCCGCCCAGGACGTCTGGATGCAGACCATCGGCACCGTGTTCAACCGCCAGGCCGACCTGCGCGCGCTGCTGCAAGGCATGACGGTCACGCCGGTCGCCGATTACAGCGAGCCGGTCGAGCCGACGCCCGTGGCGCCTGCCGCCATCATGTCGCCGGGCTTCTGGTTCAAGGGCTTCGGCGCCTATGCCGAGCGTGACGACGAGGCCAATGGCGCCGACGTCTCCAACAAGCAGACCACCTATGGCGGCATGGCCGGCTTCGACTTCGGCACCAAGGAGGCCGTCGGCGATGCGCTGCTCTTCGGCCTGTTCGGCGGCTACGTGGTTTCCGATCTCGAATTCAAGGCGACCAACAGCGAATGGAACTATGAAGGTCCGACGGTCGGCGCTTATGTGACCTATCTCGACCAGGCCTTCTATGCCGATCTGACGGTGAAGGCGGATTTCCTCGATATCGACATCGACCCGCAGGACGTGGGGATGGGTGATGACGCCGACACCGACGCCGTGAGCGTCGGCGGCCGTCTCGACACCGGCTACAAGTTCGGCCACACCGCCTTCGTCGAGCCGCAGGCCTCGCTCGCCGTCGTCCATACCGAGATCGACGAGGTCGACGTCTTCGGCGGCACGGTCGACTTCGACGACGACACGAGCGTGCTCGGCCGTCTCGGCCTGCGCGTCGGCGTCGATCACACAAGCGCCGACTCGACGGTCTACACGGCCGACGTGACGGCGAGCGTGTGGGAGGACTTCACCGGCGGCAACGATGCTTCGATTTCCGTGCCGGGTTCGACGGACCTGGGCGTCTCGGACGATCCCGCCTCGACCTATGGCGATATCTCGCTGGGCTTGAGCGCGGCCAATCCCGACGGCTGGTCGAGCTTCCTGCGCGCCAATTACCTGTTCGCCGACGACTATGAGGCCGTCACCGGCAATGCCGGCGTCCGATTCGTCTGGTGAGCGCGGCGCGCCCAATGCTCTGATCCTGCAGCGCATTAATCCCTGCCGGTACTGAACCGGCGCTCCCCCCGCAGGGGTGAGCGAAATTTGCCTGTTGCCTTTCCTGGCGAAACCGGTCACAAGCGGCGCCCGAGAGAGGGTGCGCTGACTTGTGGAGATTTCTGCATGCTGAGTTCCGCCCGCTTCCTCCTCGCGGCAACGGCTTGCCTATTTGCCTTCGCGGCTCCGGTCATGGCCGCAACCCCCATCGGAAAAGTGGTGGCTGTCGTGGGATCGCCCACGAGTTCGGGACGCGCCATCAAGGCCGGCAGCCCCGTTTATGAGAATGACCGGCTCGAGACCGGCAGGGGCAATATCCAGATCATCTTCGTCGACAATACCAAGTTGGTGGTGGGGCCCAACTCGACCTTGGTGATCGACCGCTTCCTGCTGCGCGGCGGCAAGCGCGCCCAGAAATTCTCCGTCGACGCCTTGCGCGGCACGTTCCGCTTCATCAGCGGCAACATGGCGAAGAACGCCTATGACATCCAGACCGCCAACGCGACCATCGGCATTCGCGGCACCGCTTTCGACTTCTCGTCGGGTGGGACGACCCTCGTCGCCGTGCTCGACGGGCGGGTGAGGCTCTGCGCTTCCGGCGAGTGCGAAACGATCCCGGACAATTGCGGTGTCGGGCGCGCGCGCGGCGACGATGTCGACGAGTTGGGCGGCCGCGCCAAGGGCCGCGCCTTGCGTTCGCTGCCCTATATCATCAACCAAGGTGCGCTGACCCGGCCCTTCCGCCTCAACACCCAGTCCTGCCGCTCGAGCGCCGCTCTGTACGAGAATTTCTTCGGCGGCGGCCAGAACAGCAATGGCGGCCGCGGCGGCAGCACGCGGTCGGGCCCGGACAATGGCGGTGGTGGATCGGACGGCGAGGGCGGCGGAGACCAAGGTCCCGGTGGCATCGACTGAACGGCGGGGCGGTTGCATATACGCAACCGCCGCGGCCTTCGCGAAAAAAATCATCGCTACGGCCATTCGGATGTTGACATCGCGGCCAAAATGTGCGATTTGGGAAATATCAGGATCGAAGAATTTGCGCCCGGAAACATTCTCCGGGCGCTTTCATTTAGCGGCTGACCTGCCGCTTTCTTGATCCCTCCCGAGTCCAAATCCGCTCGAGTCGAAAGGCACTGTCGCATGCCGAAGAAACATGTGAGCGGCGACGACCGCTTCGTGAGCGAACGCCAGAAGATTCAGGCCAGCGGCATTCTCGATGCGCTCATCGAATATGCGGAAGGAAGCCGCGACATGTCGTCGAGCCAGGTTTCGGCCGCTCTCGGCCTCCTCAAGAAGGCGCTGCCTGATCTGTCCAGCCTGGCTCTTCCGGGCGAGAGCGACGATGCAGATGCCACGCCGGAATATGCCGCGATCGAAATCCGTATCGTCGATCCTCGGCGCTGAAGCCCCGCGCGCCTTTGCGCCGCTGCTGGCGCCCAGGCGTTACAAGGGCGCCTATGGCGGCAGAGGCGGCGCCAAGTCGCATTTCTTCGCCGAGCAGCTGGTGCTGCGGTGTCTTGCCAGGACGACGCGCGCCGTTTGCATTCGCGAAGTGCAGAATTCCATCCGGGAGTCGGTGCGCCAGCTCCTTGTCGACAAAATCCGGCATTTCGGTCTCGGCGGCTTCTTCACCGTCCTCGAACCGGAAATCCGTGGACGGAACGGCTCTCTCATCATCTTCAAGGGCATGCAGTCCTTCAATGCCGGGAACATCAAGTCGCTCGAGGGTTGCGACATAGCCTGGGTCGAGGAGGCGCAGACTCTTTCGGAACAGTCCCTGCGGCTTCTGCGTCCGACGATCCGCAAGGCGGGATCGGAAATCTGGTTCAGCTGGAACCCGCGCTACGAGACCGATGCGGTCGACAGGTTCTTTCGCGGCGGCAAGCCGCGCCGCGACGCGGCGGTCGTTCAGGTCAACTGGAGCGACAATCCGTGGTTTCCCGATGTACTGGCCGGGGAAAGGAACAGCGACTATGCGACCGATCCCGAGATGGCGGAGCATGTCTGGGGCGGCGGCTACGAGATCGTCAGCGAAGCGAGTTATTATGGACGCCTGATCGCGGCGGCGGAACACGCCGGCCGCATCGGCGATTTTCCATATGATCCGGAGAAGCCGGTGAAGACCGCCTGGGACATCGGCATCGACGACCACACCGCCATCTGGTTCTTCCAGGACGACGGTTTCACCGCGACCGCGATCGACTATTACGAGACCAATGGCGAGGGCGCCGAGCAGATCGTCAAGGAAGCCCTGCCGGAGCTCAATCCCGACCGGCCGGAGCGCGATGAGTACCTGCTGGCGGCCGGGCGCGACCGGCCATTCCGCTATGGCCTGCACTTTCTCCCGCATGACGTGAAGAATCGCGAATGGGGGGCGGGCGGCCGGACCAGGGCGCTGACGCTCATGGGCCTCGGTGTGAAGCCTCTGCATGTGGGAGCGCCATTGGGCCCGGCCGAGCGTGTGAACGCGGCGCGATCGCTGCTGCCCAGGATGCGCTTCAATCGGACGCCGCGCGTCATGCTGGGCGTGTCGCGCCTGCGCCGCTACAGCCGCAAGCTGAACGAGGCGCTGGCGACCTATACTCGCCCGCTGCACGATATCAACAGCCACGGCGCCGACGCCTTCGGCGAGTATGCGGTGAACTGCCACTTCAGTCCGGTGGTCGGCAAGCCTGAAGTCGGGAAGCCGCCGTCCGGCACAATCTACCTTCCCGGCGAGCCCGAGCCGCCCGGCAGCAGAAGGATCGCCACCTGATGGCCGACAACGAGACCTATGACGGCGAAAGGGGCCTGTTGGACGATCGCAGCGCCAGATACTGGCTCGACTGCATCTCCGACGCTCAGAAATTCTTCGCGTTCTGGAACGAGAAGGCCGACGGCATCGACAAGCTCTATGCCGATCTGAAAAAGATGGCGGCCACCAACACCGACCGGGAGTACCGGATGTTCTGGGCCAACCTGGAAGTGCTGAAGCCCGCGATCTATGCGAGGCCGCCCTCGCCGGTAGTGGTTCCGCGCTGGAAGGACCGCAGAGAGCTGGCGCGCACGGCCTCGGAAGTGCTCGAGCGCACGCTCGCCCTCAATTTCGAGGAGACCGGACTCGACACCATCATGCTGCAGGTCCGTGACGACGTGGCGACGGTCGGCCGCGGCGCCGCCTGGGTCCGTCTCGCTGCCGCCGATGGCGGCGACCGCACTGTGATCGAGCATCTCGATCGCGCCGATTTCCTGCACGAGCCCGCACGCAAATGGGAGGAGGTGGGCTGGGTCGCCAAGCGGGCCTGGCTGACGCGCGCACAGGTCATGAGGCGCTTCGGCGACGAAGCGGCGCAGGCCGTCAAGCTGAAGATGCCCAAGGACGGCAAGGGCGATGCGCTCATCCCCGACTATCAGGGCGAGCGCAAGGCGGAGATCTGGGAAATCTGGTCGAAGACGAAAGGCCTCATCGTCTGGGTCTCGCCCGGCCTCGAAGAGGTCCTCGATGCCAAGGAGCCGTTCCTCAAGCTCGACAGGTTCTTCCCGTGCCCGAAGCCTGCCTTTGCCACTCTGGAGCGGCGCTCGCTCATTCCGGTGCCGGATTTCTACTACTATCGCGATCAGCTCGAAGAGATCAACGAGCTCACCGCGCGCATCTCCGCACTGGCCGAAGCTCTCAGGCTCAAGGGCTTCTATCCCGGCGGCGCCGGCGAGCTCGGGGAAGCGATCGAGGCCGCCCTCAAGGACACGAGCAACAACGCCCGCGCCATTCCGGTCTCGAACTTCGCCGTGCTGGGCGGGGCTTCGCTCAGGGACAGCATCATCTGGCTGCCGATCGTCGAGGTGGCGAACACCATCACCTCGCTCGTCGTGCTGCGCAAGCAGCTGATCGAGGACGTCTATCAGATCACCGGTCTCTCCGACATCATGCGCGGGGCCACCGATCCGAACGAGACCTTGGGCGCCCAGCAGCTCAAGAGCCAGTATGGCTCGATCCGCGTCCGTGACCGCCAGGAGGAGCTGGTGCGCTTCGCGCGCGACCTGACGCGTATCTCGGCCGAGATCATGGCGGAGAACTATACGCCGGAGCAATTCGCCGCCATGGCCCAGATGGACCTGCCGAGCGCGGCCCGGATCGCCGAGCAGGTGAAAGCGATCGGCCAGGAGGCGCTTGCTTTCCTTGAAACGCCGGAGGGCCGGCAGCTTCAGCAGAATCCGCAAGCCCTGGCTCAGGCCAAGCAGCAGATGGACGCGCAGATCCAGACGTTGCAGCAAACGATCACGCTCGAAAAGGTCGTCGGCCTCCTGCGCGAGCAGCGCCTCAGGCCCTTCGTGCTCGAGATCGAGACCGACAGCACCATAAGGCCCGATGAGATCGCGGAAAAGCAGGGTCGCACCGAATTCCTGGCCGCCCTGAGCGGGGCGATGCAGCAGCTCATTCCATTGGTGAGCCAGCAGCCCGCCGCGGCGCCCTTCGCTACCGAGATCCTCAAATTCTCGATGGCGCCGTTCCGGGCCGGGCGCAGCGTCGAAGGCGCCATCGAGGCTTTCGCCGAGACGATGAAGGGCCAAGCCGGGCAATCCGCGACGAACCCGTCGCCGTCGCCCGACCAGATCAATGCGCAGCAAGAGGAGAAGAAGCTCGCCTTCGAGGCCAAGAAGCACGAGGACGAGATGTCCGTGCGCCGGCTGGAGATCGCGCACCGGCAGCGGCTCGAGGCGCTGAAAGCGCGCGCCGGGGCCGAGGGCGAGCCGCAGTCTTCCGGCGATAACGGTGACGCGGCTCCGGCGCTGCCGTCCGCCTATTCGCAGCAGGAGATGCTGGAGCAGCTCGCCGCCGGCCAGATGCAGATCGCTCAGGCGATCGGGCAGCTGGCGCAGGCCATTGCCGCTCCGAAGTCCGTCACGACGCCAGACGGGCGCACCTACACGACAAGTCCAGCGAGGATGAACTGACATGGAAAAGATGTTCGGCAGATGGCTGACCGACAATGGCGCGCAGGTCGAAGCCATGATCTTCCGCTCGCCGCAAGGCTGGTGCGCGGACCAGTACATATTCCGTTTCCGCATTGGCGCGGGCGACTGGTCGGGCGCCAACATCCTGCCTTGGGACATGGAAACCTTCGCCAGGGCGGCTGAAATCATCGGAGAGGCCAAACCATGACCTTGCAGCTCTCGACGACCGTCCGGAATGCGCAGCTCGACGCGATCGAGACGGCGATCGGCACATCGGCCGTCCTGAAGATCAGGACCGGCGCGCCGCCGGCGAACTGCGGCACGGCCGACAGCGGCACCGTGCTCGCAACGCTCAACCTGCCGTCCGATTACATGGCGGCGGCATCATCCGGCTCGAAAGCCAAAAGTGGCACCTGGGAGGATCTGAGCGCGGACAATACGGGCGCCGCGGCCCACTGGCGCCTCTATGCCTCCGACGGCACCACCTGCCATGCGCAGGGCACGGTCACCCTGACGGGCGGCGGCGGCGACATGACGGTCGACAACACCAGTTTCGTAGCCGGCCAGGCGTTTACCGTGACCGGTTTCACGCTGACGGCGGGCAACCCATAAGATGCCGCTGACGGCACCGTTTGCTGCCAGCGGTACGGCGACCGCCGGCACGAACGTCTCGTTCAATTTCGATTGTGGTGCTGCGGACAGTTCGAAGCTGGCTGTCATAGGGCTACATCAGACTGGTGGCCCTGGCGGAAAGCTCATCACCGCTATAACCGTCGATGGCGTGAACTGCCTGGCCAACGTCACTCAGGGCCAGCGCCACGCGCAGGTATGGTGCGCGCTGCCTGCGAGTTCCGGCACTGTAACGGTCAACCTGACCTATGACAGTGCGCCGAACAATTTCTCATGGGGCGCCTGGACGGTCCTTGGCAGCAGTGGCGCGCCGACCGATACGCAGTCGACCTTCACCGGCTCCGATGCGTCGCGCAGCCTGGCAATGACGATCCCTTCGGGGGGCATTGCCCTTGTGTCGGGTACAAAGGCGAGCTCTCCCGGCACGCCGATCACCACGACGAACGCCACCGAAGATTACGACGCAGCCAATACCCATCGATATGTCGGCGCCCATACCACGACGACGGGTTCGGTCAGCCCGCAATTCGACAATGTCAGCTCGATGGTGGGCTTTGCCTTTGCTGCCGGAGGAATAACGGGCGGCGTCATGGCCACCGAAGCCGATGACACCGTCTCGGCAGCTGGCAAAGTGGCCCTGAAGGGAGCGGCCTCGATCACGGAGGCCGCCGATACCCTCTCGGCGAATGGCGCTCTCGCCATTCGGGGCACGCTGTCAGCCGCTGAAGCGGATCATGCCATCGCCGCAACCGGCGCTCTGCCCATCGCAGGCGCGCTCGCCGCAACCCTTGACGAAACGACTGTCGCGGCCGCCGGAGAGGCTGACGGCCGCGTCGGCTCGGTCAACGTCATCGAGCAAGACGACACCGTCGCCGCCACGAGCGTCCTTCCGATCACGGGAACGCTCGGCGCGCCTGAAGCCAATGACACGGTGCTCGCCACTGGCGTCCATGTCCTCAGAGGTGAGGCCGGCATTGTCCTGGCGGATGTCGCCGTCGCGGCATCGGCGGACATGCCGGTGTTCCATCCGCGCCGCGGCGGTGTCGACGAGCGTGAGGAGCTTCGGCGCCGAGAGCTCCAATGGGAACAGGATCTGCGCCGCATCATCGACCAGGCCTGGGCCATCGCTCATGGCCTGATCGACCCGGTCACGCTCGAGCCGGTCCCGCCGCCCGATTTCGACGGCCTTGCCGGCGCGCTCGCCCTGATTCAGCGGGCGAGAGACCAGGCACAGGTCGAAACGCTGATAGCCGAAGAGGCTCGCCGCCAGGAAGAGGACGCCATGGCGGTGCTCCTCCTTGCCGCATAGGAGACGGACATGCCCATGCGCGCGACCGAGGACCCGCCGAACCGGGGCTTCCCGGCCCATCTTGTGAACGACGATCTGACGGACTGGACGCCATGACGGTCATTCATCGCATCTCACATGCGCCCGAGCCCGCTTTTCATGGGCGCTCGATCCTTGGCGCGCCGATGGTGATCGCCGACGAGATGCCGCCGACGCGGAGCATGCTGGACGGAAAATACTACACGTCGAAGGCGGCGCTGCGGGCGACCTACAGGCCGTCCGGCAATGTCGAAGGGGCGAGCTTTGTCGAAGTCGGAAACGACCCTGCGATGTCCCGGCCGCGCCCGCAGCCGAAACCCGACCGCAAGGCGATCAAGGCAGCCATCGGCAAGGCCTTCGCGCATGCGGGCTTCAGTGATTGAGGAGAGACAGATGAGCAGGAAACGCAAAGCCGCGAAATCCTATCGGTCCGCCGGCTACAATGAGGAAGGTGTCGCGCGCTACATCGACGGCGCCGAGGAGAAGGACCGCGGCACGGCGCGCTATCCCTGGCCGGTGCAGCTGAAGCGGAAGATCCTGCGCGGCCTGGACGGTCTCCACACCGAAGAGCAGATGCGCGACACTCTCAACAAAGCGGTGCTCGATGCCCTTGGCGGCGGGCTCCACGATGCCGGCCCGATCGACGGCGGGCCGCATGGCCGCGGTCCCGCGCGCGGGCTCGGCCTCTGATCCATCCTCGCATTCCCTCAGACGGAGAGCATACCATGATCGACGATGCCGGAGCGGCGCCCGCCGCCGCCGAACCCTTGACGCCGGGCCAGGACAGCGGAGGCGCCGCGGCGCAGCCCGACGCCGGCGCTTGGCAGCCGGAGTCCGCCCCTGACCGATCGAAGGAGACGGCCCGCGCCAGTATCGATCGCGCTTTTGCGGCGATGGAGGGTGACGACGGCCGGGATCCGCAGGCGGCCGGCAAGCCGCCTGTCGCCGAAAAGGACGATCTCCGGGCCGCGGCAACGCTCGGCGAGCCGCCGGCCCGCTTCTCGGCCGATGCCAAGGCGGCCTGGACGACGGTGCCCGATGCGGTCAAGGGCGAGGTCCACAGGGCGATGCGTGAGATGGAGAGCGGCCTTGGCCAATATCAGCAGTTCTTCGAGCCGCTGAAGCCGTTCTACCAATTGGCCGAGGCGCATCAGACGACCGTCCAGGATGCTCTGGCGCGTTACATCTCGCTCGATTTCGCTCTGTTGTCGCAGGAGCCGGAGGAGAAGCTTTCGGCCATCCAGGAGCTGATCGAACATGCCGGCCTGTCGCCTGCGGAATATGCGGCGCTGATCGCCGGACAAAAGCCGGAGGCGACCCAGGCGCAGTCGGCGGCTGAAATCCGTCAGCTCAAGAGCGAGTTGGCCGAGATGCGTGAACTGCTCGGCGGCGTAAAGACCGGCTTGCAGCAATCATATCACGACAAGATCGACGCGATGATCGTCGAGTTCACGAAAGAGCACCCGCGTCTCAACGATTCCGAATTCATGAAAACCGTCACCCGTCTGATCAGCACCCAGATGGCTGACGACCTCGAGAGCGCCTATGACATGGCGGACCGGCTCATCCCCGTGTCCGCCGCGGCCGCTCGGGGAAACGCCGCCTCAGTCGCGGCAATCCAGCCGAAGCCTTCGGATCAGACCCGCAAAGGCCAGTTGTCCGTGGCGGGCGCGCCCGTGTCCGGCTCAAACCCGGTGAAGCGCAAGCCTGCCTTATCCGCCCGAGAGAGCGTCGACCGCGCCTTTGCGGACGTCGGTCTCGGAGGGTGATCCCCCACATCGCCATTCAAGGAGAAATCTAAATGGCACTGAACACCAACGAACGCCTGCAGGAGGCGTTCTCTCTGGCGTTGGAGGATCGGTCCAAGGGCTATGCCGACCTTGTGTCGAACTCCAATGCGTTGCTTCACGTGATGAGGAAGCGCGACCAGTTCAAGGAGTTCTCGGGTCCGACGATCCGCGAGCGCCTTCTCTACGGCGAGACCGGCAGCTATACCCGCTACAGCGGCTACCAGCTGCTCAATCCCACCCCGGCCGAGCTGTTCAACGACGCCGAATTCACCCCGAAGCTTGCCGCCGTGTCGGTCACGCTTTCGGGCGAGGACATCCTCAAGAATTCCGGCACCAACCAGCTCAAGGACATCATGGAGGAGCACATCTCGGCGGCCGAGCAGGAGCTCACCGACCGCTTTGTGGAAGATCTCCACTCTGCCGGCGTCGCCGCCAACCAGATCGGCGGCCTGCAGCTGGTCCTGCCGACCAATGTCAGCTCCGGCACCTATGGCGGCATCGCCCGATCGAATGCGATCTGGCAGACGGCCTCCTACGACGCCAACTCGGCCTTCGCCGGCATCACCCAGGTGACGGGCTCGACGGTCAAGTCGATCTTCGACCAGATCATGATCGCCCGCAGCCGCTACAACAAGGGACCGGACCTGATCCTGAGCGCTTCCGAGCACTATCAGGCCTTCAGCGCCGCCCTCGTGGCGATCCAGCAGATCACCAACGAGAGCGAACTCGGCAAACTCGGCTTCTCGGCCCTGCGCTACATCGGCGCGGCCGGCAAGTCGGTGGACGTGGTTCTGGAAGGCGGCATCGGCACGGCCATGCCGGCGAACACGACCTACTTCATCGACACGAAGGCGCTCAAGTTCCGGTTCCATCCGGATCGCAACTTCGTGAAGTTCGGCGGCAAGCAGGCGCCGATCAACCAGGACGCCATCGTCCAGCATATCGGGTTCTTCGGTGAGCTCACCATGAACAACCCGCTGCACATGGCGAAACTCTACGACAGCAACCCGGCAGCGTAAGGAGAGAAGAGATGAGCCATATCCTCGGCTGTGACTTCGACCGCGTCGATGCGGTCGCGGCCTTCGCCCTCGGCACGATCGCCCGGGACAATGCCGGCAAGACGTACAAGTATGCGCAGTACGACACCGGCGCGGGGCCTGTGGCCGCCGTCGCCGGCAATGTCTGCTACTACTATGCGCCCGGCGGCGCGTCGGCCGGCGCGACCGGCATCGTCACGTCCGACCTGTCGGATTCGGCGGAAGTGGGAGCGGGTGTCCTCATGTCCGCTCCGACCGACGGTCAGTATTGCTGGATCCAGATCACCGGTCCGGCAACGCTGAACACGGCGCTGACCGCGGGCGCCGACGGCGATCCGCTGACACCCACCGGCGCGACGGACGGCACGTTGGACGTGACCGCCGCGGCGACCGACCACATCTGCGCCGCCGCGATCGACGCCTCGGCGAAGATCGTCCTGTGCCAGTTCCCCGAATAGGCAGAAAGGGCGCTGGCTCCGGCCGCGCCCTTCCCTTGGCAGTCCCTCAGACGGAGAAAACCGAAAATGACCGACCTTGCCGATACCAGGCACCTGCATATCGAATTCAAACACGAGCCGCTCAGGAATATGGACCGGTCGAAGAAGGAGGGCCGCCCGATATTCGAGGACCAGGAGGTTGTCGTCATCAAGTTTGTCGGCGACCGCAGGAAGGAGCTGGTGGCGCCGGCGCGCGAGAAGTTCACCCGCGACCGCGCCACGGGGGAGTGGATGAGCTATGCCCAGGCTTTCCCGAAACATTACGAAGCCTTCCTGAACGGCCGAAGCGCGCTGCTGGACGGAACGCCGCTCAGCGAGGCGGCCTTTCTCAAGCCGGCGCAGGTCAAGGAGTTCGAGGCGCTGAACCTGCATACGGTCGAGCAACTCGCCGCCGTCGAAGGGACAGCGCTGCAGCGGCTCGGCATGTATGGCCGCGACCACAAGAACAAGGCGATCGACTATCTCGAAAGCTCCAAGGACCGGGCGGTCGAGTATCGCCTCAAGCAGGAGAATGATGATCTCCGCCGGCGCATCGAGGTGCTGGAAACAATGGCAGGCAAGCGGGACGCGCCTGAAGGCGGTGCCCCGGCGACGTTCGCGGATTGGTCGGATGCCGATCTCAAGGCCTTCATCAAGGAAGAGACCGGCCAGGCGCCGCGCGGCACCCCCGCGCGCGAAACGCTGATCCAGCTTGCGCGGGACGCCGCGCAACATCCCGCGAAGCAGGTGGCCTGATCCATGTCCGTCCTCACCGCGATTCAGAATGCCTGCGCCATCATCCCGCTGGACAGGCCGAACGGCGTTTTCGCCAGCCAGGAGCGCGAGCATTTTGAATTGCAGGTGATGGCGAACACCGCGGCCGATCATATCGCCAGGGACCACGAGTGGCAGAAACTGAAGGCCGTCGCCACGATCGCCGGCGACGGCGCCGTCGAGAACTTCGACTTCCCGGCCGACTATGACCGGATGCTCAAGAAGGCGGAGCTGCGCACCAGCCGGCACGTCACCGCCCTGACGCATATCGTTTCGAGCGATCAGTGGCTCGACATGACCATCCGCCAGTTCAATCTGGCGGCGGGAGCCTGGACGATCCACGGAAACCAGATCCACATCCGCCCGGCGCCCGCCAATGGCGAGCAGGTCAAATATTTCTACATGAGCTCGAAATGGGCGCTGGACACCAACGGCACGCCGAAGACAGCCTTCACGGCCGACACCGACGCCTTTCGCCTGTCGGAAAGTCTCCTCGAGCTCTGCATGATCTGGAAATGGCGGGCCAATAAGGGCCTCGCTTATGCCGAGGACCTCGCGAACTACGAGGATGCGAAAGAGAAGCTGGTCACCGCTGATAAGGGCTCGCGCGTCCTCACCATCGGCCGGGCCCGCATGCCATCCGACGCTCAAACCGCTTATTCGGGGGTCATTGTTCCCTGATGTTAAACCTGCGCCGAAGACCCGTTGCCGCGCCGGCCCGCTTGCGCGCCGTGCCGAAGACCTTTCCGGCCCCGACACGCGGCTGGATCACGTCCGAAAGCCTGGCGATCGACGGGCCGGGGGGCGCCTCGGTCCTGGAGAACTTCTTCCCGACCACACGCGGCATCAGGCCGCGCGGCGGCCGGTTCCGCCATGCCACCATCGACGATGGCGTGGTGAGCCTCATGGCGTGGCGCAGCGGGACGGCCGAACGCATCTTCGCGACCGACAACGACAGCATATACAATGTCACCAGCCCGGTGAGCCCGACCGTTCAGCCGAGCGCGGATGTTTCCGGACTGACCGGAGGCTTCTTCTCCTCGACGATGTTCTCCACGTCAGGCGGAGACTTCCTGGTCGCGGTCAATGGCGCCGATGCGCGCCGCGTCTATGACGGCTCGAGCTGGGGCACCAGCCCGGCCATCACGGGCGTGTCGTCTGACGATCTCTCTTATGTCTGGGTGTTCAAGAACCGGCTGTTCTTCATCCAGAAGGACACGATGAACGCCTGGTGCCTCGCCGTCGACAGTCTGGGCGGCGCGGCGACGCAGATCTCTCTGTCCGGCGTGTTCAAGAAAGGCGGCTCGCTCCTCTTCGGCGCGACCTGGTCGGTCGATGCCGGCGACGGCATGGACGACATCTGTGTCTTCGTGACGACCACGGGGGAGATGGCCGCCTTCGCCGGCACCGATCCGGCCGATCCCGCGGCCTGGGAGCTGGCGGGCACCTATGAGATCGGGCAGCCGCTCGGACCCAATGCGCATTTCCGCGCCGGCGGCGACGTCATCATCGCCACCCTCGACGGGCTGATCCCCTTGTCGGCGGCCAAGTCCAAGGATCCGGCGGCGCTGTCCCTTGCGTCCGTGGCGCAGGCCATCGAGGACGAGTGGCGCGTGCAGGCCGTGCTGCGGCAGTCGTCCAGGGCCTGGTCCTGCGTCAAATGGGTGGCGCGGAACATGGCCATCATCGGGCTGCCGACGGTGGGCGCGGCCGAAGCCTATTGCTATGTCGTCAATCTGCTGACCGGCGCCTGGGCCAAATACACGAACTGGGACATTGCGTGCGCGATCGAGGCCGGCAGCCTCGTCTTCATCGGCTCGCCCGACGGCGGCGTCTTCATCGCCGAGGGCGGCGGCACCGATGACGGCGCGCCCTATTTCTCGACCTTCGTGGGCCGGCACGACCATCTGGGATCGCCGGCGTCGACCAAGACGGCCCGGATGGCGCGCACGACCTGGCTCTACCGCAAGCCGATCACGCCGCGCGTGTCGTGCTCCGTCAACTACCTGCCGAACCTGCCGCCTTACCCGACCGCGGCCGCGCATCCGGACCTCGACCTGTGGGACGTGGGCGAATGGGACGCCGCTCTGTGGGATTCGTCAACGGCGCAGCGGATCGTCACGCGCTGGGTAAGCGTCGCCGCCCAGGGCTTCGCCCTGGCGCCGAACGTGCAGCTCACCAATTCGCATGTCGCGCCGCCGGAGGCGGAGCTCGTTTCCTTCGATCTGCTCTATGAGCAGGGCGGGCTCGCGGTATGAAGCTGGTCTATGGCTGCAATGAGCCGGTGACGCATTTCGTGGCGAGCCTGATACCGCGATGCCGGGAGCGGGGTTTTCCCGACGGCAGCACTGCCATCGGTGTTGCCAAGGATGATCGCCTCGTCGGCGGCTTCGTCTTCAGCAACTGGTCGCCGGAGGCGGGCACGATTGAGATCAGCTTTGCCGGCATGGATCGCCGCTGGCTTTCACGGGCCATCCTCTATGCCGCGTTCTCGTATGTCTTTGACCAACTCGGTTGTCAGATGGCCATATCGCAGACGCCGGCCGGCCTGACGCATGCGGTCAGGATCTGCAAGGCCTACGGCTTCAAGCAGGTAACCGTTCCCAGGCTCTTCGGCCGTGACGAGGACGGCATTGTTTCGACGCTCACCGCCGAAGACTGGCGAGCGAATGGTTTTCATCTGGAGAATAGCCCATGAGCAAAGGCAAGGCGCCGTCGCCGCCCAATCCGAACAAGGTTGCCGCGGCGCAGACCGCCACCAATATCGGTACGGCCCTGGCTGAGGGCGCCATAAACCGCGTCAATCAGGTCGGCCCCGATGGATCGTTGACCTATTCGCAGACCGGCACGACCAAATGGCGCGATCCGCTGAGCGGGCGCGTCTATGACATCCCGAGCATGACGGCGACCACGACGCTGTCTCAGGGTCAGCAGAAGATCAAAGACCAGAGCGACGCCGCGGAGCTGAACCTCGCCACGCTCGCCAACAATCAGAGCGCGTTTCTCAATGACTATATGGGAAAGCCGGTCGACCTTTCGTCCCAGAATATCGAAAACTACATCAATACCCACTTCATGGACGATTTCGACAAGCGGTGGAACGACGACAAGAGCAGCCTGGAGACCCAATTGGCGAACAAGGGCATCCGGCTCGGATCTGGCGCTTACACCAGGGCGATGGCCGACTATTCGACGAACAAATCGAACGCCCGCGACAACTTGTATGGCAACCAGTACGGCCTCGCGCAGCAGGCGATATTGACCGAGCGCAATCAGCCGCTCAATGAGATCGCCGCGCTGCTCAGCGGATCGCAGGTCAACCAACCGAACTTCGTCAACACGCCGCAATCGAGCGTCGCCAACACAGATTATGCCAGCTTGGCGCAGCAGGGCTATCAGAACGAGCTCGGCCAATGGCAGCAGAAGCAGCAGAGCCTCAACCAGGCCTTGGGCGGCATGTTCGGCATGGCGGGCAACTTCATCAAATATTCCGACCGCCGGCTGAAGACGGACATCAAGAAGGTGGGCCGAACCGACGACGGCCAGAACATCTACTCCTACCGCTACAAGGGCGGCCGCGCGATGCATCTCGGCCTGATGGCGCAGGAGGTCGCGAAGCGGAAGCCCGAGGCCGTCATCGCGGCGCCGGGCGGCTACAAGGCCGTCGACTACAACAAAGCTTTGGAGGATGCATAATGGTCAGCTTCATTTTCGGTGGGAACACCGGCATCTCGAGCCCGCGTGAACTGGCGGAGCGCCGCGATCTCGTGCGCGCGCTTGCGGCCAGGAGTGCCGGCCACGTGCCGCAGAACCCATGGGAAGGGCTTGTGTCTCTTTCCGAAGCGATTGGTCAGCGCGTGGAGAAAGGCCAGCTCGACAGGGCCGAGGCAGAGGGCAGGGCGAGCGGCGATGCCGCATTCGCGCCGCTCGCCGAAGCGCTGCGAAACAACAAGACGCCGGACTCGGCCTTGCTGACGGGCGCCCTGTCCAGCGAGTGGCTCAGTCCGAGCCAGAGATCGCAGGCTGAAATGCTCTACAAGCAGCATCTCGAGGCGACGCGGTCGCGGATCGCTACACCCGGCTCAATCTGAACGTGAACCAGCCGCTCTGGCAGAAGATGCAGAGCCTCAATGCCGATGGAGCTGCATTCTCATATGCCATGAGCGGATCAAGGGAAGGCGGCTCGCGTCTCTTTCAGCGGCGCCGCAACTTCCAGCCTGAGGAATGGGACGTTGTTGCCGCAACCGTCCTTGATCGACTGGGCAGTACGCAAGGCGGACGCCGCGGCATCGTCGATCCGGCACAGGAGATGGTGCAGGACTTCTCGCTGAACACGTTCCTGACGAACTGGAACAAGCTCGCTCCTGAGGCCAAGAACGCGCTCTTCGGCGGAAAGCGCTATGCCGAGATCAGGCCCGAGCTAGACCTGCTTGTTAGAGTTATGCAACGCGTCCAGGCTGGACAGAAGCTGGGCAATCCCAGCGGCACGGCCCGGAATGCGGCGCAGATCACGTCCCTGACGCTCGCTGGCGGGAGCCTGTTGACAGGCAATGTCGGCGCGGCGGCCGGCATTCTGGCGGCCTCGCACGTAGCGCCCCACATCACGGCGAAGATGATCCTGTCCCCGGCCGTGGCTAGGGGTCTTGCCCGTGTTGCTGACGATCGTAACGGCGCCGAAACCGAGAAGGCTCTGACGAGTCTCGCTTTGACAATAGCTCGGGACCCTGAGCTGTTGGACGATGCCCATCAGTTCCGCCAGCAGCTTCTCGGCGCGCCGTCTCCCGGGCTTCCTTCCGGTCGATCTGCCGGCCCCATAGTAGGGCAATGAGGAACATGCCTATGCCGAACGGCCATCCCCACGTCGCCACGCCCCACTCAGCGATCCAGCTCAGGCCCAGGACGATGATAATCGCCCCGACGATGAAGATCGCATAGATGACGAAGGGGGTCATTTCAAACCCAACGCCCTGTCGAGCGGCCGGCGGATGGCTTCGGGCCTGTTCATCACGGCCTATATTGGAGGATTCCTACTGGGGCAAATTTGGGGGCCACTTCCCCCTTGAGCTTGCTGTGTCACCTTGCGCCAAAGGGGCGGCTGGGGCGGTATGAAACGAGTATCGTTCGCGCGGAGGAGATGGCTGGCAAGACACACCGCGCTGATGGACTATGCGCGGAGACGAAGCAGCGCCAAAAGTCTGGCGAAACGAAGATCCGCCGGCAGGATCACGGTCGAACGACATGGCCAGAGGCGAACGATCTGGGCTGTATCGAGCGGGGTGGTACCAGAAGTATTCTGAACGCACGCCGAAGCGTTTCCGGCGGGCTCATCTTCGGTTCTTCCTCGCGGATATAGCGGTCCAGTGCTGCCGATAGGTTGGGCGGCAGGATGACCGCGACCTTCGTCGTTTTCGGCTTCTTCGCCATTTTCTCCGTCCTCCTGAGTCTGCGCCAGGAGCCTGTCCCCTTTCCAAGAGGTAACCCATGCCCCGCAATGGTTCCGGGGTGTACGGCCTGCCGGCCGGCACCACTGCCGTCCCCAACACCCCTATCGAATCGGCCAAATATAACGCCGCCACGACGGATATCGCCCAGGCGCTGACCGACAGCGTCAATGTCCAGGGCACGGCGCCGTTCCAGGCCGACCAGCCGATGGGGAGCCACAAGCTCACCGGGATGGCTGCCGGCACAGCGGCGACGGACAGTCCGACGCTGGCCCAGGTGCAGAGCGGGATCGTGGCGCA
>JBFWNN010000052.1:0-42519 GCA_050251035.1 Parvibaculaceae bacterium
GTCCGCCGCAGTACCAGCCAGCCGGCGGCTGGAACGAGAGCGTGGCGCCGGCGGGCCCGCCGAAAGGCAGGGCATCGACGAACTGGATCGGGCTCGTATAGTCCTTGCCGAAATTCTGCACCGTGACCTTGAACTTGCATTCCCAATTGCCGCCGGAGACCGGGCACGGCGCGGCCGGTCCGGTTTTCGTGAGCTTCAGGTTGGAGAGACAGATGCCCTGTCCCGCCGCGGCGGCGAGTTTCGCCTTGGCCGAGCTCGCATCGTCGCCGGCGAAGGAGTTGAGCAGCGTGCCGCCCGGCGCCTTGACGATTTGCGCATTGTTGGTGACCTCGCATTTCGCCACGGGCGCCACCGGAATCTTGACGATCGCCGGAATCTCGACCTTTTCCATATGCGCAAGGTCGGGATTGTTGCTGCTGCACTGATAGAGGTTGGGGAACAGCACCGGTCCGCCGCAACTCCAGCCGGCGGGCGGCTGGAACGTGATGGCGGCGCCGGCAGGATTGCCGAAAGGCAAGGCGTCGATGAACTGGATCGGGCTCGTGTAAGCCTTGCCGAAATTCTGCACCGTGACCTTGAACTCGCAGATCCAGTTGCCGAATATGACGGGACATTCACCGGCAGGCCCTGTCTTCTTGAGCTTGAGGTTGCTCATCGCATCGAGGTTCGGGCACAGCGCAAGCTCGCCCGGCAGCAGCATCGTGGCGTCGGCTTCATCATCGGTCGCATCGGTGTTCTGGTCGGTTCCGCCCGCGGCCGCCGTGATCTTCACCTCGTTCTTCGCCTGGCACTGCAATGGCCCGGCGAGGTTCTTGGGCAGCTTCACGATGACGTTCAGATTCACGGCCTGGTTGGGCAGCAGCACGACCGGCCCGCGCTGGCAGGAATAGGTCGGCGCAGGCCCCACGCAGTTCCACGACGCTTGCGGGAAGGTCGCGGTCGCGCCGGCGGGAACGGTGTCGTCCACCTTGATGATGCCGTTATAGACGCCGGCCCCGATGTTGCGCACCACGACATTGTAGCGGCACTCGAACGAGCCGAATTTTTCGGTGCAGACATCGGCGAGAGGATGTTTCGAGATCTTGAGATTGGTCTTCTCGCCGTCGGGCGGCGGACAATGGGGTGCCGGGATCGTCGCTGTCGCCAGATCGAAATCATCCGTGGGATCGATATCGCCGAACCCCCAGGGCCAGACGAGTTCCGCCTGGTTGTCGAGATGGCAGACAGGCGCGGCGACGGGCAGATCGACCGCGACGTGGAGGTCGATGCTTTCACCGGGCAGAAGCGCTGCCGGGCCGTAGGTGCATTGCTGCTCGCTCGGCGAAATCGCAAAGCAGAGCCAGGGCGGGATATTGGCGGGCGTCATCACCGCGCCGGCGGGCGCCGCCGGCAGCGCGTCATTGACGACGATCGGGCCGATATAAGCGTCGGGACCGGTATTGGTGACGCGCACCACATAGTCGCAGAGGAAGCCCAGGCCGCCCGCGACGCAGGCATTGGGCACCGGTCGCTTCTCAAGGCGCAGATTGTAGGTCCAGTCCGGCGTGTCGTCCGGCGGCACGCCGTCATCCGGCGGGACATAATCTGGCGGCACGCCGTCATCCGTCCCGCCCGGCGGGACGTAGTCGGGCGGCAGATCGGCTGCCGGCGAATAAGTGCCGAAGGCGGCGCCCGGCTCGCAAGGCTGCCAGATTTCCACGTCGCCGACATGGCCCTGCTGGCGCATATCGTCGGTCACGCCGTCATAATCGATGAAATAGGACTTTGCGGGTGGTTCATTGTCGGGCCGCGTCAGCGCGCGGTCATTTCCCTGCAATCCGTCGACGATGGGCGACTGCTGGGTGGCGGCGTCCTGTGTGGGCGACGCATTGGACAGCAACGCATCACCTGTCGCCCAAACCGTCATGTCGCAGGCGCCAGGCCGCATCGCTCCAGCCTGGTCATAGCCGTAGCCCAATGCCACACCGCCCGACGTGTTGCGATGGTCGGGCGGGAAACCGACGGCATATTCATCGGGTATCGGCACCCAGATGCCGGGCGTCACCGGATCGTCAGGAATCTCACGCATGAAGCGGAACACCACCGACTGCTTGACATCGGCGAATGCGGAATAGTCGTAGCTGCCCTTGATGCCGCCGCGTTGCGCGACATACATGTGGTCCTGGGCGTCGAAGGCGATATCCGAGATCGGGTGATTGTCCGGTGTTCCCGAAACCTCGATCTCGCGGCGCGGATCGCTGCCGAAGGTGCCGTCGAGATTGATCGCCACGGACCATATCTCCGGCCCCGCGGCGCCCGCCGCCGACGCATAATAAAGACGTCCGGCGCGCAGGCCGAGGCCCCAGACGCGCCGCTCGGCCTGGGTGAAGCCCCAGCTCGCCGAGTCCTCGGCGTCGAAGGTCGGTGACGTGATGTCCATCACGACGCCATCATCCGCGATGGCCGGAAGTCCCATCGCCGGCCGTCCGGTCTGCCCATGGTCGAAGCTGTCGACGAGCCGTCCCGTCGCATCAAGGCGGTGGATCAATCCCGTGTCGAGATCGGAAACGAAGAACTGCCGGGTAGCCTTGTCGAAAACGATGTCGCCCAGGCCCGGACCGCGATTGCCGTGAATCGTCGCGAAGCGCGACGCCGCGCCGGTCTTGCCGTCGATCCGGTAGATCGAGCCGGGCTCCCCGCCTGATCCCCATTGCCCTGCCATCCACTCGGCATTGGCCTGGCCCTTTTTCAATCTCTCCGGACGTCCGTCGCCATTGGAGTCGGGCGCCACGATCTGCAGTCCGAAAGCCGAGGTGGCGCCGAGATAGACGTTGGGCGTGCCGGGCGCCGCCGCGGCGGGAAGGCCGTCATCGAGCGCGATGGCGAACACCTGGCCGATGTCGCGAGCTTGCACGCTGAGGACGGGAGGCGTGGCGATGAGCTGCCCTGTGGGAGGCGCAGCAGGTTCGAGCCTCAGGATCCGCGCCGAAGCGCCATCGACATCGATGAAGATTTCGTCAAGCGCATCGCCGGCGGCCGCGGGAGGAACCGCCGGCTTCGTCCCCGAGAAGCCCGTGACCACGGCTTCCCCGCGTGCAAAAATGGCGTTGTCTTGAGCTTTCGCCCCGGCTGTGGCGAACGCGACGAGCATAAGACAAAGCAAGCCAAGGTATCGCATGCACGATCTCCACGGTTGCAACATCCGCCACTGGAAACATTACCTTTAGGTAATGCTGGCTGAACCGAGGATGAACGCACTCCGGTCCGTCCGGTTTTCCGGAAAGATCATGCTAAAACAAAAGGATAAGGCGCGATGGCCGCTCAATCCAAAGCCATCGCGCGGCCGTGCTCAGGCGTCGCGCGGCGCCTGGCACCAGTCGGCGATCGCGACCGCCATGACTTTGATCGCGGTCATGTAGTCGTCGATCGCGACATATTCGTCATTGGCATGCATCACCGCCGTCGAGCCCGGTCCGAAAATGACCGTGGGCGTGCTGGCATATTTATTGAGGAAGCGCGTATCCGCCGCCCCCTGCCGTCCGCTGATCTCGGGGGCGCGTCCCGTCACGGCGGTGTAGCTCTGGCAGAGAAGCTCGACGATCGGATGCGCCATCGGTATGTCCGATGCCTCGGCGTCGTAGCCGTTGAAGCGCACGACGGGCGGATGATCCTTCATCCACGGGTCGGCGGCGGCCGCTTTCGCGATCTGCTCGACAAGGCTGCGCTTCACTCCTTCATGATCCTCGCCGGGCACCGTCGCGATGCTGCCCTTGAGACGGCAGGTGTCGGGGAAGGCACTGGGATAGTGCCCGGCCGAAAAGCTTCCGATGATGCAGGGCAGCGAGTCGAGCGCGTTCGGGTACAACGGATGCGTGACGCTGGCGATGCGCGCCTTCTCGAGCTCCTCCACCGCCTTGACGATCTTGTTGCCGAGCACGATTCCGCTCACTCCCTCATAGCGCTTCTGGATGCCGGCCGGCTTCCCGCGGATATCGATCTCGAACCAGATGCGCCCGATGCAGGCCGGCTGGACGGCGAGGTCGCTGGTCTCTCCCGAGATGCCGGCATCTGCCGCGTAGCCGCGCGCGATCGTATCGAGCGTGCCGTGGCCGCTGACCTCCTCGTCCACCACGATATTGAGGAGCACGTCGCCCTTGAGCTTGATCCCGGCGTCCTGCAGGCACGCGATCGCCATGATGTGGCTCGCCACACCGCTCTTCATATCGGCCGTGCCGCGGCCGTAGATGCGTCCATCCTTGATCAGCGCCGACCAGGGATCGACGCTCCATCCCTCGCCCTTTCCCACCGGGATGACGTCGCTGTGGCCGTTGAGAAGCAGGGAGCGGCCGCCGCCGGTTCCCTTCAGGGTGGCGACGATATTTGGGCGCCCTTCGTATCCGCGCTCGACGGGACGGTAGCCTGGATGTTTTTTCAGCGCCTCCCAATCGGTTTCCCAGAGGTCGACGGCGAGGCCCATCGCCGCGAGATGCTCCGCCAGGAAGTTCTGGACGGCGGCCTCCTCTCCGGTCACGCTGGGTATGGAGACGAGCTTTCTCAGGAAGTCGATTGACGAGTCGCGATTCCGGTCGACGATGGTGAGCAGTTTCTGCCGTGACGCAATGTCCATGTCCATGCCTATTGTATGCAATGATATGATCATAGTATACAAATCTTCGAACACCTCAAGAGCCAGACTGCTGCTGACATCCGCCGAATGAAATTGCCCTCTCCCAATCGCGAACATCGGGCTTGTCGGCCCGGCGCCACATGAAGCCGGCGGCCTTCGACTACGCCCGCGCCGAGAGCGCCGACCATGCCGTCGAAGAGCTTCGCCGCCATGCCGGCGATGCCCGCCTTCTGGCCGGCGGCCAGTCGCTGGTGCCGATGATGAATCTTCGCCTGGCCCGGCCCTCCGTCCTGATCGATATCGGCGGTCTTCCGCTCGCTGCGATCGCGGCGGCGCCGGGCGCGATCGAGATCGGCGCGCTGGCCCGGCATCGCGCCGTTCTGGCGGATGCCGCGGTTGCCGCGGCGGCGCCGATCATCCCCGCCGCCGTCCGCCATGTCGGCCATCCGACCGTCCGCAACCTGGGGACTGCCGGCGGCAGCATCGCCTATGCCGATCCGACTGCAGAAATGGCGGCCCTGCTGGTGCTCCTCGATGGCGAGGTTCGCACGCAATCGGCGGATGGAAGTCGCACGATCGCCGCCGAGGATTTTTTCCGCGGCGCCTTCACGACCGCGCTCGGCGATGACGAGATGATCGTGGCCTTGCGTTTCCGGCCGCCGGCGGCGCCTCACGGAAGCGCCTTCGTCGAGATCGCCGAGCGCCACGGCGACTATGCCATCGCCGCCGTCGGCGTGACGATCGTCGCCGAGGGCGATACCATCACGCAGGCGCGCATCGTGCTCTCCGGCGCCGAGGGGCGGCCGGTGCGGGCGCGCGCCGCCGAAAGCATGCTGCAGGGAGAACGGCCGGAAGGCGAAGCTGTGCGCGCCGCGGCCGCCAGCGCCGTCGCCGGACGCAGCTCCTATGGCGACATTCGCGCCAGCGCCGAATACCGCCGGTCGCTTCTCGAAGCCCTGACGCTGCGCGCGATCCGCCAAGCCGGAAAGGAGGCCATGCGATGCTCAGCGTCCGTATGACGGTGAACGGCAGAACCAGGACAGTCGAAGTCGAGCCGCGCCGGCTGCTTGCCGATGTGTTGCGCCAGGAGTTCGCCTGCCCCGGCGTCCATTTCGGCTGCTCGCACGGCGCCTGCGGCTGCTGCACGGTCGAGGTCGACGGCCTCGCGCGCCTTTCGTGCCTCACCTTCGCGGCGCAGTGCGACGGCGCGAGCATCACGACGATCGAGGGCGTCTCGAACGGCGAGCTCGCTCCCCTTCAGCACGCCTTCATCGAGCATCACGGCCTGCAATGCGGCTACTGCACGCCGGGGTTCATCATGGCGTTGCGGGATTTCGTCGACCGGGCCGACGATCCGACGGACGACGAGATCCGCGCGGCGATGTCCGGCAACATCTGCCGCTGCACCGGCTATCAGGGCATTGTCGAGGCGGTGCGCGCCGCGATCAAAGCCCGCGACGAGGCCGAGCGATGAGCGCGCCCGAACGCCCGAAATTCGTCGGCGCGGCCGTCAAGCGCTTCGAGGATCCGCGCCTGGTCACCGGCGGCGGACGTTTCATCGACGACCTCGTCTTCCCCGACATGCTGCATCTGCGCCTCGTCCGCTCGCAGATGGCGCATGCCGATATCACCGGCATCGACAGGTCGGCCGCGCTCGAAGCCCATCCTGAAGCGCTCGTCTTCGCCGCCGAGGACCTTGCCGATCTCGCCATCCGCGCGACCGCCGATTTTCCTGAAGCCCAGCGCTCCGTGCAGCCCGTTCTGGCCCGCGGCAAGGTCCGTTTCGTCGGCGAGCCGGTGGCGGCGGTCCTGTTGCCGGACGCCTATCTCGTCGAGGACGCCGCCGAACTCGTCTTCGTCGATTACCGTCCGCTGCCGGTTCTCGCCGATGTCGAGACCGCGCTGGCAACCGACGCGCCGCCGCTCTTCGCCGGCTGGACGCGCAATGTGTTCATCGAGCAGTCGAGACGCGGCGGCGACCTGGAGGCGGTGCGTGGCCGGACGTCCCGCTCGCTGCGTCGCACGTTCCGCAACCAGCGCCAGGCCGGCGTGCCGATGGAATGCCGCGGCGCCATTGCTCTGCTCGATCCGACCGGCCGGGATCTCACCGTCTATTCCTCGACGCAGATCCCGCATCTGCTGCGCACCTATCTGAGCGAAGAGCTCGCCTGGCCGGAGAACCGTCTGCGCGTCATCGCGCCCGAAGTCGGCGGAGGCTTCGGCGTCAAGGGTCATGTCTTCGCCGAGGAGGTCCTGGTCGCCCATCTCGCCATACGCACCGGCCGTCCGGTGAAGTGGATTGAGGATCGCCGCGAGCACCTGCTGGCGAGCATCCATGCGCGCGACCACGAGCACACGCTCGAAGCGTTCTTCACCGAGGACGGCCGGGTGCTCGGCCTGAAGGCGGACATCACTGTCGACGCCGGCGCCTATTCCGTCTGGCCGTTCACCGCCGGTAGCGATCCCGGCATGGTGGCGAAGGTGCTGCCCGGCCCCTATCGCTTCGAAGGCTATGAGGCGACCTATCGCGCGGTCGCCACCAACAAATGCCCGATCGGGACCTATCGCGGCGTCGGGCGTCCCTCGGCGGTGTTCTCGCTCGAGGTGATGATGGACGAGATCGCCCTCGAGCTCGGCCTCGATCCGATCGAGCTGCGCTTGCGCAACGTGGCGCGCGACTTTCCGTTCAAGAACGTCCTCGGCTTCACCTACGACAAGGGCTCCTACGCCGAATGCCTGATCAAGGGCCGCGAGCTGCTGGCGGCCGACCGCGACCGCCGTCCTGATAATCCCGCGCTGCGTGTGGGTGTGGGCTTCGCGTTCTTCATCGAGCAGACCGCGCACGGCACGCCCGATTTCACCCGCCGCCGGGTTCCGATCGAGACCGGCTACGAATCGGCCCGCGTCGAGATGCAGCCCGACGGCAGCGTGGTGATCGAGGTCGGAACCCAATGCCATGGCCAGGGGCATGAGACCACCTTTGCGCAGGTGGCGGCCGATGCGCTGGGCGTGGCGCCCGCGGATGTGATCGTCCGCCACGGCGACACGCGCACGAGCCCCTATTCCGTCGGAACCTGGGGCAGCCGCGGCGCGGCGCTGGGCGGCGGCGCCGTCCACAAGGCCGCGAGCCTCATCGCGGCACGGCTTCTCGCCATCGCCGCGCAGCACCTGCAGGCGGCCGCCGACGAGCTCGAGCTCGCCGAAGGCCTGGCCCGCGTCCGCGCGACGCCCGACCGTGCCATCGCCATCCGCAAGCTCGCCAGGATGGCCCACCGCAATGTCGACCAGATCGATCCGGGCGGCGAGCCGGGGCTGACCGCCATCGGCTTCGTCGACGGTCCTCCGGACGGTTCCTACTCCAACGCTCTCCACGCCGCCGTCGTCGAGATCGACGTGGTGACGGGCGCCATGACGCTCCGGCGCTTCGTCGTCGTCGAGGATTGCGGCACGATCATCAATCCGATGATCGTCGACGGCCAGGTGCGCGGCGGCGTCGTGCAGGGCATCGGCTCGGCGCTGTGCGAGGAGTTCGTCTACTCGGCCGACGGCCAGCCGCTGACCACCAATTTTGCCGATTATCTCCTGCCGGCCGCTCCCGAGATTCCGCCGATCGAGGTCCATCACTTCCACACGCCCTCGCCCGTGACGCCGCTCGGCATCAAGGGCCTCGGCGAGGGCGGCGCGATCGGACCGGCGGCGGCGATCGCCAACGCCGTCGCCGACGCGCTGAAGGTGCCGGTGCGCGAAACGCCGCTCACGCGCAACCGCATCTGGCGCCTCGCCGCGGAAGCGCGCGCAGCCATTGCGGTGGATTAAACGCCTTACATTGTATGCAATGCTATTGCTATTGTCTACAATCATGCTAGACAGCATGACGAGCAGTCGGAGAGTGCGTCTTGGATCTGGGACTGAAGGGAAAGAGAGCGCTGGTCACGGCCGCTTCGCGCGGCCTGGGTTTCGCCACCGCCACGGCGCTGGCCGCCGAGGGTGCCAAGGTCGCTCTCGGGGCGCGCAACGCGACGCGCCTCGAGGCCGCCGCCGGCGACCTGGCCCGGAGCGGCGCCGAAGCCTTGCCGGTGGAAATGGACCTCGCAAGTACGGAAAGCATAGCGCGCGCCGTTGCCTTGCTGCGTGAACGATGGGGCGGGCTCGATATTCTCGTCGTCAACACGCCCGGCCCCGAAGCGGGTCCCTTCCTGTCTCTCGATCGCCAGGCCTGGCAGCGCGCCCTCGATACGGTCCTCATGCCGGTCATCGACGTGCTCCATGCGGCTCTGCCGGACATGCGCCGGGCGGGCGGGCGGGTGCTGTTGATCACGACCGTCGGCGTCAAGGTGGTGCAGCCGGCAATGGTGCTGTCGAGCGCCATCCGCCTGGCGCTCACCGGCATCGCCAAGACCTTGTCGGTCGAGCTCGCCCCCGACAACGTCCTTGTCAATTGCCTGTGTCCCGGACCGATCGATACCGATCGCATGACGGACCTGATCCATGCGACCAGTCGTCAGCGCAACATCAGCCAGGCCGAGGCGGAGGCGATCTGGCTCGACGAGGTGCCCCTGCGCCGGATGGGCCGTGTCGAGGATTTCGGCAAGCTTGCCGCCGTCCTCGTGTCCGACGCCGCGTCCTACGTCACCGGCGCTGCTCTGCAGGTCGATGGCGGCAAGTCGCGCGCCTATTAGCCGGAGAAAACGAGCCCATGCAGAAGACAGGCACGACCGCTTCCGCCACCAAGGGCCCCGGGCCCGCGCCGGGCAATCGCTTCGAGGGCGGGAACCTGCTGGTCCGCGCCCTGCTCGATCTCGGCGTCCGGCAGATCTTCTCCGTCTCGGGCGGCCCGCTCAATTCGATCTACCATGCCTGCGCCGTCGAAGGACTGCCCTTGAAGCATACGCGCCACGAGTCCGCGGCGTGCTTCATGGCCGAGGCCGTGAGCCGCACGAGCGGCGTGCCCGGCGTCGCGGCCGTCACGCTCGGGCCCGGCGTGACCAATGCGGTGACACCCGCTTTGGTGGCCAAGATGGCCTCCGTGCCGCTGCTGATCATCGGCGCCCAGGCCGATACGCGAAGCTTCGAGCGCGGCGCCGGCATGTCGGCCGACCACATTCCGATCATGGCGCCGGTCACCAAATGGTCGGCACGCGTGCTCGAGACCCGGCGCATTCCGGAATATGTCGAGATCGCCTGGCGGCGCATGTGGGCGGGCACGCCGGGTCCGGTGTTCCTCGAAATTCCGGTGAACGTGCTGGCCGCCGCGGCCGAGCCGCAGCCGCGCCTGGCCGTTGACACCGCCGGCCCCGGCATCGACATCCGCGACCCGGCGCCGTTGCGCCTGGCCGTCGAGCAGGCCCGCCGGCCTCTGCTCATCCTCGGCAACGACGTGCGCTGGGACGGGATCGGCCGTGCCGTCGAGCTCATCGAGAAGAACCACCTGCCCTTCGTCACCATGCGCCTGGCGCGCGGCGCCATCGACGAGCGCCATGAGCTGTGGGCAGGCCCGGGCTATTCCCCATGCAATGCCGCCTTGCGGACGGCGCTTGCCGAAGCCGATCTCATCATGCTGGTCGGCCATACCCTGGAGTTCGATCTCGACTATGGCCGCTCGATCGCGCCTGGCGCCAGGATCGTCCAGTGCAACCGCGATGCCGACGCGATCGGCCGCAACCGGCGCGCGGATTTCGGCTTCGCCTGTTCGGCCGATCTCCTCATCGACGCCCTGGCGGCGATGCCCTTCGCCTCGGTCGAGCGCGCCTGGACGGATGGCGTGGTCCGGGCATGGCGGGAGGAGCATCGGGCTCAGCTCGGGACGTCCGGCGGCCAGCCGCTGCATCCGGTCGAGGCCATCGATGCGGTTCTCGAAGCGGTGCCGCCCGACACCCTCTTCGTGACCTCGCATGGCAATGTCGATTTCTGGGCCGACGCGCGCATTCGCGTGCGCAGCGGCGACACGTACCTGCGCGCCGGCCAGGCCGGAGCCCTTGGCACGGAGATCCCCTATGGCGTCGGCGCATCCTTCGTCAGGCCGGACAGTCCCGTCGTGGTCTTTGTCGGCGACGGCGGGGTCGGCTATCACGTCACCGAGCTCGAGACGGCGGTCCGCTACGGCAGGCACGTCATCATCGTGGTGCTCGACGATGAGAAATGGGCCGCGATCGCCTTGCCCCAGCGCGACTCCTATGGCGGCGAATATGAAATGGACCTGCCGCGGCGCGACTGGCACCAGGTGGCCGAAGGCCTCGGCGCCGCCGGGATGCGCGCTTCTACCGTTGCCGAAATCAAGGCGGCGGTGGCCGCGGCCGTCGCCGGCCGCAAGGCCTCGCTTGTTCAGGTGCCGGTCCGCGCCGTGCTCAGTCCCTACATGGCTTACATTTCACGATAGAGGGGTGAGGTCGCATGCGAATCTGGCACAATCGGAATCCCGAGACCTTCACGCCGCCAGGCCACTTCGGCGGACTCGCGGTCGCCAATCTCGTGCCGCTCGCCGGCAACGATTTTTCGGTCCAGATCTCGACCGCGCCGCCCGGCGGCGGCGGCGAGTTGCATCATCACGAGGCGTGGTCGCAGGTTTTCTTCGTTCTCTCGGGCGAACTCACTTTCGACACCGGCGCCGAACGCTTCACCTTGCAGGCCGGCCAAGCCGTCCTCTTCGAACCGAAAGATCCCCACGCGACGCTCAACGAAGGCACGGGCGACAGCGTCTCCCTGGTGATCACAGTCGATCACGCGCGCAGGCCGTGATGGAGATCAAGCAGGACATCCACGTGTCGCGATCGCCCGATGAGGTATGGGCGTTCCTCGGCGATGTTCCGACGGTCGTGTCCTGCATCCCGGGCGCGGAGCTTGGGGCATCGCTGGGCGGCAACCGCTACGGCGGCTCGTTCAAGATCAAGGTGGGACCACTCGCGGCCAAGGTCGAGGGCGAAGGCGAGGTCGAGCGTGACGATGCGGCGCGCACCGGCCGCATCGTCGGCCGCGGCATCGACAAGCGCGGCGGCTCGCGGGTCGCCGTGACCATGGATTATGCCGTCGTGCCGGACGGCACGGGCTCGCTGATCACGGTCAAGGCGGACACCGATCTCTCGGGCCCCCTGGCCCAGATCGGCCGTACCGGGATCATCGAGGACGTCGCCCGCCGCCTGACCGAGGAGTTCGCGGCCGCGCTCGAGACGCGGCTGAGCGCCAGACCGTCATCCGCTTCCGGGCAATCCCCGGCCGCGACGACAGAGAGTGTTCCGCCGCCCGACGTCGGCACTTTCGACGCGGGGCGCGCCGTGAGCGCCGGCCTTCGCGCCCGCGTCGTCGCTTTCCTCAGGCGTCTGCTGGGCATTAGGTGAGCTGCGGGATGAAAGAGGCATTCCCGCCATGCGCTGCTGAAATGAATTGTATGCAATAAGAAGTGCAGTGTATACTATGAGGCAAGGCGGCGAACTGAAGACCGGCCAATCAGTGGAGGACATGAAAATGCTCAGATATCTCTGCGTGGCGCTGCTGTCGGCGGCAAGCTTCCTCGGTGCGGCCGGTCCCGGATCGGCGGCGGACAAGTTGATCGTCAGCACATGGGGCGGCGACTGGAAGGACATGATAGCCGACACCATCGGCAAGAAGTTCACAGAAGAGACCGGCGTCGAGGTGGAATATATCACCGGCGGAACGATCGATCGGCTGAACCAGGCGAAGCTCGCCGGCAATACCTCGCCCGAAAGCGACATCACCTTCACGACCTCTCACGTCGGCTGGCTCTACAAGATGAGCGATCTCTACGAGCCGCTCGATCTGGCGAAGATTCCCAATGCCGCCAAGATCTTTCCGGAAGGCAAGATCAGCGACTCCCATCTCGGCGTCTGGTCCTATGTCTATACCATCGTCTACCGCACCGACCTTCTTCCGGCCGGCACCACCTTCCAGAGTTGGGCGGACCTGTGGAAGCCCGAATACAAGAGCATGATCGGCCTTTCCGATTTCGATCCGTCCCAGATCATTACGGTCGCTGCCATTCTGCAAGGCGGCGGCGCCGCCGATTGGGAAGTCGGCAAGGACAAGCTCACGGCGCTCAAGCCCAATGTGAAGGCCTATTACAGCAGCGACGCGGTAAGCGATCAGTTGCTCACCAGCGGCGAGACGCCGATCCAGGTGATGCTCTCGATGAATGCCTTCCATGAGGTGGCGCAAGGCGTGCCTGTCACCATCGCCATTCCGAAGGAAGGTGCCGTCATGGGCATCGACACGGTGGCCATCATGAAGGGCAGCAAGAATCAAGAGCTTGCTTACAAATTCATAAACGCCGCGCTCGATCCCGAGGTTCAGGCCGCGGTGGTGCGCCGCAAGAAGGGTGGACCGATGGTTGAGGGTGCTCCTGTCGACCCCGAGCTCGCAAAGCTTCCCGGCATCTTCACCACGGTGGAGCAATGGAAGACTGGAGCCATCGTCATCGACCACAAGCTGCGCTCGGAGAAGCTCTCGGAGTGGCGGACCTGGTTTTCGGAGAACATGATGGCGAAATGAGCGCGTTGGCGACCGGGAGCGCAGACGAGCAGTGCGTACAATGCAGTGAAGCGGTGGACTGAAAAAACCGCCGCCCAATCAGTGGAGGATAGTGAAAATGCTCAGGTATCTCTGTGTGGCGCTATTGTCGGCGGCAAGTCTGCTCGGCGTTGCCGGTCCCGGGTCGGCGGCTGAGAAGCTCGTCGTCAGCACCTGGGGCGGCGACTGGCGGGACATGGTGGCCGAGACCATCGGCAAGAAATTCACCGAGGAAACCGGCGTCGAGGTCGAATACATCACCGGCGGCACCATCGACCGGTTGAACCAGGCCAAGCTCGCCGGCAACACCGCGCCCGAAAGCGACATCACCTTTACGACGTCGCATGTCGGATGGCTCTATAAGATGAGCGATCTCTACGAAACGCTCGATCTGGCGAAGATTCCGAACGCCGCCAAGATCTTTCCGGAAGGCAAGATCAGCGACTCCCATCTCGGCGTGTGGTCCTACGTCTACCCCATCGTCTACCGCACCGACATGCTTCCGGCCGGCACCAAGTTCGAGAGTTGGGAAGACCTGTGGAAGCCCGAATACAAGGGCATGATCGGCCTGCAGGACTTCGATCCGTCCGAGATCATCACGGTCGCCGCCATCCTGCAGGGCGGCAGCGCGGCGAACTGGGAGGTCGCCAAGGACAAGCTCATGGCGCTCAAGCCCAATGTGAAGGCCTACTACAGCAGCGATGCGGCGAGCGATCAGTTGCTCGCGACCGGCGAGACGCCGATCCAGGTGATGCTGTCGATGAACGCTTTCCACCAGCTGGCGCAGGGCGTCCCCGTCGGGATCACCATTCCCAAGGAAGGCGCCGTCATGGGCATCGACACGGTGGCCATCATGAGGGGCAGCAAGAACCAGGAGCTCGCCTACAAGTTCATCAACGCCGCGCTCGATCCCGAAGTCCAGGCCGCGGTCGTCCGCCGCAAGAAAGGCGGGCCGATGGTCCAGGACGTTCCTGTCGATGCGGAGCTGGCCAAGCTTCCCGGTCTCTTCACGACCGTGGAGCAATGGAAGTCGGGAGCCATCGTCATCGACCACAAGCTGCGCTCGGAGAAGCTCTCGGAGTGGCGGACCTGGTTCTCCGAGAACATGATGGCGAAATAGCCAAGTAGCGAATCGCGGCGCGGATGGAGAACGCTCCATCCGCGCGCCCCTGTTCAGGCCTGGACCGACGATCATGAACAAGCGACCGTTCCTGCTTTGGTTCTCGACGCCAGCGGTGGTGCTGGCGGTGATCTATTGCCTCGCCTTGTTCATGATCCTGCAATACAGCTTCCGCGAATTCATCCCGGGCTCGCTCAATGTCGGCCCGTGGACGCTCGCCAACCTCAACTACATCGCCCGCCCGGTATTCCTCAACGTCTTCTACGACACGGTCGTGATCTCGGCCTGGACCGCCGGCATCACTTTGCTGGTCGCCTATCCGATCGCCTATGCCCTGGTCCGCACCCGCAGCAACCTCATCCGCGCCACCATTCTGATCATCGCGATCACGCCGCTCTTCACCGGCGAGATCGCGCGCACCTACTCGTGGATCATCGTGCTCGGCAACAACGGCTTCATTAATGCCATGCTGCTGGCGATGAACATCATCGAGCGCCCGCTGCAGATGATGTTCACCACCTTCGGCGTCGTCGTCGTGCTCGTTCACTTCACGCTGCCGATCATGGTCATCATCCTCGCGACCGCGCTCAGCCACATCGAGCCGAACTACGAGAAGGCGGCGGAGAGCCTGGGCGCCGACCCCATTCGCGCCTTCCTCACCGTGACGCTTCCACTTTCGGCGCCGGGCATCGTCGCCGGCCTGATGACCTGCTTCGCCTGGACGTTCAGCGCCTTCGCCACGCCGCAGCTCATCGGCGGCGGCCAGATCAACATGATCGGCAATCTCGTCTATCAGCTCGGCATCGCCGGCTTCAACTACCCGCTCGCCGCCATCCTCAGCCTCGCCGGAATTGTCCTCACGCTCGTCGTCGTCGCGATACTGAAGCTCGCCTTGCGGCCGCTCGAGAAGGCGGCGGCGCATTGAGGTCCGCATGCTGAAAAGTCGCAACCTCCTCGGACTGCTCGCCAAGCTGGTGGTGATCCTGCTGCTCGGCTTCGTGCTCCTGCCCGCGTTCGTCGTGACGCTCGCCGCCTTCAATGCGAAGTCGATGCTGGCGTTTCCGCCGGAGCAATGGTCGCTGCGCTGGTTCGCCCACGCCTTCGAGTATGACGACTTCCGCGACGGGTTCTTCAACAGCATGTGCGTCACGCTGCTCACCTCGACATTCGCGCTGGTGATCGGCGGGGGGCTGGCCTATGCCATCGACCGCTATCGCTTCCGCGGCAAGGCCGTCGTGGAAGGGATTTTGCTCTCGCCCCTGGTCATTCCCTACTTCACCATCGGGATCGGCTTCCTCATCCTGGCCGGCCGGGTCGGCCTCGCCCGCACCTACACCGTCATCGTGCTGACCCACATCGTCCTCGTTCTGCCCTTCGTCCTGCGCAGCGCCTATGTGTCGCTGAAGAACCTGGATCGCCGCCTCGAGCTCGCCGCCGCCGGTCTCGGGGCCTCTCCCCTTCAGGTGCTCCTCACCGTCACCTTGCCCATGATGACGCCCGGACTCTTCGCCGGCTGGCTGTTCGCGGCCATCCTGTCGTTCAACGAGTTCACCGCTTCGCTCTTCGTCACGGCGCAGTCGACACAGACATTGCCGGTCGCCATGTACATCTACGTGCGCGAGTTCGCCGATCCGACCATGGCGGCGCTCGCGGTGATGTTCTTCGTGCTGACGGCGGCGCTTCTCATCATCACCAATGTCTTCCTCGGATTGGGAAAGGTACTTGCCATTGAAGAACGTCGCTGACACAAGGCCAGGCAATGCGCCGGCCGGCGCCCGGACGTCGGCCGAGGCGGCGCGCGCGGCGGTGCGCGTCGAGGGCGCCAGCAAGCGCTTCGGCCCGGTCGTGGCCCTGAAGGAGACGTTCCTCAGCATCGAGCAGGGGACGTTCATGACGCTTCTCGGCCCGTCGGGCTGCGGCAAGACCACCCTCCTCAACCTGATCTCGGGCTTCACCGAAGCGGATTCCGGCGAGATCTACCTGAACGGAAATCCGATCACCGACACGCCCCCCTACCGCCGCAATGTGGGCATGGTCTTCCAGAACTATGCGCTCTTTCCGCATATGAATGTCGCGCAGAACGTCGGCTATGGGCTGCGCATGCGCCGGGTGGCGCGCGCCGAGGTCGCCAGCCGGGTGGCGCGCGCGCTCGAGATCGTGAAGCTGACCGGCTATGAGGACCGCCGCCCGCGTGAGCTCTCCGGCGGTCAGCAGCAGCGCGTCGCGATCGCCCGCGCCATCGTCATCGATCCGCTCGTCCTCCTCCTCGACGAGCCGCTTTCGGCGCTGGACAAGAGCCTCAGGGCTTCCATGCAGCTCGAGCTCAAGGACATCCAGACACGCCTCGGCATCACCACCATCTTCGTGACGCATGATCAGGGCGAGGCGCTCAGCCTCTCCGACCGGATCGCGGTCATGGCGCAGGGCGAGATCCGCCAGATCGGCACGCCTGAAGAAATCTACCGCCAGCCCCAGGACGCCTTCGTCGCCTCCTTCATCGGCGACATCAACCGTATGATCGCGCATCTGGAGCGGGTCGAACGCGATACTGCGCTTCTCAAGTTCAACGGGGGTGAGATCGAGGTTCCCGCCCGCCATCTCACCGACAGCAAGCCGGGAGCCGCCTATGACGTTTTCGTGCGGCCCGAGCGCCTCGCCGTGACCGATGCCGGCAACGATCGCGCGATCCGCGGCACCGTCGAGCGCCACGTCTATCAGGGCAGCCATGTGGACATGTATGTCGCTTCGCCGGCATCGGTCAGCGGCAGTCTGCATATTAGACTGCAGCAGGCGGAAGCGATGACGCGCTGGCCGACCGGGACATCCGTCGCGATCACGCTCGACCCGGAAAGCCTTCTCATGTTTCCGAAGGCCGACTGACATGCGTGGGTGCTGCTCGGTGCCGAGAGAGACGGATCATGCCTGATCTCGCCGGGTCGAGCGCCGCCGGACTTCTCGCCGCGCTGGATCGCGGCGAGACCACCAGCGTGGCACTGGCGCGCCGGCTGCTCGACCTGTGCGAGCAGCACCGCCACCTTGCCGCGTTTCATTATCTCGAGCCCGACGATGTACTCGCGGCGGCGGCCGTCGCCGATGCCCGGCGCGCGGCCGGCATTCGGCTGCCGTTGCTCGGCCTGCCGCTCGCAATCAAGGACAACATCAACTCCGCGGGCATTCCCACCACGGCGGGCACCCCGCTTCTGGACGGCCATCGGCCGCGCGTCGACGCGCCGGTCTTGCGGCGGCTCCTCGATCAGGGCGCGATCCTTCTCGGCAAGACGTCCATGCACGAGCTTGCCTTCGGCATCACCGGCAACAACACGCATCGCGGCCCGGCCAGAAACCCGTTCGACCCGAATCGCATTCCGGGCGGCAGCAGCGGCGGCACGGCGATTGCCGTCGCTCTCGGCATGGCGCCGGCCGGGCTCGGATCCGACACCGGCGGCTCGGTGCGCATTCCCGCGGCCTTGTGCGGCATCGTGGGCCTCAGGCCCACGACCGGCCGCTACCCCGGCGCCGGCGTCGTTCCGATCTCGGGCACCCGCGACACCGTCGGACCCATGGCGCGAACGGTCGCCGACACAATGCTCCTCGATCAGGCGATCACCGGCGAGGCGCCCGAGCGCCGCGAGGTTCCGGTCGCCGGCATCAGGCTCGGCCTGCCGGACCGCTTCTTCTTCGACGACCTCGATCACGATCTCGCGACGCTGATCCATGGCGCGATCGAGCGCCTGAGGTCGATGGGCGCCACGATCGTTCCGGTCGACATCGGCGCCATGGGCAAGCTTTACGCCGCCGCCGGACCGGCGATCACGCTTTACGAGACGATCCCGGCGATCGAGGCCTATCTCGCCGAGAACGGCCTGCCGCTCCGCTTCATCGACATCGCGCGGGGCGCGGCGAGCCCGGATGTGAGCAGGATTCTCCTCGCGCTCACCGGCGACGGCGCCATTTCGCCCGATGCCTACCGGCAGGCGATGTCCACGGACCGTCCGGCCATGCAGGCCATCTATGGCGCGCTCTTCGCCCGCCATCGGCTCGACGGCATGGTCTTTCCCGCAACTCCGCTGCCCGCCGTCCCGATCGGCGCCGATGCCATCACGGTGAACGGCAAGAATTTACCGACCTTCGAGACCTTCATTCGCAATTCCGGACCCGGCAGCGTCTGCGGCGTGCCGGGCATCAGCCTGCCCTGCGGCCGGACGCCGGCTGGATTGCCGGTCGGCCTGGCGATCGATGGGCCGGCCTTTTCCGACCGCCATCTGCTCGCGGTCGCGGCCGCCATCGAGACGATCGTCGCCGGCGCGCCGGGGTGGCAGCGGCAAGGAACAGGTTGAATGGCGAACGACCGCTCATCGCCGGCGGGATGGGGCGCCGGCGCGCAGAGATCGGCGACGGCGCGACTCAAGCGCCGGTTTCCTTCGGTCGGAGATCTGGATCGCCGCGCCAGGCTGCGGGTGCCGCGCTTCGCCTATGACTATCTTGCCGGCGGCGTCGGCGCCGAGCTCGGCATATCGCGCAATCGTCATGCCCTCGATCAGATCGAGATCGTGCCCCGCTACGGCCTCGACGTCGCCGCCGTCGACACCAGCGTGATGCTCTTCGGCCGCAAATATGCCCTGCCCATCGGCGTCGCGCCGATGGGACTTTCCGGCCTCGTCTGGCCGCAAGCCGACGAGGCGCTTGCCGCCGCGGCCCAGCGCGCGACCATCCCCTTCATTCTGTCGATGGTTTCGAATGCCAGCGTCGAGCGGATCGCCGGGATCGCGCCCGATGTCCTCTGGTTCCAGGCCTACGCCACACCGCATAACGACTACGAGGTGACGCTCGACGTCATCCGCCGGGCGCAGGACGCCGGCGCGCATGTGCTCGTGCTGACGCTCGACACGCCGATGCGGCAAAAGCGTCTGCGCGACGTGCGCAATGGGCTTGTCCTGCCGTTTCGTCCGACCCTGCGCACCGTTCTCGACATCATGCGCGCGCCGTCCTGGGCGCTGGCGACCTTGCGGGCAGGTCAGCCGCGGTTCTCGAATTTCGCCGCCTACCTGCCGGCGGCAGCCAGCGCCTCCGAGGTCGCCACCTATGTCGACCAGCGCATGTCGGGCGCCGTGACCTGGGACCTGGTTGCGCGCGTCCGCCGCGCGTGGAAAGGCCCGCTTGTGGTGAAGGGCATCCAGCACCCGGATGACGCCGCCACGGCGGTCGGCCGTGGCGTCGATGGGATCATCCTCTCCAATCACGGCGGCCGCCAGTTCGACGCCGCCCCGGCGGCAATCGACGTCCTGCCGGCGGTGAGCGCGAGGGTGGGAACGAAGGCCACGATCATGCTGGACGGCGCCATTCAGTCGGGCCTCGATGCGCTGCGCGCCATCGCCTGCGGCGCCGCCTGCGTCTTTGCCGGGCGGGCTTTCCTGACCGCCGTCGCGGCTCTAGGGCCGCGTGGCGCCGACCATTTGACCAGCATGCTGACCGATGAGCTGCGCGCGGTCATGGCCCAGGCCGGGCTCCTTGCCACCGGGGATGCGCGCCGCGCCGAACTGCGCCATGCCAATGCCTTCAGCTTCGAACAGCAGGATTGCGAGGATGCAGCCGCGACGGTACAAGCTTAGCGTGCTTTCGAATCTGAGGGGATGCGGACTTCGAACTCGGCACTCCAGCGAACGGCCTGATTGAGGTTGGACAGAGGCAAGAGAGAATACATGGCAGCGACTGGCGCTTCGGCGCGGCGAGCGAAGGTCAAGAAGCCGACCCGCTCGGACGATATGGCGCATCGTCTGGAAAGCGAGATACTGGGCGGCACGCTGCCGCCCGGCACGCGCCTGGACGAGCACAGCCTCGCCCGCCGGTTCGGGGTTTCGCGAACGCCGGTGCGCGAGGCCCTGCGCCAGCTCGTGTCCAGCGGATTGGTGCATATCCGGCCGCATCACGGCGCCGTCGTCCGCCAGCTCACTTTGCCCGAGCTCATCGAGATGTTCCAAGTCGTGGCCGAGCTCGAGGGGCTGGGCGCGCGCCTGGCCGCCAGGCGCATCAGCAAGGAGGAACGCGAGCAGCTTCGCGCCAGCCATGAAAAATGCAAGCAGCACGTCAAGAAGCGCGAGGAGGAGCTGTTTCTCAACGAGAACAACCGCCTGCACGACATCATCCTGCTCGCGTCGGGCAACCGGTTTCTCATCGGCGAGACCCGCAAGCTGGTGCGCCGCGTGAACCCTTATCGGCGCTTTGTCACGCAGCGCCCGGGAACGATGGAAAAGTCGGTCCGCGAGCATGCCGCCGTCATTTCCGCGGTCGAGACCGGCAACGGCGCCGAGGCGCAGGACCTCATGCGCCGCCATCTCAACATGCTGGGTGAAGAGGCCGGCGATCTGGTCATCAGCATGGCTTCGGCGCAGGAGGCCCCGGTGATCGAGGCTCGCAAGAGCGGCCAGCGGAGCCAGCGCGCGCGGTCTCAGCCCTCCTTCGAATAGCGTCGCCGGCTACGCCGTCTCGGCGTTGAAGGCATCGATCATCCCGTCCCAGACCGGGACCAGATCCATCACACCATCCCAGAAGGCGGGGTCGCGGCGCCGGTCGAAGGCCTCGAGGGAAACGCCCTGCTGCTCGACCCAGGTATAGTAGCCGAGATTGAAGATCCGCTCGCGCTCAAGGCGCGTGAGCTCGAGCATGTCGCCGGTGCCGATGCCTGCCAGATGCTCGCCGAAGATCTCCGCCGCGGCGAGGTCGTCGAAGCCCTGCGTCTTGTCGAGCTGCGAGCGATACATCGCAGCACCGTCCGTCGCCACCGTCAGCACGGCATCGTCCGCCGTCAGGCGGAGATATCTCGCCAGCTTGATCGCGGCGGCGACATTGGCGATCGCGGAGAGCCCGAAATGGCCGAGGCCGGCGATGAGGCTGTCCGGAATCTCCTTGCGGTAGCGCAGAAAGCGCCGGCCCTCTTCGGTGTTGAAGAGGACATAGAGATTGTCGGACGTCCGTTCGGAGACGCCGACCACATAATCGGTATTGAGGACGTTATGAATGAGCGGCACATGCTTGTCGCCGATGCCCTGGATATTGTGCTCGCCATAGCCGTTCCTGAGCAGGGTCGGGCACTCGACGGCCTCAACCGCCGCGATCTCGGTTCCGAAAGTAGCCTTCAGATGATCGCCCGCGGCGAGCGTTCCGCCGGATCCCGAGGCGCAGACGAAGGCCCGCGCTTTGAGCCGCGTATCGCCTTTCACCGCGCTGAAGATGCGGGCCAGCGCCGGGCCGGTGACTGCGCGATGCACGGCATAATTGCCGAACTCGCTGAACTGGTTGAGGATGACGTTCTGCGGATCTTTCGCCAGCTCGTGGCAGGCGTCGTAGATTTCCTTGAGATTGCTTTCGCTGCCCGGTGTGCGCACGATGTCGCCTGGATCGGCGGTCCATTTCTCCAGCCAGTTGAAGCGCTCGACGCTCATGCCTTCGGGAAGCACCGCCACGCTGCGGCAGCCGAGGATACGCGAGACGGCGACCCCACCCCGGCAGTAATTACCGGTCGACGGCCACACCGCTCTCTGGCGCTGCGGGTCGAACTGGCCCGTCACGATGCGCGGAACCAGGCAGGCATAGGCGGCGAGCACCTTATGGGCGCCGATCAGCGGGAAGCAATCGCCGAGCGCCACGATGATCTTGGCGTCGGTGCCCGTCAGCGCGCGCGGCAGCACGACATGTTCCGGCACGGCCGCCTGTCCGCGCCGGTCGGCGGCGTTGTGCCAATGGATGCGAAACAGGTTGCGGGCATCGGGCGCGTCGGGGTCCAGCGCGGCGAGACTTTTGACCGTGCCCGGGTCGATCCGATCCGGCTGCGACAGTTCCTTGAAGGTGGGAAGGCGCACCCGGCTCTTGCGGAAATGCGCCTGGGCGCGGCCGCGGACCGCAGGATCGGCCACGCTGCGACAGAACGGATCCGTCATGAGGGCCTCCGGCGGCCGCCACAATCGCCTGCTGCTCTCATCTGCCCCTTCTCCACGGTTCGAGTTGGGCATCGGATAGCATGCTTTCACATTGTGTACAATCATATTGATATTGAATACAATGTATCTCCCCTTTCATCGGCGGGGCGTGAGGCCGCTGCACGCACTGCAGACATTGGCGCGCACTCGGATTACTCTCTCGCCGCTTCAGGAAAGGATCCCATCTTGGAAAGACGACATGCCTGGCCGGAAGGCCACTGGAACTGGCCGGTCCATGTCAGCCACAAGCACGGCGTGCGCTGCGGGCAGATGATCTGGGTCGGCGGACAAGTCGACATCACCAGCGAAGGCAAGGTCAACAACCCGTACGACCTCCCCGTCCAGGTCGCCAACAGCATCGGCAATTTCGAGCGGGTGCTGAAGGAGCTCGACTGCGGGCTGACCGATCTCGTCAAATTGCTGTGCTTCTATGTAAATGACGGCTCGGTCGATGAGAGCGCGTTCCTCGCGATGGTGGCGCAGGCCCTGCCGGCCGGCGCGCGTCCCGCGGTCACCGCCGTGCCGGTGCCTTATCTGGCTTACCCCGGCATGATCGTCGAGATCGAGGGCTATGCGATGAAGGGGACCGACAGCGCCAGCCTGCCCCGCACATTCGCCGAAGCCTCTGCACTGTCGCCGCTCCCCTCCGCCTTTGCCAACGGCCTGCGCTGCGGCAAGATGATCTTCATCAGCGGGCAGACGCCGGTCGACGAGAAGGGCGAGCTCGTCCACAAGGGCGATATCGTCGCCCAGACGAAGCAGGTGATGCGCCAGGTCGGCGCGGCGCTGAGGGATTTTGGCGCCGATTTCAGCGACGTGGTGAAACTGAACCGCTGGTATGTGGGCTCGGGCACGGTGGAGGACTTCGAGCCCGCCGCCCTCGCTTGCGCCGCTCATTTCAACGAGCCGGGGCCCGCCGCGACCGGCATCCCGCTGCCGCGCCATGCCTGCCCCGGCCAGCAGATCAAGATCGAGGTTGTCGCCATGCTGGGCGAGGACGGAAGCCGTCTGCCCCGCCGCCACGTGTGGCCCGAGAGCCTGTGGGACTGGACCACGCCTCTGCCCTACAAACATGGCCTCAAATGCCACGACATGATCTTCCTCGGCGGCCAGGTGTCGCTCGACAAGCAGGGCAATGCCGTCGATCCCGGCAACATGAAGGCGCAGACCCGCCAGGCGATGACCCATATCGGCACCATTCTCAAGGAACTCGGTGCCGACTATGCCGATGTCTGCAAGGTCACGACCATGTATGAGGGCGCAAGCTCCTATGACGTGCTGCACGACAATCTGCTGATCCGCTCGTCCTTCTTCCAGGAGCCCGGCCCCGCGACGACCGGCATACCCCTTCCCGCCCTTGCCTATCCCGGCATGATCATCGAGATCGACGTCTTCGCCATGGCGGAACCGGACGGGCCGGCCTCAGCCTGAAGAACGGCGATGGGGGAAAAAGGGCGTTATGAGTGACGAGGCGTTTCGGAAGTTTCCACGGCGGTTTCTTCGCGCTCGGAATCCTTCCTCGCCTCGGCTTCCCACCGTTCCGCAATCTTCAATAATGACGACCTCGCCTCCGGCAGCGATAGGCCGTGAGCGAACTCTCTAGCTCGCTTCGCCGCCAACATCAGATTGTCTGGCATAGGCATGACACTCCCTTGCCCAATCCTCTCGCCGACCACGGTAACGCCGTCATTCCTGAAAGGTTCCAGCTATAGTTGGCATGCAGCCGGATACCCATAGCCGGCTCACGACACGACGAAACTCGCTCTGGCCGCGGCCACCGCTTTCGACACGAAGGCATGGACCTCGGCCACTCTCCGCGTGTGATGCGTGTCGGGATGCGACATCAGCCAATAGGTGCGGGTGAAGCGGGTTTCGGGCAGGAGGCGCTCGAGCTCGGGAAACTGACGCGCCGCGTAGTCGTGCAGGATGCCGATGCCGTGGCCGGCGCGCACCGCCTCCATCTGGGCGACGACGCTGCCGCATTCATAATGCCGGTTCATCAGCCGGCCGAGCTCGGCCGCATAATCGAGCGCCCGGCTGTAGACGAAATCCTCGACATGGGTGACGAAGAGATGCCCGGCGAGATCGGGGCGTCCCGTGATCGGGCCCGAGCGCGCCAGATAGCTGCGCGCCGCATAGATGCTGAGCGTGTAGTCGGTGAGCTTCTTGACGATGAGCCGTCCCTGCTTGGGCCGGTCGAGGGTGATGACGATATCGGCCTCGCGCCGGGTGAGGGAAAAGGTGCGCGGCAGCGGCACGAGTTGGATGGTCAGGCCCGGATGCTCCGCCGCCAGCGCGCCCAAGGCGCGCGACAGGAAATAATTGCCGAGGCCGTCCGGCGCGCCCACGCGCACCGTGCCGCTGAGCGCTTCCGCGGCGCCCGACAGCAACGTGCCTGCCTGCAGCAGTTCCGACTCCACCCGCTCGGCCGCCCTGAGCAGCACCTCGCCCGCCGGCGTCAACACCGAGCCTTGCGTCTGGCGATCGACCAGCCGTGCGCCGAGATCCGCCTCCAGCGCCGTCAACTGCCGGCCGACCGTGGCGTGGTTCAGCTTCAATTGCCGCGCCGCGCCCAGGATCTGGCCGGAGCGCGCGACGGCAAGGAAGATGCGGATGCGGTCCCAATCCATGGTATGACTATAAAATATGCACAACCTAAGCGCAATTCTGTTTATTGATGTGCACGATTTAACAGATCATAAGGTCTCGGACGTTCATGCATGGAGAACTGAGATGGTGAAGAGCATCCCGCATTATATTGGCGGCCGCCGGGTCGAGGGCCGATCAGGCCGCAGCTCCGCCGTCTTCAATCCCGCCACCGGCGAGGAAACAGGCGCGCTCGCTCTGGCATCGGCCGGCGAAGTGGATGACGCGATCGCCGTCGCGCGCCAGGCCTTTCCTGCCTGGGCCGCCACCACGCCGCTGCGCCGCGCGCGCATTCTCAACAGGTTCCTGCGCATCCTCGAGGAGCGCACCGACGAGCTCGCCGCCGTCATCACCGCCGAGCACGGCAAGGTGCTGTCCGATGCGGTGGGCGAGATCCAGCGCGGCATGGAGGTGGTCGAATTCGCCACCGCCGCGCCGCAGCTCCTCAAGGGCGAGATCACCGAGAATGTCGGCACCCGCGTCGACAGCCACGCGGTGCGCCAGCCGCTCGGCGTCGTCGCCGGCATCACGCCGTTCAACTTCCCCGCCATGGTGCCCATGTGGATGTTCCCGGTGGCGCTCGCGGCCGGCAACTGCTTCATCCTGAAGCCGTCCGAGCGCGATCCGTCCGCCGCTTTGCTGCTCGCCGACTGGCTCAAGGAAGCGGGCCTTCCCGACGGCGTCTTCAATGTCGTGCATGGCGACAAGACCGCCGTCGACGCGCTTCTCTACAGCCCCCATGTCGTGGCCGTGAGCTTCGTCGGCTCGACGCCGATCGCGCGGTATATCTACGAGACCGCGGCGAAGACCGGCAAGCGCTGCCAGGCGCTGGGCGGCGCCAAGAACCACATGGTCGTCATGCCCGATGCCGATCTCGACCAGGCCGTCGATGCCCTGATGGGCGCGGCCTATGGCGCGGCGGGCGAGCGCTGCATGGCGATCTCGGTCGCGGTGCCCATCGGCGAGAAGACGGCGGATGCCCTGATGGCGAAGCTCGAGCCGCGGGTCCGTGGCCTCAAAGTGGGACCCGGCACCGACCGCGAGGCCGAGATGGGCCCGCTGGTGACCCGCCAGCATTACGAGAAGGTGAAGTCCTATATCGATGCCGGCGTCGCCGAAGGCGCCAAGCTCGTCGTCGACGGCCGCGCCTTCCGCATGCAGGGCTATGAGAAGGGCTATTTCCTCGGTGGCTCGCTCTTCGACCATGTGACCACCGACATGAAGATCTACAAGGAAGAGATCTTCGGGCCGGTGCTCGCCGTGTCGCGCGCCGACTCCTTCGAGACCGCCGCCCGCATGATCAATGAGCATGAATTCGGCAACGGCACCGCGATCTTCACCCGCGACGGCGACGCGGCGCGCGAATTCGCCCATCAGATCCAGGTCGGCATGGTCGGCATCAACGTCCCCATCCCGGTGCCGATGGCCTTCCATTCCTTCGGCGGCTGGAAGTCCTCGCTCTTCGGCGACCATCACATGCATGGACCGGAAGGGATCCGCTTCTACACCAAGCTCAAGACCATCACCACGCGCTGGCCGACCGGCATCCGCTCCGGATCCGAATTCGTCATGCCGACGATGCGCTGACCAGTCGAGCCCATGCGGAGCCAAGGACGAGGTCTTCCACGCGGCTGAGCATTGAACGACTCGCGCCGACCGGGCAACAATGGCGGCCGCATGGCTCCGACCGCAAGACGCTCACGGCCCGAACCTCAGGCGATCGCCGCCGATCTGATCGCTGTCCTGGTCGCGGTCATCGACGGTGAGCCGCATATATTGACCATCCATGACGCCATGGCCCTGCCCTCCGGTCCTTTCGAGTCGGGTCACCGCTCGCTGCAGTCGGGCCTGCGCGCCTGGGTCGAGGCGCAGACCGGCCACCCGATCGGCTATATGGAGCAGCTCTATACCTTTGCCGACCGCGACCGCAGTGCCGATGGCCGGCGCGCCATCTCCATCAGCTATCTGGGCCTCACCAGAGCCGAGGGCGAGCGCGGCGCGCCCCCCGCGGCCTGGCGCAACTGGTATGACTATTTCCCCTGGGAAGACCACCGCGGCGATCTGCCCGAAGTCCTCGAGAGCCTGCTGGCGCGATCCTTGCGCAAATGGGCGACCGCCGCGAGCGACCGAGCGGGCCGCGATGAGCGCCGGGAGCGCGCCGCGATCACCTTCGGCCTCGACGGCGAGGCATGGAACGAAGAGCTCGTCCTGCAGCGCTACGAGCTTCTCTATGAAGCAGGACTGGTGTCCGAATCTTTCGACGACGACAGTGTCCCCCATGTCGCGGCGCTGCCCGGCCTCTCGATGCGCGCCGATCATCGCCGCATCCTCGCCACCGGCATCGCGCGGCTGCGCGCCAAGATCAAATACCGGCCCGTGGTCTTCGAGCTGATGCCGGAAGCCTTCAGCCTCCTGCAATTGCAACGGAGCGTCGAGGCGCTCGCCGGCCGTCTCCTCCACAAGCAGAATTTCCGCCGTCTCATCGAACAGCAGGACCTGGTCGAGGAGACCGGCATGACCAGTTTCGAGACCGGTGGCCGGCCGGCCAAGCTGTTCCGCTTCCGCCAGGCGGTGCTCGCCGAGCGGGCGGCGGCCGGGACCAAGCTTCCCCTGCTCCGGCCTTGACAACCCCTTATGCTCAGTCTAAGTATATCTTTGAAATGCTCAAATTGAGTATAATATCATGACCCTGATTCAGAGCCTGGAGCGCACCCATCCCCTTCATGCCAAGGTCCGGCATGTCATACCGGACGCCGAATGGCCGGTCTTCGCCGAGGACATCGACGCCATCCTCGACCTGAAGCGCGAGCGCAATGCCGTCATCCTGGCGCACAACTACCAGACACCGGAGATCTATCACTGCGTCGCCGACCTCGTCGGCGACAGCCTGGCGCTCGCCCGCATGGCGATTACGACCAGCGCCGACGTCATTGTGCTCGCCGGCGTGCATTTCATGGCCGAGACGGCGAAGCTCCTCAATCCGGAGAAGACGGTCCTCATCCCCGATCTCAAGGCCGGCTGCTCGCTGGCCGAGTCCATCACCGCCGACGATGTGCGCCGCCTGCGCCGGCAATATCCCGGCGTCCCGGTCGTCACCTATGTGAACACCTCGGCCGCCGTGAAGGCGGAGTCCGACATCTGCTGCACCTCCGGCAATGCCCGCAAGGTGGTCGAGTCCCTGGGCGTACCGCGCGTGATCATGCTGCCCGACGAGTATCTCGCCCGCAACATCGCCGCCGAGACCAAGGTCGAGATCATCACCTGGAACGGCCGGTGCGAGGTGCATGAGCGCTTCACCCCGCACGAGGTGCGCGAGTTGCGCGAGGCCTATCCCGGCATCACCGTGCTCGCCCATCCCGAATGTCCGCCCGAGGTCGTGGCGGCTGCCGATTTTTCGGGCTCGACGGCGGTCATGGCGGACTATGTCGGCCAGAGGAAGCCTCCGCGCGTCGCGCTGCTCACCGAATGCTCGATGAGCGACAATGTCGCCGTGCAGAATCCGGAGGTCGAATTCATCCGCCCGTGCAATCTCTGCCCGCATATGAAGCGCATCACGCTCAAGAACATTCGCATCGCGCTCGTGGAGAACCGGCATGAGGTGACGATCGACCCGGCCGTCGCACGCAGCGCGCGCCGCGCGGTGGAACGGATGCTGGCTCTATGACGGCGGATATCGTCCATCTCGACGGACGGCCGGTGATCGTCGGCGGCGGCCTCGCCGGCGTGATGACGGCGCTCGCTTTGGCGCCCGAGCCCGTCATTCTCATCGCCAAGGCCCCGCTCGGCGAAGAGACGTCGAGCGCCTGGGCGCAAGGCGGACTCGCCGCCGCCGTCGGCGATGATGACGATCCCTCTTTTCACGCCGCCGACACGCTCGCCGCCGGCGACGGGCTCTGCGATGAAGCCTCCGTCCGCGCCATCATCGCAGCGGCACCGGCCGCGATTCGCGATCTCATCGCCAAGGGCGTGAGCTTCGACCGCACGCCGGAGGGCCAGTTGCGCCTCGGCCGCGAGGCGGCGCACAGCCGACGCCGCATCATCCATGCCGAGGGCGACGGCACCGGCCGCGAGCTGATGCGGGCGCTGATCGCGGTCGCGCGCGCCACGCCCTCGATCACCATCATCGAGACCATGGTGGCGCGCCGGCTCCTGGTCGAGGACGGCACGATCGCGGGCGTGCTGGCGCAAGCGCCGGCGGGCCTCGTCCAGTTCGGCACCGATCGTGTCGTGCTCGCCACCGGCGGTATCGGCGGCTTGTTCTTCGAGACCACCAATCCAATGGGCAATTTCGGCCACGGCCTGGCGCTCGCGGCGCTGGCCGGCGCAGCACTTGCCGATCTGGAATTCATCCAGTTCCATCCGACGGCGCTCGCCGGACCTTCGCGACCGATGAAGCTCATCAGCGAGGCGGTGCGCGGCGAAGGCGCCATCCTCGTCGACGAGACCGGACGGCGCTTCATGCGCGACGTGCCCGGAGCCGAGCTGGCGCCGCGCGATATCGTGGCGCGCGCCATCTGGCGGCACCTCGCCGATGGCCATCAGGTCTTCCTCGACGCGCGCCAAAGCCTCGGGCCCCGTTTCGAAACACGCTTCCCCGCGATCACCGGCTTCTGCCGCGACGCCGGCTTCGATCCGGTGACTGAGCTTCTGCCGGTCAAGCCGGCGGCGCATTATCACATGGGGGGCATCGCCGTGGATGGCGCGGGGCGAAGCACCGTGCCGGGCCTGTGGGCCTTGGGCGAGGTCGCGGCGACCGGCCTCCATGGCGCCAACCGTCTCGCCAGCAACTCGCTCACCGAGGCGGTCGTCTGCGCCGGGGCGGTCGCCCGAAGCCTCGCCGCAACGCCGCGAACGAAGCCGCGCCGCGCCAGGCTGCCCGATCTTTCGCCTTTGCCCGATGCCGCAATGGTGCGGCCGATCATGTCGCGAAGCCTGGGCGTCATGCGCGACGGGCCGGGTCTTCTGGGCGCCATCGCCGGACTGCTGCCGCTCATCCGCACCGACACGGCCGCCGCCGATCCCGCTCTGGTTGGGCTGATGATCGCGGTCTCGGCCCTCAAGCGCGAGGAAAGCCGCGGCGGCCATTGCCGCACGGATTTTCCCCTGCCCGCCGCCACGCCCGTGCGCCGGACACTGACCCTCGGGGAAGCGCTCGCCGAAACGCAGGCGCTCCTGGAAACTCAGCATCCTCTCGCTTGGAGGGCGCAGGCATGACGCCGTCCTTGCCGCCTGTCATCTATGAGGACCTGGTGCGCCGGACCTTGCTCGAGGATCTCGGCCACGCCGGCGATCTCACCAGCGATGCCATCATACCGGACGGACGGCAGGCGGCGATGGCTCTCGTCGCGCGCCGGCCCGGCGTCCTGGCGGGCCTCGATGTCGCCGCCCTCGCCTTCCGCCTGATCGACCCCGCCATCGTTTTCGACCGGCACTGCGCGGACGGCAGCGAGATCGCGCCGGGCCAGACGCTCGCGCGCATCGACGGCAGCGCCCGCGCCATCCTGACGGCGGAGCGCACCGCGCTGAACATGCTCTGCCATATGAGCGGCATCGCCAGCGCCACGGCGGCGCTCTGCGCGGCGGTGAAGGGGCACAAGGCGCAGATCGTCTGCACCCGCAAGACGACACCGGGCCTCAGGGCGCTCGAGAAATATGCGGTGCGCGCCGGGGGCGGCGGCAATCACCGCTTCGGCCTCGACGATGCGATCCTGATCAAGGACAATCATATCGCCATCGCCGGCGGCATCCGTCCCGCCGTCCAACGCGCCAAGGCGCATGCCGGCCATCTGGTCAAGATCGAGGTGGAGGTCGACACCCTGGCCCAGCTCGAGGAGCTCATCCCGCTCGGCGTCGATGCGGTGCTGCTCGACAACATGCCGGTCGCGGCCTTGCGCCAAGCGGTGACGATGATCGACGGCCGCCTCATCAGCGAGGCCTCGGGCGGCATCACAGAAGCGACGGTCGCGGCGGTCGCCTCGACCGGCGTCGATCTGATCTCCGTCGGCTGGCTCACCCACAGCACCGCCGCGCTCGATATCGGCCTCGACAACGTCTGAGGCTTCCACCGCCGCGGCTCCGCGGGCTATATCTCCTCCGACAGTCAATGCTCCCGGGGAACCTGCCGTGCCCGATTACCCGATCGTCGACGCTCATGTGCATCTGTGCGATCCGGCCCGCCTGGGCTATGGCTGGATGAAGCACGCGCCGTCGCTCAACCGGCGCGTCCTGCCCGCTGATGTCGCCCAGGCGGCCACACCCGTTGAGATCGACCGCTTCGTCTTCGTCGAGGTCGATGTCGACCTGCCGCAGCATCTCGACGAGGCCGAATGGGTGGCGGGGCTCGCGGCGACCGACCGGCGCATCGCCGCCATGGTCGCCTCCCTCAGGCTCGAGCATGGCGAGGCCGTCTCAGGCGAGCTCGACCGGCTGCGCCGCACCACGCTTCTGCGCGGCATCAGGCGCCTCATCCAGGCCGAGACCGATCCCGATTTCTGCATCCGCCCCGGTTTCATCGCCGGGCTGAAGCTCCTGGCGCCGCACGATCTCTCCTTCGACATCTGCATCCTTCATCACCAGTTGCCGAGTGTCGTCAGGATGGTCGAGCAATGCCCCGAGGTGCGCTTCGTGCTCGACCATATCGGCAAGCCCGAGATCAGGTCGGGCCTGCTCGATCCCTGGCGCAGGCATCTGGCCGAGCTGGCGCGTCTGCCCAACGTCTTTTGCAAGATCTCGGGCGTCGTGACCGAGGCCGATCACGCGAACTGGACGCGCGACGAGGTCAGGCCGTACATCGTCCATGCCATCGAGAGCTTCGGCTTCGAGCGCGTTATGTATGGCGGCGACTGGCACGTGCTCGGCCTCGCCAGTCCCTATCCGCGATGGGTGGAGGTCGTCGATTGGGTGGTCGCCGGCGCCACCGCCGAGGAGAAGCGCAAGCTCTTCCGCGACAACGCCATTCGCTTCTACCGGCTCGACCGCTGACCGGCGGCGTCAGGCGCGCGCCTGCTTGCGGCCACGCTCGCGTTCCAATTGCTCGCCCCAGTCGGCGAGCGGCCCCAGCGCCGTGTTGAGCGAGCGGCCGCGCGGCGTCACCGAATATTCGACCCGTGGCGGCACTTCGCGGAAGATCTTGCGGCGGACGAGGCCGTCCTTCTCCATCTCGCGCAACTGCTGGATCAGCATCTTCTCGCTGATGCCCGGCACCAGGCGCCGCAATTCGCCGAAGCGGCGCGGCTTCTCGCTCGCCTCCCACAGGATGAGCGCCTTCCACTTGCCGCCGATGACCTCGAAAGCGGGTCCGAGCCCGCAGCTGTAAGGTTGCTCTTTCACTCGCAAAACCTCAATTCTTACCAGAAGGTATGTATTACACTTTAGAGTATGTACTTGATGAAAAGCAAGTTGGTCCTATTTTCCTCGAACCACATCTGGGGCGAAGAGAGAGGACGTGACGATGAAGGATGGGCCGGACGCCGTCTTGGCGCGGAAGACCACGCTCGCTGTCAACGGCGCGACATATGAGCTCGATCTCGACAACCGCGTGACCTTGCTCGATGCGTTGCGCGAGCATCTGGGCCTCACCGGCGCCAAGAAGGGTTGCGACCGCGGCGAATGCGGCGCCTGCACGGTGCATGTCGACGGCCGGCGTGCGCTCTCCTGCATGATCCTGGCGCGGGCCGCCGCCGGCCGCGCGGTCACCACCATCGAAGGCCTGGCGCGCGACGGCGCGCTGCACCCGGTGCAGGCGGCCTTCATCGCCCACGACGCCTTCCAATGCGGCTTCTGCACCTCGGGCCAGATCATGTCGGCGGTGGCGCTCATCCGCGAGGGCCATGCCGGCTCGGACGATGGGATCCGCGAATTCATGAGCGGCAATCTCTGCCGCTGCTCGGCCTATCCGCAGATCGTCGCGACGGTGCGCGCCGCGGCAAACGAGGAAGGGATTTGAATCATGCAGCCATTTGCCTATGAGCGCGCCACGACCTTGCCCGCGGCCATCGCCGCGCTGACGGATGACGCGGCCATGCCGCTCGCCGGCGGCACCGAGCTCATCAACTGGATGAAGGACGGCATCGCCGCACCCGGCCTTCTGGTCGACATCGGCGGCCTCCCCGGCCTCGACCGCATCGAAGCCGATGCCTCGGGCCTGACCCTCGGTGCTCTCGCCCGCATGAGCGATGTCGCGGCGCATGCGGCCGTCAGGCGCGATTATCCGGCGATCTCGGAAGCCCTGCTCGCCAGCGCCTCGCCCCAGATCCGCAACATGGCGACCATCGGCGGCAATCTGCTGCAGCGCAACCGCTGCCCCTATTTCCGCGCCGAGGTCGAGCTGCCCTGCAACCTGCGCAAGGCCGGCAGCGGCTGCGCGGCGCGCGCCGGCGAGGATCGCTTCGCCGCCATCTTCGGCTGGGACAAGGACTGCATCGCCCCGCATGCCTCCGACCTCGCCGTGGCGCTCTCGGCCTTCGACGCCACGGTCCATGTCGAAGGAGCGCATGGCGCGCACCATGTCGCTCTGGCGGATTTCTACGGAGCGGCCGGCGAGACCGCGTTACGTGCAGGCGAGATCATCACAGCCATTCATGTGCCCGCCTCCGCGGCGGCGCGGCGCTCGCTCTATCTCAAGATCCGCGAGCGCCGGTCTTACGAATTCGCGCTGGTCTCGGTCGCCGTGGGTCTCGCCGTCGACAAAGGCCGCATCCGCGACGCAAGGCTGGCGCTGGGCGGGGTCGCGCCCAAGCCCTGGCGTCTGCACGATGCGGAGAAGGCGCTGCCCGGTGTGGCGCTCGCCGACGACGATGCGTTACGGCGCGCTTTCGCGGCCGATTTCGCCGGCGCGCGCGCCGGCCGCCGCAATGGCTTCAAGGCCGAGCTGGCGCTCAACGCCGCCATCAAGGCGATCAGGACCGCGGGAGGGAGATCATGACGGGCGGAATCGGGGAGGCGGTGAGCCGGCGCGACGGACCGGCCAAGGTGACGGGCCGCGCGCTCTATGCCGCCGACACGCCGGTGGCCGGCGTGCTTCATGCGGTGATCGTCGGAGCGGCGCGTCCCAAGGCCCGCATCGTCGCGATGGACCTTGCGCTCGCCGAAGCCGCGCCCGGCGTGATCCACATCTTCACCCATGAGAACGCGCCGAAATTCGCGCTAATGAATGTCGTCCTCGCCGACGCCAATCTGCCGCCGCTGCAGGACGAGCGCGTGCTCTACGAGGGCCAGCCGGTGGCTCTGGTGGTCGCCGAGACGCTCGAGCAGGCGACGGAAGCGGCCCGGCTCGTCCGCGTCTCTTATCGCGATGAGCCCTTCGACGCCGATTTTCACGCCGCGATCGGTCACGCCGAACCGGTGACGCAGTTCTTCGGCCTGCCGCTCGACACCGCCTGGGGCGACGTCGAGCAGGCCTGGACGACGGCCGATGCCAGGATCGAAAGCGTCTATGTGACATCGGACCGCCACCACAATGCGATCGAACCGGTGGCGACCGTGGCGGTCTGGCGGGACGGCGAGCTCGGGCTTGACGACGCCGTCCAGGGCGTGTCGGAGCAGCGCCAGGCGCTGTCGCAGGCCTTGGAACTCGCGCCGGAGAAGATCCGCGTGCGCCAGGGCTTTATCGGCGGCGGCTTCGGTGGCAAGATCTGGGGCGCGCCGCATGCGCTTCTGGCCGCCATGGCGGCGCGGGCGCTCGCGCGGCCGGTGAAGCTGGTGCTCACCCGGGCGCAATCCTACACCGCCCATGGCTATCAGCCGGCGACGCGCCAGACCGTGGCCCTTTCGGCCAAGGCCGACGGCCGGCTGACCGGGCTTCGCCATGACACGGTCGCGGCCGGCGCCTTCATCGGCGACTATATGGAAGCGGCCGGCTGGGACACCTATGCGCTCTATGCGACGCCCAGCTTCCGCATCAGCCATCGCCGCCGCAGGCTTGACAGGCTGAGCCCGTCGGCCATGCGCTCGCCCTTCGGCGGCGTCGGCTTCCTCGCCGTCGAGATCGCCATGGACGAGCTCGCTCATGAGCTCGGCATGGATCCGCTCGCTCTGCGGCTCAAGAACGATGCCGCGGCCGATCCCGCCGACGGCCGGCCGTTCTCCTCGCGCAAGCTCAAGGAGTGTCTCGAGGACGGCGCCCGGCGCTTCGGCTGGTCGCGGCGCAGCATGGCGCCTCGTTCCATGCGCGAAAACGGCGAGCTCGTGGGCTATGGCATGGCGAGCGCCGCCTTGCGCGCCTTCCGTTTTCCCTCGAGCGCGCGGGTGAGCCTCGATCGCCGGGGCCACGTGCTGGTCGAGACCGGCGCCCATGATGTGGGCCAGGGCTTGAGCACCATCCTGCCGCAGATCGCGGCGAGCGTGCTCGACTTGCCGGTCGCTTCGGTAAGTCTCGCGATTGCCGACACCGCCTTGCCTGCCGCCGCCTTCAACGGCGCCTCGTCGAACACCATGAGCGCCGGCTCGGCGGTCGCGGACGCGGCGAAGACTCTCAGGGCTCTCCTCGTGCAGGCCGGCGCCAACGGGCCCGACGGCTATGCCGGCGCGCTGGCGGCGCTCGGCCGCGACCGGCTCAGCGCCGAGGGCGCCTGGACGCCCGACGCCGACCCGTCGGCGCCGACGGTCTTCAGCTTCGGCGCGGTCTTCGCCGAGGTGCGCGTCGATCCCGACATCCCGATCCCGCGCGTCACCCGGGCCCTCGGCGTCTATGACGCCGGACGGATCATCAATCCCAGGACGGCCCGCAGCCAGATGACCGGCGGCATCATCTGGGGCATCGGCCAGGCGCTGCTCGAGCGCTCCGAGATGGACACGCGCCTCGGGCGCTTCCTGTCGAAGAATCTCTCGGGCTATCTCGTGCCGGTGAATGCCGATGTGGGCGAGATCGACGCGCATTTCATCGACGGCTTCGATCCCCATGCGAGCCCTCTGGGCGCCCGCGGCATCGGCGAGCTCGGCGCCATCGGCATCGGCGCGGCCATCGCCAATGCCGTTTTCCATGCGACGGGCGTGCGCGTGCGCGACGTCCCGATCCGGCCCGAGCATCTCATGGGCCGGATGTAAGGGCCGCTTCCTGGCGGATCCATCTGATGAAGTCGCGGATGCTCCTGTCCTTGAACCGGTCGGCGCGGCACAGGAGCCAGAAGGCATTGGGATCGGCGAGCTCGACTTGGGAGAGACGCACGAGGCGCCCGGAAGCGATGTCCGCTTCGGCCAGCACATAGGGCGCGAGCGCGATGCCGCGCCCGGCTATGGCCGCTTCGACGGCAAGCTGCGTCGTGTTGAAGACGGGACCATCCAGCGCCTTGCGCTCGCCGGGCGCCAGCGCGATGCCGGCGGCGCTCAGCCAGTCGGTCCAGTCGGGCACCGGCGGTACCCTGCCGGACGGCATCCGCGTCCGCGGCGGCGCGGTGCGCAACAGCGACTGGCGCTTGAATCCTCGCGCGGCGTCGCGGGGGAAACCCTTGGCGATGTCGGGCCGGCAGACCGCGACGATCGCGATCTTGGGCCACAATCGCTCGGCATGGAGGCCTGTCCCTCGGGGACCGGGACCATAGCGCAAGGCGATGTCGACCGCATGATCGCGCTTGAAATCGACCAGCGCCTCGTCGGCCTGTATCCGCAAGTCCGTTTCGTGATGCTTTGCCTGGAAGCCATGCAGTCGCGGGGCGAGCCATTTCGCGGCGAGCGAGGGCACGACGCTCACGGTCAGGCCGTGCGTCTCCTTCAGCCGCCCGTCCCGTCTCAGCCGGTCGAGGCTCTGCTCCAGCCCGGCGAACAGTCTCGTCACGTCGCGCGCCAGGATCTTGCCGGTCGGCGTGAGCCGCAGCGCGCGGTGCAGGCGGTCGAACAGGCTGGCGCCGAGATGGCTTTCGAGCCGCTTGATCTGGTGGCTGATCGCGGTCGGCGTGATGCCGAGTTCCTGGGCCGCGGCCTTGAAGCTGCCGAGGCGGGATGCGGCCTCGAAGGCCCGGAGCGCCGTCCAGGGCAGCGCCGCGACATGGTTCAGCTCAGCCATGCCTTCAGATGAATTATCCTCACCCGAAGATCAAGAGACGTCATTTGTCGGTTGCCCGGCCGTCGACTAAGGAGGACTGGCCCTCGATATGCAGGAGAGACACTTGGCCCAGGACGCCGTCAAACCCGCAGCGCAACGCCGCTTCACCTTCCTGATCGCCAGCGCCCGGCGCGACGGCAACACCGAATGGCTGGCGCGCAAGGCCGCCGAAACCCTGCCCGCCGGCACGGCGCAGCACTGGCTGCATCTCATGGATTTGCCGTTGGCGCCCTTCGCGGACATCCGCCATTCGGTGGGCGTCTATCCCGAGCCTCGAGGCCATGAGCGGACACTGTTCGACGCGACCCTCGCCGCGACCGACCTCGTCTTCGTCGTGCCGCTCTATTGGTACAGCGTGCCGGCCAGCGCCAAGCTCTATCTCGATTATTGGAGCGGCTGGCTGCGCGTGCCGGGCGCCGATTTCAAGGCGCGCATGGCGGGCCGCACACTCTGGGGCGTCTCCACCATTTCCGAAGAGGACCAGAGCCGCGCCGATCCGCTGATCGGCACGCTCGCCATCACCGCCGACTATATGAAGATGGCTTTCGGCGGCGTCCTCCTGGGCTACGCCAACCGCCCCGGCGACGTCGCCGCGGACAAAGCGGCCATCGCCAAGGCCCGCACATTCTTCACCGGTCCTCGAGCTGCTTCAGACGGCACACCGCTTCGATCCGCTGTCCATCCGGGTCCTTGACGAAGGCGGCGGGAATTGCTGTCGTCGCCGGCACCAATTCCTCCCTCCGCCGCGTGGCACGCGCGGGGAGGGTGGCGCGCGGAACGCGCGACGGGTGGGGTCTTTCTATGCAAGCGGCAGTCCGAAGACGTCGATCTCCCGGCGCAAGGTCTCGATCGATCATCCGCGAAAGACTTATATGATCGACCACGCCAGAATGACGGCCAGAAGACCAAGTGCCAGCCCCGCGAAAAGCACGTCCCTCCGGCCGAGACGCGGTGCCGCGACGATGGTCCGCGCCGTCTTGCCGCCGAGACCACGCGATTCCATGGCGATCGCCGCGCGCCCGGCGCGGCGGATCGCAAAGGCGAGCAGCGGGATGAACAAGGTGACCAGTTCGGGCGGATAGATGAAGGCCGTCGGCGGCCGGCCCTTTTTCATGGCGCGTGCGATGCGGATCTGGCGCAGCTCGCTCGCGAGGTCGGGCACGAGCTGCAGCGCCGAGAACAGCGAATAGCCGACGCGCGGCGAGAGCTTCCAGTCCGCCATCAGCGCCTTGATGAACCGGCCGGGATCGGTGGTGAGCACGAAGACCGCCGAGATCATGCCGCAGGCGATGGCGCGCAGGAAGAGCACGATCCCGGCCGAGAAAGCTTCCGAGGCGAAGGGCGACTGCCGCGCCACATGGAGCGCGAAATCGCTGTCGGCGCGGAACAGCGTGCTCGTCGTCAGGAAACCGAAGCCGAACAGCGCGAAAGGCACCATCAGCCCGAGAACCAGGAGCGGCGATCGCCTGTCGAGCAGGATGAGGACCGTCACGCAGATGAGGATCGCGGCGAGCTGGAACCAGGCGTCGAACACCAGGATGGCCGCAACGATCCAGACAAGGCAGACCACCAGCTTGGGCAGCGGATGGAGCGGGCTCAGCATGGCGCGTGCTGCCTCAGCCAGTCGAGCGCCGGCGCGATCGCGGGCTGGGCGAGCCCGGCCCGCGCCACAAGCGCCGGATCGTTCAGATGATCGGCCGTCGCCCCGTCGGCGATGATCCGGCCGTCGGCGACGATGATCGAGCGCGGGCAGAGTCTGAGCGCCAGATCCATGTCATGGGTGATGACGGCGATGGCGCGGCCCGTTTGCGCCAGCCTCTCGATGAGCCGGACGACCAAAGCAACGCCCCGTGCATCGAGACCCGCGGTCGGCTCGTCGAGGACGAGGAGCGGCCATTGGCCGGACGCGGTCAGCGCGGCGAGCGACAGGCGCCGCTTCTGGCCATGCGAAAGCTCGAAAGGATGTCGATCGCGCAAAAGCGCGAGATCGAAGCCGCCGAGAAGCTCGTCGATACGCTGCTCCGGCAGGTCCATGCCGCGCGGCAGGGCCATGGCGATCTCCTCCGCGACCGAGCCGGCGGTGAACTGGTTCTCCGGATTCTGGAAGGCGATGCCGCCGGCCTTGCCTTCGCGCTTGCCGGCCTTGAGCTTCAGGAGACCGGCGAGGCTGGCGCCCAATGTCGACTTGCCGGCGCCATTGGCGCCCAATATGCCGAGGATCTCGCTTTCATGGATCGCGAGCGTGACGCCTTTGAGCACGGTCGGACCGTAGAGCGGCGCGCAATCGGCCGCGACAAGGCGCGCCACGGGCGCGCCTGTCGGGGCCAAACGGCTTGGCGCCATATGCCGCGCGACGAAGCCGCGGACAACCGGCGTGGCGCCCGTGACATCGATCCCCGCGAGCGCCGCGTCCAGGGTGAGCGGCGGCTCGGCCGGCGCAAGCCCGGCTCTTTCCAGATCGCCATCGAGTTTCGCCGCCAGCGGCAGCCAGATGCCCAACGCCGCGAGTGCCGCGCGATGAGCCCGGAAGACCGGCGCCGGCGGTCCTTCCGCGAGGATGAGTCCCTGCGCATCGAGCACCATCACGCGATCGACCGAGCCGATGAGGCCGTCGAGCCGGTGATCGACCAGGAACACGCTGCGTCCGCCCTGCCGGTCCATCAGCAGGCGATGCAGATGTGCCGCCACGGCGGGGGCTAGGTGCGCCGTCGGCTCGTCCGCGACGAAGATCGGCGCCTCTTGCGCGAAGCAGGCGGCGAGCGCCACCAGTTGCTTCTCGCCGCCCGACAAGGTCGACGAGCGCCGCTCGCGCCACTGGACCGGGAGGCCGACGAGGCGCAGCGCGGCCTCTACGCGCGCCGCGATCTCCTCTTCCGGAAGCCCGCGATTTTCGAGCGCAAAGGCAATCTCGTCCGCGACGCGCATGCCGCACAGGGTTTCCTCCGCATTCTGGAAGAAGCGCGCGACGACGGAGGCCCATTCGGCCGGCGGGCGTGTCCCGACGTCGTCCTGGTCGATGCGGACCTCGCCCCGGCACTCGGCCGGGATCGTCTGCGGCACCAGCCCGTTCAGCGTGTTGAGCAGCGTCGATTTGCCGGAGCCCGAGCTGCCGAGGAGCAGGAGGCGCTCGCCGCGCTCGAGCGCGAAGCTCACCGGGCCGACGGCGTCATGCCTCGCATAGGGATAGCGGACCGCGACGTCCCGCCAGGACGCTGCAGGCGCATGATCCGGAAAAGTCCATGGTCGGGCTTGACCCGACCATCTCACCGGCTTTCCGAAAGGATCATGCGCCAACAAGCATTCCATTTTCAGGCACGCTGCAGCCTTCGGTCATGGTCGATGGTGAGGCCCGAAAGGACGCCGGTGCGGTAGAGCGCCTCGACGATGACATGGCCGAGGAGTCCGCCCAGCAGAGCGCCGCTCAGGCAGCGCAGCACGAACATGGCGATGAGGAGCCCGGGCGCCAGCGCGCTGTAGTTGAACAGGACCCAGGTATAGGCGAAGGAGAAGATGGCGGCGCCGATGCCCGCCGCCATCAGCACCGGCAAGCGGTAGTTCTTCCAGCCGGTCGCCGCGAAGACGACCTCGGCGCCCGCCCCCTGGATGAAGGCCGAGAGCACCAGCATGAGGCCGGCGGGACTGCCGAGCAGGATCTCGGTGAGCGCCGCCAGCACTTCGGAAATGATGGCGACGCCCGGCTTGCGGATGATGGCGGCGGCGATGATCGAGACGATGAACCAGAAGCCCATCACCACATCCATGGTGACGGCGCCGAAGATCGCCTGCGCGATCAGCCAGACCTGCACCCAGCCGAGATAGAGCACGCCGAAGACCGCGCCGAGCACCGCGACGATCAGGATTTCACGCAGGGACCAATGGAAACGGCTGTTCATGGTCATGACCTCAGGATGTGGATTTCGGATTGCCCGGCGCGCCGGGGCTCGGGCTGTTGGCGGAGACGGTGAGATCGAGCGTCACATGGCCGAGCGGCGCCCCGAAGCGCAGGAAGGCTTCGGCGAGCGTGGCGAAGACCGGCCCGGCGTCGCCCGTGAGCCTGGTGCAGAAGTTCTTCGGCCGGTCGAACACGCCCGAGGTCTTCAGGAAGTCGATGCAGCCATAGATCTCGTCCATATGGTGTCCGACGCCCAGCGGATAGAGCGAGAACTGCGCGCCGACCACCTGGCCGGTCTGTGGCGCCGCGGCAACGGCTTGGCGTGCCGCTTCTATGCGCTGTGCCAGCGGCAGGGCCGAAGTCATGTCGTTCTGCGGCGTGCAGATCGGATCGTCGGGCTCGCCCGGACAGCCGCGCGATACGGCAGCCGACAGCACGCAATGGGTGCCGCTTCTGGCCGCCGCGACGAAAAGATCGCGCATCGCCGGGAAGAGCTGTTCCGGTGGACCCACGATCAATGTCGAGATATCGTCGGTCTCGATGCGGAACTGCGGCCGATAGGGATCGAGCGCCTTGATCGCGCCGAGGATGACGCCGATGAAATCATCGGACATCGGATAGAGGGAAAGCTGTGCGCCGGAAAACATCGTCACCTCGCTCCGCTGGTATTATCCAGATCAGCTTGGGTTCGCGGGCGTGTCGCTCGCATCTCAGCCCCGGCAATACGGAGCACCCCTGTGGAATGACGTCTTTCTAATCCGCTTTGCGGGACCGGCGCAAGCAGAAACTCATGACTTATGATCCGGGCTGAGCTGCGCCCGCCGCATCGAGCCGCCGCACATCGCCCGGCCCGATGGGAACGCCTCGATGCGCCGAGGCGATGGCGGCGAAGGCCAGAGCGAGGCTCGCCAGATTGCCGCGGGCGCCGTTCAGGGGCTCGCGGCCATCCTCGATGGCGCAGATGAGCTCGCCCATGGCGCCGTCGAAGCCGTCATTGAACCAGCTTCCGGCGAGAACCGGCGTGGCGACGCCGGCCTCGGTGCTCAAGCTCACGGTCTGCTCGCCGAGATTGGGCCCGACGCTGGTGAGGCTGCCTTTCGTGCCGGCGACATAGGTGCGGTCCAGCGGGCCGTGCGGCGTAGCACCGTCGAAGATGAGCGAGGCCTGGCCTTGGTCGAACCGCACCAGCGCCGCGGCGAGGAGCGGCGGTGAGACCTCTTGTCCTGCGGCACGGCCACGCTGGGCGAAGACCGATGTCGCGCGGTCTCCGATCAGGCTGGTGAGGAAGTCGAACCAGTGTATCGCGAAGTCATAGAAGACGAGATCGTCGATCGCCTCGAAGGGCGTGCCCTTGATCCAGCCATGGTTCCAATGGATCGCGGCATGGCAGGAGATGAGGTCGCCGATGAGCCCGGCACGCACGGCCTCCCGCATATAGGAGAGATGCGGCGCCCAGCGGCCGTTCTGGTTGACCGCCAGCTTCACGCCCTGCCTGTCGGCGAGATCGGCCAGGTGCTCGCCGGCATCGAGATCGAGCACGAAAGGCTTTTGCGACAGCACATGCTTGCCCGCCTTCAGCGCCGCTTCGATCATGCCATGGCGCTCGCGCGGATGGGTGGTGATGTCGAGGATGTCGATGTCGGAGCGCTGGAGCACGGCGGCGAAATCGCTGGTCGCTTCGGCTTGCGGGAAATACTGGTCGCGCCGCGCCTCGGCCTTGGCGATCGT
>JBFWNN010000053.1:0-40386 GCA_050251035.1 Parvibaculaceae bacterium
CGCGACCAACGAACCAGAACCCATGTGCCGGAAATCGTCTGCCATCTATTTCGTGAATTGAGAGAACCCCTTGACCCATCAGGAGAGCATTTTTGTCGCTGTCCCGAACTGTGTAACCGAAAAATGCGCGAGATAGCGAAGAGGACGAAAACACCAATTTACCGAGACCCCAGCGGCCGCCCGACTTTCCGCCCTTCCCGGATCTTCCATGGCGTCGCCAGAAATTACGGAAGTTATCATCATCAAGTTTGTCGTAGCGACCTGTGAGACCCAGGGTACTAAAGTCTTCAATGACAAGCACTTGGGCAACAGGCTGATCAAGAGGCGTCATATCAATGCCGCAGATGCTGAGGTGAGGCCTGAGACCGCTGAATAGTTTGCGAAGCTCGTTTGTTGCCTCGTCAACCAGGCTGCGGAGGTCGAACCGCACCTTCACTGCTTGGCCGTTTCGCGCCGCATCACACGAATTCTGGATCACTTCACGCACCAGTGCCTCAGCGAGACCGACGTCATCGTTGTTGAATTGATCACGCTGCGTCAACTCTTGTTCGACAAGTGACGCTGGAAGCTCTTCAAACTCCCAACCCGCCATCATCCCTCCAATCTGAATTCCCCTTCACCACCGGTACCGCCTTCCCCAAATCTGGCTCTGGCAGTTTCGATCTCTTTTATTAGAGCGCGGAAGATCTTCCTCACGTCCTCCTCAGTATACAAATAGGCGGATCGGTTCGAAAGATTGCCTATCAAGCGAACGTCCCTGATTGCCCGCGTGACACGGGCCTCTGCTAACTCGATGAACTTTTTCCTTTTGTCTCGCATGGCGCTCCTCTGTGATCTCAAAAGTAGACATATTCCTTGTGTATGTCAATGCAGACGGAATATTACACGAATATTTCGGATTTGTGCGTTACCTGCTCGCTATGTTGGTTTGTTTCTTCAACAAATTATGCAATCAAATGTTGCTTTGAATCGACTTATGAACCGATGCTTGACCTGCTGACTCAGTTCTATTTTGGAAATGAATGTTCCTATTATGTTCTAAATCTGATATGATGTAGCTTATTCAGATCAAAATGTGGTGCACTTTTAGGTAGGAGACCGTAGATTTTGTGCTGAAAGAAAGCTTAACAATGAAAGTTGCCGAATGAGAAGCAATTCAATTGCTCGAAAGTTGGACCGCCTTCGAACGGGTGCGAGACCGAGGATTCTAGACCTGTTTGCGGGCTGTGGAGGGATGTCCCTTGGTATGCAGGCCGCGGGATTTTTGGTCAAAGGTGCGGTCGAAATAGATCCTGATGCCGCACGATCGCATGGGCTGAACTTCCATAAAGGCGACCCCAGGCATAGCAAAGCGCGCGATATTACCGCGCTTAGTCCAGAGGAACTTGCTGTTGAACTGGATTTTGGACCGATAGCGGATGCCGTCGATGTAATTGTTGGCGGTCCTCCTTGTCAGGCATTTGCCAGAGTGGGTCGCCCGAAACTTCGCGAGATCGAGGCGCATCCTGAGGCCTTTCGGCGCGATCCTCGAGCGCGGCTTTATCGGGAGTATCTGGGTTATGTTGAGGCATTTGAACCGCTTGCCGTTCTTATGGAAAACGTCCCGGATGTGCTGAACCATGGGGGCCAGAACGTCGCGCAGGAAATATGTGAGAGCCTCGAAGAAAAAGGATATGTGTGTGGTTACACACTGCTTAATGCCGCTTTTTACGGCGTACCTCAGATGCGTGAGCGGATGTTTTTGCTCGCCTACAGAAAAGAACTGGGCGCACCGGTGACCTTCCCCGAGCCGACCAGGTGGTTAGTACTACCATCCGGCTATGGTGGTTCGCGTGGCTTCGCTCTGAAGTTTCGGGATAGTCTGTTTGATGGAACAGATCGCTATATTGAGCCGCATGCAGCAAACTCCTTTCTCGCACCCGCTGTTACTGCCGAAGAAGCAATAGGGGATCTGCCGCCAATCTACGCGCGTCAGCGTCTTGCTTCCGGAGAACTTCGTCGTGGAGCACGGCGGTTTGAGCAGGTCATTCAATATGATCGACGGAGAAGGGTTTCGTCGTACGCCACGCAGATGCGAAATTGGCCCGGCTTTGAAGCTTGGCCCCAGGGGTTGGCGGACCACGTTATCCGATACTTGCCTCGGGACTATAATTTGTTTGCCCGACTGAACCCCGGCGATCAATATCCCCAGGCATATGCACAAGCGCTCACAATCTTCGCGGAACGCTTGGCGAAATTGCGAAGACGCGGGAGAAAAATCTCAGAAGGAAGCGAGGAGTTTGAGAGTCTAAGGAAGTCTATTGTACCACCTTATGACGTTGGCAAGTTTCCAAACAAGTGGCGAAAAATGTGGCGCGATCAACCATCTCGAACGTTGATGGCGCATCTCTCGAAGGACAGCTACAGTCATATCCACTATGATAGCGATCAGGCCCGTACGATTTCTGTACGGGAAGCAGCCCGCCTGCAATCTTTTCCGGATGGTTTCGTCTTCTGCGGCACGATGAATCCGGCATTTCGGCAGATTGGAAACGCCGTGCCTCCTCTGATGGCCAAAGCTATCGGCCAAGGCATGCTCACTGCGCTTCAGGTGCCGGACTCACAGATCGAGCCGAGCGAGATCAGAGCGTTGTCGATCGCGTCATGATATGATTTGCGGCCCTAGCCGGTGATAATGGTCATTTCCTTGACCACTTAGACCTCTTGTCGAATTTGATATGGATGTTCTTACGAGAGAGCAACGTCGGCTTAACATGAGCCGCATACGCGGTCGGGATACCAAACCCGAGATGATGTTGAGGCGTGCGCTTCACTCAAGAGGATTGCGTTTTCGTCTGCACATCCGTGATCTGCCAGGTTGCCCGGACATCGTTTTCCCTCGATATAGAGCGGTCATTTTCGTTCACGGCTGCTTCTGGCATGGTCACGACTGCCCCATGTTTAGGCTCCCGGCAACACGCCGGAATTTCTGGGCGGCTAAGATCTGCAGAAATCAGCAGCGAGACCGGAAGGCAATGAAAGCATTGATTAATGCGAGTTGGCGCGTCCTTTCCGTCTGGGAGTGTGCATTCAAAGGTCCCGCGCGACGATCTTTAAGTGATATCTCTGCCAATTGCTGTACCTTCATTAAGGGCAATTCGCAGCGAGCCGTACTGAAAGGAAAGTGGGGCCGAAAATCCAAGATGCCAAGACACAAGAGATAGATTGTCGTCTTACCATCTGCAATGTTTGCAAAAGCAGTAATAACCTGACTGTTGTCGCTCATTGAACTGGCTCGGGTGACGATCTGTTTGGCGACTTTGGTCGGCGTTGTTTTCTCCTTCGGCTGCTTATGACTGCAAGCCTTCGATGAAGGCTTGTGCCGGTGTCCTGCAGTTCATGCCGCGGCCCTGGTGCGACTGCGCGGGATAGTAGCCGGCCATGTAGGTGTCGAGAAATACCTGCATCTCATCTGTGTAGAATGTCGGGGCTCGCTGGCTGACATCGACGCCTTAGCCACTATCAGAGTCCTTGAACTTGACAGTGACAACACCAGTCTTCTTGATCGTGACCGGCCTCCCAGACTTGCGGCGCGCTTTCCCGGCGGGCAATTGCACCCAGCCCTCGCTCTGGCAGTATTCTTCAACATCCGAAAGCTCACGGCCATCCAGGAACACTCTGACGCCGAGTTTGAGTATGCCACGATAACAATAATCACTTGATGGATCGGCGCTGAGTCGGTCTGGTGGCATTTCTGCTAGTCGTCTCCGGTCCCTGAGGAACTGCGTGGACAAGTATTCAGAAACTTCCAGATTTGATTTCGCGACATTGCAGCCCTGGCAGGCCGCAACTGTGTTCTCCAAAATATCACGGCCTCCCTTGGACTTTGGAACGACATGGTCAAGGGTCGGACGCAGGTTCGGTTGCGCTGAATCGTTTCTCATAAGGATACGGCAGTAGTAGCACCGTCCTTTCTGGATGATGACGTGCTCCACCAGCCATTCACGGCGATTGCCGAGTACCCGTTTCTCATGCTCTGCCCATGCCAAGTCGGTCTCTGCGCGCTTGCGCAGATGCGGCGCCTTGGCGCGTATCCTGTCCAACATCGTTTTGCGGGGTTTGGTAGCCATATCGTGCATCCGAAGACGGTTCACGAATTCCCGACAGGCGTCAATACTGATCAGGCAAGACGACGTGTGCAGGCGCCGACAAACCTATTGAAAGCTCACAAGTCAGCGAAGACCGAGACCTGCGCCGCGATCCGCCCCGAGCGCATCTCCAACGTCAACAAAAAACCGGAGCGCACATGCCGTCATGTGCGCCCCGGGTCGCCGTCCGTCGTAGGTTGGCCATTGTCTTCACGGGCCTTGGCCCGGACCGCCAGGGAGGCCGCCCTTGGCGGTTTTCAACGTCGCCGCCGCGTCGTGGTCGGACGTCTATCGGAAGCCCCGTGCGATCGCTATGATATGGATCACAATTTTTCGGAACGATCTTTCACGGCTTTGTGATGACCAGCGGCCATGACCGGACAGCGGCCGGAGCGACGCGGCGGACCGCCACGGCCCCACGGTCGGCGGCCGGCGCCCAGCGCGGCAAATCGGCCATATTGCCGCGTCTGCCCGACCATCTGTCGAAACCGCTGTTCGCGGGCGCCGAGCCGCGCCGCCTCGAGGCCGGCGAGATCCTCTTCGCCGCGGGCGATTCGGGCGACGGCTGCTACCGGCTGGAGCGCGGCCTGCTCAAGGTCGTCATCAGCTCGCCCCAGGGCGACGAGCGCATCCTGGCCATCCTCGGCCCCGGCGCCATCGCCGGCGAGCTCGCCGTCATCGACGGGCGGCCGCGCTCGGCCTCGGTCGTCGCCGTCAGGCCGTGCCGGCTCAGCTTCGTCAGCCACGCCCTCTTCGAACACTGCACGCGGGAGCATCCCGACATCTACCGCTACCTCGTCAACGTCCTGGCGGCCCGCCTGCGCGAGGCCGACGACGCGCTGGCCGCCACCAGCTTCATGACCGTCAAGGCGCGCCTCGCCCGCACCTTGCTCGACCTCGGCGACCTGCTCGGCGAGACGGACGATACCGGCCAGATCGTCATCCGCCATAAGATCCATCAGGACGACCTCGCGGCGATGGCCGGGGTGGCGCGGGAAAATGTCAGCCGGGCGATCAGCGACTGGACGCGGCGCAAGGTCGTGAGCCGGTCGGCGGGCTGCTATTGCCTCAGCGACACCGCGGCGCTCAGGCAGAGCGTCGAGTCCTGAAGCGTGCCGCCCTACCATTCTCCCCCCTGAAGTGCCGCCTTCGGCGAGCCTCGAAGGGCGGTAATCTGCAGCCTCTTCGTACCTGGATCATGCTTCGAGGCTCGCACCTCGGCATGCGGATGTTCGATTGGGACGCGCCGCATTCCGACGGCGAGATGCAGATAGCCGGATTTTTCGTTTGACTTCACCGCTAAAAGCGTATAATTTGGGAAATATCAGGATCGAAGTCTCTGCGCCCGCGGCTCACACCCGCGGGCGTTGGTCTTCTGAAACATGGCCCGCGCTCGGACCACGGGCCGCGTCCGTCTTAATCCCGACACGCCACGGTGCCCCCATGATCGCCCACCGTTTCCGCGGCCGAAGGCCCTCGGTGCCGGCCCTGCTGACCGAAACCGGCCACCGGCATGGCAAGCCGCAGGCGCGCGACGGCCCGCCGCCCGCGCCGCCGCCCAAGCCCGAGCCGACGTCCGAGCCTGCCAGCCAGCCGTCGCCCTCCCCGCACATGCGGCCCCTGCGCAATGCCGAGCGCATTGCCACCGACCGGCAGAAGATCACCGACGCTTGCGTCCTCGACATCCTGCTCGACCATATCCGGGGGCACCGCGAGCTGACGCCGTCCCAGGTCTCGACCGCCTTCGGCCTGCTCAAGAAGATCCTGCCCGATTTCTCCAACAGCGCCGCCCCGCGCGACGGCGATGGCCCGTTCGAGGACGGCGCCCTCCCCGACACGGCCCCCGAATTCGAGGTCCACATTGTCGATCCGCACGAAACGCAGGCTTGAGGTGGCGCGCGCCTTCAAGCCGCTGCTCTGGCCCTGCCGCTACAAGGGCGCCTATGGCGGCCGGGGCAGCGCCAAATCGCATTTCTTCGCCGGCGAGCTCATAAGGCGGGCGAGCCGCGCGCCCTTGCGTGCGGTGTGCATCCGCGAGGTGCAGAACTCGATCCGCGAATCGGTGCGCCAGCTCCTCGTCGACAAGATCGCGAGCTTCGGCCTCGGCCCCTTCTTCAGCGTGCTCGACCAGGAGATCCGCGGGGCGAACGGCGCGCTCATCGTGTTCAAGGGCATGCAGTCCTACAATTCCGAGAACATCAAGTCGCTCGAAGGCTATGACATCGCCTGGGTCGAGGAGGCGCAGAATCTGAGTGAGACCTCGCTCCGCCTGCTCCGGCCCACCATCCGCAAGGCGGGCTCCGAGCTGTGGTTCAGCTGGAATCCGCGCCACGAGACCGACGCCGTCGACCGCTTCTTCCGCGGCGGCCCCCGCCGCGACGATGCCGCGCTCGTCGCCGTCAACTGGCACGACAATCCCTGGTTTCCGCCGGTGCTCCAGGCCGAGAAGCAGTCCGACTATGCGAGCGATCCCGAAATGGCCGAGCATGTCTGGGGCGGCAGCTACGAGATCGTCAGCGAAGCCGCCTATTACGCGCGGCTCGTCGCCGAGGCGGAGCGCCAGGGCCGCATCGGCGATTTCCCATACGATCCGGCGGCGGCCGTCGACACCGCCTGGGACATCGGCATCGACGACCACACCGCCATCTGGTTCCTGCAGGATGACGGGGTGAGGGTCACGGCCATCGACTATCACGAGACGAGCGGCCAGGGGGCGGAGGAGATCGTGCGTGAGGCGCTGCCCGAATTGCAGCCCGAGCCTAAGCTGGTGGCGCCGGCGCTCGCCGCCCTCGGCCGTGAGCGGCCCTGGCGCTATGGCGAGCATTATTTTCCCCATGACGTTAAGCTGCGCGAATGGGGGGCCGGCGGGCGCAGCCGGGCGCTCACCCTCATGGGGCTCGGCGTCAAGCCCATCCGCGTCGGCGCGCAGCAGGGCCCGGCGGAGCGCATCAACGCGGTGCGGGCGCTGTTGCCGCGCATGCGCTTCAACCGGACGAAGCGGGTGATGCTCGGCCTGTCGCGGCTCAGGCGTTATGCCCGCCGGCAGAACCCGGCGCTCGGCGGCTTCGCCGGCCCGTTGCACGACATCAACAGTCATGGCGCCGACGCCTTCGGCGAATATGCCGTCAACTGCCCGCTGATCGCGCCCCGGCCCGCCGCGGCGCGGCTGCGGCCGCAATTGTGGAGCGGCGTGTTCCTGGACGGCCCGCCCGCCGGGTCCGCCGGCGCACGGATGGCGACCTGAGGCGTTTGTTCACTCCATCCGTCACCCCGACGAAAGTCGGGGCCCATTGACCAGGTCGAGACGGGCGGTGCGTCCGGCACAGCCCAAGCGATGCCGCCCGCTTGCCCTTATCCAGGGGGTGCCGGCTTTCGCCGGCATGACGAAAAAATGGGAGCTGGCCTCCGTGCCGTCACGTAAAACCGGTGATGTATGATCACCCGATGATGGTCGCCACGACCCACCAATTCGGATGCGCGCCGGCAATGCGCCGGGCCGCGATCGCCGCAGCCTCGGCCGACGCGAAGACGCCGAAGCAGGTGGCGCCCGATCCCGACATGCGGGCGAAGCGCAGATCGGATTGCCGCTCGAGCGCCGCCGTCGCCTCGCCGATCACCGGCGCCAGAGCGAGCGCCGCCGCGGCGAGGTCGTTGCGGCCCGCCGCCGGATCCGCTCCCGCGACGATGCCGGAGAAAGCCTTGGCGCCCGGCCGCAAGGCGAGCCTGGCGAAGACCGCCGCCGTCGCCAGCGCGACGCCGGGATTGACCAGCACGGCCGGCATCGGGGCTACGCCTTCGATGATGTCGATCGCATCGCCGATGCCGCGCATGCGGCAGGTGCGCCCGAGAAGGCAGACCGGGACGTCGGCGCCGAGGCCGCGAGCGAGTTTCGTCATGTCGTCGGTCACGCCGGCAAGCCTGGCCAGCGCCCGCAAGGCCGCGGCGGCGTCGGCCGATCCGCCGCCGATGCCGGACGCGACCGGCAGGTTCTTCTCGAGCGTGATGCGATATGCGCGGTGAGGATAAGCCCCGGCAAAGGCAAAAGCGGCCCTCAGCACCAGATTGTCCGGCCCATTGGTGAGACCGTCCGCGAAAGGCCCGCTGATGTCGAGGCGCCAGTCTTCCGCCTCTTCGAAAGTCAGCCGGTCGGCGACATCGGCGAAGGCCACGATGCTGTCGAGCTCGTGATAACCGTCGTCCCTACGGCCGAGCACATGAAGCGCCAGGTTGACCTTGGCGGGCGCCAGCTCGGTATGAGGCAAGATGTCAGCCGTTGTTGCCGTTCGCGCTGTTCTGCGCCGGGGTCACCGGCGGCTCGTCGGCGAGTCCCTCTTTCAGCTTCTTCTCGATGCGCACCAGGTCTTCGGGCTCCGGCTTGTTGTCCTTGGCGTGCTGCCACTGGAAGCGGGCTTCGAGCTGCCGGCCGGTGCGCCAATAAGCGTCGCCCAGATGATCGGCGATCACCGGGTCGGCGGGCTTGAGCTCGACGGCGCGCTCGAGCTGCCTGACCGCTTCCTCATATTCGCCGAGGCGGAAATGCGCCCAGCCGAGGCTGTCGACGATATAGCCGTCATTCGGCTTGAGCTCGACCGCCTTGCGCACCATCGCGATCGCCTCGTTGAGGTTCATCTTCTTGTCGACCATCGAATAGCCGAGATAGTTGAGCACCATCGGCTGGTCGGGCTCGAGCTGCAGGGCCTTGCGGAAATCGGCCTCGGCCTTGTCCCATTGCTTGGTGCGCTCGAAGGAGATGCCGCGGTAATAGAAGACCGTCCAGTTGTCGCGCACCGGCTCGCCCATGAGCGCTATCGCGGCGTCGTAGGCGTCGGCCGCCGGCGCAAACTCCTCGTTGTTGCGGTAGAGATTGCCCAGCGTCACCAGCGCGTCATAGTCCTGAGGGTTCGACGCGGTCAGCGCCTTGAGCCTGGCCTTGGCCTCGTCCTTCTTGTCGAGCCGCTGCAGGTTGACCGCGACTTCGAGCTCGGCATTGGACTTGAGGACCGAGGTCTTGTCGATCGCGTCATAGGCGTCGATCGAGCGCTGATAGTTGTTCATGCTCTCATAGATGTCGCCGAGCAGCGTCAGGTTGATGGCGCGATCGCCGTCGACGGACAGAGCGAGCTGCGCATAGGCTAGCGCCACATCGAGGCCCTGGTCGTCGGAGAGCGCGCTCGCCACCGAGAACAGCGCCTCGCTCATGCCGGCCTGCGGCGTCTTGATGAAGGCCTGCGGCTTGCCGCCCTTGTCGAGATTGCGCAGCGCCTGGCCGACCAGCGGATTCTTCTCGGCGCCCGAGAGGAACTGCTCGTAGACCTTGCGCGCCTCGTCCTTGTGCCCCGAGCGCTCGAGATAGTTGCCATAGGCCTGGACCACGCGCAGCGAATTGCCGGCCTGGGAGTAGGCCTTCTTGTAGAAGCTCTCGGCGCGCAAGGACGTGCCGAGATAATCGGCGATGAGCGCCCCGTGGTAGGATTTGAAGTTCTCGAGCGTCTCGTTCTGGTCGAGCTTGTCGAGCGCGTTGAAGGCCGAAGCCTGGTTGCCCTGGGCGGCATAGGTCCAGGCGGTGAGGAGCGCCGCGGTCAGCTCGCCGATCGGCGTATAGGCGGCCTTCTTGAAATTCTCGCGCGCCCGCTGGTAGCGCTTCAGCCTGACGTCGCGCAGGCCGAGCACGAAGCGCGCCATGCGATGCTGGCTGTTGAAGGAGAGGACGCGCTCGGCATAATCCTCGGCGCTGGCGATCTTGCCTTCCGACAGGTCGAAGATGAAGACCCGCTCGATGAGCACCGCATTGTTGGGATCATCGCGCAGGGCCTGCTGGAAATATTGCCCGGCGGCGTCCATGTCGCGCTGCTTGCCCGCGAAGCGGCCCGCCAGATAGCTGCCGGAGAGGGAGCTCCCCTCGAGGTCGAGCTCTTCATAGCCCGCCTGGGCGGGAAGGGCGGCAAAGATGAGGCCAACGGCCAGGGCCGGCAGCATCCGGTTCAAGGTCTTGATCATTAAGCGGAACTCTTTCCGATCGCATCAGGGCTGAAGCTGGCGATTCAGGACGTAAAATGAGGTTTTTTCAGGATTGCCGCAAGAGGCATCGCGCCCGCCCGCCGGCAAATCGCGGAAAAAAGGGGGCGTTCCGCCAGGAAACGCCCCTTCAGATGCAAGCCGACCCGAGATGGTGGAAAGGGTCGCTTGCCGATTCATTTGATGAGGGCGACGAGCTCCTTGCCGCTGGCCTTCACCGTCGGACATTCGAGGACGATGCGGATGTCGTTGTAGTCGCGGTCCGAGCCGCCCTGCTCGGGCGGGCGGTCTTCCCAGCCGTAATACATGAACTTGCCGGGGGCGCAGGCGCCGGTCGCCTTCTGCGGCGTCCGGTTCGCGCCCTCGACCAGGATGCCGCCCTGCGACTTGGGCTTGCATTCGTTCTTGCTGTCGCACAGCACGGTTTCGAGCAGGCTGTAGTTCAGGGCGTAGCTCTCGCTGCCGCCGGAAATGACCGTGTCGGTGTAATGCTCGTAAATGTCGGTCTTCCTCGGATCGTCCCACTTCTTCTTGTCGGTGCGGGCGTTGCGCGCATTGTGGAGACGGAAGCTCAGGGTCTCCTTGGGCTCGCAGACCGGCATGGTGTAGCTGTATTTCGTGCCGGCATTGTCGGCGACGGCCGTCATCTGCGTCCGCCCCTTTGTCGCGGTGTTCTTCTTCTCGCTGTTGAAGCAATAGACATAGATGCGGTTGTAGTCGGCCGCGTCCGGATTGAGCTCGGCGACGGTCGGCGGCTTGTATTCGAGCACCGGCTCGGAGTAGCGGGCCACGGCGGCGACCTTCACCGTCATCTTGTTGGCGATGCCGGGCAGGATCGACAGCAGCGTCACCGGCGTCACGGCCGTCGCCTCGACGCCGAAATCGGTCGCCGTCAGCCACTTGCCCTGGAAGGAGACATTCGCGACGCTGGATCCGAAGCGCGTCGTCGTGTGGCCCTGGGCCGCCGTCATCCACTTCGGGTCTTCGGCCGACGGTCCGCCGGCGGCGGCCGCGAGCGCCGCGGCGTCGGCCTCGGCCTGCATGAACGAGCGCACGAAGCTGGCATTCGCATAGTCGATGGCGAGGCCGCCGGCGGCGACCAGCGGAACGGCGGTCAGTGCGGTGATGACCGCGACATTGCCGCGCCTGTCGCCGGTGAAGCGGCGCAGCAGCGCCGTGACGGTCTTCAGATGTTTTCTCATCGCTGTCCCTGCCCCCATGGGCGAAATTGCATGGGTGGCAAATTACGACGCGACGGTTCTCCAGACCTTGCCGGTTTGACTAAAATTTTAAGCAAACGCGCCTCTTGGCGCCGATCTTTTCGACCGTGGCTAAACGGCCTTAAAGGCCGTCCAAGAAGAATCGCAGTCTTTTCCTAGCGCGCCCTCCGCCGCGCGGAACGCGTCTGTCGAATTCACACATTTCCTCCTCCCCCGCGAAGCGCGGGGAAGGTGGCGCGAAGCGCCGGATGGGGGTCGGGCAACAGTAACAAGATCGGCATCTCAGTGCCGAAGCCGACAGATTTGTGCAATCCGACACCACTGTTCTCGCGGCACGTCCCCCATCCGGCTACCCGGCCAAAGCCGGGTAGCCACCTTCCCCGCAAGGGGGAAGGATGGTTGTGTTAATCCGATAGACGCGTTCCGCGCGGTGAGGGAGATTTCGTCGCCTCTCACATATTCGGATAATTGGGCCCTTCGCCGCCTTGCGGCACCACCCAATTGATGTTCTGCGACGGATCCTTGATATCGCACGTCTTGCAGTGGACGCAGTTCTGATGGTTGATCTGGAAGCGCGCATCCTTGCCTTCCTCGCCCACCACCTCATAGACGCCGGCCGGGCAATAACGCTGGGCGGGCTCGGCCCATTTCGGCAGGTTGACCGCGATCGGCACCGCCGGGTTGATGAGCTTCAGATGCGGCGGCTCGTCCTCCTCGTGATTGGTGGCCGAGAAGGCGACATTGGTGAGGCGGTCGAAGGAAATGATGCCGTCGGGCTTGGGATAGTCGATCGGCTTCATCTCGGCGGCGGGCTTCAGCGTCGCATGATCGGGCTTGCCATGCTTCCAGGTGCCGAAGCCGAAGCCGAAGAGCTGGTTGAGCCACATATCGGCGCCGCCCAGCGCCAGCCCGCCGACCAGGCCGAGCTTCGACCACATCGGCTTGACGTTGCGCACCCGGCTCAGATCCTCATAGACCCAGGACTTCTCATAGGCCTTCTCATAGTCGGCGAGCTCGTCGCCCGAGCGCCCGGCCTTGACCGCCTGGAAGGCGGCCTCGGCCGCCAGCATCCCGGTCTTCATCGCATTGTGCGAACCCTTGATGCGCGGCACGTTGACGAAGCCCGCCGAGCAGCCGATCAGGGCACCGCCCGGGAAATAGAGCTTCGGCACCGATTGCAGGCCGCCCTCGGTGATGGCGCGCGCGCCATAGGCGATGCGCCGTCCGCCGCGCAGCACCGGCTCGATCAAGGGATGATGCTTGAAGCGCTGGAACTCCATATAGGGAAAGAGATGCGGGTTCTGGTAGTTCAAGTGAACGACGAAGCCGATCGACACCAGATTGTTCTCGAGATGGTACATGAAGGACCCGCCGCCGGCCTTGAGGCCGAGCGGCCAGCCCATCGTGTGGGTCACCTGGCCAAGCTTGTGGTTCTCGGGCAGCACCTCCCACAGCTCCTTCATGCCGAGGCCGAATTTCTGCGGCTCCTTGCCTTCAGAGAGGTTGAACTTGGCGATGATCTCCTTGGCGAGCGAGCCCCTGACGCCCTCGGCGATGAACACATATTTGCCGTGGAGCTCCATGCCGGGCTGGAAATCGGGCTTGCGCGAGCCGTCCTTGGCGATGCCGAAGACGCCGGCGACGACGCCCTTGACCGAGCCGTCCTCGCGATAGAGGACCTCGGAACAGGCGAAGCCCGGATAGATCTCGACGCCCAGCGCCTCGGCCTGCCCCGCCAGCCAGCGGCACACATTGCCGAGCGACACGGCATAGTTGCCGTGGTTGTTCATCAAGGGCGGCATCATGATATTGGGCAGGCGCACCGCGCCTTGCGGGCCCAGCACATAGAAGCGATCCTCGTTGACCTCGGTGGTGAGGGGCGCCCCCTTCTCCTTCCAGTCGGGGATCAACTCGTTGAGCGCGATCGGATCCACCACGGCGCCGGAGAGAATATGAGCGCCGACCTCGGAGCCCTTTTCGAGGACGCAGACGGAGATTTCATGGCTGTTCTCGGCCGCGAGCTGCTTCAGCCTGATGGCCGCGGCAAGGCCCGCAGGCCCGGCGCCGACGATGACGACGTCATATTCCATGGCTTCGCGCTGGACGTCTTCCACAGTCTCTCTTCTCCCAGTTTCAACCCGGCTCCGCCTTCGAACCGGTCCCGCGTTTTTCGCATAACCTTCTATGGCTACGATCGTTTCCGGCCTGTTATAGTGACAGGAGACGGCGGCGCAAGCCACCCCTTGAGGCACATCGCGACATGAAGGCAGCGGAAGCATCGGCCATGATCGAATGGCTGGTCGAGATGGGAGCGGACGAGATCATCGGCACTGCGCCGGTGAACCGGCTCATCGCGCCCTCTCCCGCGCCTCAGCCCGAGGCCAGGAAAACCGTCGCCGCGCCGGCCGTCCGGCCAAGGATCGGCGGCGGCGAGTCTCGCGGCGCGCCGCCCGCGCAGCCGCAGGGAACAAGCGATGCCGCCCAGATGGCGGCCGCCTGCGCGACGCTGGCGGACATCGAGCAGGCGCTCAAGCGCTTCGACGCCTGCCCGCTCAAGAAGACCGCGACCAATCTGTGTTTCGCAGACGGCAATCCGGAAGCGCAGGTGATGCTCATCGGCGAGGCGCCGGGGCGCGACGAGGACATCCAGGGCAAGCCCTTTGTCGGCCGTTCCGGCCAGCTGCTCGACCGCATGCTCCAGGCGATCGGCCTGTCGCGCCATGCCGACAGCCCAGAGACCTCTGTCTATATCTCCAATGTCATCTTCTGGCGGCCGCCCGGCAACCGCACGCCGACCGACCAGGAGACGCTCATGTGCCTGCCGTTCCTCAGGCGCGCCATCGAGATCAAGCAGCCGCGCCTCCTCGTCTGCCTGGGCGCCACGCCGACGCAGCGCCTGATCGGCAGATCGGAAGGCATATTGAAGCTCAGGGGCCGCTGGTTCGATTTCGCGTCCGGCGAGCGCAGCATCCCGCTGCTGGCGACGCTCCACCCGGCCTATCTGCTGCGTCAGCCGGCGCAGAAGCGTCTTGCCTGGCGCGACTTCCTGTCCCTCAAGCAGAAGCACAAGAACGATGCCCATTGACACCGCCGACCTCCTGGTCTTCCTGACCGCGGCACTGGCGCTCAACCTTACGCCCGGCAACGACATGATGTACGTGCTGGGCCAGAGCATGAAAGGCGGCGTGCGGCCCGGCCTCGCCGCCGGTTTCGGAATTGCCACAGGCTCGTTCATCCATTTGCTGCTCGTGGCCGCCGGCATGGCGGTCGTGCTGTCGCATTATCCGGCGGTGTTCGACGCGATCCGCTGGGTGGGCGCCGCCTATCTGGTGTGGATCGCCTATAAGACGCTCGCGACCCCGATCGGCGATCTCACCGCCCAAGGTGCCTCGCGCGGCAGCTTCGCCGCCTGGCGCGACGGCGTCCTGGTGAACAGCTTCAATCCCAAGACCATCGTCTTCATGTTCGCCTTCCTGCCGCCCTTCGTGCGTCCGGAGAACGGCGCGCCGCTGCTGCAGCTGTTCATCCTCGGCACCCTGTTCAATATCGGCGGCGGCATCATCAATGGCGCGGTGGCGCTGTTCGCCGGCAGCATCGGGGCGAAGCTCAGGCAGAGCCCCGGCATCGCGCAGGGCTTCCGGATCGTCTCGGCTTCGCTCTTCCTGCTGCTGGCGGCGCGGCTCGCCTGCGAGCGGCGCTGACATGGCCGAAGCCCCGCCGGAACGCCCCTTCATCCCGGTGCGCATCGCGGTCCTCACCGTGTCCGACACGCGCACGCCCGAGACCGACAAGTCGGGCGCGGTGCTCGCCGAACGGATCGTCGAGGCCGGGCACCGGCTCAGCGACCGGCGGATCGTCAAGGACGACGTCCGCGCCATCCGCGCTGAAGTGCGGCGATGGCTTGGCGCTGCGGATGTCGACGTCGTCATCTCGACCGGCGGCACCGGGCTCACCGGACGCGACGTGACGGTCGAGGCGATGCGCGCCTTGTTCGAAAAGGAGATCGAGGGCTTCGGCGTCGCCTTCCACATGATCTCCTTCCAGAAGATCGGCGTTTCGACCGTGCAGTCGCGCGCCACCGCGGGTGTGGCCAAAGGCAAATACATCTTCTGTCTGCCGGGATCGCCCGGCGCCTGCCGCGACGGCTGGGACCATATCCTCAAGAGCCAGCTCGATTACCGGCACATGCCGTGCAACTTCGTCGAGATCATGCCGCGACTGGCCGAGCATATGCAGCGGCGCAAAGGCTGACTTTACATTCCTTAACAAAACGATCGCTTCACCGGCGTTCGGTTCGATCAGAAGAAAGTCTTGGCGTTTTCGGCCGCCGATTTAACCACCCGTAGAGATACTGTCATATACAAGGCCGCATCTGTTTTATGATGAATCCGGTCACGACACGCCTGATGGAACGTGACCGGCCGGCCAACAGCTTCCGCTCAGTCCGATCCCTTCCGGAGTCGCCAAATGCACAAGATGATCAAGGCACTTGTCCTGACGGCCTGTCTCACGACGCTGCCGGCGGGGTTCGCGCATGCCGAGCTCAAGATCGGCTTCGCCGCGGAACCCTTTCCGCCCTTCAGCTCCAAGGATGCGACAGGCAAATGGATCGGCTGGGAGGTCGAGGCCATCGAAGCGGTCTGCACCGCAATGCAGGAGAAGTGCGACTATGTCGAAGTGGCCTGGGACGGCATCATCCCGGCGCTGCAGGCGAAGACGATCGACGTGATCTGGAGCGCCATGGTGATCAACCCCAAGCGGCGCGAAGTCATCGACTTCTCCGACAGCTATTACCGCACGACCCTGTTCATCGCCGGGCCGAAGGACGGCGATCTCGACGTCTCGCCCCAACGTCTCGCCGGCAAGACGATCGGCGTTCAGGGCGGCACCGTCTCGTCCAAATATGCCGAGGAGAAATACAAGCCCGCCGGCGCCGAGATCAAAACCTACGGAACCCAGGACGAGGTCAGCCAGGACATCGCCGCGGGCCGGATCGATTACGCCATCGGCAGCGCCGCGGTGATGAGCGGCTTCCTCAAATCGAGTGAAGGCCTTGCCTGCTGCGAATACAAGACCAATGTCGATGACCCCTCGGTGGTCGGCGAAGGCATCGGCGCCGGCATCCGCAAGGGCGACACGGCGCTCAAGGCCAAGCTCGACGCCGCCATCAAGGCGGTGGCGAAATCGGGCGAGTTCGACCGGATCACGGCCAAATATCCCGAGCTCAAGGACGTCATCGCCACGCCCAAGCCCTGAGGCGGACCACCCCTTCTGTTCTTGATTTGTTCGTGGAGAACGCCTATATGTTCTCCATGACCACGCTCATCGACAGACGCCAGACGACCGGGCTCGACCCCTCGGCCCTGGGGGCCGGCCGCTATGCGACCCTGCCGCAGCAGCAGCGTGGCCGCGGCGCCCGGCTCAACATGCCGGGGCGCTACGAGAAGCACGGCACGGCACTGTTCGACGACGGCTGGCAGACGCTGGACGAGCTGCCGCCGCTCAAGACGACGGTGTTCGAGGAGACGCCGAAGAAGATCATCACCACCAATGATTCACCCGACATCTCCTTCCGCCAGTCGATCAACCCCTATCGCGGCTGCGAGCACGGCTGCTCCTACTGCTATGCCAGGCCCACCCACGCCTATATGGGCCTGTCGCCCGGGCTCGATTTCGAGAGCAAGCTCTTCGCCAAGACCAATGCGGCGCAGTTGCTGCGCGCCGAGCTGTCGGACCCGAATTACCAGCCTGCGACCATCGCACTCGGCGCCAACACCGATCCCTATCAGCCGATCGAGCGCGACTACCGCATCAGCCGGCAGATCCTCGAAGTGCTGTCGGAATTCAACCATCCGGTCGGCATCGTCACCAAATCGGCGCTGGTCCTGCGCGATCTCGACATCCTCGCCGACATGGCGAAGCGCAACCTGGTCAAGGTCGCGGTCTCGGTGACGTCGCTCGATCCCAGGCTGGCGCGCGCCATGGAGCCGCGCGCCGCCACGCCGCCGAAGCGGCTCGGCGCCATCGAGGCCCTGTCGAAGGCCGGCGTGCCGACCGTCGTGATGTCGGCCCCGGTCATCCCGGGCCTCAATGACAGCGAGATCGAGAACATCCTCAAGGCCGCCTATGCCGCGGGGGCGCGCGAGGCGGGCTATGTGGTGCTGAGACTGCCGCTCGAAGTGAGGGACATCTTCAAGGAGTGGCTCCATGCGGCGCTGCCCGACCGGGCGGCGCGGGTGATGTCGCTCATCCGCCAGACGCGCCAGGGCAAGGAGAACGACGCTACTTTCGGGCGACGCTTCACCGGCACGGGGCCCTATGCCTGGTCGATCGGGCGGCGGTTCGAGATGGCGGCGCACCGGCTCGGCTATAATCGCGTGCGCCGGCAACTGGCGACCGACGGCTTCAGGCGGCCGCCCAGGCCTGGCGAACAGCTCAAGCTTTTCTGAGAGGGGAGCCCATGATCTCGCAGAAGGAAAAAGGCCGGATCTTCGCCGCCTTGCATGAAGAGCCCGGCGCCTTCGTCATCCCCAATGCCTGGGACGCGGGCAGCGCCAGGCTCCTGCAGAATCTGGGCTTCCAGGCCCTGGCGACGACCAGCGCGGGCTTCGCCTTCACCATCGGCAAGCCGGACGGCATGGGCGCGGTCACCCGCGCGGAGCATCTGGGGAACGCGCGGGCGATCGCGGAAGCGACGAGCCTGCCGGTCTCGGCTGATCTCGAGGGCGGCTTCGGCGACGCGCCGGAAGACTGCGCCCGCACGATCACGCTCGCCGCCGAAGCCGGCGTGGCGGGCGGGTCGATCGAAGATGCGACGGGCCGCAAGGACGATCCGATCTATGATTTCGACACCGCGGTCGCCCGCGTCGCCGCCGCGGCGCAGGCGGCGCGGAGCCTGCCTTTCACTTTCACGCTGACGGCGCGGTCGGAGAATTTCCTGCATGACCGGCCCAATCTCGCCGACACGATCATGCGGCTGCAGGCCTTCCAGGATGCGGGCGCCGACGTCCTCTATGCGCCGGGCCTGACGCGGCCGGAGGATATCGAGACCGTGGTCAAGGAGCTCGACCGGCCGGTCAATGTGCTGATGGGCATGAAGGGCATTCCGCTCACCGTCGAGGACCTCATCCAACTCGGCGTCAAACGCATCAGCGTCGGCGGCGCCTTCACCCGCGCGGCGCTCGGCGCCTTCCTCAGGGCGGCGCGCGAGGTGCAGACGAAAGGCACCTTCAGCTTCACCGAGCAGGCGACCCCGCATGCGGAACTCAACGCGATCTTCGCCGCCTGGCCGAAGGGCTGAACCCGTCTGCCGAGTTCCAGCGCCGACTGTGGGAAAGCCAAAGGAGAGTTGACCGGCAAAGGCTGAAGTCGCCAGACTGGCGGCATGAGCCGTGCTGATTCGGTCCTTCCGCATTTCGATTTCGAGCGTGCCGCCCTGGCGCGCGGCCATGCCTGCGTCGCCGGCATCGATGAAGCCGGCCGCGGCCCCTGGGCCGGTCCGGTCGTCGCCGCGGCGGTGATCCTCGATCCCGATGTCCTGCCGCTCGGCGTCAACGACTCGAAGAAGCTCACGCCCGAGAAACGCGAAGAGCTTTACGCCACCATCTTCTCGGTCGCCGAAGTCGGCGTCGGCATCTCGGATGTCGCGGTGATCGACCGCGACAACATCCTGCAGGCGACCTATGCGGCGATGATCCAGGCGGTCGCCAATCTGAAGCGCGCGCCGCACCTCGCCTTTGTCGACGGCAACCGGGCGCCCAAGCTCGCCTGCCTCACCGAGACCATCGTCGAGGGCGACGGCCAATGCCTGTCGATCGCTGCCGCCTCGATCGTCGCCAAGGTCACGCGCGACCGGATGATGGTCGATCTCGACCGCGAATTCCCGGGCTACGGCTTCGCCCAGCACAAGGGCTACGGCACGCCCGAGCATCAGGCGGCGCTTTCCCGCCTCGGACCCTCGGTGCATCACCGGCGTTCCTTCGAGCCCATCCGCATCCTCTACGAGGCCGCCACGCGTTATCTGGGCTGAGCCGCCTTGCCCGATCAAAGGCCCGTAAAGACGGGTCTTCCGCGCCCCTGTTAACCATTTCCCCAGAACGCGATTCACCCGCGAATCCCTTTGATTCATAAGGATTCTGTCGAGTGTGTTGCGTTGGTTCTGGGGTGGTCCATGGGGTTCGAGTCGCGGCCTGATCTGAAGCCGCTTTACGATACGGTGCTGGTCGGCGACTGCCTGACCGAGCTCGGCAAGATCCCGGCCGCATCGGTCGACCTCGTCTTCGCCGATCCGCCCTACAACCTGCAGCTCAACGGCGATCTGCACCGGCCCGACCAGAGCAAGGTCGATGCGGTCGACGACGACTGGGACAAGTTCGCCTCCTTCACCAACTATGACGCCTTCAGCCGCCAGTGGCTCAAGGAGTGCCGGCGCGTGCTCAAGCCCGACGGCGCCCTGTGGGTGATCGGCTCCTATCACAACATCTTCCGGGTCGGCACGCTGCTCCAGGATCTCGGCTTCTGGATCCTCAATGACGTGGTCTGGCGCAAGACCAACCCGATGCCGAATTTCCGCGGCCGGCGCTTCACCAATGCGCATGAGACGCTGATCTGGGCGAGCCGCGCGCAGGCCTCGCGCTACACCTTCAACTATGATGCGATGAAGGCGCTCAATGAGGAGCTGCAGATGCGCTCCGACTGGCTCCTGCCGATCTGCGCCGGACCCGAGCGCCTCAAGGACGGCAACGGCGACAAGCTGCATCCGACCCAGAAGCCGGAAGCCTTGCTTCGGCGCGTGCTGCTGTCGTCCTCCAATCCGGGCGATCTGGTGCTCGACCCGTTCTTCGGCTCGGGCACCACCGGCGTCGTCGCCAAGCAGCTCGGCCGGCATTTCATCGGCATCGAGCGCGACAAGGCCTATGCCAAGGCGGCCAAGGCGCGCATCGGCGTGACCGAGACCCTGCCACCCGAGGCCTTGAAAGTCTCGACCAGCAAGCGCGCCGAGCCCCGCATCCCCTTCGGCTCGCTCATCGAGCGCGGCCTGGTCAAGGCGGGCGACACGCTTCTGGACCCGACACAGCGCGTCGCCGCCAAGGTCAGGGCCGACGGCTCGATCGCCTGCCGCGACGCCTCGGGCTCGATCCACAAGATCGGCGCCCATGTGCAAGGGGCGGAAGCCTGCAACGGCTGGACCTTCTGGCACCTGCGCAAGGGCAAGACGCTGATCCCGATCGACCTCCTGCGCCAGCAAGTGCGCCAGGAAATGGGCGCGGTGGAGTAAGCGATGCGCCCTCGCCCCTCGAAGAGGGGAGAGGGCGGGGACCCGTTGCGAAGCAATGGGGAGGTGAGGGGCTACCGCGTCATCGTTGGTGAAACTCCATCGGAGTTGAGCGAGCCGCACAGGTAAGAATTAGCTGGCCGGCAGCCATGTCCCCTCACCCTTCCCGCCGCTTCCTTCTCCCCGCTGCGCTTCGCTTGCGGGGCGAGGGTGTATCCATCGCCGCAACGATCTTGCGCATGACGCTGGGCAGCGCCTCGCCGGCGAGGAAGCGCTTCTCGACCCAGCGCGCCGCGCGATCGCTCACTTGCGTGTTCGCCGGCACGCGCGCCGCCCAGATCTCGAGCTCGAGATGGAAATGGGTGAACGTGTGCTCGACCCGCCTGCCGGTCATCACCCAATGCGCCGCGAGCGGCGCCTGGAGCGCGGGCTGATCGATCGCAACCTGCCATTCGGTCGAGGGGATCTCCATCATGCCGCCGAGCAGGCCCTTGTCCGGCCGCTCGCGCAGCAGAACCGTGCCGTCCTCGCGCTCGACCCAGAAGGCGACGCCCTGGCGGCGCGGCCGCTCGGCCTTCGCCCTGCGGCGCGGCAATTCGTCGGCGATGCCGGCGCGCCTGCCTTCGCATTCCTCCGTCCACGGACAGATCATGCAATTGAGGCGCCTCGGCGTGCAGATGGTGGCGCCGAGGTCCATGAGCGCCTGGGCGAAATCGCCGGCGCGCCGCTCGGGCACCATCGCCGCCGTCAGCTTGCGGATCTCGGGCTTGGCGTCGGGCAAGGGCGTCGCGATGGCATGGAGCCGCGCCATGACGCGCTCGACATTGCCGTCGACGGCGGCCGCCCGGCGGTCGAAGGCGATTGCCGCGATGGCGCCCGCCGTATAGGGGCCGATACCCGGAAGCGCGCTCAGGCCCTCTTCCGTGTCGGGAAAGCGCCCGCCCAGTTCCTCGGCGACGACCTTGGCGCAGGCATGGAGATTGCGGGCGCGGGCGTAATAGCCGAGCCCGGCCCAGGCCTTCAGCACCTCCTCGCGCGGCGCCGCCGCCAACGCCTCGACCGTCGGCCACAAGCCCAGGAATTTCCGATAATAGCCCGCGACCGCCGCCACCGTCGTCTGCTGCAGCATGATCTCGGAGAGCCAGACATGATAAGGATCCGGCGCCTCGCCCGGCCGCGCCCGCCAGGGCAGGTCGCGGCGATGCCGGTCGTACCAGGCGAGAAGCTTGTGCGTTTCCGCTTCACGCTTTGGTGAAAGCCCTTGTTCCGCCATGGTTCGTGGCGACATGATCCCTCGCATGCAAACGCTCGACAAGGACTTCCGCGCCCTCACGCGCGCCGCCTTTGCCCGCTATGGTTTTGCCTATGCCGACCTGATCACGCAATGGCCCGCCATCGTGGGCGACGCGATCGCGCAATGGAGCGAACCCGAGCGAATCAAATGGCCGCGGGCCAATGCGGATGAGCGCAAGCAGGGCGGGACACTGGTGATCCTGGTGACGCCCGGCCGGGGCCTCGAGCTCCAGCACGAGACGCCCCGGATCATCGACCGGATCAATGCCTTCTATGGCTATGCCGCCATCGCCCAGGTCAAGATCAGGCAAGGCGCGCTCGGCCGGAAAAAAGCTCCGTCCCGGGCCTTGCCGCCGCTCGGCGCCCAAGCGGCCGAAGCGCTCGAAGCCGAGCTCCGGGAGGTCGCCGATCCGGAGCTCAGGCAAGCCCTCAGGCGGCTGGGGCAAGGGGCGCTAAGCCCCCGTTCTCCACAGGCAAAATGACCCCTTGGTCACACACCCCAATATCTAGTAGTCAGGAGTCGACATGTACCTAGATCGCCGCAAACTGATTCTCGGGGCTACGGCCCTTGCCGGCCTCACCGGGCTCGCTTCGACCGGCCATGCCGCCGTCGATCTGACCGCGCTGCATACCCCGCCTGCCGAGGGTGAGATGGCCATGGGGCCGGACAATGCCAAGGTCACGGTGGTCGAATACGCCTCGGCCTCCTGCCCGCATTGCGCCTCCTTCTACAAAGAGACCTTCCCGGCGCTCAAAAAGGAATATATCGACACCGGCAAGATCCGCTTCATCTTCCGGGAGTTCCCGCACAACCAGCCGGCTCTCGCCGCCTTCATGCTGGCGCGCTGCGCCCCCAAGGAGAAATATTTCCCGCTGATCGACATGTTCTTCGAGCAGCAGGACACCTGGCTCGCCGCCCCCCTCGAAGGCCTGCAGAAGATCGCCCAGCTCGCCGGCTTCACCAAGGAGAGCTTCGATGCCTGCCTCAAGAACGAGGCGGTGGCCAAGGGCATCATTGCGGTGCGCGACAAGGCGACGAACGAATTCGGGGTGGAGTCGATCCCGACCTTCTTCGTCAATGGTGAGTTGATCAAGGGTGAGACGAGTATCGAGGAATTCCGGAAGATGATCGACCCGCTCCTCTAGGAGCGGACGTCTTCCGCTTGGGACTGCAAAGGGTGGGGTTATGAAGTTCTCGCGACTCAGGCTTTCGGGCTTCAAGTCGTTCGTCGAACCGACGGAATTGATCATCGAAAAGGGCCTGACCGGCGTCGTCGGCCCCAATGGCTGCGGCAAGTCGAACCTGCTCGAAGCGTTGCGCTGGGTGATGGGCGAAAGCTCCTACAAGAGCATGCGCGCCTCCGGCATGGACGACGTCATCTTCTCCGGCACCGCCCAGCGGCCCGCCCGCAACATGGCGGAAGTGCTGGTGACGATGGACAATACCGAGCGCACCGCACCGCCCCAGTTCAACGACGACGAGACGCTCGAGATTTCGCGCCGCATCGAGCGCGAAGCGGGCTCCGCCTATCGCATCAACGGCCGCGACGTCCGCGCGCGCGACGTGCAGCTGCTGTTCGCCGACGTCTCGACCGGCGCCCGCTCGCCCGCCTTGGTGCGGCAGGGCCAGATCGGCGAGATCATCAGCGCCAAGCCGCAGGCGCGCCGGCTGATCCTCGAAGAAGCGGCCGGCATCACCGGACTCCATACCCGCCGGCACGAGGCCGAGCTCAAGCTCAAGGCAGCCGAGCAGAATGTCGCGCGGCTCGAGGACGTCATCGGGCAGCTGCAGGCGCAGCTGTCGAGCCTCAAGCGCCAGGCCCGCCAGGCGGCGAAATACAAGTCGCTCTCGGCCGAGATCCGGCGGCTCGAGGCGACCGGGCTCTATCTCGCCTGGAAGGATGCCGCCGACCATGCCGAGCGCGACGCCAGGGCGCTCGACGAGGCGACCCGTCTCCTCGCCGAGCATACGCAAGCCGCCTCCGAGGCGCTGCGCCATCGCGACGACCAGGGCGACAAGCTGCCCGCCCTGCGCGAGCAGGAGACGGTGCGCGCGGCGGTGCTGCAGCGCCTCACCATCGAGCGCTCCAATCTCGACGAGGAAGAGAAGCGCGCCGAAGCCCGCCGGAAGGAATTCGATGCCCGTCTCGTCCAGGCGGTGGCCGATCTCGGCCGCGAGGAAGAGACGATCCGCGACACCAACGGCGTGTTGGAGCGGCTCGGCCTAGAAGACAGCGAATTGCAGGCGGCGCAGGAAAGCGACGCCCAGCATCGCGGCGAAGCGGCGCTCAAGCTGCAGGAAGCCGCCGACGCCCTCGCCCGCGCGCAAGAGGCGCTCGATCAGGCCAATCTGCAGCTTTCGGACCTCACCGCCAGACGCCATGCGGCGCAGCGCGTCATCGACGAGCAGCGCCAGCGTATCTCCCGTTTCGAGCGCGAGGCGCAGGAGACGGCGGCCCGCTTCCAGGCGCTGATGGCGCAACTGGCGCCGCCGGAGGAAGGCGAGCGCCTGGCGCAGGCGGTCGAGACCGCGCTGATGGTGGTGGCGCAAGCGGAAGACGGGGCCGGCGAAGCGGAAGCGCAATTGCGCCACGCGCGGCAGACCGAAACCGACAGCCGGCAGGCTTTCGAGGACGGACGGCGCGCCTGGGAGAAGCTCTCGACCGAGATGCGCACGCTCAGCAACCTGTTGCGCGCCAATGACGGCGATCTGTGGCCGCCTCTGGTCGATGCGATCAAGGTCGAGCGCGGCTATGAGTCGGCGCTCGGCGCTGCCCTGGGCGAGGATATCGACGCCTCCGCCGACGAGGCCGCCCCGGTGCATTGGCGCGGCCTGCCGCCGCTCGCGGCCTCCGAGCCCCTGCCCGCCGGCGCCGAGCCCTTGACCCTTTTCGTCGACGCGCCGCCCGCTTTGGCGCGCCGGCTGTCGCATATCGGCATCGTCAGCCGCGCTCTGGGCCAGGCGCTGCAGAGCGAGTTGAAGCCCGGCCAGCGGCTGGTCAGCCGCGAGGGCGATGTCTGGCGCTGGGACGGCTTCACCGCCGCCGCCGATGCGCCGAGTGCCGCGGCGAAACGGCTCGCCGAGCGCAACCGGCTGGTAGCGATCGAGGCCGAGACGGCGGAAGCGCAAGGCACGATGGAGAACGCCAAGACGCTGTTCGAGAACGCGCGCAGCGCCGTCGAAAGCGCCGCGCGCGCCGAGCGCGACCGGCGTGAAGCCTGGCGGGCTGCCACGTCGGCGGTCGAAGTGGCGCGCCGCGCCTTGAGCCAGCATGAGCGGCAAGTGGCCGAGCGCCTGCAGCAGACGGGCGCTCTCGACGAGGCCAAGCGCCGCGTCGAAGCCAACCTCGCCGAAGCGCAGGGCCACCTCGCCGCAGCCGAGGCCGAGCTCGCCGAGCTGCCGGCGCTCGACGGGCTCGCGGAAGAGATCGCGGGCCTGCGCGAACGGGTCAATCACGAGCGCGCCCTCTATGGCGAGGCGCGCGCCCGCCACGACGGCATCGAGCGCGAGGCGAAGAACCGCGCCGACCGGCTGAAGGCGATCCAGGCCGAGCAGTCGCAATGGCAGGAGCGTTCGAAGCGCGCCGCGGCCCAGATCGAGACCCTGACCAAGCGCGCCGACGAGACCCGCGCCGCGCTCGCCGAGATGGCCGACCTGCCGCAGCTCTTCGCCGACAAGCGGCTCAAGCTCATGAACACGCTCGCGGAAGCGGAAGGCGAGCGCAAGGCTGCCGCCGACGCGCTGGCCGAGGCCGAGAACGCGGTCAGGGCCGCCGACCAGGCGCTGCGCGCGGCGCAGGACCAGGCCTCCGCCTCGCGTGAGGATCATGCACGGCACGAGGCCCGCCTCGAATCGTCGCGCGAGCGTCACGCCGAGGCCGAGCGGCGCATCGCCGAGGCCTTGCATTGCGCTCCGACCGAGATCGTCGAGACCGCCGGACTCGAAGAAGGCACGATGCCGCCGCTCGACGAGGTCGAGCGCAAGCTCGCCACCTTGCGCGACGACCGTGAAAGGCTGGGCGGCGTCAATCTCCGGGCCGAGGAAGAGGCCGAGGAGGTCGCCAAACAGCTCGACGGCCTCACCAAGGAACGCGACGACGTGGTCCAGGCCATCGCCAAGCTGCGCGGCGGCATCCAGAACCTCAACCGCGAGGGCCGCCAGCGCCTGCTCGACGCCTTCGGTACCGTGAACGAGAATTTCGGCCAGCTCTTCACCACGCTGTTCGGCGGCGGCAAGGCCGAATTGCAGCTCATCGAATCGGATGACCCTCTCGAAGCCGGCCTCGAGATCATGGCGCATCCGCCGGGCAAGAAGCCGACGGTGCTCTCGCTCCTGTCGGGCGGCGAGCAGACGCTTACCGCCATGTCGCTCATCTTCGCGGTGTTCCTCACCAACCCGTCGCCGATCTGCGTGCTGGACGAGGTCGACGCGCCCCTGGACGATCACAATGTCGAGCGCTTCTGCAACCTCCTGGAAGCGATGCTGGAGCGCACCGAAACGCGCTTCCTGATCATCACCCACCACCCGCTCACCATGGCGCGCATGCACCGGCTGTTCGGCGTCACCATGATGGAGCGCGGCGTGTCGCAGCTCGTCTCCGTCGACCTCGAAACCGCCGAGCAGATGGTCGCCGAAGCGGGTTGAGCCTCCGCGGGTCGAACTAACCCGTCGGGTTGCGCTGGATGACGGCGCCCGACGGATAGAGCCGCATGATCCACAAGAGGAGCAAGAGGCCGGGGACGGCGAGGAAAGCCGTCAGGCTCCAGAAGGTGAACCAGTCGGTATGGTCGGCGAGCCAGCCGCTGCCCGAGGACAGCCAGGTGCGGCCCTGCGCCATGAAGGACGTCAGCAAGGCATATTGGGTCGCGGTGAAGGCGACATTGCACAGGCCGGAGAGATAGGCGACGAGCGCCGCTCCCGCCGCCCCGCCGGCGATATTGTCGGCCGTGATGGCGATGGCCAGGGCCGGCAGATCATGCGGATAGGCGGCGCACAAGGTGGCGACGAGCGCGTTCGGGTCGGCGGCCAGCGCTTCCTTGGCGCACAGGCCATATTCCGAGCCCCGGATCGCGACATAGGCGAAGGCGAAATTGGTGAGGGCCTGCAGGATGCCGCCGATCAGGAGCGCCTTGAACACGCCCCAGCGGGCCACCGCGATGCCGCCGACGAGGGCGCCGACGATCGTCATCCATATGCCCCAGACCTTGCTGACGCTGGCGATCTCGAGGCCGGTATAGCCCATCTCCACATAGAACGGGTTGGCCATCGTGCCGCCCAAGGCGTCGCCGAATTTGTAGAACAGCACGAACAGCAGGATGACGACCCAGCCGCGGCGCCCAATGAAGTCGCCGAAGGGATCGATGACCGATTCCTTGACCCATTGGACATAGTCGCGCTCGCCCGGCTCCGCCACAACCTTGGGCTCGGGCACGAACAGAGTGAGCACGGCGCAGGCGATCATCGCCGCGGCGAGCACGCCGAACACGATCGGCCACGAATAGAAATCGGACAGGCCGACGGCGCCGGCGCCGGCGAGCAACAGGCCGAAGCGGTAGCCGATCTGGGTGGCGGCGGCGCCATGGCCCTGCTCGTCCTGGGGCAGGAACTCGATGCGATAGGCGTCGATGACGATGTCCTGGCTGGCCGACAGGAAGGCGACGATAACGGCGATGAGCGCGGTTCCCCAGGGATTGACGGTCGGATCGACCTGTCCCATCGTGAAGATCGCGACCGCCAGCAGCACCTGCGTCACGAACAGCCAGCTGCGCCGCCGCCCGAGCAGCCGGGTCAGCACCGGCAGCGGCACCTGATCCATGATCGGCGACCAAAGGAACTTCAAGGCGTAGGGCGTGCCGACCACCGCGAAGAGGCCGATGGTGGTCTTGTCGACGCCGAGCTTGGACAGCCAGTAGGAGAGGGTCGAGAGGGTCAGGAGCAGCGGCAGGCCGGAGGCGAAGCCCATGGCCAGGATGATGAGCATCCGGGGCGTCAGATAGGCCGAAACCGCCGACCACCAGTCTTTCTTCACGGCATCAGCTTCAGCCATCGCGGGTCCTCTATGTCCGGCGCGGCGAATCACGGCCAGGCCATGGGCCCGATGGTTACGCACTCGCTCAAACAGCGTCCAGAATCCCATTTTTGCCGACCCTGGCGGCAATCGCCGCGCGCGAATCGCCGCATCGTCACCGAGGCCTCGAAACCCGAAGCAAATCAATGGCTTGAATTGCCGATGCGTTCCTTGACACCATTTCGCCCAATCTCTATGGTGCGCGCGATTTTGAGGGGGCGTTCACGCCGCATCAGGCATTCTCTCGAGCAGGCTCATGAACACATCGGATGACCGGCTCAAGGATCTGGAAAAGCGGCTGGACACCAGTCTGAGCCAGCGCAAAGGCGAAAAACCCGACACGACCGAAGGGTCGGCCGCGGGTCTTGCCATGCGGGCGGTGACCGAGCTCGTGGTCGGCATCGCGGTCTGCATGGGCCTCGGCTGGATGGCGGACAGATATTTCGGCACGGCGCCATGGGTCATGCTGGCCCTCATGCCGTTCGGGATCGCTGCGGGGGTCGTCAATGTGATGCGGCTCTCAAAGAGCAAACAGGCCGAGGAGGTCCTGGGCGGAAAAGGCCCGGTGGCGCCGTCGGTCAAAGACGATGACGAGGATTGAAGGTGTCAACGACCACAACGGAAGCGGCAGCGGGCGCGGCAGGTGAACACACCGTCAAGGTGATGGACCCGATCCACCAGTTCCAGATCAACACCATCGTCGATCTCGGCCCCTTCTCGCTCACCAATTCCGGCCTCTGGGCCATCATCGCGGTCACCTGCGCCGCCCTCCTCTTCCTGCTGGCGCCCAAGAACCTGATCCCGACCCGCCTGCAATCGGCCGCCGAAGGGGTCTACGAATTCATCGAGAACATGACGAAGGAAGTGCTGCATGAGAATGCCCGCACCTATTTCCCCTTCGTCCTCACCCTCTTCACCTTCATTCTCTTCTGCAACGTGCTCGGCCTCGTGCCCTATTCCTTCACGGTGACGAGCCACATCATCGTGACGCTGGCGCTGGCGCTCGTCGTCTTCATCGGCGCCACCATCATCGGCTTCATCCGCCACGGCTTCCGCTATCTCAAGCTGTTCGTACCGTCGGGCGTGCCGGTGGTCCTCCTGCCGCTCGTCGTCGTCATCGAGGTCGTCTCCTACTTCATCCGCCCCTTGAGCCTCTCGATCCGTCTCTTCGCCAACATGATGGCTGGCCACTTGATGCTCAAGGTGATGGCGGGCTTCGTCGTCATGCTCGGCGTGACTGCCGGCTGGCTGCCGCTCTTCGCCATGGTCGGCCTCTACGGCCTCGACCTCCTGGTGGCGGCGCTGCAGGCCTATGTCTTCGCCCTGCTCACCTGCATGTACCTGGCCGATGCCATGCATGTGGACCATTAATCACTCAATCCCTCAATCCATCCATTCAACAGGAGAAGTCAGATGGAAGTTGAAGCAGCAAAGATGATCGGTGCGGGTATCGCGGCCATCGCCCTGGGCGGCGCCGGCGTCGGCATCGGCCACATCTTCGGCAATTACCTCGCGGGCGCTCTGCGCAATCCGGCGGCCGCCGCCGGCCAGCGCGGCACGCTGTTCCTCGGCTTCGCCTTCGCCGAAGCGACGGGCCTGATCGGCTTCGCCGTCGCCATGCTCATTCTCTTCGGCTGATCGATCCGAAGTCTTTGCCCACCGGCAGGGCCGATGAGGCCCTCGCCGGCGCTTGGACTCAAGAACAAGGCGCAAGTGCCATGCCGCAACTCGACGTCAATACTTGGCCGCCGCAGCTGTTCTGGCTCGCGGTGACCTTCCTTGTCCTCTATTTCATCATCTCGAAGATCGTGATCCCGCGCACCGGCGGTGTCATCGAGGGCCGCAAGAACCAGATCGACGGCGACCTGGCCGCCGCCCAGCGCTTCAAGACGGATACCGACAAGGCCGTGGCCGAGTATGAGAAAGCCCTCGCCGACGCGCGCGGCAAGGCGCAGGCGATCGCCAAGGACACGCGCGACAAGCTCGGCGCCGAGGTCGACAAGGAACGCAGCGCGCTCGACGGCCAGCTCGCCGCCAAGATCGCCGAGGCCGAGAAGGCCATCCAGGCGACGCGTGCCAAGGCGCTCGCCAGCGTGACCGATCTCGCCACCGATATCGCGGCCGACATCGTCAGCCAGCTCACCGGAAGCACGGTGAGCAAAGCGGATGCGACCAAGGCGGTCGCCAAGGCGCAAGGAAACTGACCATGCTGGGAGATCCGCAAACCTGGGTTACCGTCTCCTTCCTGATCTTCGTCGGCGTCATGATCTATATGAAGGTGCCGGCGAAAGTGGCGGCCATGCTCGACGAGCGGTCGGCGCGCATCGCCAAGGAGCTGGCGGAAGCCAAGAAGCTGCGCGAAGAGGCGCAGGCGCTGCTCGATGAATACAAGAAGAAGCGCGTCCAGGCCGAGAAGGACGCCGAGGACATCGTGGCGCTCGCCCGCAAGGAGGCGGAAGCCTATGCGCATGAGACGCGCGCCAAGCTCACCGAGACGCTGGAGCGGCGCACCCGGCAGGCCGAGCAGAAGATCGCCCAGGCCGAGCAGCAGGCGGTGAAGGACGTGCGCACCGCGGCGACCGACGTCGCCATCAGCGCGGCGACCGAGCTCCTGGGCGTCGCCGCCGAAGGCGCCAAGGGCGCCAGGCTCATCGAGGAGTCGATCGATGCGGTGAAGTCGCGCCTCAACTGAGCGCAGCGATACTCTCGAATGCGAAACCCCGGCGGTCCCGCCGGGGTTTTATTTTGCCCACTGACGATGCGTCAACGCTGACAGAAAGTTGATCCGGAGGCCGGGCGATAAGCGGCTAGTCTGCGAGAGGACGCGCACACCCGGAGCGATCGACAGATGGCCGTTCGTCGGCTTCTCGCCTTTCTCCTGCTGATGCTGCTCGCGCCCTGGGCGCGGGCGCAGATGCCCGCCAGCGAGTGCCTCGCCATGGCCGAGGCGCCAAGTCTGATTCGCCCGGTACGCTATGTAGAAACGGCGCTCGAAGCCAGCGAAGTGCGCTTCACCTTCGTCGGCCATTCAACCTTCCTCATCGAAAGCCCCGGCGGGGTCAGGATCGCGACCGACTATTCGGGCGATGCCAATGGCATCGTGCCGGACGTGGTCACCATGAACCGCGCCCACAGCACGCATTACACCGACTTTCCCGATCCCCAGATCAAGCATGTGCTGCGCGGCTGGAATCCCGAGGGCGGCCCGGCCCGCCATGACCTCCAGGTCGGCGATGTGCGCATCCGCAATGTCACCACCGACATCCGCGGCGGCGCGCTGGGCCGGGTCCCCGACGGCAATTCCATCTTCATCTTCGAGATCGCCGGATTGTGCATCGGCCATCTCGGCCATCTGCATCATGAACTCAGCCCCGAGCAGATCGGGGCCATCGGCCGGCTCGACATCGTGCTGGTGCCGGTCGACGGCACCTACACCATGGCGCAGGCCAACATGCTCAACGTGCTGAACGACCTCAAGGCGCGCATCGTCCTGCCCATGCATTATTTCAGCCCGCAGACGCTGTCGCGCTTCATCAACGGCCTCTCAGGCTCCCTCGATGTCGACTACCAGGCGGAGCCGACGGTCATCCTGTCGGCCGGCAAGTTGCCGGAAAGGCCCAAGCTCATCGTTCTGCCCGGCTATTGACCGGCCCGCCCCTTGCCCCGGCTGGCTGTCCCGTGTTACGTCTCTCTGCGTGTATTTCTACAAAATACAACTTGAGATATGGGACGGCCATGTTTCTTCACTTCCTTCTCCTTTGGGTGATCCTGCTCATCACGGGAACGTCCTGCGCCGCGGCGCAGGACGCCTCCCCCACGAACACCGAGGTCGAGCGGACCTTCGACGCGGCGGTGAGGGCCGCGACGCATGGTCCGGCGGATATCTCGCTGCGCGATCTGGCGGTCATCCGCTTGCCGGATTCCTACAGCTTCGTCCCTGTCACCGAAGGTGCCTCCTTCATGAGCGCGCTCGGCAACAGGACGGGCGACAATTTCCATGGCCTCGTCATCCCGAAGCAAACCGATAAATTCTGGTTCATCGAGATAACCTACACCGACAGCGGCTACATCAAGGACGACGATGCCAAGTCGTGGAATGCCGACGAGCTTTTCAAGAACATCAAGGACGCCAACGAGGCCAGCAACAAGGACCGCAGCGAAAGAGGATTTCCACCGCTCGATATCGTCGGCTGGGTCGAAAGGCCCGCCTATGATGCAGGCGCCCACCGTCTGGTCTGGTCGATACTCGCCAAGGATCGGGGAACCGACCAGGCGCAAGAAGCCACAATCAACTACAACACTTATGCGCTCGGCCGGCGGGGTTATTTCGCGCTCAATCTGGTGACCGGCGAGACCAGCATCGCCGAGGACAAGAAGCATGCCGGGACGCTTCTCACCTCCCTCGACTACAAGCCGGGCGAACGTTACGGAGATTTCAACGCCGCGACCGACCGGGTGGCGGAATACGGCCTGGCCGCCCTGATCGGCGGCTTCGCGGCCAAGAAGCTCGGCCTCCTCGCCATGGTCGGTGTCTTCCTCGCCAAGTTCTGGAAAGTCATCCTCATCGCTTTCGCAGTCGCCGGCGGCGGCCTCTTCAAGCTGTTCCGCCGCAACAACACGACGCCGCACGCTTGATCAAGGCGCTCTTCCTCTTTCTGGCGTCGCTCAAGCTCGGCAAGCTGCTGCTGTCCGTCGGCAGCATGCTGGTCACCATCTGGGTCTACACGACGATCCATGGCCTGCCTTTCGCCGCCGGCTTCGTCGGCCTCATCCTGGTGCATGAGCTCGGCCACTATGCTGCCGCACGGCAAAGGGGGCTCGCCGTGGGCCTGCCGATGTTCATTCCCTTCCTCGGCGCCTGGATCACGCTCAAGGACAGGTTCCTCGATGCCGAGACGGAGGCCTATGTCGCCTATGCCGGACCCTTCATCGGCACGCTCGGCGCATTCGCGGTCTATTTTCTCGCCCGCGCCCAGGAGAGCGACCTCCTGATGGCACTCGCCTATTCCGGTTTCATGATCAATCTGTTTAACCTGATCCCGCTGTCGCCGCTCGACGGCGGGCGCATCACGCAGATCCTTTCGCCACGCATCTGGTTCCTGGGCGTGCCCATGCTGATCGCCCTCTTCTTCTATATTCCGAGCCCGCTCCTGATCCTCATCGCCATATTCGCCGCACCCAGCCTTATCGCCGCCTGGCGCTATGATCCCGACGCGCCGGACGTCCGGCGCTATCGCGACGTGCCGGCGGCGACGCGCATGGAATACACCATTATGTATCTGGGCCTGGCCGCCGTGCTTGCCCTCCTCGCCTACAACGTGCATGCGGGACTAAGGCATTAAATAGTCGAGGCAAATTATTTAACTCGTCATGACCGGGCTTGTCCCGGTCATCCAGCCGCGCCGACGCACAGCCGTCGCCTGATAGGCTGGATGGCCGCCTCGGGGGCGGCCATGACGAGTCAGGCAAGCAGTCACCTCAGCGTAAAAATATACGACTGTTCTTTCTCGGCCCTGCCCTCCTACTCCGCCGCCTCCTGATAGGCCTCCATGGGCGGGCAGGTGCAGACCAGGTTGCGGTCGCCGAAGACATTGTCGACACGTCCGACCGGCGGCCAGTATTTGTCGGCATTGATGTATTTGAGCGGGAAGAAGGCCTTCTCCTTGGAATAGGGCCGCGTCCAGTCGCCGAGCAGAAGCTGGTGCGTGTGCGGTGAATTCTTCAGCACGTTGTCGGTGCGGTCGGCCTTGCCCTCCTCGACCTCGGCGATCTCGCGCCTGATCTCGATCATCGCGTCGCAGAAGCGGTCGAGCTCGCGCTTGCCCTCGGATTCGGTCGGCTCGATCATCAGCGTGTCGACCACCGGGAAGGACATGGTCGGCGCATGGAAACCATAGTCGACCAGCCGCTTGGCGACGTCCTCGACGGCGAGGCCGGTGCGCTCCTTGAGCCAGCGCAGGTCGATGATGCATTCATGCGCGATGAAGCCGCCCGGCCCCGTATAGACGATGGGGAAATGCGGCGCGAGGCGCTTGGCGATGTAGTTGGCGTTGAGGATCGCCATGATCGTCGCCTGCTTGAGGCCCTCGCCGCCCATCATGGCGATATAGGTCCAGGAGATCGGCAGGATCGAGGCCGAGCCCCAGGGCGCCGAGGAGACCTGGCCTTGCGACTGGTCGCGGCCGGCCGCCGGATTGACGCCATGCACGACCGCGTGGCCGGGCAGATAGGGTGCCAGATGCGCCTTGACGCCGATCGGGCCCATGCCGGGACCGCCGCCGCCATGCGGGATGCAGAAGGTCTTGTGCAGATTCATGTGGCAGACATCGGCGCCGAGCTCGGCCGGGCGCACCAGGCCCACCTGCGCGTTGAGATTGGCGCCGTCGAGATAGACCTGGCCGCCATGCTCATGGGTGATCGCGCAGATGTCCTTGATGCTCTCCTCGAACACGCCATGGGTCGAGGGATAGGTGATCATCAGGGCCGCGAGGTTCGCGGCATGCTGCTTGGCCTTGGCCGCGAGATCGGCGACCTCGACATTGCCCTGCTCGTCGCAGGCGACGACCACCACCTTCATGCCGGCCATGACCGCCGAAGCAGGATTGGTGCCATGCGCCGAGACCGGGATGAGGCAGACGTCGCGATTGGTCTCGCCGCGGGCATGATGGTAGCCGCGAATGGCGAGCAGGCCCGCATATTCGCCCTGGCTGCCGGCATTGGGCTGCAGCGACACCGTGTCGAAGCCGGTGATCTCGGCCAGCATGCCTTCGAGCTCCTCGAAGAGCTGCTGATAGCCCTGCGCCTGCTCCAGCGGCGCGAAAGGATGCATCATGGCGAATTCGCGCCAGGTGACCGGGATCATCTCGGTCGTGGCGTTGAGCTTCATGGTGCAGGACCCCAGAGGGATCATCGAGCGGTCGAGCGCCACATCCTTGGCCTGGAGTCTCCGCATATAGCGCAGCATCTCGGTCTCGGAGTGATACATCTCGAAGACCGGATGGGTGAGATAGGGCGACTTGCGCTGCAAAGCCTGCGGGATCACCTCGGTGAGCTTGGCATCGAGCGCGTCGATGTCGAGCTTGTCCAGAGCGCCGGTCTTGAACACGGTAAGCAGGCTCTCGAGTTCCTGGCGGCGCGTCGACTGGTCGAAGGAGATACCGACATGGTCGGCATCGACGAAGCGCAGATTGATGCGCTTCTCCTTGGCGCGGGCGAGGATCGCATGGGCGCGACCGGGGGCCGCGATGGTGACGGTGTCGAAGAAGGCCTTGGTCTGGACCTCGTAGCCGAAGCCCTTCACGGCAGCGGCGAAGATCTGCGCCAGGCGGTGGGTGCGCTCGGCCGTCTTCCTGATGCCCTTGGGCCCGTTATAGACGGCGAACATCGAGGCGATGACCGCCAGCAGCACCTGCGCGGTGCAGATGTTGCTCGTCGCCTTCTCGCGGCGGATATGCTGCTCGCGCGTCTGCATCGCCATGCGCAGGGCCTGGTGCCCGTGGGAATCGACCGAGACGCCGATGAGGCGGCCGGGCATGGCGCGCTTGTATTCGTCGCGGGTGGCGAAGAAGGCGGCATGCGGGCCGCCATAGCCCATGGGCACGCCGAAGCGCTGGGCCGAGCCCAAGGCGATGTCGGCGCCTAGCTCGCCGGGCGGGGTGAGCAGCGCCAGAGCGAGGAGATCGGTCGCCATGACGGCGAGCGCGCCCGCGCCATGGAGCTTGTCGATGATGGCGCGATAGTCGCGGATCTCGCCCGAGGAGCCCGGATAGGACAGAAGCGCGCCGAAGACCTCGGCCGGCTTCAGGTCCTTCGCCGGATCGCCGACCACGATGGCGAAGCCGAACGCTTCGGCCCGCGTCTTCACGACGCCGATGGTCTGCGGATGGGTGTCGCGGTCGACGAAGAAGGTGTTGGCCGAGGTCTTGACCACGCGCTTGGCCATGGCCATGGCTTCCGCCGCCGCCGTGCCTTCGTCGAGGAGCGAGGCACTGGCGAGCTCGAGCCCGGTGAAGTCGACGATCATCTGCTGGAAGTTGAGCAGCGCCTCGAGGCGGCCCTGGCTCACTTCGGCCTGATAGGGCGTGTAGGCTGTGTACCAGCCCGGATTCTCCAGGATGTTGCGCAGGATGACCTTGGGCGTGACGGTGCCGTAATAACCCATGCCGATCATCGAGGTGAACACCTCGTTGCGCGACGCCATCTGGCGCAGATAGGAGAGCGTCGTGCGCTCGGCCTTGCCCTTCGGCAGATCGAGCGGCTTGGCCGCCCTGATCTTCTTCGGGATCACCTTGTCGATGAAGTCGTCGAGCGACGAGGCGCCCAGGTCCTTCAGCATCTCGGCGGTCTCGGCCGCATTGGGGCCGATATGGCGGGGCACGAAATTCGCCTCCGGCTCGAGCTCGGCAAGGGTTGCGCGTTTGGTCGACATGATCTTCGTTTCCTCGTTGTCCGTCCGCTCTCCCCGTTTCCAGGGAGGGTCATTTCCTATTGCTCGGCCACGAACTTGTCGTAGCTGGCCTTGTCCATCAGATCGGCGAGCTCGGCCTTGTCCTTGAGCTTCACCTTCATGAACCAGGCGGCGCCCTCGGCCTCACGGTTGACGAGCGCCGGATCGCCCTCGAGCTCCTTGTTCACCTCGACGACCTCGCCGGTGACCGGCGCGTAGACCTCGCTCGCCGCCTTGACCGATTCGACCACCGCCGCATCGCCGCCCTTGGTCACCGCCTTGCCGATCGCCGGCAGCTCGACGAAGACGACGTCGCCCAGCTGCTCCTGCGCATGATTGGTGATGCCGATCGTGGCGACGTCGCCGTCGACGCTGATCCACTCATGCTCTTTCGTATAATGCTTGCTCATCGGTCTCTCTCCCTTTGTGGGTGTTAGCGTTTGTAATTGTGCGGTGCGAACGGCAGGCTGGCGACCTTGGCCGGCATCGGCTTGTCGCGCACAACCAGGCTGATCGGCGTCCCGGGCGCCGCATAGGCGGCCTCGACATAACCCATGGCGACCGGGCCGTTGACCGTCGGTCCGAAGCCGCCGGAGGTTACAATGCCGATGGCGCGGCCTTCGTCATTGATGATGACCGAACCTTCGCGCGCCGGCGCGCGGCCCTCCGGCCTGATGCCGACGCGCTTGCGCCGCGCGCCCTCCCGGATCTCGCGGGTGATGCGCTCGGCGCCGGTGAAGCCGCCCTCACCGCGCCGGTGCTTGCCGATCGACCAGACTAGACCGGCCTCGACCGGGCTCGTCTCCTCGTCGATGTCATGGCCATAGAGGCAGAGGCCCGCCTCGAGGCGCAGCGAATCACGCGCGCCGAGGCCGATCGGCTTGACATCGGGGTCGGCCAGCAAGGTTTCGGCCAGCTTCAGGGCGTCCTTCGTCGCGACCGAGATCTCGAAACCGTCCTCGCCGGTATAGCCCGAGCGCGCGACATGGCAAGGAATGCCGTCGAACGTGTCAGGGGTGGCGCTCATGAAGGCGAGAGCCGACGCCTTCGGGCAGTGGCGCGCCATGACCGCCGCCGCCTTGGGACCTTGCAGGGCAAGAAGCGCGTGGTCCGTGATCGGCTCGAGCCGCACGTTCTTCGGCAGATGCTGCGCGAGCCAGGCATAGTCGACGTCCTTGCGCGAGGCGTTGACGACGACATAGAGCCGCCCGTCCACGCCGGTGCGGGTGATCATCAGGTCGTCGATGATGCCGCCCGCTTGATTGGTGATCTGCGAATAGCGGATGCGCTGCGGCGCCAGGCCCAGCACATCGCCCGGCACGAGCTTTTCCAGGGCCTTGGCCACCGTCTCGTGATCGGGCCCCGTCACATAGGCCTGGCCCATGTGGGAGACGTCGAAGAGGCCGGCCGAGCTCCTGGTCCAATTGTGCTCGGTGAGGATGCCCGTCGGATACTGCACCGGCATCTCGTAGCCGGCAAAGGGCACGATGCGGGCGCCCAGTTTCACATGCAGATCATAGAAGGGGGTGCGATGAAGCGTTTCAGTGAGCGTTGCCATTCAAATCCCGGTTTCCGACAAGATTGAGCGAGACCCGGCCATAGGCCAAGCCTGCCCCCTCTGTCAGAGAACCTGAGAGATTTCGCCCATGTCGCTCCGACACATGAGCTTGGCTCCTTCGGTGAGGGGTTTGTCCCCTGCTCTCCAGAGTCGGCGAACGCACGCGGTCCTTTTGCCTGAGAGTTTCCGGGGCGGTTGCTCCTTCGGCGCCGGATCGAACCGGCCTCTCCCGCGTATGTTCTCAACGAACGGCGCGAAAGTAGTGGCGGGTTTCGAGAAAGGCAAGAGGCCTCATTCACGTGGTCGCCGCGCCGGGATTGCATGGCTGGCCGCGCCACGGGTTCGCCCTATGTTCCGAATCACCGATGCGGCGGCCGTCCAGGAGCTCCTCCGAAAAAGATGGAGCGCCGGACGACATGCAGCCGTCCGGCGCTCCGGAAGCACTGCCTTCACTGCTGCAATCGGTTGTACTTCTTCAGGACCTCCTTCAGCCGGTCATGCGGGATGGCGAAGGACGTATTGTCGTCGCGCCCCTTCATCGTCTCGGCTGCGACCATGGCATTGACGATGGCCTCCTCGGTCGCATAGGCCGTCGCCTTGATGATCGGATCCATGTCGTCATTCGACATCATTTCGAGCGAGGTCTTGCCTCCGCGGCTATAGGCTTGCGGATTGGCGGTGGAGAAGGCGACGAAGATGTCGCCGCTGCCATTGCCACCGAAGCCGCCGGTGCGCGCGATGCCGATCGTCGCCCGCTTCGCCAGGCGCGTGAGCTGGGTCGATATCAGCGGCGCATCGGTCGCCACCACCACGATGATCGAGCCAGCCTCCTTCTCTTCGGGCCGCAGATCTTCGAGCTCGGTCTTCTTCCTGTTCCAGGAATAATCGGGCAGCAGATCCGTGATCTCGGTTCCCACGGGCACGCCCGCAATCATGAGATCCTCGCGCCGGCCGAAATTCCCCTGCACCAGGACACCGACCGTGTAGCCGCCGTCCTTGTCGTCGAGCTTGCGCGAGGCGGTGCCGGTGCCGCCCTTGAAACGGAACAGATTCATGCCCGTGCCGCCGCCGACATTGCCTTCGGCGATGGGACCCGAGGCAGCGCCGTCGAGGGCCTGGAAGACATGCTCCGGCTTCACATGCATGCCGTTGATGTCATTGAGGATGCCGTCCCAGGTCTCCGCCACCACCGGCAGCAGCCAATAGAGATTGTTCTCGGTCGGGCCGACCAGATCGTGCTTGGCCTGCCAGGAGATCACGGCATCGCGCACCACGCCGACACTGTGGGTGTTGGTGATCATGACCGGCCCCTCGAGGAAGCCGCTTTCGTCGATCCAGGTCGTGCCGGTCATCTCGCCATTGCCATTATGCGTGTACCAGCCGGCGAAGACCGGTCCGAAGGTCTGGCCGCGCGGCAGGATCGCCGTGACACCGGTGCGCACCGGCCCCTTGCCGACCTCGGTCTTGCCTTCGCCCTCGATGATCGTCGCGTAACCGACCTTCACGCCCGCAACGTCGGTGATGGCATTGTCGGGTCCGGGTGTCCCCACGAAGGGAACGCCGAGATCGCGGGCCCGCTCCTTGCCGAGCGTCATTGCCGCACTGCCGCCCAGCGCCAGAACGGCGCCAAGAGCCAGAATAGCAACCCTGTTCATCAGTCTGGTCATTTACCTGTCCTCCTCAGACCATGTTTCTCCCCTGATGGATCGAGCCGGCTAGCCTCACCCGGTCCCTGCTCTTTTTTATGCGTATAAATATGATAATTAGAATTCCGGTGTCAAAACGCTTCCGTGTGAATCACCAAAAAATGTAACCATAGATTGTATCTTCCGAAGACTGATGATCAGCACCGCCGATCGGAAGGAGGGTCGACATGCTCGAGCTTTTCAACTTGCCGGGCTTAACTATTGTGGGTCACTGACCAAACCGCGCCACCTGGATCATGAGCAGCACCAAGGCACCGAGCCGCCATCCGCCGCCCGTGCGGCGGCCGAAACTGTCCAATCTGATCGCCGACGACTTGCGGCACCGGATCGCGCGCGACCGGCTCAAGCCCGGCGACAGACTGCCCAATGAGCGCGCGCTGGTTGAACAATATGACTGTTCGAAAGGCACGGTGCGCGAGGCGCTCAAGGTTCTCGAGGTCAACGGGCTGGTCAAGATGCAGACCGGACCGAATGGCGGCGCCGAGATCCAGACGGTCTCAGTCGATTCATCGGTGCAGCAGCTCAGGACCTATCTGCATTTCCTCGATCTGAGCTTCGAGCAGGTTTACGAAATCCGCCGCAGCGTCGAGGTGACGCTTGCCGTGCATGTGGTCGGCCGCTTGAGCGCGGATCAGCTCCACCGCATGGAGGCCAATGTGGCGGCGTGCGTCGGGGCGCG
>JBFWNN010000053.1:40486-42289 GCA_050251035.1 Parvibaculaceae bacterium
CCCGGATCGGGTCCGGGGCAGGCCTTTGGCGGGATTTGCTCTAGCGCCGCCACCGTGCCACCTTGACAAGCCTTGGCGACCTTCGCCATCTAACCCCCCATGAGCAAGCCGCCCCTGACCATCCTTCTTGCCGCGCCGAGAGGTTTCTGCGCCGGCGTGGTGCGGGCCATCGACATCGTCGAGCGGGCGCTCAAACTCTATGGCGCGCCGGTCTATGTGCGCCACGAGATCGTGCACAACAAATTCGTGGTCGACGATCTCAGGGCCAAGGGGGCGATCTTCGTCGACGAGCTGGACGAGATCCCGGATGGCGACCGGCCGGTGATCTTCTCCGCCCATGGCGTGCCCAAGGCGGTGCCGGAGGCGGCGCGCCAGCGCCGGCTCTTCCAGATCGACGCCACCTGCCCGCTCGTCACCAAGGTCCATATGGAGGCGCAGCGCCACCACAATGAGGGCCTCGACATCGTGCTCATCGGCCATAAGGGGCATCCCGAGGTCATCGGCACCATGGGCCAGCTGCCGCAGGGCGCCATCACGCTCATCGAGACGGTCGCGGAAGCCCAAAGCTTCACGCCGCACGACCCGGCCAAGCTCGCCTATGTCACGCAGACCACCCTTTCGGTCGACGATACGCGCGACATCGTCGAGACGCTGAAGCGCCGCTTCCCGGAGATCCGCGGACCGTTCAAGGAAGACATCTGCTATGCCACCACCAATCGCCAGGAGGCGGTGAAGTCGATCGCCGGCCGGCTCGACCTGCTGCTGGTGGTCGGCGCTCCCAACTCGTCCAACTCGAAGCGCCTCGTCGAGGTCGGCCTCAAGAACGGCTGTCCGTCGGCCGAGCTCGTGCAGAGAGCGCAGGATCTCGACTGGTCGAAGCTCGAAGGCCTCACCAGCGTCGGCCTCACCGCCGGCGCCTCGGCGCCGGAAGTGCTAGTCAACGAGATCATCGACGCGTTCCGTGTGCATTACGATGTGACGGTCGAGAATGTCGTGCTGCGCCAGGAGAACGTGTCCTTCAAGCTGCCGCGGGAGCTGCGCGAAGCGAAGCCCGCCGCATGACGCCGCAGACGGTCGTCGTCCATACCGACGGCGCCTGTTCCGGCAATCCGGGACCGGGCGGCTGGGGCGCCATCCTGCGCTATGGCGCGCATGAGAAGGAGCTCAAGGGCGGCGAGGCCCTCACCACCAACAACCGCATGGAGCTCATGGCGGCAATCATGGCGCTCGAGGCGCTTACCCGGCCGGCGAACGTCGAGATGCATACCGACTCACAATATCTGAAGGACGGCATCAGCAAGTGGATCCATGGCTGGAAGCGCAATGGCTGGAAGACCGCCGACAAGAAGCCGGTGAAGAACGCCGAGCTGTGGCAGCGCCTCGACCTCGCTCTAGGGCGCCATCAGCTGAGCTGGCACTGGGTGAAGGGCCATGCCGGCCATGACGACAATGAGCGCGCCGACGAGCTGGCGCGCCAGGGCATGGCGCCCTACAAGAAGAGCAGATAGCGCCTGCTCTCGAGAGCCACTTCCCTTCTCCCGCCTGCGGGAGAAAGGTGGCCGAAGGCCTGATGAGGGTGTTCTCTCAACCTCTACGCAGCCGCAAAGATGGGAGTGTCGAAGCTTTATTATCTTGAAAAGCCGACGTGAGCTGAACCAACACCCTCATCCGCCCTATCGGGCACCTTGTATGGAGCTTTTCTTGTCAAGATGGTTTTCACACATTTTGTCTCCTCTTCTGGAACAGAGTGGCGGCGATCTGAGGGGAACTTGCATGATATGGCGAAGACTTCCGCCACAGCCT